>NZ_CP015992.1:0-624400 GCF_001708505.1 Pseudomonas sp. TCU-HL1
GTGTCAGTGGAACTTTGGCAGCAGTGCGTGGAACTCCTGCGCGATGAGCTGCCTGCCCAGCAATTCAACACCTGGATCCGCCCGTTGCAGGTTGAAGCCGATGGAGACGAGCTGCGCGTCTATGCGCCTAACCGGTTCGTGCTTGATTGGGTCAACGAAAAGTACATGGGCCGACTCCTCGAGTTGCTCGGCGAACGTGGCAATGGCCTGGCGCCAGCCCTTTCCTTATTAATAGGCAGCAAGCGTAGCCCGGCTCCCCGGAAGGCGCCGCCTCCGCCTCCGCCGGTCATGGCACCGCCTCCACCCCCTGCTCCGGCGCCCTCGCAGATGCGCGTCGAGACCGTGGAAGAAACCCGCGACAATCTCGACCCGCTGGCGTCGGTGGTGCCTGCGCCGGCGATTCGTACCGAGCGCGCCGTTCAGGTCGAAGGTGCGCTGAAGCACACCAGTTATCTGAACCGTACCTTCACGTTCGAGAATTTCGTCGAGGGCAAGTCCAACCAGCTGGCCCGTGCTGCGGCATGGCAGGTGGCAGACAACCCCAAGCACGGGTACAACCCGCTGTTCCTCTATGGCGGCGTTGGTCTTGGCAAGACGCACTTGATGCACGCTGTGGGTAACCATCTGCTGAAGAAGAATCCGAATGCCAAGGTCGTGTACCTGCATTCCGAGCGTTTCGTCGCGGACATGGTCAAGGCTCTGCAGCTGAACGCTATCAATGAGTTCAAACGGTTCTACCGTTCGGTGGACGCGCTTCTCATCGACGACATTCAGTTCTTCGCCCGCAAGGAGCGTTCGCAGGAGGAGTTTTTCCATACCTTCAACGCCCTTCTGGAGGGTGGTCAGCAGGTGATCCTCACCAGTGATCGCTACCCGAAGGAAATCGAAGGCCTGGAAGAACGTCTTAAATCCCGCTTTGGATGGGGCCTGACCGTTGCGGTCGAGCCACCGGAGCTGGAAACCCGCGTCGCGATCCTGATGAAAAAGGCCGAACAGGCCAGAGTCGATCTGCCTCACGATGCGGCCTTCTTCATTGCCCAGCGAATCCGTTCGAACGTGCGTGAGCTCGAAGGTGCACTGAAGCGCGTGATCGCCCATGCCCACTTCATGGGGCGGGAGATCACGATCGAGCTGATCCGTGAGTCGCTCAAGGACCTGCTGGCCTTGCAGGACAAGCTGGTCAGCATCGACAACATCCAGCGCACTGTAGTCGAGTACTACAAGATCAAGATGTCCGACATGCTTTCCAAGCGTCGTTCGCGCTCGGTTGCCCGCCCGCGTCAGGTCGCCATGGCGTTGTCCAAGGAGCTGACCAACCACAGCCTGCCGGAAATCGGCGACGCGTTCGGTGGACGAGACCACACCACGGTGCTCCATGCCTGTCGTAAGATTGCGCAATTAAGGGAATCCGACGCGGACATCCGCGAGGATTACAAGAATCTGCTGCGTACACTGACCACCTGACCGCAGCCCAAGAGGCAAGGGACTAGACCATGCATTTTACAATTCAACGCGAAGCCCTGTTGAAACCCCTGCAACTGGTCGCCGGCGTCGTCGAGCGCCGCCAGACCTTGCCGGTCCTCTCCAACGTGCTGCTGGTAGTCGAAGGCCAACAGCTATCGTTGACCGGTACTGACCTCGAGGTCGAGCTGGTTGGGCGCGTCGCCCTGGAAGAACCGGCTGAGCCAGGTGAGATCACCGTACCGGCGCGCAAGCTGATGGATATCTGCAAAAGCCTGCCGAGCGATGCGCTGATCGACATCCGCGTTGACGAGCAAAAGCTGCTCATCAAGGCTGGCCGTAGCCGTTTCACGCTCTCCACTCTGCCGGCCAATGACTTCCCGACAGTGGAAGAAGGTCCCGGTTCGCTTAACTTCAGCCTGGTGCAGAGCAAGCTGCGTCGACTGATCGAGCGCACCAGCTTCGCCATGGCCCAGCAGGACGTTCGTTACTACCTCAATGGCATGCTGCTGGAAGTGAATGCCGGCATCCTGCGCGCTGTCGCCACTGACGGTCACCGCCTGGCAATGTGCGCCATGGAAGCCGGGATCGACGGCGTCGATCGCCATCAGGTCATCGTGCCGCGCAAAGGCATCCTGGAGCTGGCGCGCCTGCTTACTGAACAGGACGGCGAAGTTCGTATCGTTCTCGGCCAGCACCACATCCGTGCGACCACGGGCGAGTTCACCTTCACCTCCAAGCTGGTGGATGGCAAGTTCCCGGATTACGAGCGCGTGCTGCCCAGAGGCGGCGACAAGCTGGTTGTTGGCGACCGTCAGGCTTTGCGCGAAGCGTTCAGCCGCACTGCCATTCTCTCCAACGAGAAGTATCGCGGCATCCGTCTGACCCTGGCGTCCGGCCTGCTGAAGATTCAGGCCAACAACCCGGAGCAGGAAGAGGCGGAAGAGGAAGTGGCCGTGGACTACAACGGCAGCAACCTGGAGATCGGTTTCAATGTGAGCTACCTGCTGGATGTTCTGGGCGTCATGTCCACCGAACAGGTACGTCTGATTCTCTCAGACGCGAACAGTAGCGCCTTGGTCCAGGAAGCGGACAACGACGATTCCTCCTATGTCGTAATGCCGATGCGCCTGTAACGACTCAATGTCCCTCAGCCGTATCTCGGTCACCGGTGTGCGCAACCTGCAGCCGGTGACCCTCTCCCCCTCCCCCCGCATCAATATCCTCTACGGCGCCAATGGCAGCGGAAAGACCAGCCTGCTGGAAGCCATTCATCTGCTTGGTCTCGCTCGATCTTTTCGCAGCACGCGATTGCAGCCGGTCATTCAGTACGAGCAACCCGCCTGCACGGTGTTTGGCCAGGTCAGTCTTGCGGAAGGGAATCAGAGCAATCTCGGCATATCGCGAGATCGCCAGGGGGAATTTCAGATTCGTATCGATGGGCAGAATGCAAAGAGCGCTGCCCAGTTGGCCGAGACACTGCCGCTTCAACTGATCAACCCGGACAGCTTTCGGCTGCTGGAGGGGGCGCCGAAGATTCGCCGGCAGTTCCTGGATTGGGGAGTGTTCCACGTGGAACCTCGCTTCCTGCCAGCCTGGCAACGGCTCCAGAAGGCCCTGCGGCAGCGGAACTCGTGGCTCCGGCATGGTACACTGGACCCCGCGTCGCAGGCGGCCTGGGACCGCGAGTTATGCCTTGCAAGCGACGAAATAGATCAGTATCGACGGTCCTATATCCAGGCGTTGAAACCAGTATTTGAGCGGACGCTGGCTGATCTTGTTGAGCTCGATAGCCTCACACTGAGTTACTACCGAGGGTGGGATAAGGATCGCGAGTTGTCCGAAGTGTTGACCACTTCCCTCCTCCGCGACCAACAGATCGGGCACACCCAGGCCGGACCACAACGTGCGGATCTGCGGTTGCGTTCAGGTGCACATAATTCGGCCGACATACTTTCGCGCGGCCAACAAAAGCTGGTGGTTTGTGCACTGAGAATCGCGCAAGGCCACTTGGTAAGGCACGCGAAGCGTGGCCAGTGCATCTACCTAGTTGACGACTTACCGTCAGAGTTGGACGAACAGCATCGGCAGGCACTATGCCGATTGCTGGAAGATTTGGATTGCCAGGTGTTCATCACCTGCGTTGACCATGAATTTCTGAGGGACGGCTGGCGCAAGGATACGCCGGTCGCCATGTTCCACGTGGAACATGGCTGTATCAGCCCCACGATCATCGGGAGTGAAGCATGAGCGAGAACAACACGTACGACTCTTCCAGCATCAAAGTGCTGAAGGGACTGGATGCCGTACGCAAACGCCCCGGTATGTACATCGGCGACACCGATGATGGGACCGGTCTGCACCACATGGTATTCGAGGTCGTCGACAACTCTATCGACGAAGCGCTTGCCGGCTTCTGCTCGGAAATCAGCATCACTATCCATACCGACGAATCCATTACTGTCCGTGACAATGGTCGTGGCATTCCGGTGGATATCCATAAGGAAGAAGGGGTTTCTGCCGCCGAGGTCATCATGACCGTACTGCACGCCGGCGGTAAATTCGACGACAACACCTACAAGGTATCTGGCGGCCTCCACGGCGTAGGTGTCTCCGTGGTGAACGCCCTTTCCGAAGAGCTGCGCCTGACCATCCGCCGTGCCGGCCAGGTATGGGAGCAGATCTACCGCCATGGCGTCCCGCAGTTCGCGCTGCGCCCGGTCGGTGAGACCGAAGGCACCGGTACCGAGGTTCACTTCAAGGCTTCTGCAGAAACCTTCACCAATATTCACTTCAGCTGGGACATCCTGGCCAAGCGTCTGCGCGAACTGTCTTTCCTGAACTCGGGCGTGGGCATTGTTCTGCGCGACGAGCGCAGCGGTAAGGAAGAGTTGTTCAAGTACGAAGGCGGCCTCAAGGCCTTCGTCGAGTACCTGAACACCAACAAAACCATCGTCAACGAAGTGTTCCACTTCAATGTGCAGCGCGAAGAAGACGGCGTGGGTGTGGAAGTCGCCCTGCAGTGGAACGACAGCTTCAACGAGAACATCCTCTGCTTCACCAACAACATTCCCCAGCGCGACGGTGGTGCCCACCTGGCGGGCTTCCGCTCCGCCCTTACCCGTCACCTGAACAACTACATCGAGCAGGAAGGTCTGGCGAAGAAGTACAAGATCGCCACGACCGGTGATGACGCTCGTGAAGGTCTGACGGCCATCATCTCGGTGAAGGTTCCGGACCCCAAGTTCAGTTCGCAGACCAAGGACAAACTGGTGTCCTCCGAGGTGAAGACCGCGGTAGAACAGGAAATGGGCAAGTACTTCGCCGACTTCCTGCTCGAGAACCCCAACGAAGCCAAGGCAGTCGTCGGCAAGATGATCGACGCTGCCCGCGCCCGTGAAGCGGCTCGTAAGGCCCGTGAGATGACCCGCCGTAAAGGCGCCCTGGACATCGCCGGCCTTCCGGGCAAACTGGCGGACTGCCAGGAAAAGGACCCTGCCTTTTCCGAACTCTACATTGTGGAGGGTGACTCTGCGGGTGGTTCGGCCAAACAGGGGCGTAACCGCAAGACCCAGGCGATCCTGCCGCTCAAGGGCAAGATCCTCAACGTGGAGAAAGCCCGTTTCGACAAGATGTTGTCCTCCCAGGAAGTCGGCACTTTGATCACCGCGCTGGGCTGCGGTATCGGCCGCGAGGAATACAACATCGAGAAACTGCGTTACCACAACATCATTATCATGACCGACGCCGACGTCGACGGTTCGCACATTCGTACCCTGCTGCTGACCTTCTTCTTCCGGCAGATGCCTGAGCTGATCGAGCGTGGCTACGTCTACATCGCCCAGCCGCCCCTGTACAAGGTGAAGAAGGGCAAGCAGGAGCAGTACATCAAGGACGACGAGGCCATGGACGAATACATGACCCAGTCGGCCCTGGAAGATGCCAGTCTGCATGTTAACGAGAATGCTCCGGGTCTCTCCGGTGAAGCCCTCGAGCGTTTGGTGAACGTCTACCGCAATGTGATGCGGACCCTGAAGCGCCTGTCGCGCCTCTACCCGCAGGACCTGACCGAGCACATGATCTACCTGCCTCGCGTCAGCGTAGAGCAGCTGTCTGACCAGGCTGCCATGCAGTCCTGGCTTGAAGGCTTCCAGACTCGCCTGAAAGCTGCCGAGAAGTCCGGTCTGACCTACACCGCAAGCCTGCGCGAAGACCGCGAGCGCCACCTTTGGCTGCCGGAGGTGGAACAGACTGCCCACGGACTGTCCCACTACATCACCTTCAACCGCGACTTCTTTGCGAGCAATGACTACCGCCAGGTGACCGAACTGGGCGATCAGCTCAACAACCTGCTGGAGGACGGTGCCTACGTTCAACGTGGTGAGCGCAAGAAACCGGTGGCCAGCTTCAAGGAATCCCTGGCCTGGCTGATGACCGAAAGCACCAAGCGTCATACCATCCAGCGCTATAAGGGGCTGGGTGAGATGAACCCCGAGCAGCTGTGGGAAACCACCATGGACCCGAGCGTCCGTCGCATGCTCAAGGTCACCATCGAAGACGCTATCGCTGCGGACCAGATCTTCAACACCCTGATGGGGGATGCTGTGGAACCGCGTCGAGACTTCATCGAAAGCAATGCCTTGGCGGTTTCCAACCTCGACGTCTGACGGCGTCGAATGGAGCCCCAACAAAACCCCCGGCCTGTGCCGGGGGTTTTGTTTTTTGAGGTGGGAGGTTCTCGAGCGGAAACGGGGCTATACCCGATGGGCAGCGGCTCTTCCTGGAGTTGCCAGAATGCACGGAGCGCTGTTGAAAAACGCGAGAAAAGGGTAAGCGTACGCCGAACTCACCTTGCGTGATTCAGGCAGGTATCCACTGATGCGGCAGCAGTTGATCGATCTCACTTGCCCGCTGCGTCGGCAGTCGTGTCAGCACATCCTTGAGATAGGCATACGGATCATGTCCGTTCATGCGGGCCGACTGGATCAGGCTCATGATCGCCGCCGCTCGTTTTCCGCTGCGTAGCGATCCGGCAAACAACCAGTTCGAGCGGCCTAGCGCCCATGGCCGAATCTGGTTCTCGACCGGATTATTGTCGATGGGCACAGCACCATCCTCGACATAGCGAGTCAGTGCCAGCCAGCGTTTGAGGCTGTAATCCAAGGCTTTCGCCGTTGCTGATCCGTTGGGCACCCGATCACGCTGGGCCAGCATCCAGTCATGCAGCGCGTCGAGGATCGGCGAAGCTTTTTCCTGCCGTATTCGCCCGCGTTCTTCATCGCTCATGTCCCGTGCTTGCCGTTCGATTTCGTACAAGCCGCCAATCGCGTGCAGTGCCTGTTCGGCCAGTTGGCTTTTGTTCGCCGCGTGAAGATCGAAGAACTTGCGGCGGGCGTGGGCCATGCAGCCGATTTCGGTGATGCCTTGCTCGAAACCGGCCTTGTAGCCAGCGAAGTCGTCGCAGACCAGCTTGCCATTCCACTGGCCGAGGAAGTTGCGCGCATGCTCGCCGGCACGACTGGGGCTGAAGTCGTAGACCACGGCTTTCAGATCGGCGAAGGGCGTGGTGCTGTAGGCCCAGACGTAAGCCCGATGGGTTTTCTTCTCGCCCGGCGCGAGCATTTGCACCGGGGTTTCGTCAGCATGGATCACGCGTTGGCCCAGCACGGCTTCGCGCAGTGCATCGACCAGCGGCTGGAGCTGCACGCCGGTTTGCCCGACCCACTGCGCCAGCGTCGAACGAGCGATAGCCAGGCCGGCACGGCCGAAGATCTTTTCCTGCCGGTACAGCGGCAGGTGGTCGGCGAATTTGGCCACCATCACGTGAGCCAGGAGGCCGGCGGTGGGGATGCCCTTGTCGATCACCTGGGCCGGCACTGGTGCCTGGATCAGTGTTTCGCACTGGCGACAGGCCCATTTCCCACGTACGTGCTGTTCGACGGTGAACACGCCCGGCGTGTAATCCAGCTTTTCGCTGACGTCTTCACCGATGCGTTGCAGCTGGCAGCCGCAGGCGCACTGGGTGGTGTCCGGTTCGTGATGGATCACGGTGCGCGGGAATTGCGCTGGCAGCGGTGTGCGCTTGGGCTGTTGGCGTGGTTCGGCTGGGGCAACCGTAGGATTGACGGCTTTCAGCTCGGCTTCGATGGCCATGATGTCGGTGTCGAGCAGGTCTTCCAGCAGGCTGCCCTGGTCAGGGCTCAGTTGCTCGCTGCGCTTGGCGAACTTGTGCCGCTTGAGGATGGCGATTTCGTGGGTGAGGTTCTCGATAACCGTTTGGTCGCGGTGGATCTTCTTACCCATCATGTCGACCTGCGTGAGCAGCTGCGCGGCCAGTGCGCGCAGCTGTTCAGGTGTCAGTTGGTCGAGATTGGGCGAGGCAGTCATGCCGCTGATTGTGCCAGAGCAGGCGGTCAGCGGAGATAAACCGATGGGCTAATGGCAGGTGCTACAGCACTGTGATCGCGCCGGCTGCACCGACCCGCTGCCAGGGTAGACCCAGTACCAAAGCCTGAAGTTGCTCGGTGCCGAGTTCGACTTCCGAGCCGTGCCGGATGCCCGGCCAGTGAAACTTGCCCTGGTTCAAGCGCCGCGTAGCCAGCCAGATACCCACGCCGTCATGCACCAGGACTTTCATGCGGTTGGCGCGGCGGTTGGCGAAGAGATAGGCGCAGTGCGGCTTCGCCGCACCGAACACGGCCACCACACGCGCCAACGCGGTGTCGGTACCGGCGCGCATGTCCATCGGCTCGGTGGCGAGCCAGATGGTATCGATGCGGATCACGGGGTGAGCCCACGCACAAAGCAGGCGCAGCCTTCAGGATCGGAGGCTGGCCATTTCACTGTGACCGCTTGCTCGCCAAGGGACAACTCAATGATTGCGAACGCCTCAGTTGTTCGTTTAGGCATGGCCCTCAATGGAACGAACGCCGGCAACGCCGCTGGTGGCTGATCTCGGTAAAGCGGCAGCCACTTGCGAATGACGTTGGCGTTGATGCCGTGGCTGATGGCAACGCTGGAGACGGTCGCACCGGGTTGCAGGCACTCCTGAACAACCTGGGCCTTGAACGGTTTGGGGTAAGAGCTTCGTTGGCGCATGGAAATCCCGGCGATAAGGGCTATCGCGTCCGCTTAAAAATACGCGGACACCATCGCCCTTAATGCTGGAGTTCGGAAGGTGACTTGGCTGGACGCTTACAGAAAAGGGAAATAGATGCGGATCATCCTGAGTCGCAAGGGGTTTGATTCCTCTGCAGGTGGTTGCCCGAGTCCGATACTGCCGGACGGACGGCTGTGCTCTCTGCCGATCCCAGACGAGCATTCCTCTATCCGATACAGTGAAATCGACTACGAAGGCATCAACCTTGGTGAGCTGGTTGGGCATCTGACCGGTGATACTGCATGGCAACGAAAAGGTGCCCACCTGGACCCAGACCTTCGCGTCGACGCCTTGACTCGCGCACCCGGCTGGAAGCCATTGCTGGGACAGAGTGGCAGCGCACAGGGGCATTTACGAAATGAAGGTGTTTCAGTCGGCGACCTGTTTCTCTTCTTCGGCTCGTTTCGCGTTGTCGAGCATATTCACGATGCCTGGCGATTCCGGCCTGGCGAGCTGCCGCGTCACATTATCTGGGGCTGGATGCAGGTGGCAGAGATACACAAAGTCGACGAGATACCCGCTTCCGCCATGCCCTGGGCACGCTATCACCCTCACTTCGCCTATGAGCGGGACGCAAGCAACACCTTGTATGTAGCGACGGAAAATCTCCAGCTGGACGGCTTTGCAGAGGATTGCCCTGGTGCCGGCATCTTTCGCTATCTGCATGAGTACCTGGTGCTGACTGCACCTGATTCAACGTTGCAGACGCGATGGCAACTGCCGGCATGCCTTGCACCGCGAGAGGGTAGACCGGGGCTGAGTTTCCATCGAAATCCCCGGCGTTGGTCGAGCATGGGGGAACTCTGTTGGTTGAACAGCGCTTATCGAGGACAGGAATTCGTGTTCGATATGGCGTGCGATAGCGCACCGCTCGCGTGGCTGAGGTCCCTTCTGATGGCGCGCTGAGATCGTCGCGTATGGGAAGATTTTAATCGGTTAGAGAACAGAAACAGGGGGTAACACTATGGCTAGGAACTTGTGGGAGGAGTGTTACCCCCGGCGGGGACTTCGTATGCCCTGACGGGTCGTAAGGGAACATTTCAGCGCAGAAAGAGCGCGTACCTAAAAGTAAAATCTATATAAGTTATTGATTTATAATGATTTATAAAAAGCTGGCACGAGACATGCTCTATGTATGGGACAACAACAATAAAAAGCTTCAAAAAGAAAGTTTTCGACTCTGACAAAACAACAACAACAGCCCAGAGAAGAAGCAAACCGATTTTTTTGGACAGGGTGTGTCGTTCCATACCCGGTGACCCGAGCAACAGAACAATAAAACTACCTTGAGGTAGCGGCGCTCTGGTTGGTTCAGCAATGACGATGACATGATCAGCGTCCAAAAAAATCCGTTTGCCCTCGGTCCATGTTGGGACCAGCCAATTCTGGCTCATAGTAGCCAGTAGCGAAGAACAACAACGAATATTGAATAAAAACAACAACAAAAAAATGAAAAAACATTTGAGGGGAGCTTCGGCTCCCCTCAGTGCTTTCCGGCTTTTGCAAAATCCCTTTCTTTCCCCCGTTTCCAAAATCGCTCAGGAATCGCGCTTTAGCGCGTTTCTGCCTCAGCTCGGGCATCGCCGTGCCAGGCCGTGAAGCATAGTCTGGAAGCCCTAGCCGAGGCCCTGGAGGCCATAGAGGAGCAGCAGGATGGATGAGGTCGAGCGTGATGACCCGAGCATCACCGATGAACAGATCAGTGCCTACATGATGAGGCAGCTGCGCTCAGGCAGGGTCAAGCCGGGTGTGCTGGTCGTGTTGACCGAGAAGAACTTCCCGGGCGCCGCACGCGAGCGGATCATCCGCTGCTTCAACGCCCTGGATTCCAAGTATTTGAAGGGGTGACGCAGAGCCTTGGCGAGGAATCGTTATGCACTTTCTCGCTAAGCTTTATTGTGAAACACAAAGCCTTGTAAATCAGTGGCTTGAGCCGTGAATCTGGCGAATCGCCAATATTCTGTTCACAGCTTATCCACAAATCAGGCGGCGTGTTCGGCGGTAGCCGCTGTTTGCGGGCCTTCGATCTCGCGTTGGGTTGCTTCCACCCAGGCAAAAGCCCTCTCGTTCAGCTCGGCGATAGCCCTCGGACCCTCCCCTTCCGCGTGCATCACGGGGCCGATGACGACCTGGATGGTGCCCGGATGCTTGGCCCAACCTTCCTTCGGCCAGAAATGCCCGGCATTGAGAGCCACCGGCAGGACCGGCAGCCCCGCATTGACCGCCAGCGCCGCGCCTCCGCGTGAGAACTTGCCCATTTGCCCGAGCGGCACGCGGGTGCCCTCCGGGAAGATCAGCACCCAGGCGCCCTGCTTCAGGCGTTCATCACCCTGCGCGGCCAGCTGTTTGAGGGCCGCTTTGGGGTTGCTGCGGTCAATGGCGATGGGCTTCATCAGGGCCATCGCCCAGCCGAAGAAGGGCACTCGCAGGAGTTCCCGCTTGACCACCTGACTGAGGGGCTCGAAGGCGCCCGAAAGGTAGAAGGTTTCCCAGGTGCTCTGGTGCTTGGCCAGAATCACGCAGGGGCGCTCGGGCACATTCTCCAGCCCTTTCACCTCATAGCGGATGCCGACCACGACCTTCGCCAGCCAGACCGCGAAACGGCACCAGCGCCAGACGATGAAGCGATAGCGCATGCGGAACGGCATGAAGGGCGCGAAAAAGAGGCTAAGCGTGCCCCAGATGAAGGCGCTCAACGACAGCAACAGGTAGAAGAGGAAGGTTCTGATGGCCTGCACTGTCGTCATGGGAGTTCTTGACCTTACTGAAGGAGATGCGTGGCGACTGAGGCCAGATCGTCGAATACCAGGGTTCCCGCTGGCAAGGATTTGGCCAGCGTTCGTTCGCCTTTGCCGGTCTTCACCAGAACGGGCTGACAATCGACGGCCTGCGCGGCTTCCAGGTCACCACTGCTGTCGCCGACGAACCAGATTCCAGCAAGGTCCACGCCATAGTGCTCGGCGATGCGCTTGAGCATGCCGGGGCGTGGCTTGCGGCAGTCGCAGCCTTCGTCAGGGCCGTGGGGGCAGAATTCGATGATGCCGAGTTCCCCGCCCTGCTCCGCTACCAGCTCGCGCAGGCGAACATGCATGGAGTCGAGGGTGGCGAGGTCGTAATAGCCGCGGGCGATGCCCGACTGGTTGGTGGCCACGGCAACGGTCCAGCCGGCTTTGCTCAGGCAGGCGATGGCGGCGATGGCACTGGGAATGGGGATCCATTCCTCGAGGGATTTGATGTACGCGTCGGAGTCTTCGTTGATGACACCGTCGCGGTCGAGAATCAGTAGTTTCATGAACAACGCCTGAAACGCCGAGCCAGACCCGAAGCGCTCTGCCAGGGGCCCGGCTCGCGTTATCACTTAGCCCAGTACCGAGATGTCCGCCACGCCCAGGAACAGGCCGCGCAGCTTGGCCAGCAGTGCATAGCGGTTGCTGCGTACGGCGGCGTCTTCGGCGTTGACCAGTACGGTCTCGAAGAAGCTGTCCACCGGTTCGCGCAGACTCGCCAGGCGTTCCAGGGTTTCGCGGTAGCTGCCGGCGTTCGCCAGGGCCTGTTCGGCGTCGGCCACGGCCTTGGCCAGGGCCTGTTCGGCGGCTTCTTGGAGCAGGGCGCTGTCGACGCTGCCCGGAACGCTGCCTTCAGCCTTGCTCAGCAGGTTGGATACGCGCTTGTTGGCAGCTGCCAGGGCTGCGGCTTCTGGCAGTTTGCGGAAGGCCTGAACGGCCTGCACGCGCTGGTCGAAGTCCAGTGCGGAGGACGGTTGCAGGGCGCGCACGGAAAGGTACACGGCAACGTCCACACCTTCGTCCTCGTATCGCGCACGCAGGCGGTCAAAGACGAACTCCAGCACCTGCTCGGCGAGACCGTCGGCCTTTACCCTGGCGCCATAGAGGTCGATCGCGAAGGCGATAGCAGTGGCCAGATCGAGGTTCAGTTGCTTCTCGATCAGGATGCGCAGCACGCCCAGGGCCTGGCGGCGCAGGGCGAAGGGGTCCTTGCTGCCGGTGGGGAGCATGCCGATGCCGAAGATACCCACCAGGGTGTCCAGCTTGTCGGCCACGGCCACGGCGGCACCGGTGAGGGTCTGCGGCAGTTCGGCGCCGGCGCCACGCGGCATGTACTGCTCGTTCAGCGCCTTAGCGACGTCTTCCGGCTCGCCATCGTTGATGGCGTAGTAGTAGCCGGCGATGCCCTGCATCTCGGGGAATTCACCGACCATCTCGGTGGCCAGGTCGCACTTGGCGAGGATGCCGGCGCGAGCGGCACGGACCGTATCGGCGCCGATCTGCTCGGCCACGAAACCAGCGAGGCGGGACACGCGCTCGGCTTTATCAAAGACGGTACCGAGCTGGGCCTGGAACACCACGTTCTTCAGACGCTCGTTGAAGCCTTCCAGCTTCTGCTTTTTGTCCTGCTTGAAGAAGAACTCGGCGTCGGTGAGGCGTGGACGAACCACCTTCTCGTTACCGGAGATGATCTGCGCCGGGTCCTTGCTGACCACGTTGGCCACGGTGATGAAGCGCGGCAACAGCTTGCCGTTGGCATCCAGCAGGCAGAAGTACTTCTGGTTGTCCTGCATGGTGGAGATCAGGGCTTCCTGGGGTACGGCGAGGAAGCGCTCCTCGAAGGAGCACACCAGCGGCACCGGCCACTCGACTAGCGCGGTCACTTCGTCCAGCAGATCGGCGGGCACTACGGCAGTGCCGTTCTGTTCGGCGGCCAGTTCGGCCACGCGCTTGGCGATGATCTCGCGGCGTTCGGAGAAGTCGGCTAGCACGTGGGCGCTGCGCAGGTCTTCCAGGTAAGTGGAAGGCTTGCTGATGCGGATGTTGTCCGGGTTGTGGAAACGGTGGCCACGGGACTCACGACCGGCTTTCTGGGTGAGGATCTCGCAATCCACCACGTCGTCGCCGAACAGCATGACCAGCCATTGGGTCGGACGGACGAACTCTTCGCGGCGAGCAGCCCAGCGCATGCGCTTCGGGATCGGCAGGGCAGCCAGGGACGCTTCGACGATGCCAGGCAGCAGGCCAGCGGCGGGTTGGCCGGGAATGGACTGGCTGAACTTCAGCTTCGGACCACTCTTGTCGATCAGCTCCAGGTCGACACCGCACTTGCGGGCGAAGCCCAGTGCAGCCTGGGTAGGCTTGCCTTCGGCATCGAAGGCGGCCTGGATCGGCGGGCCGTCGAGATTGACGCTGCGGTCGGGTTGCTGGGTGGCCAACTGCTCCACCAGCACGGCCAGGCGGCGCGGGGCGGCGAACACCTGGGCCTTGGCGTAGCCCAGGCCGGCAGCCTTGAGGCCTTGCTCGATGCCGCCGAGGAAGGCGTCACCGAGAGATTTCAGGGCTTTGGGAGGCAGCTCTTCGGTGCCCAGCTCTACCAGAAAATCTTGTGCACTCATTCTTGAGCCTCCAGCTTGGCCAGTACTTCGTCACGCAGTTCGGGAGTGGCCATGGGGAAGCCGAGGCGCGCGCGCGCCTGCAGGTAGCTTTGTGCCACGGCGCGGGCCAGGGTGCGCACGCGCAGGATGTAGCGCTGGCGCTCGGTCACCGAGATGGCGCGGCGGGCATCCAGCAGGTTGAAGGTGTGGGAAGCCTTGAGGACCATCTCGTAGGTCGGCAGCGGCAGCTGCAGCTCGATCAAGCGATTGGCTTCGCTCTCGTAGAAGTCGAACAGCTCGAACAGCTTCTCGACGTTGGCGTGCTCGAAGTTGTAGGTCGACTGCTCCACCTCGTTCTGGTGGAACACGTCGCCGTAGGTGACCTTGCCGAAGGGGCCGTCGGCCCAGACCAGGTCGTACACCGAATCGACGCCCTGGATGTACATGGCCAGGCGCTCCAGGCCATAGGTGATCTCACCGGTCACCGGGTAGCACTCGATGCCACCGACCTGCTGGAAGTAGGTGAACTGGGTGACTTCCATGCCGTTCAGCCAGATTTCCCAGCCCAGGCCCCAGGCGCCGAGGGTTGGCGATTCCCAGTTGTCCTCGACGAAGCGGATGTCATGCACCAGCGGGTCGATGCCAATGGCTTTCAGCGAGCCGAGGTACAGCTCCTGGAAGTTCTCCGGGTTAGGCTTGAGGACCACCTGGAACTGGTAGTAGTGCTGCAGCCGGTTGGGGTTTTCGCCGTAGCGGCCGTCGGTCGGACGGCGGGACGGCTGCACGTAGGCGGCGTTCCAGGTCTCCGGGCCGATGGCGCGGAGGAAGGTGGCGGTGTGGAAAGTACCGGCGCCCACTTCCATGTCGTAGGGCTGGAGCACCACGCAGCCCTGCTCGGCCCAGTACTGCTGCAGGGCGAGGATCAGGTCTTGGAAGGTGCGCACGGCGGGCGTAGTCTGGCTCACGAATTTCACCTGTGCTGGGTCTTCAACGGAAAATGCCGGAGTATACCCGATCCGACCTCGCCGCAACCGCATGGAAAGCCTTATGCCACGCTGCTTCTGGTGCAATGACGACCCCCTCTACATCGCCTACCACGACACCGAATGGGGTGTTCCGCTGAAGGACCCGGCGGCGCTCTTCGAACTGCTCCTGCTGGAAGGTTTCCAGGCCGGCCTGTCGTGGATCACCGTGCTGAAGAAGCGCGAGCGTTACCGTGAGGTGCTGTTTGGCTTCGACCCCAAGCGCCTGGCGGTGATGAGTGATGAGGAAATCGAGAAGCTGATGCAGGACCCCGGCATCATCCGCAACTTCCTCAAACTCAAGGCCGCACGGCAGAACGCGCAGGCCTGGCTGCGCCTGGGCGACCCGGTGGCGCTGCTCTGGTCGTTCGTCGACGGTGAGCCGAAGGTCAATCACTTCAGCGAGCGCGGCCAGGTGCCTGCGGTCACCCCCGAGGCCGAGGCCATGAGCAAGGCATTGAAGAAAGCCGGCTTCACCTTTGTCGGCCCGACCATTTGCTACGCCTTCATGCAGGCCGCCGGCATGGTCATGGATCACACAGTTGATTGTGACCGTTACCGTGAACTGACCGCTTGAGGCGGCATCGTTCACACGGCGAGGTTAGAATGCGCGCTTTTCGATCTACTGGAGATGCCTGTGGATAAGCTGAAAGGCGCGTTGGTCGTCGGTTTCCTGCGCCTCTTTGCCCTGCTCCCCTGGCGCGCCGTGCAAGCGGTCGGCGCAGCCATCGGCTGGCTAATGTGGAAGCTGCCCAACCGCTCCCGCGATGTGGTGCGGATCAACCTGTCCAAGTGCTTCCCCGAATGGTCGCCGGCGGAACTGGAGCAGCGCGTGGGTCAGAGCCTGATGGACATCGGCAGGACTTTCACCGAAAGCGCCTGTGCCTGGATCTGGCCGGCGGAGAAATCCATCGGCCTGGTGCGCGAGGTGGAGGGTCTGGACGTGCTGCACGAGGCCCTGGCCAGCGGCAAGGGCGTGGTGGGGATCACCAGCCACCTGGGCAACTGGGAAGTGCTCAACCACTTCTACTGCGCGCAGTGCAAACCCATCATCTTCTACCGTCCGCCGAAGCTGAAAGCGGTGGATGAACTGCTGCAAAAGCAGCGCGTGCAACTGGGCAACCGCGTGGCGCCCTCCACCAAGGAAGGCATCCTCAGCGTCATCAAGGAGGTGCGCAAGGGTGGCGCCGTGGGCATTCCGGCGGACCCGGAACCGAGCCTTTCGGCTGGCGTCTTCGTGCCCTTCCTCGGCACCCAGGCGCTGACCAGCAAATTCGTTCCGGGCATGCTCGCCGGCGGCAAGGCACGTGGCGTGTTCCTGCATGCCCTGCGCCTGCCTGATGGGGCGGGCTTCAAGGTGATCCTGGAAGCCGCCCCCGAAGGCATGTACAGCGAGAATGTCGAAGAAGGCGTGGCTGCCATGAGCCAGGTGGTGGAAAAGTACGTGCGGGCCTACCCGACCCAGTACATGTGGAGCATGAAGCGCTTCAAGAAACGCCCCGAAGGCGAGAAGAAGTGGTACTGACGGGAGAAGGGCTTCTGGGCTTGTGCCAAACGGCAATACACCGTATTAACGACGGCAGAAAATCGGCTCAGGATGATGCGATCCCATGGCGAACCAGCGGCAATTTCCCCGAACTCCGATGAAGTGCAGGATCAAGATCAGTCACCCGAGTTTTGGTGAGCTGATTGCCCAGACCCGTGATCTGTCCGATGGCGGCGTCTACATCCGTCACCCCGAACTGGTCGCCCTGCCCGTCGGCAGTACCATCCGCGGCCAGGTGCAGGATTTGCCGATCGAGGCACCGATCCTGCAGATGGAAGTGATGCGGGTCGATGCCGAGGGCGCCGGTTTCCGTTTCCTCGACGGCGACTAGTCGACCGCAACGGTCAACCGCGCAGCCACTGTTCGTCAGGTGAGCTGGCGGTGCTCCACTTCAGCCCGTCAAGCGTCACGAGCGCTTGTCGAGGCGCTTGAGAAACACCGCCATCTCCTTCTCCGCCTGCTTGTCGCCGTGGGCGCGAGCGGCCTCCAGGCCCTGCGTCCAGGCCTCACGAGCGGCGGTGAAGTCGCCCTGGGCTTCCAGCGCCTTGCCCAGCAGCTTCCAGGCGGCGGAGTACTTCGGGTCCTGCTCTACGCAGCGGCGCAGGTGCTCAGCGGCCTTGGCCGCGTCACCCTGGTCGAGGTAGCCCTTGCCCAGGCCGAAGCGCAGCAGGGCGTTGTCCACGCCCTTGGCCAGCATCTTTTCCAGTCCTTCGAGCACGGCGGTGTGTCCCCTTTAGAAGAAGGTCAGGCCGACCTGGAATAGGCGCTCGGCATCACGGATGTACTTCTTGTCCACGAGGAACAGGATTACGTGGTCGCCCGATTCGATCACGGTGTCGTCGTGGGCGATCAGCACTTCCTCGTCGCGGATGATGGCGCCGATGGTGGTGCCTGGCGGCAGGGCGATGTCTTCGATCATCTTGCCGACCACCTTGCTCGACTTGGCGTCGCCGTGGGCGATGGCTTCGATGGCCTCCGCCGCACCCCGGCGCAGGGAGTGCACGCTGACGATGTCGCCGCGGCGCACGTGGGTCAGCAGGGTGCCGATGGTGGCGAGCTGCGGGCTGATGGCGATGTCGATGTCGCCGCCCTGCACCAGGTCCACGTAGGCGGGGTTGTTGATGATGGTCATCACCTTGCGCGCGCCCAGGCGCTTGGCCAGTAGCGAGGACATGATGTTGGCTTCGTCGTCGTTGGTCAGGGCGAGGAAGATGTCGGCATCGTTGATGTTTTCTTCCACCAGCAGGTCGCGGTCGGAGGCGCTGCCCTGGAGCACGATGGTGCTGTCCAGGACTTCCGAGAGGTGGCGGCAGCGCGCCGCGTTCATCTCGATGATCTTCACCTGGTAGCGGCTCTCGATGGCCTCGGCCAGACGCTCGCCGATGTGGCCGCCACCGGCGATCACCACACGTTTGTAGCTGTCTTCAAGGCGGCGCAACTCGCTCATCACCGCGCGGATGTGGGCCTTGGCGGCGATGAAGAAGACCTCGTCGTCCGCTTCTATCACGGTGTCGCCCTTGGGCAGGATCGGCCGGTTGCGGCGGAAGATGGCGGCCACGCGGGTGTCGACGTTGGGCATGTGCTCGCGGATCTGGCGCAGCTCCTGGCCTACCAGCGGGCCGCCGTAGTAGGCCTTGACCCCCACCAGCTGGGCCTTGCCTTCGGCGAAGTCGATCACCTGCAGCGCGCCGGGGTATTCGATCAGGCGCTTGATGTAGTTGGTGACCACCTGCTCCGGGCTGATCAGCACGTCCACCGGGATGGCTTCGTTGTCGAAGAGGCCGGCGCGGGTCAGGTAGGCTGCCTCACGTACGCGGGCGATCTTGGTGGGTGTGTGGAAGAGGGTGTAGGCCACCTGGCAGGCGACCATGTTCACTTCATCACTGTTGGTCACCGCCACCAGCATGTCGGCGTCATCGGCCCCGGCTTGGCGCAGCACGGTGGGGAAGGAGCCGCGTCCCTGCACGGTGCGGATGTCGAGCCGGTCGCCGAGGTCGCGCAGGCGGTCACCGTCGGTGTCGACCACGGTGATGTCGTTGGCTTCCCCTGAGAGGTGTTCCGCCAGGGTGCCGCCAACTTGGCCGGCGCCGAGAATGATGATCTTCACTGCAGGCTCCATTAGCCTCGAGGCGAGGCGGCAATCTTGATCAGCTTGGCATAGTAGAAACCGTCATGGCCGTTTTCCTGCGCCAGCAGTTGACGGCCGTGGGGTTGTTTCAGTCCGAAGGGGCCGGGGATGTCCAGCTCGCGGGCACCTGGGGTGCGGGCAAGGAAGGCGGCGATGTTGTCGCTGTTTTCCTGTGGCAGGGTGGAGCATGTGGCGTAGAGCAGCACGCCGCCTACCTCCAGGGTTGGCCAGAGGGTGTCCAGCAGTTCGCCCTGGAGCTGGGCCAGTGCGGCAATGTCTTCCGCCTGGCGGGTCAGCTTGATGTCCGGGTGGCGGCGGATCACGCCGGTGGCCGAACAGGGGGCGTCGAGGAGGATGCGCTGGAACGGTTTGCCGTCCCACCAACTGGCGGTATCCCGGCCGTCGGCGGCGATCAGGTGTGCCTGCAGGCCAAGTCGCGCGAGGTTCTCGCGTACGCGCACCAGGCGGCTTTCTTCCAGATCGACAGCCACCACTTCAGACAGGCCCGGCTCGGCCTCCAGTACATGGCAGGTCTTGCCGCCAGGGGCGCAGCAGGCATCCAGCAGCCGTTGGCCAGGGGCCAGCTCCAGCAGGTCGGCGGCCAGTTGTGCGGCTTCGTCCTGCACGCTGACGCGGCCCTCGGCGAAGCCCGGCAGGGTCTTCACGTCGCAGGCTTCGACAAGGCGGATGCCATCGTGGCTGAAGGTGCAGGGCTCGGCGGCGATGCCGGCCTGCTGCAGTTCGGCCAGATAAGCTTCGCGGCTGCCATGTCGGCGATTGACCCGCAGGATCAACGGCGGGTGAGCATTGTTCGCCGCGCAGACTGCTTCCCAGTGTTCCGGCCAGGCGGCTTTCAGCGCCTTCTGCAGCCAGCGTGGGTGGGCGGTGCGGGCGGCCGGGTCGCGCTCGAGTTCGGCGAAGATCGTTTCACCCTGGCGCTGAGCATTGCGCAGCACGGCATTGAGCAGTCCCTTGGCCCAGGGTTTCTTCAGTTTGTCCGAGCAGCCAACGGTTTCGCCAATGGCGGCATGGGCGGGAATGCGGGTGTAGAAGAGCTGGTAGAGGCCGACCAGCAGCAGGGCTTCCACATCCTTGTCGGCGGCCTTGAACGGCTTCTGCAGCAGGCGTTCGGCCAAGGCGCTGAGGCGCGGTTGCCAGCGGGCGGCGCCGAAGGCCAGGTCCTGGGCCAGGGCGCGATCGCGAGGGTCGACCTTGTCCAGCTGGGGCGGCAGGCTGCCGCCCAGGGAAGCCTTGCCGGAAAGTACTGTGGCCAGGGCGCGGGCGGCGGCGAGACGCGGGTTCATGCGCCGAGCACCTTACCCACGGCGAACTGCTCGCGGCGGCTGTTATAGAGGTCGGCGAAGTTCAGCGGCTTGCCGCCAGGCAGTTGCAGGCGGGTCAGACGCAGAGCGCCCTCGCCACAGGCTACGGTCAGGCCATCCTTGCTTGCGGCGAGGATCTCTCCGGGTTGCTGGCCCTTGCCTTCGCCGAGAGCGGCAGCCAGCACCTTCAACGGCGCGCTGTCGAGGCTGGTGTGGCAGATCGGCCAGGGGTTGAAGGCGCGCACCAAGCGCTCCAGCTCCACCGCCGGGTGGCTCCAGTCGAGGCGCGCCTCGTCCTTGTTCAGCTTGTGCGCGTAATTGGCCAGCGCATCGTCCTGGACTTCACCTCGCAGGGTCCCGGCGGCCAGGCCTTCGATGGCTTCCAGAACCGCCTCAGGGCCGAGCTGGGCGAGGCGGTCGTGCAGGCTGCCGCCGGTGTCGGAGGCCGAGATCGGCGTGGTGACCTTGAGCAGCATCGGGCCGGTGTCGAGGCCGGCTTCCATCTGCATCACGGTCACGCCGCTTTCCGCATCGCCCGCCTCTACCGCACGCTGGATCGGCGCAGCGCCGCGCCAGCGTGGCAGCAGCGAGGCGTGGCTGTTGATGCAGCCCAGGCGCGGCGTGTCGAGCACCGCCTGGGGCAGGATCAGACCGTAGGCCACCACCACCATCAGGTCGGCACCGAGGGCCTTGAGTTCAGCCTGGGCGGCCGGGTCGCGCAGGGTCGGCGGTTGCAGCACCGGGATGCCGTGTGCCACGGCGAGCTGCTTGACCGGGCTGGGCATCAGCTTCTGTCCGCGCCCGGCCGGGCGGTCCGGCTGGGTGTAGACGGCGATGACCTGGTGGCGGGAATCGAGCAGGGCTTTGAGGTGCTCCGCGGCGAACTCCGGGGTGCCGGCGAAGACGAGGCGCAGTGCTTGGCTCATTCAGGGCTCACTAAAAAGAAAAGGCTTGCCGGGGCAAGCCTTTGGGATCGGAGGAATCAAGCGTGGAGGCGGTGCTGTTTTTCCAGCTTCTTCTTGATGCGATCGCGTTTGAGGGACGACAGGTAGTCGACGAAGAGCTTGCCGTTCAAGTGGTCGCACTCGTGCTGGATGCACACGGCGAGCAGCCCTTCGGCGATCAGCTCGTAGGGTTGGCCGTCGCGGTCGAGGGCCTTGATCCTGACCCGCTGCGGGCGGTCGACGTTCTCATAGAAACCGGGTACCGAAAGGCAGCCTTCTTGATATTGGTCCATCTGGTCGGTCAGCGACTCGAACTCGGGGTTGATGAAAACCCTTGGTTCGGACTTGTCTTCCGACAGGTCCATCACGACCACGCGCTTGTGTACGTTCACCTGCGTGGCGGCCAGGCCGATACCCGGTGCGGCGTACATGGTTTCGAACATGTCATCGATCAGCGTGCGGATGGAGTCGTCCACCACGTCCACCGGTTTGGCAATGGTGCGCAACCGCGGATCGGGGAATTCGAGAATGTTCAGAATCGCCATATGCGTTTGTGATGCACTTGTGGAATAAGTTAAAAAACCGCTGCTAAGATGGTGAGCAGCATCGAAAAAACGGCTGAAGAGCCCGGTTGGGGCGGCTCTCGGGGCGTTGCAAGTGAATGAACATAATAAAGGGATTCACCGCATGAGGAAATCACTACTCGCCCTGCTGCTGCTGGCCGCCAGTGGCCTGACCCAGGCTGCGGTGGAACTCAGGGAAGGGCATCCGGAACGCTATACGGTGGTCAAGGGCGACACGCTCTGGGACATCTCTGGCAAATTCCTGCGCCAGCCCTGGAAGTGGCCGGAAATCTGGCACGCCAACCCGCAGATCGAAAACCCGCACCTTATCTATCCCGGCGACCTGCTCAGCCTGGTCTACGTCGATGGCCAGCCGCGCCTGATGCTGAACCGCGGTGCATCCCGCGGCACCATCAAGCTCTCGCCCCAGGTGCGTAGCACGCCGATGGCCGAAGCCATCCCGACCATTCCGCTGGAAGCCATCAACGCCTTCCTGCTGACCAACCGCATCATCGACGATCCCAAGGACTTCCAAGGCGCGCCTTATATCGTCGCCGGCAATGCCGAGCGTGTGGTCAGTGGCGCTGGCGACCGCGTCTACGCCCGTGGCGCGTTCAACCACGAGCAGCCTGTCTATGGCATCTTCCGCCAGGGCAAGACCTACCTCGACCCGGAAACCAAGGAATTCCTCGGCATCAATGCCGACGATATCGGCGGCGGCGAAATGGTCGCTGACGAGGGCGACATCGGTACCCTGCAGCTGACCCGTTCCACCCAGGAAGTGCGCCTGGGCGATCGCCTGTTCCCCACCGAGGAACGTGCCATCAACTCCACCTTCATGCCCAGCGCGCCGACCAACGATGTCAGCGGAGTGATCCTCGACGTGCCGCGCGGCGTGACCCAGATCGGCCAGTTCGATGTGGTCACCATCAACAAGGGCAAGCGGGACGGCCTGGTAGAAGGCAACGTGCTGGCGGTCTACAAGACCGGCGAAACCGTGCGTGACCGTGTCACCGACGAGTTCATCAAGATCCCGGACGAACGCGCCGGCCTGCTGATGGTGTTCCGCACCTACGACAAGCTCAGTTACGGCCTGATCCTCGCCGCCACCCGCCAGCTGGCGGTGCTGGACAAGGTACATAACCCGTAACACCTCCAAGCCCCCGTCCTGCGGGGGCTTGTTGTATTGATGGCGGTCCGGCCGCATCTGCGGCGCGATCAAGGACCGATCGAGATGCCATCAATATCCCCCGCCGAGCTGGAAGCTCGCCTGCGCCTGCACCACCTCCCCGAACTTGGCCCCGCCCGTTTTCGCCGCCTGATCGAAGCCTTTGGCTCTGCCTCTGCCGCCCTCAGTGCGCCGGCATCAGCGTGGCGTTCGCTGGGGCTGCCGGAGGCCTCCGCCGACCCGCGCCGCAGTCCGGAAATCCGTGACGCCGCCGGCCATGCCCTGGCCTGGCTGGAGCACCCCGGCCACCAGTTGCTGTGTTGGGACGACCCGGCCTACCCCGCGCTGCTTACCGAACTGGTCAATGCTCCGCCGCTGCTTTACGTCGCGGGTGACGCCACCTTGCTGGAGCGTCCGCAACTGGCGATGGTCGGCAGCCGCCGCGCCTCGGCTGCCGGCCTGGACACCGCCCGGGCCTTTGCCCGCAGCCTCGCCGGAGGCGGTTTCGTGATTACCAGTGGACTCGCCCTGGGCATCGATGGGGCTGCCCATTTGGGTGCCCTGGAAGCGGCTGGCCAGACGGTCGCGGTGCTCGGCACCGGTCTCGAGCGTCTCTATCCCAACCGTCACCGTGGGCTGGCTGCTCGCATAGTCGAAGAAGGCGGCGTCCTGGTGTCCGAGCTGCCCCTGGGCTGCCCGCCGCGGCCGGCCAACTTCCCTCAGCGCAACCGCATCATCAGCGGCCTCTCCCTGGGGGTGCTGGTGGTGGAAGCCAGCCCCTCCAGCGGCTCCCTGATCACCGCTCGCCTTGCGGCCGAACAGGGTCGCGAGGTCTATGCCATTCCCGGCTCGATCCACCATCCGGGTGCACGCGGATGCCATCAGCTGATCCGCGAAGGCGCCAGCCTGGTCGAGAAGGTGGAAGACATACTCGAAGCCTTGCGCGGCTGGCAGGCCATCGCGCCAGCGTGCCCTGCCGACCCGCCTGCGCTGGCCGCCCATCCCTTGCTCGACCTGCTGCGCGCTGCGCCCTACAGCAGCGAAGGCCTGGCCGCTGCCAGTGGCTGGGAGCTGCCGCGCCTGCTGGCCGAACTCACCGACCTGGAGCTGCAAGGGCGCGTCGCCCGCGAGGCCGGCTGCTGGGTGCATCGCCAAGGGTGAGCCCTGTACACTTTGCCGATCCAGTTATGCGGGAGTGGGTGATGGTCAGCAATTGGCGGGTGCAGCAAGTGGCGCGGGTCGTGCGTGAAGGCGGTGTGATCGCCTATCCCACCGAGGCGGTCTGGGGACTGGGCTGCGATCCCTGGAACGAAGATGCGGTGTACCGCCTGCTGGCGCTCAAGGAGCGCCCCGTGGAGAAAGGGCTGATCCTGGTGGCGGACAACATCCGCCAGTTCGACTTCCTCCTCGAAGGCCTGCCGGACGTCTGGATCGACCGGCTCGCCAGCAGCTGGCCGGGACCCAATACCTGGCTGGTGCCGCACCAGAACCTGCTCCCGGAGTGGATCACCGGCCAGCACGACAGCGTTGCCCTGCGTGTCAGTGACCACCCGCTGGTGCGCGATCTTTGCGCCCTCACCGGTCCTTTGGTCTCCACCTCCGCCAACCCATCCGGTCGCCCTGCCGCCTATTCGCGCCTGCGCGTGCAGCAGTACTTCGGCGACACGCTGGACGCGGTGCTGGGTGGCGCCCTGGGTGGACGCCGCAATCCCAGCATCATCCGCGACCTGGCCAGCGGCCGCGTACTCAGGGGATAAGCACGGTCGAGCCGGTAGTCTGGCGACTGGCCAGGGCGGTATGCGCTTTGGCGGCGTCGGCCAGGGCGAAGCGCTGGCTCACCTCCACCTTGATGCGCCCATCGGCGATCAGCCCGAACAGCTCGTCGGCCATCGCCTGCAGGCGATCCGGCGTGCTGGCGTAACCGAACAGCGTCGGCCGGGTAACGAAGAGCGAGCCCTTCTGCGCCAGGATGCCCAGGTTCACACCGGTCACCGGGCCCGAGGCATTGCCGAAGCTCACCATCAGGCCGCGCGGTGCCACGCAGTCCAGCGAGATTTCCCAGGTGTCTTTGCCCACTGAGTCATAGACCACCGGGCACTTGGCGCCGTGGGTGAGCTCCAGCACCCTTTGCACCACGTTCTCTTGGCTGTAGTCGATGGTCGCCCAGGCACCGTTGGCCTTCGCCAGCGCGGCTTTTTCCGCCGAGCTGACGGTACCGATCATATTCACGCCCAGGGCTCGCGCCCACTGGCAGGCGATCTGGCCAACCCCGCCGGCGGCGGCATGGAAGAGGATGGTCTCGCCGCCTTGGAGCGGAAAGGTCTGGCGCAGCAGGTATTGCACCGTCAGGCCCTTGAGCATCACCGCCGCAGCCTGCTCGAAGCTGATGCCATCAGGCAGGCGTACCAGCTTGTCCGCCGGCAGCACATGCAGTTCGCTGTAGGCGCCCAGCGGGCCGGTGGCGTAGGCCACGCGGTCGCCCACCTTGAAATGGGTCACCGCGCTGCCTATCGCTTCCACCTCGCCCGCGCCCTCGGTACCCAGGCTGGTCGGGAAGTTCGGGGCCGGATAGAGGCCGCTGCGGTAATAGGTATCGATGAAATTCAGGCCGATGGCGCGGTTGCGCACCCGTACTTCCTGCGGCCCCGGTTCTGCCGGCTGGTACTCCGCATATTCGAGGACCTCCGGTCCGCCGTAGGCGGAGAACTGGATACGTTTGGCCATGCTTGCAACCTCCTGGTCGGAAAAGCCCCCATCCAACGCCTCGCCTTGATTCCCGTCAAGCCACCAGTGGCCATTGGCGGTGGTATGCTTGCCTGCTCATTTTTCCGCCACCCTACCCGCTTCCAAGGTTGACGACGTGACTGACCGTACCGAGGCCGTGAAGGCCTACCTGCTCGATCTGCAAGACCGCATCTGCACCGCCCTGGCGGCTGAGGACGGCAAGACCGGCTTCTACGAGGATGCCTGGACGCGCCCCGCCGGTGGTGGTGGCCGCACCCGGGTGATCGAGAACGGCGGACTGATCGAGAAGGGCGGTGTGAACTTCTCCCACGTGTTCGGCGCCAACCTGCCGCCGTCGGCCAGCGCCCACCGCCCAGAACTGGCCGGGCGCGGCTTCCAGGCCCTTGGCGTGTCCCTGGTGATCCACCCGGAAAACCCCCACGTACCCACCTCCCACGCCAACGTGCGTTTCTTCTGCGCCGAGAAGGAAGGCGAGGAGCCGGTCTGGTGGTTCGGCGGCGGTTTCGACCTGACGCCCTACTACGCCAATGAGGAAGACTGCGTGTACTGGCACAAGGTGGCCCGCGACGCCTGCGCGCCCTTCGGCGCCGACGTCTACCCGCGCTACAAGGAGTGGTGCGACCGCTACTTCCACCTCAAGCATCGCAACGAGCCGCGCGGCATTGGCGGTCTGTTCTTCGACGACCTGAACCAGTGGGACTTCGACACCAGCTTCGCCTTCATGCGCGCCATCGGTGATGCCTACCTGGAGGCGTACCTGCCGATCCTGAAGAAGCGCAAGAACACCCCCTTTACCGAACAACAGCGTGAGTTCCAGGCCTTCCGCCGGGGCCGCTATGTGGAGTTCAACCTGGTGTTCGACCGCGGCACTCTGTTCGGCCTGCAGTCCGGTGGCCGTACCGAATCCATCCTCATGTCCCTGCCACCGCACGTGCGCTGGGGCTATGACTGGAAGCCGGAACCGGGCAGCGAAGAAGCGCGCCTGACCGAGTACTTTCTCAAGGACCGCGACTGGCTCGGGGAGGCAGGGCTGTGACCGACCGCTACTGCGTCTTCGGCAACCCCATCGGCCACAGCAAGTCGCCGCTGATCCACCGTCTGTTCGCCGAGCAGACCGGCGAGCAATTGACCTACGAAGCCGTGCTGGCGCCGCTGGACGACTTCACGGGCTGCGCCCGGCAGTTCTTCGAAACCGGCAAGGGCGGCAACGTCACTGTGCCCTTCAAGGAGCAGGCCTATCAGCTGGCCGGCAGCCTCAGCGCTCGAGCCCAGCGCGCGGGTGCGGTGAACACCCTGAAGAAGCTCGATGACGGCAGCCTGCTCGGCGACAACACCGACGGCGCCGGCCTGGTGCGCGACCTCACCCGCAACGCCGGCCTGATTCTCGCCGGCAAACGCATCCTGTTGCTGGGCGCCGGTGGCGCTGCGCGTGGCGTGATCGAACCGCTGCTGGCTTCGAGGCCGGCAGGCCTGGTGATTGCCAACCGCACCGTGGAGAAGGCTGAGGTGCTGGCCCAACTCTTCGCCGATCTCGGCCCGGTGTCTGCCAGTGGCTTCGACTGGCTGGAGGAGCCGGTTGACCTGATCATCAACGGTACGTCGGCGAGCCTCGCCGGTGACCTGCCGCCCATCTCGCCGAGCCTGATCCAGCCGGGTCACACCGTCTGCTACGACATGATGTACGGCAAGGAAATGACCGCCTTCAACCGCTGGGCCACCGAGCACGGTGCTGCTCGCACGCTCGATGGTCTGGGCATGCTGGTGGAGCAGGCCGCCGAAGCCTTCCTGCTCTGGCGCGGCGTGCTGCCGGACAGCGCGCCGGTGCTGGCCGAGCTGCGCCGCCAGCTGGCGCAAGGCTGACTGCAGGAGCGAAGGTTGGGCTGAGCCTTTGTAGGATGGGTGGAGCCTGCGATACCCATCAGGTTCTGCGCAGCAGCATGGGTATCGCTCCGCTCCACCCATCCTACAGGGCTGAACTTTCCCCTCCCACAGTAAACCCACGAGCCTGCTAGCCCTCGATCACCAGACCGCTGCTTTCGGTTTCCAGCTTTCGCAGCTCCCGCTCCACCTGCGGGCGGGCGCGGCGCAGCACCAGGCTGCGCCCTTCCCCGCCCAGGCGCCGCGCTTCCTCGTGAAGCATGCTCACCCCGGCGTAATCGATGAAGTTCACATGATGCGCATCCAGCACCAGGCGCCCGGCGCGGCTGCGCTGGATCAGCCGCTGCAGGTACGGGCAGGCGCCGAAGAAGATCGAACCCTCGATGCGCAGTACCTCGGCATCCCCCTCCTGCGCCTGCAGCACCCGTGGCTGCGAGGTGCGCTTGAGGTAGAAGAACAGCGACGCCAGCACGCCGGCGTAGATGGCGGTCTGCAGCTCCAGCAACAGGGTCGCGGCGCAAGTCAGCGCCATCACGGCGAATTCCGCGCGGCTGACGCGCCAGAGCTGGCGAATTCTACGAGCGTCGACCAGGCCCCAACAGATCAGCAGGATGCTCGCCGCCATCGCCGGCAACGGGATATGCGCGATCAACCGAGCGCCCAGCAGGGCGAACAGCGCCACCCAAAGCGCCGAGAACACTCCCGCTAGCGGCGAACGGGCGCCTGCCTGCAGGTTCAGCCCCGAGCGGGTGAAGGAACCGGCGGACAGGTAACCCGAGAACCAGGCGCCGATCAGGTTGGAGAGGCCCTGCCCGCGCGTCTCCTGGTTAGCGTCCAGCACCTGACCGGACTGACTGGCCAGGACGCGGGCGATGGACAGACTGGTGGCCAGCCCGAGCAGGCCGCAGGCGACCGCTGAGGGCAGCAGGCGCAGCATGTCCTCGGCGTCGAAGCGGATCGCGGCCAGCGGCGGCAGGCTACCGCTGAAGGGGTGCACCAGTTCTACGCTGGCGAAAGTAGCCGGCAGCCCCAGCACCAGCAGGCTGCCGCCGATGATGCCGATTAGCAGCGCCGGCAGGCGCGGCCACAGGCTGCGTACCAGGGCTGACAAGCCCAGTGTGAAGGTCGCTACCAGCAATGACGGCCAGTGCACCTCGCGCACATGCCCGGCCAGTTCGAGGGCGCTCTGCCAGGCTGTCGCGCGTCCTTCCAGACCGGTCAGCCCCAGCAGGTTGGGCACCTGGCCGAGGGCGATCACCAGGGCTGCGCCGAGGGTAAAACCGAGTATCACCGACTGGGACACGAAGTTCGCCAGGGAGCCGAAGCGCAGCGCCCCGACCAGCCATTGGAATGCCCCTGCGAGGAAGGTCAGCAGCAGCACCAGGCCGATGTAGTCCTGGCTGCCCGGCAAGGCCAGCGGGCTGACGCTGGCGAAGAGCACCACCGAAATGGCGGCGGTCGGTCCGCAGATCAGATGCCGGGAAGAACCCCACAGACAGGCGATGATCACCGGCACCACCGCTGCATAGAGCCCGTACTCCGCCGGCAGCCCGGCGATCAGCGCATAGGCGATGGACTGCGGCAGGGCCAGGATGGCGCCGGTCAGACCCACCAGCGCGTCGCGGCCCAGGCCGCGTGGGCGGACGGCTGGGAGCCAGGCGAGGAAGGGGAACACATCAGGCAGTTTCATCTCGGTGGCGAGGCTCTTGTAGGGGCGAATTCATTCGCCAAGGGCAGCGCAGCTGCCCCGGTCGGTCTCGAATGGCAGACCTACGGCCTGCTTGGCGAATGAATTCGCCCCTACAGGCCAGATCAACCCTCCCCCGGTTCAGAGCTTCGCCTTCACCGCTGCCAGGCCATCGCTGCCGTCGCGGGTGGTGACCCCCTGGAGCCAGCCGTCGATCACCGCCGGGTTGGCCTTGAGCCAGGTCTTGATGGCGGCGTCGTTGTTGGCGTTGCTGTTGAGCACCTGGTCCATGATGGCGTTCTCCATCTCCTGGGTGAACTGCAGGTTGGCCAGTAGCTTGCCCACGTTCGGACACTGCGCGGCGTAGCCCTTGCGCGCCAGGGTGTTCACGCTGCCGCTTTCACCGAAGTACTTCTCGCCGCCTTTGAGATAGACCATGTCGTACTGCACGTTCATCGGGTGCGGGGTCCAGCCGAGGAAGACCACGAACTGCTCGCGCTTCACCGCACGGCCTACCTGTACCAGCATCGCCTGCTCGCTGGACTCCACCAGCTTCCAGTCGCCCAGGCCGAACTCGTCGGACTTGATCATCTGCTGGATGGAGACGTTGGCCGGCGAGCCTGCGGCGATGCCGTAGAGCTTGTGCTCGAACTTGTCGGCGAACTTGTCCAGGTCGGCGAAGGTTTTCACCCCCGCGTCGTAGGCATAGCGCGGCACCGCCAGGGTGTATTCGGTGCCGCTGAGGTTCTGCGCCACCTTGTCGACGCTGCCGGCCGCGACGAACTTGTCGTAGTTGCTCTGCTGGGCCGGCATCCAGTTGCCGAGGAATGCATCGATCTGCCCCTTGTGCAGGCCGGCGAAGATGATGGGCACCGCCAGGGTCGGGGTTTCGGTCCGGTAGCCCAGCCCGTCCAGGAGGAAGCGGGCCACCCCATTGGTCACGGCGATATCGCTCCAGCCCGGATCGCCCAGCTTCACGGTGGCGCAACTGGCGTCCTCAGCCTGGGCGTTGAACGCCAAGCCGGTCAGCAGCACGCTACCGGCAAGCACTGCATTGATCGTCTTCATGCCTTGGTTCCTCGCAAGAGTGGGTCAGGGTTTGGGGAAGCGCGCGCGGCGTTCCAGGTCGTCCAGGTCAATGTGATTGCGCATGTACTGCTGGCTGGCGTCGACGAAGGGCTGGTGATCCCAACTTTTCAGCTTGCCATGGGTGAGGGCGGCTGCAACGAAGCGGCGGCGGCGCTGGCTGGCCAGGGCGGCTTCGGTGATCGCCGGGATATCCCAGCGAGCGCGGGCTTCGTCGATCAAGGCCGCAAGCAGGGTCTGGTGGTCCTTTGAAGTGGCAAGGTTTTCCAGTTCCTGCGGGTCGTTGGCCAGATCGAAGAGCAGGATGGGGTCTTGCTCCGAGTAGATGAACTTGTACGGACCACGGCGGATCATCATCAGCGGGCAGGTGGTGCCTTCGGCCATGTATTCGCCCAGCACCTCATCGTGCCCGCCCTGGCCCTGGAGGTGCGACACCAGCGAGCGGCCATCCAGCGGCAGGCTGTTGTCCAGTTCACCGCCGGCCAGCTCCACCAGGGTGGGCAGCAGGTCGACGGTTGAGACCGACTGGCTCACCCGGCGCGGCTGGAAGCGGCCAGGGGCGTGGACCAGCAGCGGCACGCGGGCGGCCATCTCGAACCAGTGCATCTTGTACCAGAGGCCGCGCTCTCCCAGCATGTCGCCGTGGTCGCCTGAGAATATGACGATTGTGTCGTCGGCCAGGCCGCAGTCGGCGAGTGTCTTCAGCAGCACGCCGATCTGGTCGTCGACATAGCTGCAGGCGCCGAAGTAGGCGCGGCGTGCGTCGCGGATCTTCGCCTCCGGCAGCGGCTTGCCCCAGAGGTCGATGACCTTGAGCAGGCGCTGGCTGTGGGGGTCCTGTTCGGCAACTTCGAAGTGAACGCGTGGCAGCGGGATCTCAGTGTCCTCGTAGCGATCCCAGTACTCCGCAGGAATGGTGTAGGGATCGTGTGGGTGGGTCAGCGACACCGTCAGGCAGAAGGGCTGCTGGGCGTGTTCGCGCACATGGTCGTAGAGGTACTGGCGCGCCTTGAACACCACTTCCTCGTCGAAATCCAGCTGGTTGGTGCGCACGCAGGGACCGGCCTGCAGCACCGAGGACATGTTGTGGTACCAGCTTGGGCGAGCGTCCGGCTCGTCCCAGTTCACCGCCCAGCCATAGTCCGCCGGGTAGATGTCGCTGGTCAGGCGCTCCTCGTAACCATGCAGCTGGTCCGGGCCACAGAAGTGCATCTTGCCCGATAGCGCCGTGCGGTAGCCCAGGCGCCGCAGGTAATGCGCGTAGGTGGGCACGTCTGCGGGGAAGTCGGCGGCGTTGTCGTAGGCGCCGATCTTCGACGGCAGCTGGCCGCTCACCAGGGTGAAGCGCGAGGGCGCGCAGAGTGGGCTGTTGCAGTAGGCCGAATCGAACACCACGCCTTCGCTGGCGAGACGCGACAGGTTCGGTAACTTGATCGGCGAAGACGCGTAGAAGGGCAATATTGGCGCGGCCATCTGGTCGGCCATGATGAAGAGGATGTTGGGGCGTTTCATCGTTCGCTTATCCATATCGTCGAATTATGCGAAAGTGCTGGCAACGATCATTGCGTCAGCAGATGTCCCGGTAAACCGCACGGCGGAACATGACTCGGATAAGCATTCGTTATGGCAGAACTACAGACTGAGCTGTCCCTGGACCTGCTGCGGGTATTCGAGTCCGCCGCTCGCCACTTGAGCTTCACCGCCGCCGCGGTGGAACTGGGCACGACCCAGCCCGCCGTGAGCCAGCAGATCCAGCGCCTGGAAAAGCAATTGGCGACGCGCCTGTTCGACCGCGTCTATCGGGGTATCGAACTGACCGACAGTGGCCGCCTGTTGTTTCTCCATGTGCAGGAAGGCCTGCAGGCGATCGGCGCGGGCCTCGAGGCTATCGGCTCGCGGTCGCAGCACGAGGTGCTGCAGGTGGCTACTGACTTCGCCTTCGCCGCCTATTGGCTGATGCCGCGCCTGCACCGCTTCCATGAAGCGAACCCGGAGATCGATGTCAGCATCGTCACCAGCGACCGCACCATGAACATGCTGCGCTCGGAGGTGGATATCGCGATTGCCTTCGGCGATGGCCGCTTCAAGCACGGCGAGGCCCTGCTGCTGTTTCGCGAGGAAGTCTTCCCCATCTGCAGTCCGCGATTGCTGGCTGGCCGTGAATGGCCGTTACCGGTCACCGCCCTGGCGGACCTGCCGCTGCTGCACCTAAAGCCTGAAGTGCGTACCCGCTGGTTCGACTGGAGCGCACTGTTCCGCGAACTGGGGATCGTCCAGCCGCCGACATCGGGGATGCTGCGCTTCGACAATTACACCCTGCTGATACAGGCGGCCATCGCCGGGCAGGGCGTGGCCATCGGCTGGCGCTACCTGGTGGACGACCTGATCGAGCAGGGCTTGCTGGCACCGCTGCTGGACACTCGCGTCAGTTCGGACTTCGGTTATTACCTGGTACAGCCGGAACGCAAACGCCGCGCGCGGCTGATGAAGTGTTTCGTCGACTGGCTGCAACAAGAGTTGGGTGACGAATCTCGCCAGGCCCAGCTCATCAAGCATCGGGAAGGAATCGCCATATGACCCAGACGCCCACCCCCCGGATCAAGGGCTTCCATGCCCACGTCTACTTCGACGCCGACAGCATCGACCAGGCCCGAGCGCTCTGCGAGGAGGCGGCACGCTGCTTTCCGCTGAAGATGGGTCGCGTCCATGAAAGGCCCGTTGGCCCACACCCGGACTGGAGCTGCCAACTGGCCTTCAAGCCCGAACTGTTCGGAGAACTCATCCCCTGGCTGGCGCTGCACCGCGACGGCCTCACCGTGCTGATTCACCCCATCACCGGCAGTGACCTGCGCGACCACCGCGATTACCCCATGTGGATGGGTACGATGCGACCGCTGGATTTGAGCGATCTGGAAGACGGCGAGATCGAATACGAGTTCTGAAGCGTCGATAAATCGACTGTGGGTTCGAATGAATTCGAACCCACAGGACGTAGGATGGGTAGAGCGGAGCGAAACCCATGCTGGAATGCCACGGAGTTCGATGGGTTTCGCAGGCTCTACCCATCCTACCGGAGGGAAATCGGTCATGAAAAAAGCCGCTGCACCCCTCTGGGAGCAGCGGCTGTTTCATTGCCGGCTGGACGTCAGGCGCGAGCGCCGCGCACGCCTGCGGCGAGGGTCTTGCAGAGGCTGAGGACGCCGTCCACGGCTTGTTCCGGGGTTTCGGCCTTGGCGATCTGGTCCACCAGGGCGGAACCCACCACCACGCCATCGGCCAGCCGGGCGATGTTGGCGGCGTGTTCAGCGGTACGGATACCGAAACCGATGGCCACCGGCAGGTCGGTGTGGCGGCGCAGGCGGGCGACCGCTTCCTGTACGTGCTCCAGGGTGGCGGAGCCTGCGCCGGTCACGCCGGCTACGGAGACGTAGTAGACGAAGCCGGAGCTGCCATCCAGCACGGTTGGCAGGCGTGCGTCGTCGGTGGTCGGGGTGGTCAGGCGGATGAAGTCGATGCCCGCGGCCTGGGCCGGGTGGCAGAGGTCTTCGTTATGTTCCGGCGGCAGGTCGACCACGATCAGGCCATCCACGCCGGCTTCCTTGGCGTCGCTGATGAAGCGGTCCACGCCGTAGTAGTGGATGGGGTTGAAGTAACCCATCAGCACCAGCGGGGTGGTCTGGTTGCCGGCGCGAAATTCGCGAACCATCTGCAGGGTTTTGGCCAGGTTCTGCCTGGCGCCCAGAGCGCGGATGTTGGCGAGCTGGATGGAGGGACCGTCGGCCATCGGGTCGGTGAAGGGCATGCCCAGTTCGATGACGTCGGCACCGGCGTCCGGCAGGCCCTTGAGGATGGCCAGGGAGGCGTCATAGCCCGGGTCGCCGGCGGTCACGAAAGTCACCAGGGCGGCGCGGTTCTGTTCTTTCAGTTCGACGAAGCGAGTTTGCAGGCGGTTCATGCTTTCTGCTCCTGTTGCATGTGGTGCATTACGGTCTGCATGTCCTTGTCGCCACGGCCGGAGAGGTTGACCACCATGATGTGATTCTTCGGCAGCGAGGGGGCGCGCTTGAACACTTCAGCCAGGGCGTGGGAGCTTTCCAGGGCCGGGATGATGCCTTCCAGGCGGCAGCAGGTGTGGAAGGCTGCCAGGGCTTCGTCATCGGTGATCGAGGTGTACTCGACGCGGCCGATGTCGTGCAGCCAGGCGTGTTCCGGGCCGATGCCGGGGTAGTCCAGGCCGGCGGAAATCGAGTGGGCGTCGATGATCTGGCCGTCCTCGTCCTGCAGCAGGAAGGTACGGTTGCCGTGCAGCACACCCGGTACGCCGCCGTTCAGGCTGGCCGCGTGCTTGCCGGTCTCGATGCCGTGGCCGGCGGCTTCGACGCCGACGATCGCCACGCTCTGGTCATCGAGGAAGGGGTGGAACAGGCCCATGGCATTGGAGCCGCCGCCGATGCAGGCGACCAGGCTGTCGGGCAGGCGGCCTTCCTTCTCGGCCAGTTGCTCACGGGTTTCCTTGCCGATCACGGCCTGGAAGTCGCGGACCATGGCCGGGTAGGGGTGCGGACCGGCGACGGTGCCGATCAGGTAGAAGGTGCTGTCGACGTTGGTCACCCAGTCACGCAGGGCTTCGTTCATCGCGTCCTTCAGGGTGCCGGTGCCGGCGGTGACCGGGATCACTTCGGCGCCCAGCAGTTTCATGCGGAAGACGTTGGCCTGCTGGCGGTCGATGTCGGTGGTGCCCATGTAGATCACGCACTGCAGGCCGAAGCGTGCGGCCACGGTGGCGGTGGCCACGCCGTGCATGCCGGCGCCGGTCTCGGCGATGATGCGCTGCTTGCCCATGCGCTTGGCCAGGAGGATCTGGCCGATGCAGTTGTTGATCTTGTGCGCGCCGGTGTGGTTCAGCTCTTCGCGCTTGAGGTAGATCTTCGCGCCGCCGCAGTGCTCGGTCAGGCGCTCGGCGAAATAGAGCGGGCTCGGGCGACCCACGTAGTCGCGCTGGAAGTAGGCCAGCTCTTTCTGGAATTCCGGATCATCCTTGGCCTTTTCGTATTCGCGGGCCAGGTCGTGGATCAGCGGCATCAGGGTTTCGGCGACATACTGGCCGCCGAAGGCGCCGAACAGGCCCTTGGCGTCCGGACCGTTGCGCAATGAAGTCATGGTGTGCTCCTGCTCTTGCTCCCCTCTCCCTCCGGGAGAGGGGCCGGGGGTGAGGGAGAAGTGGGTGATGTCGGCCATTCTACCGCTGGCCGGGCAGCGGAAAAGTGATTAGATTGCGTTAATCTGTCAGCAAAACTCACATGTCGCCATGAGCCGAGATCTGCCCCCGCTGAACGCCCTGCGCGCCTTCGAAGCGGCCGCCCGCTTGCAGAGCATCAGTCGCGCAGCCGAAGAACTGCATGTTACCCACGGTGCAGTGAGCCGCCAGGTGCGGATGCTTGAAGAGGAACTGGGTATTGCCCTGTTCAGCAAGGATGGCCGTGGCGTAAAACTCACGGATGCCGGCCAGCGCCTGCGTGACGCGACCGGCGACGCCTTCGAGCGCCTGCGCGGAGTTTGTGCCGACCTGCAGAAACGCAGTGAAGACGCACCTTTTGTCCTCGGCTGCCCGGGCAGCCTGTTGGCGCGATGGTTCATCCCACGCCTGGACCGGCTCAATCGCGCGCTCCCCGAGTTGCGGCTGCAATTGTCGGCCAGCGAAGGCGAGCTGGACCCGCGCCGTCCCGGTGTCGACGCCACCCTCTGCTTCGCCGAGCCACCCTGGCCGGCGGATATGCGGGTGTTCGAGTTGGCAGGTGAGTCCATCGGCCCGGTGCTGAGCCCCCGTTACGCCAGGCACGATGCGCTCGCCAGCACCACGCCGGGGGCATTGCTGGACGAAACGCTGCTGCACACGGTTTCGCGACCCCAGGCCTGGCCGCAGTGGGCCACGGCCCAGGGATTGGATGTCGGTCGGCTGCGGCTTGGCCAGGGCTTCGAGCACCTCTACTACCTGCTGGAAGCGGCCGTGGCCGGGCTCGGCGTGGCGATCGCGCCACAGCAACTGGTCGCCGACGAACTCGCTTCCGGTCGCCTGGTGGCGCCCTGGGGTTTCGTCGAAACGCCGGCACGGCTGGCGCTCTGGGTGCCGTCGCGCCAGTGGGATCGCCGTGCCGAGCGCCTGGCGCAGTGGCTGCGCGAGGAACTGGCAGGCCGATAGCGGCATTCTTGGCTAGCCTTGCTGGGGAGCCCACTCGCGCCTGCCACAGGAGATGCGCCATGTCTGATCACCACACCTACAAGAAGATCGAGATCATCGGTTCCTCCCGCACCAGCATTGATGAGGCAATCAACAACGCCCTCATCGAGGCGTCGAGGACGATTCGCAACATGGAATGGTTCGAGGTCGTGGAGACCCGTGGACATATCGAGAACGGCCGGGTCGGTCACTACCAGGTCACCCTGAAGCTCGGCTTCCGGATCAGCGACAGCTGACACTTTCGCCGGCTTCCACCCGCGAGAGCGAGGCGACGCACGCCCCGCTCGACGGAATTCGGTTAGGCTCTGACCGTCCGCCCCTGGCCTTTGGAACCCGGCGGGAGCGGATGGCTCGTGCGAGCCCATCATCCATCACGAGGGAGCGTTACCCATGAAGAAACTGCTGTTGGGCCTTGGCCTGTTCGCCCTGACCGGCTCGGCCTTCGCCGCCGTGAAACCCTGCGAGGAGCTCAAAGGCGAGATCGACGCCAAGCTCAAGGCCAAAGGCGTTGCCTCCTACAGCCTGGAAATCGTCGACAAGGGCAGCGCCGCCGGCAAGCAGGTGGTCGGTACCTGCGACGGGGGCAGCAAGGAGATCGTCTACCAGCGCAATTGATCGCGCTGCACCTTCGGGCCGGCGCCCCTGCCGGCCCAATCCTTACCTTCTGGTGCCCTGGTTACCGAAAAGTGCCTTCTAGCGGCCTTCGGCGCCAATCCCTAGAGTAAGACCTACTGATTCACTCGGATTAGGTTTCGTACCTGTCCCCTGCCAAGGTCTTGCCCATGTCTGCCCTTTCCACGCTCCCCCTTTCCGTCCTCGATCTGGCGCCGATCCGCGACCATGGCGGTGCGACCCAGGCCCTGCACAATTCCCTGGCGCTGGCCCGTCACGTCGAACGGCTGGGCTTTTCGCGCTTCTGGGTGGCCGAGCACCACAACATGGACGGCATCGCCAGTTCGGCCACCGCCGTCCTGCTCGGCTACCTCGCTGGCGGCACCGCCAACATTCGCCTGGGCTCGGGCGGCATAATGCTGCCCAACCACGCGCCGCTGGTGATCGCCGAGCAGTTCGGCACCCTGGCCAGCCTCTATCCGGGTCGCATCGAACTGGGGCTGGGGCGCGCGCCGGGTGCCGATCACCTCACTGCCCGTGCCCTGCGCCGTGACCGAATGGGCAGCGCCGACGATTTCCCGCAGGACGTCGAAGAGCTGGAAATGCTCCTCGGCCCGCGCCAGCCGGACCAGAAGGTGATTGCCATGCCGGGGGTGGACACCAACGTGCCCATCTGGCTGCTCGGGTCCAGCCTGTTCAGCGCCCAGCTCGCCGGCCAGAAAGGTCTGCCCTATGCCTTTGCTTCGCACTTCGCCCCGCGCTACATGCACGAGGCGATTCGCGTCTACCGCAACCATTTCCGCCCCTCGGCGGTGCTCGACAAACCCTACGTGATGCTCGGCGTGCCGCTGGTGGCCGCGCCTACCGACGAAGAGGCGGAATTCCTGGCCACCACCGTTTACCAGCGAGTGCTTGCGCTGATGCGTGGCGAAAGCCTGGTGCTGCGGCCGCCGGTGGAAAGCATGGCGGGCCGTTGGCTGCCCCATGAGAAGGAGGCGGTGGGGAGTTTCCTGGCGATGGCCATGGTCGGCGGACCGGAGAAGATCCGTGCGCGCCTGCAGGTGCTACTGGATCAGACCGACGCCGATGAACTGATCTTCACCTGCGACCTTTACCAGCATGAACATCGGCTGCGGGCGTTCGACATCCTGGCAAGCCTGCGGGATTGAGGTAAGTGGGCGATGCCGCTCTAAAACGCGGCATCGCCAAGGTGGATCGCACTTCTGCCTAGAAGGGACCGCAGCGTGGGAATATCTCGTGGCGCGCCAGCACATTGCGGTGTTCGTCGTACAGCCAGGCCATTGGCTGGTTGGCGGCGTTGCGGGCTTCCACCCGGTAGCGTTTACCGGCTTCGAACCTGTCGTAGTGCAGCTCCATGTAGCAGGTGATGCGAGAGGGTTCGGCATTCATGCCGAATCCGCCACCGGCGCCACCCACCTCGAATTGATAGCGCAACTCCAGCTCGTGCTTGCCGGGCATCACCTGGTAGTAGCGGCCGTCATCCCAGCGCTTGTCGTCCAGGCGGTTGGCCATGAGTGTATCGCTGGGCTCGGGGGCGATGTCGATCCAGGCCAACCGTGGATCGGGATCGGGTAATTTGCTGGCGCAGGCGGTGAGGCTGGCCAGCAGCATCAGGGCCAACGGCGTGCGCATGGTGGTGCTCCTCGGCAGACAAGTGCATCCAGCATACGCCGTAGTCGGAGTTTTCAGACATCACCGCAGCGGCTTTCCCGTGCCTTGGCTACCTCACGATCGCGCTCGTCGTACAGCCGCGCCCAGGGGCGGAAGCCAATGCCGCCGGCTTCCAGCCGGTAGCGCTCGCCAGCGGCGAAGTCCCCGTAAGCCAGTTTCAGCAGGCAGGTGCGACGGTAGCTGGACGTACCCTGGCCAATGTCCTGTCCATTCACCTCGAACTCCAGTCGTACCTCCAGCTCATGTCGGCCCGGGGGAACCTGGAGGTAGCGCAAGTTCGTCTGCGCCTTGTCGTCCACGCGGCTGGCGTGAAGGGCCTGACCATCCTGCTGCCTGAAGTCGATCCAGGCCTGGTTGGGATCAGGGCTGGGCATCAGCAGGGCGCAGCCACCGAGGGTCAGCAACGACAGGGAAAGCAGCAGAAGGCGCATGGAAGGCTCCGACAGGTCGATGGCAGCGGGTGGTTCCAATGCGCTAGTGTCGCGGCATGCCGACCACCCTTCTTATCGAACTGCTTGACCGCATCCGCCGCCCTTGGGTTCCCCTGCTGGGCGGCTTGCTGCTGAGCGGTTGTTCCAGCCTGGACTACTACGGACAGTTGGCCCGCGGGCAGTTTGACCTGCTGCGCGCCCGCCAGCCGGTCCAAGCCCTGATCGACGACGCGAACCAGCCGCAGCAACTGCGCCAGCGCCTGGCACTGAGCCAGCAGGCGCGGGCATTCGCCAGTGCCAGGCTTGGGCTGCCGGACAACGGCAGCTACCGGGTCTACGCCGATATCCAGCGGCCTTACGTGGTCTGGAACCTGTTCGCCACGGCGGAGTTTTCGCTGCAACCGCAGAACCATTGCTTTCCCATTGCCGGCTGCGTTGCCTACCGCGGCTACTACCAGCTGGGTCGGGCGCGGGGCGCGGCGGCATTGCTCAAGCAGCAGGGGCTGGATACCTGGGTGGGCGGCGTCGAGGCCTATTCTACGCTGGGCTGGTTCGATGATCCGCTGCTCAACACCATGTTGCGCTGGGACGACGACCGCCTTGCCGCGCTGATCTTCCATGAGCTGGCCCACCAGCAGCTGTACGTGCCGGGTGACACCGCGTTCAATGAATCCTTCGCCAGTTTCGTCGAGCGCGAAGGCTTGAACCAATGGCGTGCCGACCGGGGCCTGTCGACCCGGGGCGATAAGGCGTCCGAACGCCGCGACGCCCTCACCCTCCTGGTGCTGGATACCCGCGAACGGCTGGAGCGGCTCTATGCCAGCGGCTTGCCACCCGAGCGGATGCGCCAGGCCAAAGCTGAAACGTTCGAGGGCATGCGCCAGGACTACCGCGCGCTGCGTGATCGCGAGTGGGGTGGTTTCAGCCGTTATGACGCCTGGGTTGAAGGCCCCATGAACAACGCCAAGCTGCTGCCCTTTGGCCTCTACGATCAATGGGTACCGGCCTTCGCTGCGCTGTTCCGCGAGGCGGGTGGGGACTGGACGACGTTCTACCGGCGTGCGGGTGCGCTGGGTGAGCTGACGTTGGACGAACGCACGCGGGCACTGGAAAGCCTGATGGCGAACCGCTAGAACTTGCCTGGCTGGTCATCAGTCAAACGGGCAGGACACCAAGGAAATGGAGCAGGCGATGAATAGAGTTGCTGTAGTCCTGATGCTGAGCGTACTTGCGGGCACTGCCATGGCGGCACCCAAGCCCTGCGAGGAGTTGAAGCAGGAAATCGAAGTGAAGATCCAGGCCGCCGGGGTGACCAGCTACACCCTGGAGATAGTCCCCAACGCCGAAGTGAAGGACCAGAACATGGTGGTCGGGACTTGCGAAAACGGCACCAAGAAGATCATCTACCAGCGCAATGGGGATTGATCGCCCGGACGGCGTTCCTTTGTAGAAGCGAATTCATTCGCGAAAGGCGGCGCAGTGGCCCCTCCTGGGAACTCGGCTGGGCAGGTCTTCGACCTGCATCGCGATTGAAATCGCTCCCACAAACGAGACTCAGGCTCACCCAAACGCCCGGCTCAACTCGTCGAGGCTGGCGAAGTAGTAGGCCGGCGCCTCGCCCATCAATTCTTCCCTGCTGCCAAAACCGTAACCCACCCCCGCCCCGTGCAGGCCATTGCGGTTGGCGCCGATCAGGTCGTGCTTGCGGTCGCCGATCATCAGCGTCTCGGCGCGGTCCAGGCCTTCTTCCTGCAGCAGGTGGGCGATCAGCTCCACCTTATTGGTACGGGTGCCGTCGAGCTCGCTGCCGTAGATGTGCTTGAAGTGGCGGTCGAAGCCGAAATGCCGGGCGATCTCACGGGCGAACACCGTCGGCTTGCTGGTGGCGATGAACAGGGTGCGGCCCTGTTCGCGCAGGCGTCCAAGCAGCGTTTCGATACCGTCGAACAGATGGTTCTCATAGAGCCCGGTGACCTTGAAGCGGTCGCGGTAGTGGTTCACCGCCTCCCAGGCGCGTTCCTCGGAGAGGCTGTAGGTCTGCATGAAGCACTGCAGCAGCGGCGGGCCGATGAAATGCTCCAGCTTCGCCAGGTCCGGTTCGTGGATGTCGAGCTTGGCGAGCGCGTACTGCACCGAGCGGGTGATGCCCTCGCGCGGGTCGGTGAGGGTGCCGTCGAGGTCGAAGAGGAGGTTCTGGTAGTGCATCGAGTCAGATCCCGAAGCCTTCGGCGATATGCAGGTCCTTCAGCTTCACGTAGTTCGCCGCGCTGTAGGTGAAGAAGGCCTTTTCCTTCTCGGTCAGCGGCCGGGCCTGCTTCACCGGGCTGCCGACGTAGAGGTAACCGCTCTCCAGGCGCTTGCCGGGTGGCACCAGGCTGCCGGCGCCGAGCACCACGTCGTTCTCGATCACCGCGCCGTCCATGACGATGCTGCCCATGCCGATCAGCACCCGGCTACCCACGCTGCAGCCGTGCAGCAACGCCTTGTGGCCGATGGTCACGTCGTCGCCGATTTCCAGCGGGTAACCGTCCGGGTTGAAGGGGCCGGCGTGGGTGATGTGCAGCACGCTGCCGTCCTGCACGCTGGTACGCGCGCCGATGCGGATGCGGTGCATGTCGCCACGGATGGTCACCAGCGGCCAGACCGAGCTGTCGTCGCCCAGGCGTACGTCGCCGATGACCACGGCGGACGCGTCGACGAAGGCCCGCTCGCCAAGCTGCGGGGTGGTGCCCTGGTAGGTTCTGATCGGGTTCATAGTGATTCCTGAGGCTGCGTCAGGCGGCGATTGTAATTAAGATGGCCGTCATCCGGGCTGTGTCTTGTCTCCTCGTGCAGCCCGCGCCCCTTTCCGATACAGGTGAATGCCGTGACGCTGAGCAATCCTCTCCTGCAAGACTTCGACCTGCCGCCCTACTCCACCATTCGTCCGGAACATGTCGAACCGGCCGTCGACCAGATTCTCGAAGGCAACCGCGCTGCCATTGCCGAGCTGCTGGCTCGCCAGGACGGCACCCCGACCTGGCAGGGCCTGGTACTGGCACTGGATGAACTGGGCGATCGCCTGGGCCGCGCCTGGAGCCCGGTGAGCCACCTGAACGCCGTGTGCAACAACGCCGAACTGCGCAACGCCTACGAGGCCTGCCTGCCCAAGCTGTCCGAGTACTGGACCGAGATGGGCCAGAACCGCGCCCTGTTCCAGGCGTACGAGGCCCTGTCCGCCAGCCCCGAGGCCGCTGGTTACGACGTGGCGCAGAAGACCATTCTCGACCACGCGCTGCGCGACTTCCGCCTGTCCGGTATCGACCTTCCGGCTGATGAGCAGCAGCGCTATGGCGAAATCCAGATGAAGCTGTCCGAGCTGGGCAGCCGCTTCTCCAACCAACTGCTGGATGCCACCCAGGCCTGGACCAAGGAAATCCACGACGAAGCCGCGCTCGCCGGGCTCACCGACTCGGCCAAGGCGCAGATGAAGCAGGCCGCCGAGGCCAAGGGCCAGGACGGCTGGCTGATCACCCTGGAGTTCCCCAGCTACTACGCGGTGATGACTTACGCCGACGACCGCGCCCTGCGTGAAGAGGTCTACACGGCCTACAGCACCCGCGCGTCCGACCAGGGGCCCAACGCTGGGCAGAATGACAACGGTCCGGTGATGTCCGAGATCCTCGGCCTGCGCCAGGAACTGGCCCGGCTTCTGGGCTTCGCCCATTTCTCAGACCTGAGCCTCGCCACCAAGATGGCCGAGTCCACGCCGCAGGTGCTCGGCTTCCTCCGTGACCTGGCCCAGCGCAGCAAGCCCTTTGCCGCCAAGGACCTGGAAGAACTCAAGGCCTTCGCCGCCGAGCGCGGCGTGGCCGACCTGCAGAGCTGGGACGTGGGCTACTTCAGCGAGAAGCTGCGTGAGCAGCGCTACAGCATTTCCCAGGAAACCCTGCGCGCCTACTTCCCCATCGACAAGGTGCTGTCCGGCCTCTTTGCCATCGTGCAGAAGCTCTACGGCATCGAGATCAAGGAGCTGTCCGGCTTCGACACCTGGCACCCGGACGTGCGCCTGTTCGAGATCAGCGAGAACGGCCAGCACGTCGGCCGCTTCTTCTTCGACCTCTACGCCCGCGCCAACAAACGCGGCGGCGCCTGGATGGACGGCGCCCGTGACAAACGCCGCAATATCGGTGGCGATATGATCGCGCCGGTCGCCAACCTGGTCTGCAATTTCACCCCGGCGGTGGGTGACAAGCCGGCCCTGCTGACCCACGACGAAGTCACCACCCTCTTCCACGAGTTCGGCCATGGCCTGCACCACCTGCTGACCCGCGTCGAGCATGTCGGCGCGTCCGGTATCAACGGCGTGGCCTGGGACGCCGTGGAGCTGCCCAGCCAGTTCATGGAGAACTGGTGCTGGGAGCCGGAAGGCCTGGCGCTGATCTCCGGCCATTACCAGTCCGGCGAGCCGCTGCCCCAGGACTTGCTGGACAAGATGCTGGCCGCGAAGAACTTCCAGTCCGGCCTGATGATGGTCCGCCAGCTGGAGTTCTCCCTGTTCGACTTCGAGCTCCACGCCACCCACGGCGACGGCCGCAGCGTGCTCGATGTGCTGGAAGCGATCCGTTCCGAAGTGGCCGTGATGCGTCCGCCAGCGTTCAACCGCTTCGCCAACAGCTTCGCGCACATCTTTGCCGGCGGTTACGCGGCCGGTTATTACAGCTACAAGTGGGCGGAAGTCCTGTCCGCCGACGCCTTCTCCCGCTTCGAGGAAGAAGGTGTGCTCAACCCGGCCACCGGCCGCGCCTTCCGTGATGCGATCCTGGCCCGTGGCGGCTCCCAGGAGCCGATGGTGCTGTTCGTCGATTTCCGCGGCCGCGAGCCCTCCATCGACGCCCTGCTGCGTCACAGCGGCCTGTCGGAGCACGCAGCATGACGGCGACACCGAAACGCTTCATCGCCGGTGCCGTGTGCCCGGCGTGCAGCGAAATGGACAAGATCCAGATGTGGGACGAGGACGGCGTGCCGCACCGCCAGTGCGTGGCCTGCGGCTACGCCGACACCCTCAACGCCCAGGGCCAGTCGGTGCCCAGGGAGCTCGGCACGCGGGTCAACCAGGCCAAGCCCAAGGCGGCCGATCCCAAGGTGCAGGGGGTGCAGTTTTTCCCCAATCCGAAGCTGAAGAAACCCAACGAATGACGTGAAGCCAAGGAGCGCTCATTTGGCATCTGGTCTGTGGCGATGTGGCGGCGGGTGGCGTCCGCCTCGCCTGAGTCTCCACGTTGCACGCTTAGGTTGGTGCTGAGCGCAGCGAAGCCCAACGTTCACGGACTCGGCATCGCGCGTTGGGCCTCGCGGAACTCGGCCCAACCTACACAAGCACTCCGTTTGATCCGCCACCCGACAGAAACTGGCCAGGCGTAGGAAAAAGCTGCGTATACTGTATGAGTATCCAGTTAATGCGGAGCTCATCCCATGTCTGCGCCCCTTCCGCCCCGTGGCCGCGGAGCCGCCAGCAACCCGTTCAACCGTTTCGCACCCACCACCTCGGTGGCGCTGGATGACGGCTGGTTCCAGGAAGTCCCGCCCAGCCGTGCCACCGATGTGCGGTTGGAAACCGCCAAGAGCATCATCACCCGCAACCAGTCGCCGGACCTGCCCTTCGACCGCTCGGTGAACCCCTATCGTGGCTGCGAACACGGTTGCATCTACTGCTACGCGCGGCCCAGCCATGCCTACTGGGACCTGTCGCCCGGCCTGGATTTCGAGACGCGGCTGATCGCCAAGACCAATGCCGTGGCCTTGCTGGAGCAGCAGTTGTCGAAGCCCGGTTACCAGTGCGCACCGATCAACCTCGGTTCCAATACCGACCCCTATCAGCCCATCGAGCGTGAACACCGCCTCACTCGGCAAACCCTCGAAGTGCTGCTGCGCTATCGCCACCCAGTGACCATCGTCACCAAGGGCTCGCTGGTGCTGCGTGACCTCGACTTGCTCACCGAACTGGCGGAGCAGAACCTGGTGGCGGTGATGATCAGCCTCACTACCCTCGACGACGAGTTGAAGCGCACCCTCGAGCCCCGCGCCGCGGCCCCTTCGGCACGCTTGCGGGCCATCCGCGTATTGAGCGGAAACCGCATTCCTGTGGGGGTGCTCTGTTCACCGATGATCCCGATGATCAACGACATGGAGCTGGAGAGCCTGCTGGAAGCGGCGCGCGACGCCGGGGCGCGGCAGGCGAACTACATGCTGCTGCGTCTGCCCCGCGAAGTGGGGCCGCTGTTCGAGGAGTGGCTCCAGATGCACTACCCGCAGCGCGCCGCCCATGTGATGAGCATCATCCGTCAGTGCCGCGGCGGGGAAGTCTACGACAGCCGTTTCGGCCACCGTTTCAAGGGCGAGGGTCCTTTCGCCGAGCTGCTGGCCCAGCGTTTCGCCGTGGCCCTTCGCAGGCTGGGGCTCAACCGCAGGCGCGGTTACGAGCTGGACTGTTCACGCTTCTGTCCGCCCGGCGGACAAATGGCGTTACTTTAAGGTGTGACTCGGAGGCCTGTAACGACTGTCCTGTAGGAATCCACATGCCGGCAATCAGTGGATAATGGGCGGCATAAAAGACAATTCCTACGATGATCGAGGTTGGCAGCATGAGCAACGAGCACGACAAGCAGCGTGGTGAAAGTGCGGAAGAGGCCCTGCGGAACATAGTCGAGGGCTTCCAGCGGTTCCGCGACGAGGTGTTCCCGCAACAGGAAGAACTGTTCAAGAAGCTCGCCCATGAGCAGAAACCCCGCGCCATGTTCATCACCTGTGCCGATTCGCGGATCGTTCCCGAACTGATCACCCAGAGCTCCCCAGGCGACCTGTTCGTGACCCGTAACGTCGGCAATGTGGTGCCACCCTATGGACAGATGAACGGCGGTGTCTCCACCGCAATCGAGTTCGCGGTAATGGCTCTCGGCGTACACCACATCATCATCTGCGGCCACTCCGACTGCGGCGCCATGAAGGCGGTGATGGACCCGCAGACCCTGGAGCGCATGCCCACCGTCAAGGCCTGGCTGCGCCACGCCGAGGTGGCCAAGGTGGTGGTGCAGGAGAACTGCGGCTGCGCCAGTCACGAGTCCCTGGAAGTGCTAACCGAAGAGAACGTGGTAGCCCAGCTCGACCACCTGCGCACCCACCCCTCGGTGGCGGCGCGCCTGGCCAGCGGCCAGTTGTTCATCCATGGCTGGGTCTATGACATCGAGACCTCGGTAATCAAGGCCTACGACGCCGAACAGGGCCGCTTCCGCGTGATCGGCGACGGTCCGCTGCCGATGGCCACGCCACGGCCGCGCTACCTGTCGGAGTGATGAAAAAGGGGCTGCTGATGCAGCCCCTTTTCATTTGAATCTGGGAAACCACGCCTCGGGGGCGTGGTCGTGAGTCACTGCAATAGCAGGATGAAACCGATCCAGTAGGGTGCGCCGCGCGCACCGGGTGTTTGTCGAGGCTCCAGAGCTACCCCGGGAATCGGTGCACATGGCGCACCCTACAGCTGGGCCCGGTGAACTCAAGTCAGAATGGATCGTTACTTCGCAGCGCTCGCTCAGCTCGCCGCGCGCTCGTCCGGGTTGAGCTCCAGGCCGACGCCCAGTTGCTCGGACAGGCACGGCCAGCGTTTCCAGGCCTCTTCCACCTTGGGGTCGTGCAGTTGCTGGCGATAGGCCTGGGCTGAGGGCAGGCTGAATACCTCTTCGTCGAGCAGGCCGTCGACGGCGTGATGCACGGCTTCATCCAGCTGGTTGGCGAAGGGTTCGCCGATCAACTGGTGGGCGATCAGGTTGGCTACCGTGGTATCCAGCGGAATCAGCGGCTGGCCGAAATGCACGATGTAGCGGTCATTGACTTCCTCCACCAGGCGGTGGGCCAGATAGGCTTCGTCCAGCAGGCCTTCCAGGCCCTCGTGGCCGGCCATCAGCGCCGGCGGCTGCAGGAAGAACTGCTCGGCCACCTCCAGCACCGGCTTGATACGCGGTTCGATGCCGGCTTCGCGGGCGACATTGGCGGCGGCATCCAGCACGTCCGGCACTTGTTCGACATACGCGGCGATGAAGCGGGCGAGCACATGCTGGGCATCTTCTGCGGGCAGGCGAATCGCGGGGTGCAGGTTGGCGACCTGGGCTTCCAGTATCCCGGTCAGTTGGGTGGAGGCGGCTTCGTTCTGGAGGGCGCGCTGGATAACGTCGCGCAGTGCGGCGGTGTTCATGACTGCTCCTGAAAAGGACATGGCGGTGTGGGGGATTGCGAGGTGAAGAAGAGACCTTAGCTCGCCCTGAGAATCTGCTAAGACCGGATTGTCATAACCGCTTCACAGTTATTCGGGCACGCTATAAAAGCACTTTGCCACCTACTTCAAGTCCACACCAGCCGTGGCCTTTAGGACAGGGCTTGCGCGCTTTCAGCCATTTCTTCGGTTGCGTTGCGCGCCGGAAGTCCCTGTCTATACTCCGACTCGAAAGGCATTACCTGATGGAACCCGACTGTGCACCTGCGTGCCGAGGTCGGCGGTCTGAGTTTGGTAGTCCGGACAGCCGCCCCCAAGCCGTTGGCCCAGCCGGCGGGATAACAAGAACGAGAAGGGGAACCCGCAATGATGCGACATCCACGAGTCTGGATGGGACTCCTGCTGCTGTCTGTTCTCAGCCAGGCGGAGGCTGCCTGGACAGTCAACATGGCGCCCGGGGCCACCGAGGTCAGCCGCACCGTTTTCGATCTGCACATGACCATCTTCTGGATCTGCGTCGTCATCGGCGTACTGGTCTTTGGTGCCATGTTCTGGTCGATGATCATCCACCGCCGCTCCACCGGCCAGCAGCCGGCGCATTTCCACGAAAGCACCACAGTGGAAATTCTCTGGACCGTCGTGCCCTTCGTCATCCTCGTGCTGATGGCGGTGCCGGCGACCAAGACGCTGATCGACATCTACGACACCTCCGAATCCGGACTGGATGTGCAGGTCACCGGCTACCAGTGGAAATGGCACTACAAGTACCTGGGCCAGGACGTTGAGTTCTTCAGCAACCTGGCCACGCCTGCCGAGCAGATCCACAACAAGGCGCCGAAGGATGAGCACTACCTGCTCGAAGTCGACCAGCCGCTGGTGGTGCCGGTGGGCACCAAGGTGCGCTTCCTGATCACTGCCGCCGACGTGATCCACTCCTGGTGGGTGCCGGCGCTGGCGGTGAAGAAGGACGCCATTCCCGGCTTCGTCAACGAATCCTGGAGCCGCATCGAGAAGCCCGGTATCTACCGGGGCCAGTGCACCGAGCTGTGCGGCAAGGACCACGGCTTCATGCCCATCGTGGTCGAGGCCAAGTCCCAGGAGGACTTCGCCAAGTGGCTGGCCGCGCGCAAGGAAGAAACCGCCAAGCTCAAGGAGCTGACCGACAAGGAATGGACGCGCGAGGAGCTGATAGCGCGCGGCGACAAGGTCTACCACACCACCTGCGCCGCCTGTCACCAGCCTGAAGGCCAGGGTATGCCGCCCATGTTCCCGGCACTCAAGGGCTCGAAGATCGCCACCGGTCCGAAGGCGTCCCACCTCGACATCGTCTTCCATGGCAAGCCTGGCACCTCGATGGCGGCCTTCGGCAAGCAACTGTCCGAGGTCGATATCGCCGCGGTCATCACCTACGAGCGCAACGCCTGGGGCAATAACACCGGCGACATGGTGACGCCGAAGGAAGTGCTGGCGCTGAAACAGGCACAAAGCCAATGAAGAAGATACCGGCCTATATGGAGACTGACATGAGTGCAGTGATCGACCACGATCATGCCGGGCATGATCACCACCACGGTCCGGCCAAGGGCCTGATGCGCTGGGTGCTGACCACCAACCACAAGGACATCGGCACGATGTACCTGTGGTTCAGCTTCGCCGCGTTCCTGCTGGGCGGTTCGATGGCCATGGTGATCCGCGCCGAGCTGTTCCAGCCGGGCCTGCAGATCGTGCAGCCGGAGTTCTTCAACCAGATGACCACCATGCATGGCCTGATCATGGTCTTCGGCGCGGTGATGCCGGCGTTCGTCGGCCTTGCCAACTGGATGATCCCGCTGATGATCGGCGCGCCGGACATGGCGCTGCCGCGGATGAACAACTTCAGCTTCTGGCTGCTGCCAGCCGCCTTCGGCCTGCTGGTCAGCACCTTGTTCACCGCCAGCGGAGGGCCCAACTTCGGCTGGACCTTCTATGCGCCGCTGTCCACCACCTATGCACCGGAGAGCGTCACCTTCTTCATCTTCGCCATCCACCTGATGGGCATCAGTTCGATCATGGGCGCGATCAACGTGATCTCCACCATCCTCAACCTGCGTGCCCCGGGCATGACCCTGATGAAGATGCCGCTGTTCGTCTGGACCTGGCTGATCACCGCCTTCCTGCTGATCGCGGTGATGCCGGTGCTGGCCGGCTGCGTGACCATGATGCTGATGGACATTCACTTCGGCACCAGCTTCTTCAGTGCCGCCGGCGGTGGCGACCCGGTGCTGTTCCAGCATGTGTTCTGGTTCTTCGGCCACCCCGAGGTGTACATCATGATCCTGCCCGCCTTCGGTGCGGTCAGCTCGATCATCCCGGCCTTCTCGCGCAAGCCGCTGTTCGGCTACACCTCGATGGTCTACGCCACTGCATCCATCGCCTTCCTGTCCTTCATCGTCTGGGCGCACCACATGTTCACCGTGGGCATCCCGCTGACCGGTGAGCTGTTCTTCATGTTCGCCACCATGCTGATCGCCGTCCCTACCGGGGTGAAGGTGTTCAACTGGGTGAGCACCATGTGGGAAGGCTCGCTGACGTTCGAGACGCCGATGCTGTTCGCCGTGGCCTTCGTCATCCTCTTCACCATCGGCGGTTTCTCCGGGCTGATGCTGGCCATCGCCCCGGCGGACTTCCAGTACCACGACACCTACTTCGTGGTGGCGCACTTCCACTACGTACTGGTGCCTGGCGCCATCTTCGGCATCTTCGCCTCGGCCTACTACTGGCTGCCGAAGTGGACCGGCTACATGTACGACGAGACCCTTGGCAAACTGCACTTCTGGCTGAGCTTCGTCGGCATGAACATGGCTTTCTTCCCCATGCACTTCGTGGGGCTGGCGGGCATGCCACGGCGGATTCCGGACTACAACCTGCAGTTCGCCGACTTCAACATGATCTCGTCCATCGGTGCCTTCAGCTTCGGCGCCACGCAGTTCCTCTTCCTGTTCATCGTCATCAAGTGCATCCGCGGCGGCAAGAAAGCCCCGGCCAAGCCCTGGGACGGCGCCGAGGGCCTGGAGTGGACCGTGCCTTCGCCGGCGCCCTACCACACCTTCTCCACACCGCCGGACGTGAAGTGAAATGAGCGGAGAAATGAGCACTCGCCGTCTGATCTTGCGCCTGCTGGTGTTGGTGGTGGCGATGTTCGGCTTCGGTTTTGCCCTGGTGCCGATCTACGACGTGATGTGCCAGGCCTTCGGTATCAACGGCAAGACCACCGGGTCGGCCTACGAAGGCGCCCAGACCGAAGACCAGCAGCGCCAGGTGCGGGTGCAGTTCCTCGCCACCAACGCGGCAGGTATGAGCTGGGAGTTCCGCCCCAAGGCGGACGACCTGGTGGTGCACCCGGGGGCCAGCAACGAGATGCTGTTCGTTGCCTACAACCCCACCGACAAACCGATGACGGCGCAAGCCATTCCCAGCGTGGCGCCGTCCAAGGCGGCGGCCTTCTTCCACAAGACCGAATGCTTCTGCTTCACCCAACAGGTCCTGCAGCCCGGCCAGCGCATCGAAATGCCGGTGCGCTTCATCGTCGACCGTGACCTGCCGGCCGACGTGCATCACCTGACACTCGCTTACACGCTGTTCGATATCACCGCCCGCAAGCCACCCGTTGCCAGGAATGGCGGCTGACGGGCCGATAAGGAGAACAACAACAATGGCAAGTCACGAGCAGTATTACGTCCCCGCCCAGAGCAAGTGGCCGATCATCGCCACCCTCGGCCTGCTGACCACGGTCTATGGCGTGGGCACCTGGTTCAATGACCTCAAGGCGGCTCGTCCCGAGTCCAACGGGCCGATCATCTTCTTCGTCGGCGGCCTGATACTGGCCTACATGCTGTTCGGCTGGTTTGGCAACGTGATCCGCGAAAGCCGCGGCGGCCTCTACAGCCCGCAGATGGACCGCTCCTTCCGCTGGGGCATGAGCTGGTTCATCTTCTCCGAGGTGATGTTCTTCGCGGCCTTCTTCGGCGCCCTCTTCTATGTGCGCCACTTCGCCGGCCCCTGGCTCGGCGGCGAGGGTGACAAGGGCGTCGCCAACATGCTCTGGCCTGGCTTCGAGTACACCTGGCCGCTGCTGAACAACCCAGACTCCAAGCTGTTCCCGCCGCCCAAGGCGATCATCGATCCCTGGCACCTGCCCCTGATCAACACCATCCTGCTGGTGACGTCCAGCTTCACCGTGACCTTCGCCCACCATGCCCTGCGCAAGAACAAGCGCGGCCCGCTCAAGGCGTGGCTGGCGCTGACCATCCTGCTGGGTGCGACCTTCCTGGGTTTCCAGGCCGAGGAGTACATCCACGCCTATAAGGAACTCGGGCTGACGCTCGGCTCGGGCATCTACGGCGCCACCTTCTTCATGCTCACCGGCTTTCACGGGGCCCACGTGACCCTGGGGGCGCTGATCCTGACGGTGATGCTGGTGCGCATCCTGCGTGGCCACTTCGACAGCGAGCATCACTTCGGCTTCGAGGCGGCGGCTTGGTACTGGCACTTCGTGGACGTGGTCTGGATTGGCCTGTTCACCTTCGTCTACGTGCTGTGAGGGTGGTGGCCGAAACAGGCTCTGGAAGCGGGGGCTTCCGGGTTACCAAGTGACATGAGAAACGAATTGGCCGCTGTAGAACCCCCAGGCGATGAGCGCCAGGGTCAGGGCGGCCAGGATCACACGAACCGTTAGCGCATTGACCACGCGGGAGCTGCGACCTTCGTCCTTGACCAGGAAGAAAAGGCCGCTGAACAGGCTGACCACCGTGGCAAGCAACATGAGGACGATCGCGGCCTTGAGCATGCGTGACTCCGGGGGAAGGGGGATGTTGTGCAGTATAGCCAGCCCTGTTCAGCCTCACGGCCGGCGCCCATGAGCGCCTTCCGGCCCGGCCTGGCGCCCACTCTGGTGGTGCTCGCGCTATTGCCGGTGCTCATCGGCCTGGGCTTCTGGCAGCTGTCCCGTGCGGATGAAAAACGCCAGCTGCTGGCTGCCGCCGAGGCGCGCCGCATCTCCGCCCCGATCGCTATCGATAATCTTCTCGCCAGCGCCGACCCCGCCTACCTGCGCGTTCGCCTGCACGGCCATTTCGACGCCGCGCACAGCCTGCTGCTGGACAGTCGCATCCGTGACGGCAAGGCCGGAGTCGAGTTGCTGCAACCCTTCCAGAACAGTTCCAGCGGCCAGTGGCTGCTGGTCAATCGCGGCTGGCTGCCCTGGCCGGATCGCCGTGTGGCGCCCGCCTTCAACACCCCGGATGGCGAGCAGACGATCGTTGCCTGGGCCTATGTGCCGCCGGGTGCGGCCTTCGAACTCAAACACCTGGAAACGAGCGGCTGGCCGCAACTGATCAACCAGGTGGATGCCGCCGCCCTCTGGCAGCACCTGGGGCGCGATGGACTGCCGCTGGAGCTGCGCCTGGAGGAGGGCCCGGCGGCCTACCGCACCGACTGGCCGGTGGTCGCCATGGGACCGGAGAAACACCTCGGCTACGCCGTGCAGTGGTTCGCCCTGGCGGCAGCCCTGCTCGGCCTGTTCATTTATTTCGGATTGCACAAAGGACGGGAGAACAACCATGAACCCAGCACTCGCCATGCCTGAGAACGCGCCGCCGCGCCGCCGCGGACGCATCCAGCTGCTGCTGATCCTGATGGTGGTGATCGGCCCGATGATGCTCGCCACGGCCATGTACAAATTCAGCTTCTGGGTGCCGGAAGGGCGCAGCTACCACGGTGCCTTGCTGGGCAACGGACAAACCAGCGTCGACCTCGGCGTTCTGGGCGCAGCCCCGCAGGAAACCTGGCAATTGCTGGTCACCGCGCCGTCCGGCTGCAACGCCGATTGCCAGGAACTGGTCTACGTGGCACGGCAGATCCACACCGGCCTTGGCCGCGATGCTTCCCGCGCCAGCCACGCACTGGCCGTTACTGAGGTGCCGGCGGACTACGCCGACAAGCTCAAGCAGGAGTACCCGCAGCTCAAACGCTACGATCTGGATGCGGCTGCCTATGGCAAAGCCACCGAGAATCTCGGCGGGGCGCAGCTGTGGATCGTCGACCCCCACGGCAACCTCGTCCTGCGCTACGACGGCAGCACCCGTGGCAAGCAGATCCTCAATGATCTGCGTCATCTGCTGAAGCTTTCCAATATCGGTTGAACGACCCCTTTCTCCGGAAAGGTGAGGAGCGGCTGCTGTGGACACGTACAAGAACCGGCCTGGATTTCGCCTCGCGCTGTTCGCCACGCTGCTGGCGGTGGTGGTGGTGCTGCTGGGCGCCTATACCCGCCTTACCCATGCCGGCCTCGGTTGCCCGGACTGGCCCGGCTGCTACGGCTTCATCAGCGTGCCGCAGTCCGACGCCCAGCTGGCCCATGCCGAAGCCAATTTCCCCCATGCACCCGTGGAAGCCGAGAAAGGCTGGAACGAGATGGTCCACCGCTACTTCGCCGGGTCCCTCGGCCTGGTGATACTCGGCCTGGCCATCCATGCCGTGCGCCTGCGCGGACGTGACGGCCAACCGCTGAAGCTGCCGCTGCTGCTGGTGGGCGTCGTCATCGCCCAGGCGGCATTCGGCATGTGGACGGTGACCCTGCAGCTCTGGCCGCAGGTGGTCACCGCGCACCTGTTGGGAGGATTCACTACCCTGTCTCTGCTACTGCTGCTTTGCTTGCGCCTGTCCAATGCCTTCCCTGCCCTGGAGCTGCCCGCTCGGCTGCGACGCTGGGCCGCGCTGGGGCTGGCGCTGGTCATCGGGCAGATCGCTCTCGGCGGCTGGGTCAGCTCCAACTACGCCGCGGTGGCTTGCGTCGACCTGCCCACCTGCCACGGGCAGTGGTGGCCGGCGATGGACTTCGCCAACGGCTTCCATCTGACCCAGCACATCGGCCCCAACTACCTGGGTGGCCAGCTCGACAGCGATGCCCGCACCGCCATCCACATGACCCATCGCCTCGGCGCCCTGGCCGTAACCCTGGTGCTGCTGACCCTCGCCTGGCAGTTGCGCTCCGCCGGCCTGCCGCGTCTTGCCGGGTTGCTGCTGGCGGCCCTGTGCCTGCAAGTGGGGCTGGGCATCAGCAACGTGATCTTCCACCTGCCACTGCCGGTGGCGGTGGCCCACAACGGTGGCGGCGCCCTGCTGCTGCTGGTGCTGGTCACCACCAATTACCGGGTGCGCGCTTCAGCCCTTTCTGTAGAAGCGAGCTCTGCTCGCGAACGTGGGATTACCGGGGATTCGCGAGCAGAGCTCGCTCCTACGGCGATCGCTTCGCACAGCAAATAAGGAGTACACGCCATGGCCACTCTGCTCAGCCAAGGACACAGCCAGGTCCGCGCCAGCTGGCGCGATTACCTGGAGCTGACCAAACCCAAGGTAGTGGTGCTGATGCTCATCACTTCCCTGGTCGGCATGTTCCTCGCCACTCGCGCCGGGGTGCCCTGGACAGTACTGCTGTTCGGCAACCTCGGCATCGGCCTGTGTGCCGGTGCGGCGGCGGCGGTCAACCATGTGGTGGACCGGCGCATCGACTCGATCATGGCGCGCACCCTGAAGCGGCCAGTGGTCAACGGCCGTGTCTCGCCGGTGGCGGCGCTGGGCTTCGCCTTCGTCCTGGCGGTGCTCGGCCAAGCCCTGCTGCTGGCCTTCACCAACGAGCTGACCGCCTGGCTGACCCTGGCCTCGCTGGTGGGCTACGCGGTGCTCTACACGGGCTTTCTCAAGCGCGCCACGCCGCAGAACATCGTCATCGGCGGCCTGGCCGGCGCCGCGCCGCCGCTGCTGGGCTGGGTTGCCGTAACCGGGCATCTCTCTGCCGAGCCGTTGCTGCTGGTGCTGATCATCTTCGCCTGGACCCCGCCGCATTTCTGGGCCCTGGCCATCTACCGTAAGGAGGAGTACGCCAAGGCCGACATCCCCATGCTGCCGGTGACCCACGGCGAGCACTACACCAAGGTACACATCCTGCTCTACACCCTGGTGATGTTCGCCGTCAGCCTGCTGCCCTACGCTATCCACATGAGCGGCGTGCTCTACCTGGCCTGCGCCGTGGCGCTGGGCGCGCGCTTCCTGCAGTGGGCCTGGGTGCTGTACCGTGGCAGCAAACCGCACGCGGCGATCAAGACCTTCAAGTACTCTATCGCCTACCTCTTCTTGCTGTTCATCGCCCTGCTGGTGGACCACTACCTGTTGCTGAACCTATGACCAGAATCCAGAAAACCGTATTCGTTCTCGTCGCCGCCGTCGCCGTGGTGCTCGGCCTTACCGTGCACCGCGTGCTGATCAGCCAGGGGCAGGCCGACCCGACCAAACTGCTCGACGCAGGCATCGTGCTGCTGCCGCAGAGCCGTACCCTGCCGGCATTGGAAATGATCGACCAGAACGGCGAGAGGGTGGCGGTGGACCAGCTCAAGGACAAGTGGAGCCTGGTGTTCTTTGGCTACACCTTCTGCCCGGACATCTGTCCCACCACCCTGGCGCAGATGCGTGAGCTGAAAGGGCTGTTGCCGCAGCAGGCACAGGACAACCTGCGTTTCGTGTTCGTCAGCGTCGACCCGAACCGCGACACCCCGCAGCAGATCAAGCAGTATCTGGGCTACTTCGACCCGAGCTTCGTCGGTATCACCGGCGACCTGCCGACCCTGCAGAAGCTGGCCAACGCGGTGAGCATTCCGTTCATCCCGGCCGACACCAGCAAGGAAAACTACACCGTGGACCACAGCGGCAACCTGGTGGTCCTCGGCCCGGACGGCACCCAGCGTGGCTTCATCCGTTCGCCGCTGAACAACCAGAAACTCAAGGAACAATTGCCGGGGCTGGTGACGCCGAAGGGCTGATCCTGCGGAGGCCGTGCGTAGGGTGCGCTGCGCGCACCGAGACCCTGGCACGAGGCTCAAGGTGCGCACGGCGCACCCTATGACCGCCCACAAAAAAGCCCGCTCGATTGAGCGGGCTTTTTCATTGCATGGGAAGCGATCAGAACGCCGGAACCACGGCGCCCTTGTACTTCTCCTCGATGAATTTCTTCACTTCGGGGCTATTCAGGGCCTTGGCCAGTTTCTGCATGTCGGCGCTGGCCTTGTTGTCCTCGCGGGACACCAGGATGTTCACGTAGGGCGAGTCGGAACCCTCGATCACCAGGGCGTCCTTGGTGGGGTTCAGCTTGGCTTCCAGCGCGTAGTTGGTGTTGATCAGCGCCAGGTCCACCTGGTTCAGCACGCGCGGCAGGGTGGCGGCTTCCAGTTCGCGGACCTTGATGCCCTTCGGATTTTCGACGATGTCCTTCGGGGTGGCGGTGATGCTGGTGTTGTCCTTCAGCTTGATCACACCGGCCTTGTCCAGCAGCAGCAGGGCGCGGCCGCCGTTGGTGGCGTCGTTGGGGATGACCACCTGGGCGCCCTCGGGCAGCTCGGCCAGGGACTTCACCTTGCTGGAGTAGGCGCCGAAGGGCTCGACGTGCACGCCGACCACGGATACCAGCTTCACCTTGGTCTGACGGGCCTTGTTGAACTCGTCCAGGTAGGGCTGGTGCTGGAAGAAGTTAGCGTCGAGGCGGCCTTCGACAACCTGCACGTTGGGCTGCACGTAGTCGGTGAAGACTTTCACCTGCAGGTCCACACCTTCTTTGGCCAGTTGCGGCTTGATGAACTCGAGGATCTCCGCGTGGGGCACCGGGGTGGCGGCGACTTTCAGGGTGTCGGCCTGGGCGGAGAGGGCGGTCAGGGCGGCGAAGGCCACCAGCAGTTTTTTCATGAGCGGCTCCTTGAGGGAAGTCATCGGGCCGGCGCAACGGGTGCCGGCACCAGGTCATTTACGGGAAAAATGCACCACCAGCTTGTCGCCGACGGTTTGCAGGATTTGTACGAGCACCAGCAGCAGGAGCACGGTGACCACCATCACGTCGGTCTGGAAGCGCTGGTAGCCGAAGCGTATGGCCAGGTCGCCGAGGCCGCCCGCACCCACCACACCGGCCATGGCGGTGTAGGACACCAGCGTGATGGCGGTGACGGTGATGGCGGCGAAGATGCCCGGCCGCGCTTCCGGCAGCAGGGCGTTCCAGATGATCTGGCGGGTCGTTGCGCCCATGGCCTGGGTGGCTTCGAGGATGCCGCGATCCACTTCACGCAGGGCGGTTTCCACCAGGCGCGCGAAGAAGGGCGTGGCACCGATCACCAGCGGCGGGATGGCGCCGGCGACGCCCAGGGAGGTGCCGGTGATGAACACGGTGAAGGGGATCATCACGATCAACAGGATGATGAAGGGCAGCGAACGCAGGACGTTCACCAGCAGCGAAAGCAGGCTGTAGACGGCTTTCTGTTCGAACAGCTGGCGCGGGCCGGTGAGGAACAGCAGTACGCCCAGCGGCAGGCCCAGCAGCACGGTGAACAACAGCGAGCCACCCAGCATCAGGAAGGTGTCGAGGGTGGCGAGCCAGATTTCGTACCAGTCGATATTGGCGAGCAGGGCGTCCATCAGCGCAGGATCTCCAGGTGCACGTCCGCCTCGCGGAAGCAGGCAAGCGCGGCGTCCACGTCGCCGCCGGTCAGGGCCAGGGTCAGCTGGCCGTAGGGGGTGTCCTTGATGCGGTCGATGCGCCCGGCAAGGATGCTGTAGTCCACGCCGGTCTGGCGCGCGACGGTGCCCAGCAGCGGGGCGTAGGTCGCCTCGCCACGGAAGGTCAGGCGCAGGATGCGGCCGGCAACGTGGGCGAAGTCATCGCGCTGCTCGCCTTCATCCACCTGTTCGTCTTCGAGCACGAAGCGTTGCGTGGTGGAATGTTGCGGGTGCAGGAAGACATCGGCCACCGGGCCCTGCTCGACTATCACGCCGCCGTCCATCACAGCCACCCGGTCGCAGACCCGGCGGATCACGTCCATTTCGTGGGTGATGAGGACGATGGTGAGCTTCAGCTCGCGGTTGATCTCGGCCAGCAGTTGCAGCACCGAGGCCGTGGTTTGCGGGTCGAGTGCGCTGGTGGCCTCATCGCAGAGCAGGATCTTCGGCTGGGTAGCCAGGGCGCGGGCGATGCCGACGCGCTGTTTCTGGCCGCCGGAAAGCTGCGCGGGGTACTTGCGGGCGTGATCCTGGAGGCCGACGCGGGTCAGCAGTTCGGCGACGCGGCGGTCGATCTCGGCGCGGGACAGCTCGCCGGCCAGTTTCAGCGGCAAGCCGACGTTCTCGGCAACGGTCTTCGAGGCCAGCAGGTTGAAGTGCTGGAAGATCATCCCGACGCGCTGGCGGAAGCGGCGCAGGCCTTCGCTGTCGAGGGCGGTAACGTCTTCGCCTTCGATGACGATGCGACCGCCGGAGGGCTCTTCAAGGCGGTTGATCAGGCGCAGCAGGGTGCTCTTGCCGGCGCCCGAGTGGCCGATCAGGCCAAACACTTCGCCGCCCTGGATGGCGAGGTCGGTCGGCTGCAGGGCCGGGATTTCGCGGCCTTCGACGCGGTACGCCTTGTGGACGTTATGGAATTCGATCACTGCGGAAACCTTGTGGGTTCGTCGTTAGCCGGATCGGCTAAAAACCGGCAAGTTTACCCGCTGGCGCATAGGCGCAGAAAATCTTTCTGGACCTATGGCTATATCAGCGAGGAATAAGCGACAGACGGACTCCGTCCAGTCTAGACGTCGCCAGCCGGTGGCGTTCAGTGACGCGGGCTGAGTACCAGGCGCGGTATCTGGTCAGGCTTGAGGGCCTGGCTGTACTGCGCCTTGAAGTCGGGATCGAGCTTCTTCACCCGCGCCGACAGCAGGGCGGCGACCCAGGGGTAGTCCTTGGCCTCGCGCACCTGGATCTGCACGGCGCAGTCGTGGGCGACGATGTCGGCGGCCACGCTGTCCAGCAGGCGGCGCAGGTTCTCGTTGTCATCGCGGTCGAGCATGGGCATTTCCACCAGTGGCGTCAGGGCGCGCAGTGGTTTGCTGGCGGCGACGACAGGTTTCTCGCCCTGGGGGGCATTGGGGAGGGTGGCTTGCGCCTTGATGGCGGCAGCCTGGCGCTCGGCGGCCTTGCGCAGTTGGCGGGCCTGTTCCAGGCGCGCGGCGTTCTCCCTGGCGGCTGCCGCTTCGGCTGCGCGGCGGGCTTCGCGGGCTTCTGCAGCTTCGCGGGCCTTGTCGATGGCGCCGTCCAGGCCGGTGGTCAGGGCCGGGGCCTGGGGCATCAGGCTACGGGCGTGGCTGAGCGCCTTGGTGGCGTTGTCCAGGTCACCTTTCTGCAGGGCGTCCTGGCCGCGTTTCATCCAGGCATCGGCCAGTTGGCGCTGGTACTGCTCCAGGCGGGTGTCGCCGGCGGCCTTTTCTTCCAGGCTCTTGAGTTGGGCCTCGGCTTCAATGAGCTTGCTTTCGGCAAGGTTCTGGTCGAGCTGGCGGAAGCCGCTGACCAGGCCATCCGTTGGCACCTCGGCCACTTGCTGGGCGGTCTGGCAGGCAGCCAACAGCAGGGAAAAGGCGATAACAGGCAGGCAACGAGTAGCGAACAGCTTCATTCCAGCAGGTCTCTGATTGCTCAAAAAACGCGCGATTCTACACTGCAGCGTGGTTCAGGACAAAAAATAGGGGTAAATCGGCCGCAAGGATGGCATTTCTAGAGGCATCCTCAGGGCCTTCAGACCGTTCTTCGTACCGGTCGGGTTCGCAGTTGCTGCAAGATGGCCCGCTAACCAACAAGAACCCAGGCGAGGAACGCCATGTACCCAGTCCATCAGGATTTCGACTACGTGATTGTCGGCGCCGGGCCGGCCGGCTGCCTGTTGGCCAATCGGCTCTCGGCCGAGCGCGGCGTGCGCGTGTTGCTGCTGGAGGCCGGCGGACGCGATAGCTATCCCTGGATCCACGTTCCCGTCGGCTATCTCTACTGCATCGGCAACCCGCGCACCGACTGGTGCTACCGCACCGAGGCGGAGCCGGGTCTGCATGGCCGAAGCCTGGGCTATCCGCGCGGCCGGGTACTGGGCGGCAGCTCGTCGATCAACGGGATGATCTACATGCGTGGCCAGGCAGCGGACTATGACCGCTGGGCCGAGCTGGGCAATCCGGGCTGGAGCTGGAAGGAGGTGCTGCCGCTGTTCCTGCGCAGCGAAAGCCATTTCGGCGGGGCCAGCGAATTCCACAGCGATGCCGGCGAATGGCGGGTGGAGCGCCAACGCCTGTCCTGGGAAATCCTCGACGCCTTCCGCCAGGCCGCTGGGGAATGCGGCATCGCCCCGGTGGAGGATTTCAACACCGGCGACAACCAGGGCTGCGGCTATTTCCAGGTCAACCAGCGCAGCGGCGTGCGCTGGAACGCTTCCAAGGCGTTCCTCCGCCCGGTGCTGCAACGGCCGAACCTGACGGTACGCACGGGCGTTGAGGTGCAGCGTCTGCTGCTGGAACAGGGCCGCGCCGTCGGTGTGGCAGGCCGCTGGGCGGGCCTGCTACAGGAGTTTCGCGCCCGCAGGGAGGTGATTCTCTGCGCCGGCGCAGTGGGCTCGCCCATGCTGCTGCAACGTTCCGGCATCGGCCCGCGTCCGCTGCTGGAGCGCCTTGGCATTGGCGTGCGCCACGAGCTGGCCGGAGTGGGCGGCAACCTGCAGGACCACTTGCAGTTGCGGCTGATCTTCAAGGTGGCCGGCGTGCCGACGCTGAACCAGCTGGCGGGTAGCCTGTGGGGCAAGCTGGGCATGGGGCTGCGTTATCTCGCCAGTCGCAGCGGTCCGCTGGCCATGGCGCCGAGTCAGTTGGGCGCCTTCGTGCGTTCCGGCCCTGAGCAGACCAGGGCGAACCTCGAATACCACGTGCAGCCGTTGTCACTGGAGCGCTTCGGTGAGCCGCTGCACCCCTTCCCGGCCTTCACCGCGTCGGTGTGCAACCTGCGTCCGCAAAGCCGGGGACGGGTGGATATCCGTTCCATCGACGCCAAGGCGGCGCCGCTCATCCAGCCCAACTACCTGAGCGATGTCGAGGACTTGCGCGTGGCCGCCGACGCCATTCGCCTGACCCGGCGCATCGCAGCGGCGCCGGCCCTGGCGCGCTACCGGCCGAAGGAGTACCTGCCGGGGTCTGCGCTGCAGACAGATGAGGAGTTGCAGCAGGCGGCCGGCCATATCGGCACCACCATTTTCCACCCGGTGGGGACCTGCCGGATGGGCCAGGGCCGGGAGGCGGTGGTGGACGCCGAACTGAAGGTGCACGGGGTGCCCGGGCTGCGGATCGCTGATGCCTCGGTGATGCCGGAGATCGTGTCCGGCAACACGTGCTCACCGACCCTGATGATCGCGGAGAAGGCCGCGACCCTGGTCCTGGCCGACCTCAGGCGCGGCGCGGCAGGGCAAAGCTGAAGAGGAACAGGCTGGCGGCGGAGACGACGATGGACGGGCCCGCCGGGGTGTCCTTGAACCAGGACAGCGTGAGGCCGGCGCAGACCGCCATCAGGCCCAGCAGGCTGGCCCCCAGGGCCATCTGCTCCGGGCTGCGTGCGTGGCGCTGGGCGGCGGCGGCCGGAATGATCAGCAGCGACGTGATCAGCAGTACGCCGACGATCTTCATGGCGACGGCGATGACGATGGCGATCAACAGCATCAGGGCGAGGCGGATGGCCGCTACCGGCAGGCCTTCCACCCGCGCCAACTCCTCATGCACGGTGATCGCCAGCAGCGGGCGCCACATGGGGATCAGCACCAGCAGCACCAGCGCACTGCCGCCGAGAATCCAGGCGAGGTCCGTGCGGCTTACCGCCAGCAGGTCGCCGAACAGGTAGGCCATCAGGTCGATGCGCACTTCACTCATGAAGCTCAGTACCACCAGGCCCAGGGACAGGGTGCTGTGGGCGAGGATACCCAGCAGGGTGTCCGAGGCCAGCGGCTGGCGTTGCTGCAGGGTGACCAGCAGCACGGCCAGCAGCACGCAGCCGACGGTCACGGCCAGGGTCGGGCTGACATCCAGCATCAGGCCGAGGGCCACGCCAAGCAGCGCGGCGTGGGACAGGGTGTCGCCGAAATAGGCCATGCGCCGCCAGACTACGAAGGAGCCGAGAGGGCCGGCCACCAAGGCCAGGGCGAGGCCAGCGAGCAATGCGTTGAGCAGGAAGTCAGCCATGGTTGCAGTCGGGGCCGTGCTTGTGGACGGGAGTGAAACGGGTGCCGCTGGGGAAGGGCGTCTTCACCACCTCGCCATGCAGGTCGTGAGCGTGGTCGTGATGGTGGTGGTAAACGGCGAGGCTCTTGGCGTCCTGGCCGAACAGCTCGATGAAGGCCGGATCAAAACTGACCTGTTCCGGATGGCCGGAGCAGCAGACATGGCGGTTCAGGCACACCACTTGGTCGGTGGCGCTCATCACTAGATGCAGGTCGTGGGAGACCATCAGCACGCCACAGCCGTGGCGGTCTCGCAGTCGGGTGATCAGGCGGTAGAGTTCGGCCTGGCCGGCGACGTCGACGCCCTGCACCGGCTCGTCCAGCACCAGCAACTCAGGCTCGCGCAGCAGGGCGCGGGCCAGCAGCACGCGTTGCAGCTCGCCGCCGGAGATGTTCTGCAGCGGGCTGTCGATCACGTGGGTGGCACCCACTTCGTCCAGCGCGGCGAGGGCTGTCGTGCGATCTACTCGCGGCACCAGGCGCAGGAAGCGCAACACGGTGAGCGGCAGGGTGGCGTCGACCTGGAGCTTCTGCGGCATGTAGCCGATGTGCAGGCGCGGCTTGCGCCAGACGTCACCGCTGTCGGGCTTGAGCAGGCCGAGCACGCTGCGCACCAGGGTGGTCTTGCCGGCGCCGTTGGGGCCGATGAGGGTGACGATTTCCCCTGCCCTCACCGTGAGATGCACATCCTGCAGCACCGGCTGGCCGGCGAAGTCGACCCCGACCCGCTCCAGGCGAATCAGTGTATCGCTCATGCGGCCACCTGGCAGTTGGCGCAGAGGCCGACGATCTCCACGGTCTGGCCTTCGACAGCGAAGCCGACCGATTTCGCGCTCTCGACGATGGCCTGGCTGATGCTCGACTGCTCCAGCTCGATGGCGGTCTGGCAGTTGCGGCAAATGAGGAACTGGCCCTGGTGCGCTTCGCCCGGGTGGTTGCAGCCGACGAAGGCGTTGAGCGAGGCGATGCGGTGTACCAGGCCGTTTTCCAGAAGGAAATCCAGGGCGCGGTAGACGGTAGGAGGCGCGGCGCGGCGGCCGTCTTCCTCGGTCAGCACGCCGAGGATGTCGTAGGCGCCCAGCGGCTTGTGGCTCTGCCAGACCAACTCCAGCACGCGTTTGCGCAGGGCGGTCAGGCGCAGGCCTTCGCGGCTGCAGATGGCATCGGCCTCGGCCAGGGCGTTGGAGACGCAATGGGAGTGGTCGTGGGGGCGACAGGCCAGGGGGGCTTTTGCGCTGATCGGCTTGAGCATGGCGGCGACGTTTAGAGAAAGAGACGTTATTCTATAACTCTTTTCCTGCCGAGTCTGTGCCGTGTTCCGTCTATTCGTCTCCCTGTTTCTCAGTGCCTGCGCCCTGTCAGCCCAGGCCGACGTGCGCCTGCTGACCAGCATCAAGCCGCTGCAACTGATCGCCGCCGCCGTGCAGGATGGTGCCGGCCAACCCGACGTGCTGCTGCCCCCGGGCGCTTCGCCGCACCAGTACGCGCTGCGACCTTCCGACGTTCGGCGCGTGCGCGAGGCGGACCTGTTCTATTGGATCGGACCGGACCTGGAGGGTTTCCTGCCCCGCGTGCTGCAAGGCCGCGACAAGCCCAGCATCGCCGTGCAGGATGTGCCCGGCCTGACGCTGCGCCATTTCGAAGCGCTGCACGATGAGCATGAAGACGAGCACGACGAACACGAGCACGATCATGACCACCGCCCCGGCTCCTTCGACGCCCACCTCTGGCTGCTGCCGGCCAACGCTCGGGTGATTGCCGCGCGCATGGCCGCCGACCTCGCCACGGCCGACCCGGCCAATGCGGCGCGCTACCAGGCCAACCTGAAAGCTTTCGAGGGCCGCCTCGACCAACTCGACGCCCGTCTCAAGGCGCGTATGGCCAAGGTTGCCGGCAAGCCCTTCTTCGTCTTCCACGAAGCCTTCGACTACTTCGAGGCGGCTTACGGCCTGCGCCATGCCGGTGTGTTCAGCGTCGCCAGCGAAGTGCAGCCTGGCGCCCGCCATGTTGCCGCCATGCGTGAACGGCTGCAGAAGGCGGGTCCGAGTTGTGTGTTCAGTGAACCGCCGGTGCGCCCGCGCCTGGCCGAGACCCTGACCGCTGGCCTCTCGGTGCGTCTGGCCGAGCTGGACGCCCTGGGCGTGGACGCCCCCGTCGCCGCCAATGGCTACGAGACCTTGCTGCAGAACCTCGGCGACGGGCTGGCCGGCTGCCTGGAAGCGCTCTGACCTCGACTGTAGGGTGCGCTGCGCGCACCAACTCGCTATGCACGCCTGGGCTTCGCCCGGTGCGCATGGCGCACCCTACCGGGCGATCCCGCACGGACTGCTAATGTGAAAGAGGGGCCGCGGGCCGCATTGATGTGAGTCAGCGGCCGGCATTCGTGGCCAGACAAGTCTGGACTCTTCATCGAAGGAGGGCAGCGGATGGCCAGGACGGGGACACCCAGGCAGGCTCAGGGTAATCACGGCATCGCCTTGCAGGCGGCGTCGGAAGACATCTGGGACAGCAAGTACCGCCTAAAGCACAAAGACGGTACGCCGATTGACCTGACTCCGGATGCCACCTGGCAGCGCGTGGCTCGTGCCCTGTCCGAGGTGGAGGTCGATTCCGCCGCCCGTGAGCACTGGTACGAGCGCTTCCTCTGGGCCCTGCGCAACGGCGCCATCCCGGCCGGGCGGATTATCTCCAACGCCGGCGCCCAGGATTTCAAGCCCGCCACCTCGACCATCAATTGCACCGTCTCCGGCACCATCCGCGACTCCATGGACGACATCCTCGGCAAGGTCCATGAAGCCGGGCTCACCCTCAAGGCCGGCTGCGGCATCGGCTATGAATTCAGCACCCTGCGCCCGCACGGTGCCTACGTCTCCGGGGCCGGCGCGCAGACCAGCGGGCCGCTGTCCTTCATGGATATCTACGACAAGATGTGCTTCACCGTGAGCTCCGCCGGCGGTCGCCGTGGCGCGCAGATGGGCACCTTCGACGTCTGCCACCCGGACGTGCGCGAGTTCATCCGCGCCAAGCGCGAGGACGGCCGCTTGCGCCAGTTCAACCTCAGCCTGCTGGTCAGCGATGCCTTCATGCACGCGGTGGAGAACGACACCGAATGGCCGTTGCTCTACCCCGTGCACCCCAAGGAGCGGGATGAGCTGGACTTCGGTGACGCGAGCCAGGTGATCTGGCGCGACTGGCCGGTGCATGACGGCTACATCACCCGCGAGGATGGCCTGGTGGCCTGCAAGGTCTATGGCCGTGTCCAGGCCCGGCACCTGTGGGACATGATTATGGTGTCCACCTACGACTTCGCCGAGCCTGGCTTCATCCTCATCGACCGGGTCAACGAGCTGAACAACAACTGGTGGTGCGAGGCCATCCGCGCGACCAACCCCTGCGGCGAGCAGCCACTTCCACCCTATGGCTCGTGCCTGCTGGGCTCGATCAATCTCACGGCCTTCGTCGAGGAGCCCTTCACCAGCGAAGCGCACTTCGACTGGGAACGCTTTCGCGCTGTGGTGCGGGTATTCACCCGGATGCTCGACAACGTGGTGGAGATCAACGGCCTGCCGCTTCCGCGCCAGCGCGAGGAAATCCTCGGCAAGCGCCGTCACGGCATGGGCTTCCTGGGGCTTGGCTCAGCCCTTGCGTTGCTGGGGCTGCGTTATGGCAGCACCGAGGCCTGCGTATTTACCGAAGAAGTGGCGCGGGAGATGGCCCTGGCCGGCTGGCAGGTGGCGCTGGAACTGGCACGGGAGAAAGGCCCGGCCCCTGTCCTGATGCAGGACTACGAGGTGACCGCGGCCATGCTGCGCAAGCGCCCGGAGATGGTCGACGACGGCTACAAGGTTGGCGATCGGGTACCGGGCCGGGTCCTTCACGCCCGCTATTCCCGCTATATGCAGCGCATTGCCGAGCACGCGCCAGAGCTGGTGGTCGAACTGGCGGAGGTGGGGGCGCGCTTTACCCACCATAGCTCCATCGCGCCGACGGGCACCATCAGCCTGAGCCTGGCGAACAACGCATCCAATGGGATCGAACCGAGCTATGCCCACCAGTACTCGCGCAACCTGATCCGGCCCGGCCGCAAGACCAAGGAGAAGGTCGAGGTGTGCAGCTATGAACTGCTGGCCTATCGCGCGCTGGTCAACAGCCAGGCGCGGCCGTATGCCGAACAGGCGATGCAGCGCCTGCCGGACTACTTCGTCAGCGCCGACGACATCAGTCCGGCCGAGCATGTGGACATGCAGGCGGCGGCCCAGCGTTGGGTCGATTCGTCCATCTCCAAGACCGCCAACGTGCCCACCGACTTTCCCTTCGAGGACTTCAAGGACATCTATCTGCGCGCCTGGCACCAGGGGTTGAAGGGCTGCACCACCTTCCGCTTCAACCCGGCTGCCTTCCAAGGGGTGCTGGTGAAGGACTCGGACCTGGAAAAGACCGTCTACCGCTTCGAGCTGGAGGACGGCACCCTGGTGGAGCTGCGCGGGAACGAAGAGGTGGAGTACGACGGTGAGGTGCACACCGCCGCCAACCTCTTCGATGCCCTGAAAGAAGGCTACTACGGTAAGTACTGAACGATCGGAGGCCGTCATGACCATCAGGATCGAGAAGAAGATCAAGGGCTTCAGCCTGGTCGACCTGGACCAGGAAAAGGCCCGCAAGGCCGCCGAGGAAGCCGCCTCGGTGGTGCAGATGGACGAGACCCTGCAGCGCCCGGAGACCCTGGTCGGCGCCACCTACAAGATCAAGTCGCCTCTGTTCGAGCACGCGCTCTACGTGACCATCAACGACATCGTGCTCAACCCCGGCACCGCCTTCGAGCAGCGCCGGCCCTTCGAGATCTTCATCAACTCCAAGGGCATGGAGCACTTCCAGTGGATCGTCGCGCTCACCCGCATCATGTCGGCGGTGTTCCGCAAGGGCGGTGACTGCACCTTCCTGGTGGAAGAGCTGAAGGCGGTGTTCGACCCGCGCGGTGGCTATCTGAAACGCGGCGGGGTCTACATGCCGTCGCTGGTGGCCGAGATCGGTGCCGTGCTGGAGCGCCACCTGGTGGCCATCGGCCTGATGGAAGGCCAGAAGCTGGACGAGGAGCACAAGCTCTACCTGGCCGAAAAACGTGCCGCCTACGAAGCCAGCCTGGGCACGTCGACCGCTGAGCCCGGTGAAGGCTTCCCGCCCGGGGCGCAGCTCTGCGGCAAATGCAGCACTCAGGCGGTGGTGCAGATGGATGGCTGCGCAACCTGCCTCAACTGCGGTCACTCGAAATGTGGGTGAGCCGGATCGGGCTGCATATGGATCTGACCGGTGACAGGGATTGTCCGTAGGGTGCGCCGTGCGCACCGGGAACACCGCCAAGAGTATCGGTGCGCGCGGCGCACCCTACCCAGAAGCCTGGTTCAGAGGGCGAACGGCAGCGGCAGCTCGACCTTCTGCCGCTGCGCCAGCCGCAGTTGGAACACGCCTGGATCATGGATCAGCACGTCTTGCCCGGCGAAGGCATTGGCGGCGATCAGACGCGAGAGCCAGAAACGCACGCAGGCGATGCGCAGGGCGGTTGGCCAGAGTTCGGCCTCGGCGGCGGTGAAGGGGCGCAGCGCGGCATAGGCACCCAGAAGGGCGCGGGCGAGCGAGCTATCAAGGCGGCCTTTGGCATCCGAGCACCAGTCGTTCAGGCAGATGGCCAGGTCGTAGAGCATGGGACCGGCGCAGGCGTTGTAGAAGTCGATTACCCCGGACAAGTGGGTACCGTCGAACAGCGCGTTGTCCTTGAACAGGTCGGCGTGCAGGTTGGCGCGCGGCAGGGCGATGAAGCGCTCCTTCACCGCGCTGATCTCCTTCAGCGCATCGCGCAGCAGCGGCAGGGCCGTTTCATCCAGTTGCAGGGCCAGCGCCGGGCCTTCGTTGAGCATCCAGTCCAGGCCGCGATCGCTCTTGCGCTCCAGTACCCGCTCGCGCGTTGCCAGGTGCAGGCGTGCCAACAGAGCGCCGACTTCCACGCAGTGATGGGCATTGGGCTGGTGCACATGCTTGCCCGGCAGGCGCGGTTGCAGCAGCGCCGGCTTGCCGGCCAGTTCGCGCAGGGCTTCGCCAGTCTCAGTGCGCAGTGCGAACGGCACGGGTAGGTCGGCGTCGTGGAGGACGTCGAGCAGCTCGATGAAGAACGGCAAGTCGTGGCTCGGGCCGCGTTCCACCAGGGTCAGTACGTATTCACCCTGTTCCAGGCTGACAAAGAAGTTGCTGTTCTCGGAGCCTTCGGCAATGCCCTGGAAATCCTTCAGCCGGCCCAACCCGTAGGGGGCGAGGAAAGCTTCCAGTTCCGGACGTTCGAGCGGAGTGAATACGGACATTGGACTACCTTGTAACGGGGTTGCGTGTGGCGCTACCAGCTGAAGATTTCCCACGCGGGGATGAGCATGTCGGGGTTGTCCGAGCGGACATAGTTGCTTTCGCCATCGGCGCGGACCAGGAAGTACGGCTTGCCGTTCTTCGGCGTCACCTTGATGGCGTAGAGGAATCCGTTGACGCGGTATTCCTGGATGGTCTTGTCGCCTTCCTGGCGGATGGTGACGTCCGGTTCGGCGGACGGCTCATCAGCGGCGAACGTGGCGACTGGGGCGATGGCCAGCAGGCTGGCCAGCAAAAGGCGGTTCAGTGCGCGCATGGTAACCTTGTCCCTTCTCGTCAATGATCGGTCCATTCTACTTCGGGTCCGGTGAATAAAGGTTGAATTCACGCATGAGCCAAGCCCCTCTCGTCCTGGTGGACGGATCTTCCTACCTGTACCGCGCCTTCCATGCCCTGCCACCGCTGACGACGTCCGCCGGCTTGCCCACGGGTGCGGTCAAAGGCGTGCTGAACATGCTCAAGAGCCTGCGCCGGCAATACCCGGACAGCCCTTTCGCGGTGGTCTTCGACGCCAAGGGCGGTACCTTCCGCGATGAGATGTTCGCCGAGTACAAGGCCAATCGCCCCTCGATGCCGGACGAGCTGCGGGTGCAGGTGGAGCCGCTGCACGCCAGTGTGCGTGCCCTCGGCCTGCCGCTGCTCTGCGTGGAAGGTGTGGAGGCCGACGATGTGATCGGCACCCTGGCCCGGCAAAGCGCCGCGGGCGGGCGTCCGGTGGTGATTTCCACCGGCGACAAGGACATGGCGCAACTGGTCGACGGGCACATTACGCTGGTCAACACCATGACCGGTAGCACGCTGGACGTCGATGGCGTGAAGGAGAAATTCGGTGTCGGTCCTGAACTCATCATCGATTACCTGGCGCTGATGGGCGACAAGGTCGACAACATTCCAGGCGTGCCCGGCGTCGGCGAGAAGACGGCTCTCGGCCTGCTCACCGGTGTTGGCGGCGGCCTCGATGTGCTCTACAGCAGCCTGGAGAAAGTCCCCGAACTGCCGATCCGCGGCGCCAAGGGCCTGCCGGCCAAGCTCGAAGAGCACAAGGACATGGCCTATCTGTCCTACAAGCTGGCCACCATCAAGTGCGACGTCGAACTGAACGTCGAGATCGATTCCCTGCACCCCGGCGAGCCGGACCGCGAGGCTCTGGCCGAGCTGTACCGCACCCTGGAATTCAAGACTTGGCTGGACGACCTTCAGCGCCAGGCAGCCAAGTCCAGCGGCGAACAGCTGGCGCTGGAGGAAGCACCGGCCGCCGAGGCCGAGAAACGCTACGAGATCGTACTGGAACAGGCCAGGTTCGATGCCTGGCTGAAGAAGCTCGAGGCCGCCCCGCTGTTCGCCTTCGACACCGAGACCACCAGCATCGATGCCCAGCAGGCGCAGGTGGTGGGTGTGTCCTTTGCGGCCGAGGCCGGCGAAGCGGCCTATGTTCCGCTCGCCCATAGCTATATGGGCGTGCCGGCGCAGCTCGACCGTGATGCCGTGCTCAAGGCGCTCAAGCCGCTGCTGGAGGACCCGAAGAAGCTCAAGGTCGGCCAGCACGCCAAGTACGACATGAACGTCCTGGCCAATGCCACCACGCCCATTGCCGTGCAGGGCATCGCCTTCGACACCATGCTCGAGTCCTATGTATTGGACTCCACGGCGACCCGCCACGACATGGACAGCCTGGCCCTCAAGTACCTGGGCCACAGCACCATCCGTTTCGAAGACATCGCCGGCAAGGGCGCCAAGCAGCTGACCTTCGACCAGATCGCCCTCGAACAGGCCGGCCCCTATGCGGCCGAGGATGCCGACGTCACCCTGCGTCTGCACCAGACTCTCTGGCAGAAGCTGGAAGCTATCCCGTCCCTGGTCAAGGTGCTGAAGGAGATCGAGATGCCGCTGGTACCGGTGCTGGCGCGCATCGAGCGCAACGGCGCCTATGTCGACGCGAAGCTGCTGGGCCAGCAGAGCCTTGAGCTGGGCACGAAGATGGTGGAACTGGAGCGGCAGGCCTTTGAGCTGGCCGGGCAGGAGTTCAACCTCGGGTCGCCCAAGCAGCTCGGTGCCATCCTCTATGAAAAGCTCGGCCTGCCGGTGCTGGCCAAGACGGCTACCGGCCAGCCTTCCACTGCGGAAAACGTTCTGGCCGACCTCGCCGAGCAGGACTACGAACTGCCCAAGGTGATCATGCAGTACCGCTCCCTGAGCAAGCTCAAGAGCACCTACACCGACCGCCTGCCGGAGCAGATCAACCCGCGCACCGGGCGCATCCATACCTCCTACCACCAGGCAGTGGCGGCCACCGGGCGTCTATCGTCCACCGACCCGAACCTGCAGAACATCCCGATCCGCACCGCCGAGGGCCGGCGCATTCGCCAGGCTTTCGTCGCGCCCAAGGGTTACAAGCTGCTGGCGGCGGACTATTCGCAGATCGAGCTGCGCATCATGGCTCACCTGGCCAAGGACGAAGGCCTGCTGGACGCCTTCCGCCACGATCGCGACGTGCACCGCGCCACCGCCTCCGAGGTTTTCGGCGTGCCGCTGGACGAGGTCAGCAACAACCAGCGCCGTAGCGCCAAGGCGATCAACTTCGGACTGATCTATGGCATGAGCGCCTTCGGCCTGGCCAAGCAGATCGGTGTCGAGCGCAAGGAGGCCCAGGCCTACATCGACCGCTACTTCGCCCGTTATCCCGGCGTGCTCGCCTATATGGAACGCACCCGCGAGCAGGCCGCGCAGCAGGGCTTCGTCGAAACGCTGTTTGGCCGCCGCCTGTACCTGCCGGAAATCCATTCTAAGAACCAGGCCATGCGCAAGGGAGCCGAGCGCACCGCGATCAACGCGCCAATGCAGGGCACCGCGGCGGACATCATGAAACGCGCCATGGTGGCGGTGGATGACTGGTTGCAGGAAAGTGGGCCGGACGCCCGTGTCATCCTCCAGGTGCACGACGAACTGGTGCTGGAAGTGCGCGAGGACCTGCTGGAGCAGGTCAGCGAACAGATTCGCCCGCTCATGAGTGGCGCCGCCGAGCTGGACGTGCCGCTGGTGGTGGAAGTGGGCGTGGGCGATAACTGGGATGAGGCGCACTGAGTGCACTTTTGAGGTGGCATCTGTTTCATGGCTGAAACAGATGCTTAGTCCCTGATCGAATAAACAAATTTGTTCTGATAGCAAACTGTTTTGATAATCAGTCTGAACTTTCTACAAGGCGGGGGAGTCACACAACTGAATGGCTGGTGAAGCCTTTCGATGCTCCTTTTGCTGTGTTTAGTGTTGGCAGATATCTGAACCCCGCCCTAGCGGTTCAGACTTAAACCCCGAACTTCCCCCTCCCCATACGAAGTCCGGGGTTTTTTTTGCCTGGAATTCAGGCCTCGGCTTCGCCTTCTTCCAGGTCCAGCTGCAGCCAGTGCGCGAGTACCGCGTGCGCTTCTTCGATGCCCTGGCGCTTGGGGGCGGAGAACAGCTGGATGCTCACGCCGTCGCCCCAACCCTTACGAATCTCCTGACGCACCTTGAGCAATGCGTTCTTCGCGGCGCCGAATGCCAGCTTGTCGGCTTTGGTCAGCAGGATGTGCATCGGCATGTTGCCGGCGCTGGACCAGTCCAGCATCAGACGGTCGAAGTCGGTCAGCGGATGGCGGATGTCCATCAGCAGGATCAGGCCGGCCAGGCTCTCGCGGCTGCTGAGATAGGCCTCCAGGTGATGCTGCCAGTGCTGCTTGAGCGGGATCGGCACCTTGGCGTAGCCATAGCCGGGCAGGTCCACCAGGCGGCGTTCTTCGTCCAGGGAGAAGAAGTTCAGCAGCTGCGTACGACCCGGCGTCTTGGAGGTACGCGCCAGGCTGGCGTGGGTCAGGGTGTTGAGCGCGCTCGACTTGCCTGCGTTGGAACGCCCGGCAAAAGCCACTTCCAGGCCGGCATCCGGCGGGCACTGGTCGACCTTGGCGGCACTGATGAGGAAGCGGGCCTGTTGGCACAGGCCGAGGATCGGGTTCTTGATTGACATGCGGTGTCCAAGGGTGCGACTCGGTGTCGCAGGGGGCGGTTTCGTTTCCGTTTAAGCAGCGCCAGTATATAATGCCGCAGATTTAGTGTGCGCTTTATCCCCCAGGGTCTAGTGTTCACGGCTGAGACCGACGCACAGAAGAATGCGTGGCGATGCCCACCGATGAGGTTGATCATGAACAAAATACTGCTCGTCGCGAGCCTTGCGGCGATGTCCTTCGTTGCGCAAGCAGCCCAGGATCCGGAAGCGGTTTTCAACCGGGCTTGCGGCGCCTGTCACACGGGTCAGCTGCCGATGGCGCCGAAAAAAGGCGACAAAGCCGCCTGGGAACCGCGCCTGGCCAAGGGCATGGACACTCTGGTGCAGAGCGTCACCAATGGTTTGAACGCCATGCCGCCGAAAGGTCTGTGCATGGATTGCAGTGCCGAGGACTACAAGGCCGTCATCCAGTGGATGAGCCAATAAAAGTAGCCCGGTGCATAACACCTTTACCCTTTAGCCGTAGTTGGATTAGCTGATGAACAAAGTAATCGTGAGTCTGCTGTTGACCCTGGGCATCACCGGCATGGCCCACGCCGCTGGCGACGCCAAGGCTGGACAGGCCAAAGCCGCTGTTTGCGGTGCCTGCCATGGCCCGGATGGCAACAGTGCCGCCCCGAACTTCCCGAAACTGGCTGGCCAGGGCGAGCGTTACCTGCTCAAGCAGATGAAGGACATCAAGGCCGGTAACCGTACCGTGCTGGAAATGACCGGCCTGCTGAACAACCTCAGCGATCAGGACCTGGCCGACATCGCCGCCTACTTCTCCAGCCAGAAAGGCAGCGTTGGCGCCGCCGACCCGAAAGTGGTCGCCCGTGGCGAGGCGCTGTTCCGTGGTGGCAAGCTGGATCAGGGCATGCCTGCCTGCACCGGCTGCCATGCCCCCGACGGTTCCGGCAACGCCGCTGCCGGTTTCCCGCACCTGGGTGGCCAGCATGCCCAGTACGTGGCCAAGCAGCTGACCGATTTCCGCGAAGGCAACCGCACCAACGATGGCGACAGCATGATCATGCGCGGCATCGCGGCCAAGCTGAGCAACAAGGACATCGAAGCAGTATCCAGCTACATCCAGGGCCTACACTAAGGGTCGATGTCTGGAACTGGAACAAGGGTGGCTCAGGCCACCCTTTTTCGTTCCCGGGCCCGTTACAATGGCCGGAACCCGCCGCATTGCCGCTGGTCGAATCCTCGCCCTCGCGGCCCTATTACCCGTCAAGGAGTGAAGCATGCGTAACCTGATCCTTTCCGCCATTCTTGCTGGTGCCAGCCTGCTGGGCATGAGCGCCGTCCAGGCTGAAGACATCCAAGCCGGCAAGCAGTACGTCGAGTTGAGCAGCCCTGTTCCGGTGTCCGTTCCCGGCAAGATTGAGGTGGTGGAGTTGTTCTGGTACGGCTGCCCGCACTGCTACCAGTTCGAACCGACCCTCAATCCCTGGGCCGAGAAACTGCCGGCAGACGTCAACTTCGTTCGCATTCCCGCCATGTTCGGCGGCCTGTGGAACGTCCACGGCCAGCTGTTCATCACCCTCGAGAGCATGAAGGTCGAGCACCAGGTGCATAAGGCTGTGTTCGATGCGATCAACAAGGAAGGCAAGAAGCTGGCTACCCCCGAAGAAATGGCCGAATTCCTCGCCGGCCAGGGCGTAGACAAGGACGCCTTCCTCAAGGCCTACAACTCCTTCGCCGTGAAGGGCCAGATGGAAAAGGCCAAGAAGCTCGCCATGGCCTACCAGATCACCGGCGTTCCGACCCTGGTGGTCAATGGCAAGTACCGCTTCGACATCAGCTCCTCGGGTGGCCCGGAGCAGACCCTCAAGGTCGCCGAGCACCTGATCGAGAAGGAGCGCGCCGCGAAATAAGCGGCGCATTCGCCCGATGCTTAAACGCTGGGTGGGTGAACGGGAGGCGAGCCCTTGCGATGCACGGGTGAACCCCCATTCCGAGAAGGGCGGGCTGCCCGCCGACGGTCGCCTGCGCCTGCTCAGCTTCAACATCCAGGTCGGCATCAGTACCGAGCGTTACCACCACTACCTGACCCGTGGCTGGCAGCACCTGCTGCCGCATACGGGCCGCGCCGGAAACCTCCAGCGTATCGGCGACCTGCTCGGCGACTACGACCTGGTCGCCCTGCAGGAGGCTGACGGCGGCAGCCTTCGCTCCGGCTACATCAACCAGGTCGAGCACCTCGCCCAGCTCGGCGACTTCCCCTACTGGTACCAGCAGCTCAACCGCAACCTCGGGCGCATCGCCCAGCACAGCAATGGCCTGCTCAGCCGACTGCAGCCCAGCCTTCTGGAAGACCATCCCCTGCCCGGCCCGCCTGGTCGCGGCGCGATCCTGATGCGCTTTGGCAAGGGCAATGACGCCCTGGCCGTGGTGATGATGCACCTGTCCCTCGGCGCCCGTACCCGCACCCGTCAGCTGGCCTATATCCGGGAGCGAGTGAGTGGTTTCCGCCACCTGGTGCTGATGGGCGACATGAACACCCATGCCAACGACCTGCTGCAGCACTCGCCGCTGCGCGACCTCGGCCTCGTTGCGCCCCAGGTCGAGGCGACTTTCCCCAGCTGGCGGCCACAGCGCTGCCTCGACCACATCCTGCTCAGCTCCAGTCTGACCCTGGAGCGTGTTGCCGTGCTCAGCCAGCCCATTTCCGATCACCTGCCAGTGGCTGTGGACATCCGCCTGCCGGATGCCTTGCAGGCCAACCTGCCCCTGGCCATCAGCGAACCCAAGCGCGGAATCCCTGCATGAGCGACGACGCCCAGCGTTGGAAAGCCAAGTACCTGGAAAGCCTTGAACAGCAGGAGACGCTGGAAAAGCGCTGGGATGCCCGCCTCGACCTGTTGCGTCGCGGCCTGGTGCGCAGCTCGCTGGCCGCCGAAGGTTCCGACAAGGCGGTGGACCAGTGCATGCAAGAGCTGCGCGAGATCATCCGCGGCGAACAGATGGATGCCGGCCTCTCCGCCCTGATCCCGCGGCTGGAAAGGGCCGTGCTGGACTCCGAGCAGCGTCGCCAGCAGCGGCTGGAACAGAACGTCAATGCCTTGACCGGCATCGCTGGCCGCCTGCTTGACCTCGACCTGCCACGGGACGTGCGCAAGGGCCTCAAGCGCTTTGCCAAACAGATCGACGAGCGCGCTCGCCAGCCACGCGATATGCCGGCGATGCTGGCCGAGTTGGGCGTTCTCCAGGGCCAGGCCCTGCAGGCCCTGTCCGAGGCCGACGACTTGGTGGCCCGGCCGGGCCTGCTGCAGCGTTTGTTCGGCAGCGGCCGGGATGACGCGTTGGACGACACGCCTGCAGCGTTCACGTCAGCCGAACCGGTCAAGGAATCGCCTGCCGCGATCGAACCGCCTGCGCGTGAAGCCGAACGGCTGGTGCCCGCAGACGCCCTGCCGGCTGCAGCACCCGAACCGGTACCCGCCGCGATCGAAACCGGGCCGTTAGAGCCGGCAGTTCCAAGCGCTACGCCTGCCGCCCGGTCGCGCAGCAATATCCTCGACAGCCTGCCCCTGGCGGCCTCCATCATTACTGGAGAGGGCAATCCTGAGTACGCCCTGCCGGACCCGCCGGAGCCGGGTTACAGCGCTATTGCGCCCCATGTGGCCGACAGCCTGCGCGGGCTACTCGACGAGCTGGACCTGCCCGCGCACCACCAGCCCCAGGCGCAATCGCTGCGTAAGCGGCTGGAAGGCGGGCTCAACTGGTATGAACTGGTACCCGTGCTGGACGACCTTGGTGTCCTGGTGCTGGCGGTGACTGACAGCGACCACCGCGAATTTGCCGGTTACCTGAAGCAGCTCAATCAGCGCCTGGCGTTGTTCCTCGAATATCTCAGCTCGGCCCAGGAAGGCTATGCCGAGTCACTGGACACTGTCCGAGTCCTGGACGACCAACTGCGCGAGCACGTCAGCGGCTTGCAGGCCAGCGTGCAGGACGCGACCGACCTCGCCCATCTGAAGCAGAGCCTGGAGCAACGCCTCGACGGCCTGCTCAACACCATGAACCGCTACCAGCAGCAACGCGCAACCCGCGAGCAGGAGGTGGGCGAGCGCCTGCGAGTGCTGATGACGCGAGTGGCGACCATGGAGGAAGAGGCCAAGGGCTTCCAGGACAACCTCGAAGCCCAGCGGCAGAAGGCCCTGCAGGACCCGCTGACCGGCCTGCCCAACCGCGCGGCCTGGAACGAGCGCCTGGAAATCGAACTGGCCCGGCAGCAACGCTATGGCGGTGACCTGCTGCTCGCGGTGATCGACATCGACCACTTCAAGCGCATCAACGACGGTTTCGGCCACCTGGCCGGAGACAAGGTGTTGAAGATAATCGCCGGCGAGCTCGGCAAGCGCCTGCGCAAGACCGACTTCATCGCGCGCTTTGGTGGCGAGGAGTTCGTTCTGCTGCTGCCCTCGACGCCCCTGGACGGCGGTCAGCAACTCATGGAGAACCTGCGCTCGGCCATCGAGGCCTGCCCGTTCCACTTCAAGGGTGAGCGTGTCTCCGTCACCCTGTCCGCCGGCCTCACCGGGATGGTCGCCGGGGAACCCAGTGATGCCGCCTTCCAACGTGCCGATCAGGCGCTCTACCGGGCCAAGCACGAGGGCCGCAATCGGGTCGAGCTGGCGGCGGCGCGGGCGTCGGCCGGCCGCAGTGAACCCGACGCACACGGCTTGCCGCAGCCCGGCTGAACCCGTCGGGGCCGTCAGGCGGCGCTGGAGATATAGGGCTTCCAGTTATCCGGAATGTGTTCCAGGCGCGGATAGTCCAGCCCGGCGAATTGCAGTTCGCTGAGCATGAATGGCGTGTGCCGCTGTTCCACCGGCAAGGCGCGCAGCTCGGGGAGCCAAAGGCTCACGTAGGCGGCCTCCGGGTCGTACTGGCGGGCCTGGCGCAGGGCATTGAAGGCCCGCGCGCGGCGCGGATCGCTGGCGACACCGGCAAGGTAGGCCCAATTACCCCAGTTGCTCGCCGGGTCGTAGTCGAGCAGGTGTTCCTCGAACCAGGCGGCGCCGTAGCGCCAGTCCTGTTGCAGGTCATTGACCAGGTAGCTGGCCACTACCTGCCGGCCGCGGCTGGACATCCAGCCGGTCATCACCAGCTCACGCATGTTGGCATCCACCAGGGGCATCCCCGTGCGCCCGTTGCACCAGTGCAGGTAGCGCTCGTCGTGGTTGCGCGGTGCTTGCGCCGTGGCTTTCAGCCCGTCCGAGCGGAACAGCGCGCTGCCATAGCGAAGCAGAGTCCAGCGGAAGAACTCGCGCCAGAGCAGTTCCAGCCATAGTTGCTGGGTGGAATCGCTGCGGCCGCGCTGCGCTTCCAGCCGATGCAGCTCGGCGGCCACCCGGCGTGGTGACAGGCTGCCATTGGCCAGCCAGGGCGACAGCTTTGACGAATACTCGCTGCCGATCATGCCGTTGCGGGTTTCCTGGTACTGGCGCACGCCCTGGGTGTCCCACAAGTAGTCGCGCAGCCGCGCAAGTGCCGCGGGCTCGCCACCGGCGAAGGGAAAGGCGGTGGCCGGCACGCCCAGTGGCTCGCCCAGGCCCAGCCGGGACAGCGTAGGCAAGGGTTCCATCAGGCTCGCCGCTCCACTGGGCAGGGGTGGCAGGGTCTGGGGGACGGGACGTGGCTGGAACACGTGGAGGCGCTCTTCCATCAGGTCACGGAAATGGTTGAACACCGAGGGCAGCTCGTGCAGCGGCCGGGGCAGTTCATCCTCTCGCAGCAGGTTGTTGCCCGGCAGCTCGGTCAGCGGGACGCCCAGCGCACGGCGAACGCCGCGCATCTCGGCGCGCTCGTAGGGGGCCATCTCATCAAGGGTCAGGACCTCATCCAGGTCCAGGTGGTTCACCAGCGTCGGAATCACCTGTTCGGCATGGCCCTGTACCACCAGCAGCCGCGAGCCATGCTGACGCAAGCCCGCATCCAGGGCTGCGAGGCTCTCCAGCAGAAAACGCGCGCGGTGCACGCCCAGCCGACGTGGGCCGAGTGAAGACGAGCGCAGCAGCGCGGGGTCGAAGACATACAGGGGCAGCAGTCGATCGGCCTGGAGGGTTGCCTGCAGCGCCGGGTGGTCGTCGAGTCTGAGATCCTGCTTCAACCAGAGCAGCGCGCGGCGCATAGCGGTCTTCCTCGGTCGGGGTGGTCCCTAACCTACAACATTACATGCAGCTGACATTTCCACCTCGCCGTTCATCCCGGCCGGTAGGCCCCATGTCCGATCGCCCTGCTGGCCACGCGCTATAATCCGCGCCTTTCTTCGCCCGGGCGGCTGCCTGGGGGAAGATTTCGCAACAGGTTCGGCGCCCGACGCCGGGTCCTGCGCGCAGACGCCAGCGCAGCCGGCCATTACACTTCTGCCCATTGGTTGAGGGGAGCTCCCATGGAAATCCTAGGCACTGCCGTCCTGATCTTTCTGGTCACCGACCCCTTCGGCAACATTGCCATCTTCATCGCGGCCCTCAAGGGCGTCGCTCCCGAACGGCGTCTCAAGGTAGCCCTGCGCGAGTTGCTGTTCGCACTCGGCCTGCTGCTGCTGTTCCTTACCTTCGGCGACAAGATCCTCAGCGGGCTTGGACTGTCCCGCGAGTCCATCGCCATTGCCGGCGGCATCATTCTGTTCATCATCGCCCTGCGACTGATCTTCCCGCGTCCGGAAGGCGTGCTCGGTGACCTGCCCGGTGGCGAACCCATGCTGGTGCCGCTGGCCACGCCAGCGGTGGCCGGCCCCTCGGCCCTGGCAGTGCTGATGACCCTGCGCAACACCCACGAGGGTGCGCTGTGGGAACTCTATGTCGCAGTTCTGCTTGCCTGGGCCTGCACCGCCCTGATTCTGCTGCAGGCGGCCTTCCTGCAGCGCTTCCTCGGCGACCGTGGCCTGATGGCCGTGGAGCGGCTGACCGGCATGCTGCTGATCATGCTCAGTGTCGACATGTTGCTCGATAACCTGCAAAGCATCCTTCACCTGAACCCATGAAGACCCTTGCCCTCAGCCTCGCCCTGCTCCTGCTCGGGGGTTGCGCCGGCGGCCTGCGCATCGACGACAGCCACCGTTCGGTCAGCCAGAGCAGCCGCGTACAGTACGTGGTGCTGCACTACACCTCCACCAACATGGAAAGCTCCCTGCGCCTGCTGACCCGTGATGGCGTCAGCAGCCATTACCTGATAGGCGATCACCCGGCGAAGGTCTATCGCCTGGTGGACGAGAACCGCCGCGCCTGGCATGCCGGGGTGAGCGAATGGCAGGGCCGTACCTGGTTGAACGCCAGCACCCTGGGCATCGAGCTGGTCAATGACGGCTACCGGGAGACACCCGCCGGGCGGGTTTACCAGCCGTTCAGCGACGAGCAGATTGAGGCCCTGGTCCTGCTGCTCAAGGACATCGTCCAGCGCCACAACCTGCCGCTGGGCAGCATCATCGGCCATGGCGATATCGCGCCCCAGCGCAAGGTCGACCCGGGCCCGCTGTTCCCCTGGAAGCGCCTCGCCGACGCCGGCCTTGTGCCCTGGCCGGACGCCGGCGCGGTGGCCCGTGAGCAGGCGCGCTTCGCCGTGGCCCTGCCCACCGTCGGCTGGTTCCAGCAGCAGCTCAGCCGCCAGGGCTACACCACGCCGCAGACGGGTGTGCTGGACAAGGAAACCCGCAACGTCATCGCCGCCTTCCAGATGAAATACCGCCAGCGCCTCTATGACGGCCAGCCCGACGCCGAGACCGCCGCCCTGCTGCTGGTGTTGAACGGGATGCCGCACTAGGGGCGAGCCGCTGTCTTACCCGTTGCGCGGACTTCTTTTCTGTGGGGGCGAATTCATTCGCCCCCACAAGGAAGCACAGGGTCGCTCCTACACCGGCAACGTCATATAGAACTGCGCACCCTGCCCTGGCCGCGAATAGAGGCCGATACGCCCGCCGTGCAGTTGCACGATCTCCTTGCACAACGCCAGGCCCAGGCCGGCGCCGCCCTTGCGGTGGCCCACCTGTACGAAAGGCTCGAAGATCCTCGCCTGCTGGCTGTAGGGCACGCCTTCGCCTTCGTCGACAACGCTGAGCAATACACGTTCACCGTGGCGCCGGGCCTGCAGGCGGATATGCCCGCCGTTCGGGCTGTGGCGGATGGCGTTGCCCACCAGGTTGTCCAGCACCCGCTCGATCTGCAGGCGGTCCAGCTTCACCCGTGGCAGCGGTGGGTGCAGTTCCAGCTCGATCTCGATGCCGTGCTCGCTGGCGTGGGCGGTATAGCGTTGGCGCAGCGTGGCCAGCAGCTCCTCCAGGTCGCAGGGTTCGCGCTCCAGTGCCTGCACACCGCTCTGGTAGCGGGAGAAGTCCAGCAGGTCGTTGATGAGCCGCACCAGCCGCTGCATTTCCTCGTCCACGGTCTTCAGCAGGTCGCCTTCCCGGCTCTTGGGGTCGAAGTGCAGGCGCTCGTTGAGCAGCCCGAAGGCCATCTGCATGCCGGTCACCGGCGTCCTCAGCTCGTGGGAGGCGCGCAGCACGAATTCATTGCGCACCCGTTCGAATGCGCGCTCTTCAGTGACATCCCGCAGCACCATCACACCGCCTACCAATCGGCCGCCTTCCAGGCTCACCGGAACCAGCCGCCAGGCCAACAGGCGCTGCTCGCCATCGGCTTCTATCACCAGGTCCTCGGGTTCTTCTTCCAGGGTTTCGCCGCGCAACGCCCGCTGGGCCAGCTCGTCCAGCTCCGGGCGTACCAGCGCCCGCGACAGCGATTGGCCGCCTGGCTGTTCCTCCCAGGACAACTGCCGCTGGGCCACCGGGTTGGCGTGCTGAATGCGGCCCTGGCGATCGAGGATCAGGAGGCCGTCGTCGATGCTGTCCAGTACCGCTTTCAAGCGCTGCTGCTCGGCCAGCAGCTGCTCGATATTGGTTTCCTTGAGTAGCCGCAGGGCCTCGGCCATCCGGCCAAAGCGGCGGATCAGCGCGGCTATCTCGTTCACCGGCGACAGCGGCAGGGTGACCTGGAAATCCCCTTTGCTCACCTGGTCGGCCGCCTTGGCCAGGGCATCGATGGGCTCGCCGAAGCGCCGGGCGATGCCCTGGGCGGTGACGAAACCGATCAGCAGCACCGCCACGCCCAGCAGTCCCAGCAGGCTGGCGATCAGCAGGGCACGGTCGCGCGCGGCGCCTTCGGCGTCTCCCACCACGGTCAGCGAGTGGCGCTGCAACGCGACCATGCTGGTGCGCAGGGTATCCAGGGCGTGGGCGAAGTCGTTGTCGTCGAGCAGACCCCAGCGCAGGCTGGCGGGGTGGCGCACCACGTCGAGATACACCTTGTAGGACGCGGCGATCTGCAGGAAATACTCGCGGGTCTCGGCGTCTGTCGTCGAATCCAGGCCCTCTTCCAGGGCCGTGAGGAATTTCTGCTGTGAGGCCTGCAAGGCCGGCGCGTCGAGTTCCTTGCCCATCAGGTTGACCATCTGGTCGCCCAGGTGCTGGCGCATCTGCAGGCTGATGTCGATGGTGGCGAAGGCACGGTTGATCAGGCGTTCCTGGGAGCCGGCCATCTGCATCACGCTGATAAGCCCCAGCAACAGGCCCACCAGGGCGACGGTGATCAGCGCAGAGATGCTCAGGAACAGTCGCGTACGCAGGCGCATGGCGGCCGACTGTTCAGAGGCCGTAGAGCTTGCGTTTGCGGTACAGGGTCGACGCATCGATGCCGAGGGTGCGGGCGGCCTGGTCCAGGGTCTCGCTGCCGGCCAGCACGCCGGCGATGTGCGCGCGCTCCAGGTCTTCCAGGCTCAGTGGGCCGCCCACCCGCGGTGCATTGGCGGCCGGCGTGTCGCCCAGCCCGAGGTGGCTGACATCCACCCGCTCCTGATTGCAGATGATGCTCGCCCGCTCGACCACGTTACGCAGTTCGCGCACGTTACCTGGCCAGCGGTAGCCCAGCATGGCCTCCGTTGCCTCTTCGCTGAAGGCCCTCGCCGGGCGCCCATAGTCGCTGACGAAGCGCGCCAGGAAACGATCAGCGAGGTCGAGGATATCCTCGTGGCGCTCGCGCAGCGGTGGCAGGCTCAGGGCGATCACATTGATGCGGTAAAGCAGGTCCTCGCGGAAGCGGCCATCGCGGACCATCTCGTCCAGGTCGAGGTTGGTGGCGGCGAGGATGCGCACGTCGGCGCGGCGGGTCACCGGGTCGCCCACCCGTTCGTACTCCTTGTCCTGGATGAAACGCAGTAGCTTGGGCTGCAGGCTCAGGGGGAAGTCGCCGATCTCGTCGAGGAACAGGGTGCCGCCATCGGCCTGGCTCACGCGGCCTAGGGTGCTTTCGCTGGCACCGGTGAAGGCGCCGCGGTTGTGTCCGAACAGCTCGCTTTCCATCAGCTCGGCGGACAGCGAGGGGCAGTTGATGGTGACGACGGATTTTTTCGCGCGCTTGCTCCAGCCGTGGATGGCGCGGGCCAACTCGCCCTTGCCGGTTCCGGATTCGCCAAGAATGAGGATATTGGCGTCGGTGCCGGCTACCTGCCGGGCGGTTTCCAGCACCGCCATCATGGCCGGACTCTGGGAGTCCAGGCCGTCGCCGCCGCGACGCACCTGGCCTTCGAGGGCTTCCAGGCGCGCGGTGAGCTGACGTACCTCCAGTTGCTTGGCCGCCGCCATGCGCAGTTGATCGGGGCTGCAGGGCTTGACCAGGTAATCGGTGGCACCGGCCTGCATGGCATCAACCGCGGTATCCACCGCCGAATGCGCGGTGACGATCACTACGCGCATCCAGGGTGCCTGCACCCGCATCTGCGCCAGTACTTCGAGGCCGTTGTCTTCGCCCAGACGCAGGTCGAGGAAGCACAGGTCGAACACTTGCCGCTGCAGGATCGCCTCGGCCTGCGCCGCGCTGCCCGCCGTGGCCACACTGTAGCCTTCGTCCTCCAGGCAGTAGCGGAATGTCCGCAGGATGGCGGCTTCGTCGTCCACCAGCAGTATTCGTCCCTGGTTCTCGGTTGCCTGTTCCATGCTCTCACTCCATTTCCGAGTCATAGAAAGTTAGTCCAAGAAAAATCGTGCAAGTTGCACTCGCTTTTCCTACGCGCCTTGCAGCTTGCAAGTGTAGGAGACTCGAAGTGGAAGTCTAAGATTTTGATTTTTTCAGATATTTATTCGAATCCAGGGTGGCACAGGCCTTGCGACACTCCACCTACCCGAGCGCCAAAGGGTCTTTCCACCTCTTGTGACCCTTGCGCAACCCAGGGGCGCTCCGCCTGGAACAGGGAGGTTCCGGTTTTTTTCAAACGCGCAAAACCTGCTGGCCCGGCACCGTCGGCCGTGCCGGTGGTCCAGGTGAGGCCGTGCCACCGGCCGGTTCGCGGACCTGTCAAAAGCAGAAGGAGAAACGCCATGTTGAGCTGGGCACTTACTTTCCTGGTCATTGCCATAGTTGCCGCCGTGCTGGGTTTTGGCGGTATCGCCGGGACTGCTGCGGGCATCGCGAAGATCCTCTTCGTCATCTTCCTGGTGCTGTTCGTGGTGTCTTTCATCATGGGACGCCGAGCGCCCTGAGGGTGAGCGGCGGTGGACCGAAGGGCCGGGTTGTTCCGCGTCGGTAGCAGAAACATTTCCGGGGCAACAACCTTTGCTCGCAAGGGCGAATAAGAAGCCCGACCTGGTCAAGGCTTTTTGCTTTTATCTCCCCTCTCCCCTTGGGACAGAACGATTGCCCCCCCGCTAGAATTCGCCTCACTGATTTCTGGGGGACTGCAAATGCTCAACGGCCTGTGGCTGAGCTTCTTCCTGGTGGCGGCGGTGGCCGCGCTTGGGCGCTGGATCGGGGGGGACCCGGGGGTCTGGGCGGCGATGGTGGAAAGCCTGTTCGCCATGGCCAAGCTCTCGGTGGATGTGATGGTCCTGCTGTTCGGGACCCTGACCTTGTGGCTGGGTTTCCTGCGCATCGCCGAGAAGGCCGGCCTGGTGGATATCCTCGCGCGCCTGCTCGGCCCGCTGTTTGCCCGTTTGATGCCGGAGGTTCCGCGTGGTCATCCGGCGCTCGGCCTGGTTACCCTGAGCTTCACCGCCAACGGTCTGGGCCTGGACAACGCCGCCACGCCCATCGGACTCAAGGCGATGAAGGCGCTGCAGGAGCTGAATCCCAGCAATACCTCGGCGAGCAACGCCCAGGTGCTGTTCATGGTCATGAACGCGTCTTCCTTCGTGCTGCTGCCGGTGACCATTTTCATGTACCGCGCCCAGGCGGGGGCCAGCGATCCGGCTCTGGTGTTCCTGCCGATCCTCCTGGCCAATGCGATCTCCACCATGACGGCGCTGCTGTCGGTGGCCTTCATGCAGCGCATCAGGCTGACGGACCCGGTGCTGCTCGCCTGGTTCGGCGGCGCCGCGCTGCTGCTCGGCGGCTTCATGGCAGTGCTGGCCGGTCTTTCGGCGACCGCGCTGACGGCGCTGTCCTCCCTGCTCGGCAACCTCACCCTGTTCGCGCTGATCCTCTGCTTCCTGGTGATGGGGGCGCTGAAGAAGGTGCCGATCTACGAGGCCTTCGTGGAAGGCGCCAAGGAAGGCTTCGAGGTGGCGAAGAACCTCCTGCCCTATCTGGTCGCCATGCTTTGCGCCGTGGGCGTACTGCGGGCCTCAGGCGCGCTGGATCAGCTGCTCGACGTCATCCGCTGGGTGGTCGAAGGCCTGGGGCTGGACAGCCGCTTCGTCGAAGCACTGCCCACCGGCCTGGTGAAACCTTTCTCCGGCAGTGCCGCACGCGCCATGTTGCTCGAGACGATCCAGAGCCAGGGCGTCGACAGCTTCCCCGCGCTAGTGGCCGCCACCATGCAGGGCAGCACCGAAACCACCTTCTACGTGCTGGCCGTGTACTTCGGCTCGGTGGGTATCCAGCGCGCGCGCCATGCCGTGGGCTGCGCCCTGCTGGCGGACCTGGCCGGCGTGTTCGCGTCCATCGGCGTCTGCTACTGGTTCTTCGGCTGATCCGTGGGAGCGAATGAGTTCACCCCCGCAGCGCTCAATGGGGCTTGGGTGGCAGCTCGGACGGGGTGACGCGGAAGCGCAGGGTGCCGATCATCTGCCCGGCCTCGGTCAGTACCTGCACCTGCCAGCGTCCGGCCGGGTTGCCGGGGAAGTTCTGCTTGTGGGTCCAGGCGCGGTAGCCGGCTTCGCGGCCGCCGTGGATATCCAGGGCAATGCGGTCCACTTCGCGGCCGTTGAAGCGCCACACGTGGTAGATGCGTTCGTTCAGTCCGCGCGGGGCGTTGATCGCGGTAAAGGCATAGAGCCCCTTGCTGCGCAGCTCGGCGGCACTGACTTCTTCCACGCCATTGCCCGGCGTGCGCTGGTGGTTGTCGAAGTCGGGTGTTACCGCCACTTCGGTGAGCCAGAGCGTCGCTGGCGGCACCCAGACCCGCGTGACCCAGCCCAGCCCGCCGAGGGCCAGGGTCAGTACCCCCAAACCCAGGACGCGCCACCAGCGCTGTCCACGGAAGACTCCGAGCAGGCTGACGAAGGACAGCGCCACGGCGATGCCCAGCGCCCAGCGGTAGCTCTGCGCGGTGGTTTGCTGGAGGATCAGTGGCAGCGACGCCAGCAGCACAGCGAACAGCGTCAGCGTGTGATAGGCGAGGAACAGCCAGCGGCGTGGCGCCAGGTGACGGTTGTAAACCGGGTCGGTGATCGAGCAGAGCGCCGCCACCCCCAGCAGCCCGGTGAACAAGGCCTGGCCGCTGTTCCAGCTGGTGGTGATGGCGAAGAACGGCAGCACGAAGAACAGGCTTTCCTGGTGGATCAACTGGGTCAGGAAACGCATCAAGGGCGGCGGCAGTTCGATACCGAAGAGTCGCTCTGCGCTGCGCCGGAAGAGGTTTTCCAGCATGAGCCAGAGCCAGCTCACCAGCAGCAGGATGGCGATCACCTTGGCCACCCGCGCGCCCCGCTCCACCAGGAAGAAGCTGGCCATACCCGAGCAGAAGCCGTAAAGCGCGATCAGCCGTGGATGGCGCCGTAGCAGCTCGATCAGCTTGAGGATCCAGGGTTTGAAAAAGGACAGCGGCATCGGTTGCGACAGCGATGAAGGCGAAGGCGCGCAGGATACTGCCGGTCAAAGGTCCTGAGAAGGCAAACGGTGGTCAGCCTGACGGCCTGCTGCTCAGCCCAGCATCGCCGGACTCTGCCCAAGCGGCCTGTGCGCTGTGAAGAGCGTGACTCAGCGGTGTGAGCCGATCTCCGGCTCGAAATAGCGCTGCGGCTCTTGCGGCGCGCGGTCATCCTCCACGGCCTCGGGCGCATCCGGGTTGTCGAGGATGGCGTAGGCGATGGCGCAGAACAGCGAGTTGAGGCGCTTCATGTCGCTGATCAGGCCCAGGTGCAGGGCGCTGGTCTCGATGCTCTGCACCACCTGCTGGTGCAGCCGGGAGACGTGCGTATGCGCGTAGCGCCGTTCGAGGATGCGGAAGCGCTGCTTGGCCCGACGCAGGCGCTTGGCGTTCTCCTGGTCGCCATTGAGGAATACCGAGAGTGACAGGCGCAGGTTTTCCACCAGTTGGTCGTAGAGGCTGACGATTTCCGCCAGCCCTTCCTCGGAGAAGGCACGACCCTGGGCTTTGTTCTTGCTCTGCACGTCGTCGAGCATGCGCTCGATGATGTCGCCGGCCTGCTCCAGGTTGATGGTCAGCTCGATGATTTCGGCCCAGCGCCGACTGTCACGTTCACCCAGGTCTTCGCGGGGCATGCGCGCCAGGTAGAGCTTGATGGCGGTGTAGAGGGCGTCGATGTCGTCGTCCAGGCGATGGATATCCTTGCCCAGCAGCGGGTCGCCGCCACGTAGCAGATGCAGCAGGTTGTTCAGCATCTGCTCGACGATGTCACCCATGCGCAGGGTTTCACGCACGGCGTTGGCCAGGGCCAGGCTAGGGGTATCCAGGGCAGCGGGGTCGAGGTGGCGCGGCTTGGCCACGTCGTCCGGTTGCGGGCGGTCCGGCAGCAGCCAGTCGCAGAATCGCGCCATGGGCACCGTCAGCGGCAGGCAGAGGGTGCAGCGCACGCTGTTGTAGAGCAGGTGAAAGGCAATCACCAGTTCGGCGTTGGAGATCGGCCAGCCGTCGATCCAGTTCGCCAGCGGGCCTACCAGCGGCAGGACAAGGATGCAGCCGGCCAGCTTGAACAACAGACTGCCCAAGGCCACCCGACGCCCGGCGGCACTCTGCAGGCTACTGCTAAGCAGGGCGAGGATACCGCTGCCGAGGTTGGCGCCGATCACCAGGCAGAGCGCTACCTTGAGAGAAATCACCTTGGATGCGGCCAGCGTTGCGGTGAGCAGCACCGCCGCCAGGCTGGAGTAGGAAATCATCGCGAACAGGGCACCGGTCAGGGCGTCCAGCAGCACGTCGCCAGTCAACGACGAGAACAGCACCTTCACCCCCTTGGCGGTGGTGATGGGTTCGGCGGCGGCGATGATCAGTTGCAGGGCGAGGATGATCAGCCCGAGACCGATGCCGACGCGCCCGAGCTGGCCCAGGCGCGTCTGTTTGCGGGAGAGGAAGAAGATCACCCCGAAAAAGATCAGCAGCGGCGACAGCCACGACAGGTCCAGGGTCAGCACCCGCGCCATCAGCGCCGTGCCGACATCCGCGCCGAGCATGATGGCCAGCGCCGGGGCCAGGAGCATGAGACCCTGGGCGACGAACGAACTGACCAGCAAGGCGGTGGCGTTGCTGCTCTGCACCAGCGCGGTGACGCCGATGCCGGCGGCGAACGCCAGGGGCGGACGGCGTACGCTGCGACTGAGCAGGCGGCGCAGGTTGGCGCCGTACACGCGGAGAATGCCCGTTCGCACGATGTGCGTGCCCCAGATGAGCAACGCGACGGCCGAGAGGAGATTGAGCAGCGTCAGCATGGTAGCCCTCCTGGCATTTCTTGGAGGCCGCTGTATCCGTGCGCGGGGAACAGCGGCGCAGTCAGGCGAGGTGTAACGTGAATGTCATCTTTGGACCTTCATGTTCCTGGCTGATTTCAGCTCATCGCCTGATTTTTATGGCACCTGCTGACAAGTAAAGACCGTCGGCGAAGTTTTTGCTCATTACCGATCAATGGCTTGGCGCTGGAAGCTGAGGTGGTTTCCGCAAGCTGGTCCGGGGGCGACTGCCGGCCGGCTCGGCTGCTAACCTGTGCCGACCTTTCGCAAGCGGCGCTCCCATGCTCAACCTCTACCACGCCAATGACCTGGAAAGCCTCGGCGAGCTGGCCTGCATGCTGCTCGCGCAACCCCAACAGGACCCGCTGGCGCCCGCCCGGGTCGTGGTGCCGAGCCAGGGCATGGGGCGTTGGCTGACCCTGCAGCTGGCGCGCAAGCAAGGAATCGCCATGCAACTGGATATCCAACTGCCGGCGCGCTTCGTCTGGGACATTACCCGCCTCGTGCTCGGCGAGCTGCCGCCGCAGTCCGCGTTCAATCCGGTCACCCTCGGCTGGCGTCTCTACGACTGGCTCTGCGAGCCCGACAACCTCGTTCGCGCGCCGCGCCTGGCGCAGTACATGGCGGGTGGCGACGAGCGTCGCCGGCTGACCCTGGCCACGCGCATCGCCGACGTCTTCGACCAATACCTGCTTTACCGTGATGACTGGCTGGCTGCCTGGGAGCGTGGCGAGCTGCTCGATCTCGGCACTGACGAGGAATGGCAGGCGCTGCTCTGGCGCGAACTGACTGCCGATGGCCACCCGCACCGCGCCCGCTTGCTGGACGACCTGCTGACCGGGCTGCACGGCGCAGCCCCCATCGGCGGATTGCCCGAGCGCCTGGTGGTGTTCGGCGTCAGCAGCCTGCCGCCACACCACATGCGCGTGCTGGAAGGCCTGGCGCGCCATTGCGAGGTGATTCTCTTCGCCCTCAACCCGTGCCGCGATGCCTGGGGCGATATCCGTGATATCCGCGAGCTGGCCAGGTTGCCGGAGCCCGCTATCGATGACTGGTATCTCGACGTCGGTCATCCGCTGCTGGCCAGCCTCGGCAAGCAGGGGCGCGATTTCTTCGACGCCCTCTTCACCCTCGGCGGCCAGGAAATCGGCGTGTATGCCGAGGATGAGGACCTGCACGACAGCAGCCTGCTGCGTGCCGTGCAGAACGACATCCTGCGCCTGCGCACCCGCCGTCCCGAGGAGCGCATGGCCCTGCGTGACGAGGACCGCTCCCTGGAAGTGCACCTCTGCCACTCACCCCTGCGCGAAGTCGAGGTGCTGCACGACCAGTTGCTGGCGCGCTTCAAGGCCGACCCCGGCCTGACGCCTGACCAGGTGGTGGTGCTGACCCCCGACATCGAACGTTACGCGCCCTATATCGAAGCCGTGTTCGCCCCCCGCGAGGGCGTGCCGCGCATCCCCTTCAGCCTGGCCGACCGCAGCCTGCGCGCCGAACTGCCGCTGGTGGAAGCCTTCCTGGCGCTGCTGGAGTTGCCGCAGAGCCGCTTCGCCGCCGAGGAACTGCTGGCCTGGCTGGAACAACCAGCGCTGGCCGCCCGTGCCGGCATCGAGAACGACGACTTGCCCCTACTGCGCGACTGGCTGCGCAATGCCGGCGTGCGCTGGGGCCGCGATGGCGCCCATCGTGCACGCCTGGGCCTGCCGGAGGAAGGCGCCTTCAGTTGGCGCCAGGGGCTCGACCGCCTGTTGTTGGGCTTCGCCGCGCCGCCGCAACTGGCCGGCGACGCCCCGCCGCTGCTCGGCGACAGTTGGCCGCTGGACGCCCTGGAAGGCGCGCGCGCGCAACTGCTTGGCCGCCTCGCCGGGTTCGTCCAGCGCCTCGGTGCCCTGGCCGACGACATGGCGCGGCCACGCCCACTGGCCGAGTGGGCGGAAACCCTGCAAGGGCTCATCGACCAACTGTTCGACGAACGCGAGGCCGGCGACACCCTGCTGCTGCTGTCCCAGGTCTGTGGCGCCTTGCGTGAACAGGCCGAGGCTGCCGGCATCACGCGCCCGCTGGAACTGGCGCTGGTGCGTCAGCACCTGGTGGCGGCGCTTGACCAGGGCAGCGGCGCCTCGGGCTTCCTCACCGGTGCCGTGACCTTCTGCACCATGGTGCCCATGCGCAGCCTGCCATTCCGCCAGGTCTGCCTGCTCGGCCTGGACGATGGCGCCTTCCCGCGCCGCACGCCGGCTGCCGGCTTCGACCTGATCGCGCGCAAACCCCGACGCGGTGACCGCGCGCGCCGCCTGGACGACCGCTACCTGCTGCTCGAAACGCTGCAATCGGCGCGCGATGGCCTTTACCTCAGCTTCGTCGGCCGCGACCCACGGGATAACGCCCACCTGCCGCCCTCCGTGCTGGTCAGCGAACTGCTGGAAACCATCGACCTCACCGCTACCGCTGGCGAGCACAAGGCCAGCGAGCGGGTCCTGGTGGCCCATCCGCTGCAGCCCTTCGCGTCGACCAACTTCTCCGGCGGCCAACTGGCCGGCTTCGCTGCGCCCTGGTTCCGCGCGGCCCGGCGTTTGGCGGAAACACCGCAAGCGGCCGCCGCGCCGTTTGCGTTGCCGCTGCCTGAACCCGATGCCGACTGGCTGACCCTGGAACCGTCCCAGTTGATCCAGTGCTTCCGCCATCCGGCGCGCTTCCTCCTCGAACAGCGCCTGGGCCTGCGCCTGGCGAAAGCCGAGGAAGCCCTGGCCAGCGATGAGCCTTTCAGCCTCGAAGGCCCTGCCTTGCGCGGCTTGCGCCAGTTGGCGCTGGATGCCGTGGAACGTGGCTGGTCCGAGGAGGACGAACGGCGTATCGCCCGTGCCGCCGGCTGGCTGCCGGTCGGTGAGGTAGGTCACGCGCTCTGGGGCCAGTTGCGCGGCCCGGTGCACGCCTTCGCCCCGCGCCTGCTCGAAGCCCGGCCCGAGGCGGTGCCGCAGCCGCTGCTGGTGGATATCGAACTGGCCGGTGTACGCATCCACGGCTGGCTGGATGGCGTCACCCCGGAAGGCCTGTTCGGCTGGCGTCTTTACCGCCTCGGCGAATGGGAGCTGGCGCCCTTCTGGCTGCGGCATCTGCTGCTCAATCTGTCCGCCACGCCCGGCATCGCCCGCGACAGCCGCCTGCTCTCCCCGGACGGCGACTGGCAGGCCGGCCCCCTGGCCAACGCCCGCGAACTGCTGGAGCCCTGGCTGCAGGCCTATCGCAAAGCCCTGCTCAGCCCCCTGCCCCTGCTGACCAAGGCCAGCTACGGCTTCGCCCAGGCCTTTCGCAAACCCGGCCGCAAGGAACCGATCGACGCGGCCCGTTCCAAGGCCCGGGTGGCCTGGGAAGGCATCGACTTCGGCCCGGTCGGCGAATCCCAGGACCCCTGGTACGCCCTTGCCTTCCGCGACCGCGAGCCCCTGGACGAGCGCTTCGAGCAACTGGCCGAAACCCTGCTGGGCCCGGCGCTGGATGCGCTGGCGGGAGATGATGATGAGGAGTGACGCCGTGCGCTCTTGTGGGGACGAATCCTTCTGTAGGGGCGAATTCATTCGCCAAGCAGGCCGCAGGTCTGCTCCTCGAAACCCGGCAGTGGCGTTGACTTCCCTCACGCCAACCCTCTCCCACTTTGTCCGATGCAGTCCGGAACTCCCTGTGGGAGCGAATTCATTCGCGAAGCAGGCCGAAGGCCTGCCCGGCCAAGAGCTGACTGACAAGGAGCGCCCATGAGCCTCGACCTGCTCAAGGACCCTTTCACCGGCCGCAGCCTGATCGAGGCCAGCGCCGGCACCGGCAAGACCTGGACCCTTACCGCCCTTTATGCGCGCCTGCTGCTGGAGCGCCAGCTCGGCGTCGGGCAGATCCTGGTGGTGACCTACACCACGGCGGCTACCGCCGAACTCCGTGAACGTATCCGCGCGCGACTGGCGGCGCTGCTGGCCATGTACGAAGGCGCGCCTGCTCCGGACCCGGTGCTGGCCGGGCTCTATGCGCAGTATCCGGGTGAAAACGCCCACCGCCGGCTGCTGCTGGCGGTGCACGGTTTCGACGAGGCGGCCATCTTCACCATCCACGGTTTCTGCCAACGCGCCCTGCAGGATGCCGCCTTCGAGGCCGGAGGCGACTTCGACAGCGAACTGGCCACCGACGACCGCGAAGTGCTCGATGCCCTGCTCGCCGATCTTTGGCGGCGCGAACTGGCCGAAGCCGAACCGGCTTGGGCGCGCTTTCTGGCGCAGAAGCGCATCACCCCCGCTTCGCTGCGCCAGCGCCTGCGTTCGCACCTGGGCAAGCCTTATCTGCGCGTCGAGCCGCGTGAGCTGAAGGCCGGCGATCTGTCCGCTGCCAGCGAGGCCTGGACCCACGCCCAGGGTTTCTGGCAACGCCAGGGAGCCGAGTGCGTGGCCCAGCTTACCCAGCTCGACGGCCTCAACAAGCGCAGCTATGACGCCGCCAAATTCGCGCTGTGGCAGACCGAACTGGATGCCTATTTCGCCGACCCGGCCGCCCTCTTCGCTCCGCCAACGGGCCTGGAAAAGCTCGGCGCCGAGGCGCTGGCCAAGGCCACCAAGAAGGGCTTCGATGCTCCGGACCATGCCGTCTGCGCCGCGTTGCAGGGGCTCTTCGATGCCCTGGCGGAAGCCGCTCCCGCCGGTGAGGCACGCCTGATCGACCTGCAGGTGCGCCTGCTGGACACCCTCAACCGCGAGCTGCCGGCACGCAAGGCGGCCCAGCGCCTGCTGGCTTTCGACGACTTGCTCAACCGCCTGGACGAGGCCTTGCGTGGCCCCGCTGGCGATGCGCTGGGCCAGTCCCTGCGTGAGCGCTACCCAGTGGCGCTGATCGACGAGTTCCAGGACACCGACCCGGTGCAGTACGCGATTTTCCACAGGGTGTATGAAAGCCAGGGCGACCTCTGTTTCGTCGGTGATCCCAAGCAGGCCATCTACGCGTTCCGTGGCGCTGACCTGGCCACCTACCTGAAGGCACGTGAGGAAGCTGCGCGGCAGTACAGCCTGAACACCAACCACCGCTCCACGCCGCAACTGATCGCCGCCCTCAACCGGGTGTTCGACCGCCCGTTGCCCTTCGCCGAACCGGGCCTGGACTACCCGCCGGTGGGCGCCAGCAGCAAGGCCCGCGCGCAGCTGGTGCTGCCCGAAGCAGGGGCTCCGCTGGAGCTGGTCTGGCTCGGCGACGAGCCTTTGGGCAAGGGTGAGGCCGGCAGCGCGGTGGCCAGCGACAGCGCCCGGCGCATTGCCGGCCTGCTGGCCGCCAGTGCGCGTGGAGAAGCCTATTTTGACGAAGATGGCGTTCGTTCGCCTCTCAAGGGTGGTGATATCGCCGTGCTGGTGGCCAGCCACCGGCAGGCCGGCGACGTTGCCGCCGAACTGTCCGCCCGTGGCGTGCCGAGCGTGCGCCGGGGACGCGACAGCGTCTGGCACAGCGAAGAGGCCGAGGAGCTGGCGGCGGTGCTGGCGGCCTATGCCGAGCCCGGCCGCGAAGGCGTACTGCGCTACGCCCTGTCCACCCGCCTGCTGGGCCGCGATGCCCAGCAACTGGCGCGCTGCCAGGACGACGAGCATGCCTGGGACGAAGAGCGCGAGAACGCCGAACGCTATCACCAGCTCTGGCAGCAGCAAGGTTTCATGCGGGCCTTCCGCGCCTGGCTCGACGAACAGGGCGTGGCCGAACGCCTGATCGCCCTGCCCGATGGCGAGCGGCGCCTGACCAACCTCCTCCACCTGGCCGAACTGCTGCAGTCCGAAAGCCTCCAGCGCCCTGGCCTGGAGCCGCTGCTGGCCTGGTTCAACGCCCAGCGTGCCGCCGAAAGCCATGGCGAGGACGCCCTGCTACGCCTGGAAAGCGATGCCGAGCGGGTGCAGATCGTCACGGTGCACACCAGCAAGGGTCTGGAATACCCGTTGGTGTTCTGCCCCTACCTGTGGGACGGCGCCCTGTTGCGTCGGGATGAAGACATCACCTGCCATGCTGAGGACGGCACGCCCTTGCTCGACCTGGGCGGGGAGCATTTCGACGAACACCGCGCCAGCGCCCGCCGCGAGCGTTTCGCCGAGCGCCTGCGCCTGGCCTATGTCGCGCTGACCCGCGCCCGTGATCGCCTCTGGCTGCACTGGGGGCCGGTGGCCCTGCCCAAGGCGAAGAAGGACGGCGAGCTGCCTGAAGACGGCCTGCACAGCTGCGCCCTTGCCTGGCTGCTGCATGGTCGCGAACTGGACGAGGCCGATGTGCTCGGCGCCCTCGCCCACCACTTGGCCGCCCGTGATGGCGCCGCCCTGCGGGCCGAACTGGAAAACCTGGCCGGCGCCAGCGCTGGCCAGATCGCCGTGGTGCCGCTCCAGGCCGAGGAGGCCAGTGCCCAGGGTGAGTCCCGCGCGATGCCTCCGGCGGGCCTGGCCACCCTGGAGCGGACCCTGGCCAGTGCCTGGCGCGTGGGCAGCTTCTCGGGCCTGGCCGCCGGGCTGCACATGGAGGCGCCGGACCGCGACACCCTCGCCATGCCGTCGGCCAGCGAGCCGGGCAGCGGCTTCTTTGCCTTCCCCCGTGGCGCGCGCGCCGGTACCTGCCTGCATGCGGTGCTGGAGGACTGGATGCGCGGCGAAGGCGAGCTGCCGGCGCTGGTGCAGAAGCATCTGCAAGGCCACGGCCTGCCCGACAGCTGGACCGAGATCGCCAGCGCGCACCTGCAACGCGTGCTGGATTCCGACCTGGACGGCCAGGGCCTGCGGCTGTCCGGCCTTGCGGCGAACCGCCGGTTGCCGGAGCTGGGCTTCACCTTCCCGGTGGCCGAACTGGAGGTCGGTCGACTGCGGGCGATCCTCGCCGATCCTGCCTTTGGGCTGCCGGAGCCGATGCGCGTCGCTGCCGAACGCCTGGAGTTCGACACCCTCAAAGGCTTCATGAAGGGCTTCATCGACCTCACTTTCGAGCACGACGGGCGCTGGTACATCGCCGATTACAAGTCCAACTGGCTTGGCCCGGACGCCAGCTTCTACGGCGGTGAGCGCCTGGAGCAGGCCATCGCCGCCGAGCACTACCACCTGCAATACCTGATCTATCTCGTGGCCCTTCGACGCTTCCTGCGCCAGCGCCTGGACGGCTTTTCCAGCGAGCAGTTGGGTGGCGCCTGGTACCTCTTCCTGCGCGGCATGCCGGAGGCCGGGGTGTTCTTCCATCGTCCCGCCGACAGCCTGCTGGATGCGCTGGACCTGCTGTTCGAGGAGGGCCGCTGATGAGCCTGGCCGATTGGTCCCTGGGGCCGCTGGAGCGCCATTTCACCGAGAGCCTGCAGCGCCTCGACCCGCAGGCGCCGGACGCCGTGCTGGCTGCGGCCGCGCTGTGCTGCCGGGCTCTGGGCGAGGGCGACGTTTGCCTGCCCCTGGTGCGGGTGGCCGGGCAGATGCTGTTTGCGGAAGAGGGTTCCGGCCTGCTGGCCCCCGCCCTGCCCGCCTGGCTGGCCGCGCTACAGGCATCGTCGTTGGTGGCGGCGCCGGGCGGCTATGCGCCGCTGACCCTCGACGGCGCCCGCCTCTATCTCAGCCGCTATCACGCCTACGAGGCGCGGTTGGCGAAAACCCTGCTGCAACGCGCGGCGGCGCGGCCGGACGTGGATGAAGCGCAACTGGGGGAGTCCCTGGCCCGGCTGTTCGCCCGTAACACCCAGCAACCGGATTGGCAGCGCCTGGCGGCGGCCCAGGCGGTGCGGCGCAACCTGGCGGTGATCTCCGGCGGCCCCGGCACCGGCAAGACCACCACTGTGGTGCGTCTGCTGGCGTCGCTGCTGGAGCAGCCCAGCGGCCAGCGCCTGGCCATTGGCCTGGCCGCGCCCACCGGCAAGGCCGCCGCGCGCATGGCCGAGGCCATCCGCAACGCCAAGGCCGAGCTGCCGGTCAGCGACGCCGTCAAGGCTGCACTGCCCGAGGAGGCGCGTACCCTGCACCGCCTGCTGAGGAGCCGTGGCGACAGCCCGCAGGTCCGCCACCACGCCGACAATCCGCTGCCGCTGGATGTGTTGGTGGTGGACGAAGCCTCGATGGTGGACCTGGCGCTGATGGCCAAGCTGCTCGACGCCCTGCCGCCCAACGCGCGGCTGATCCTGCTGGGCGACAAGGACCAACTGGCGGCGGTGGAGGCCGGCGCGGTGTTTGCCGAACTCTGCGAAGGGCGTGGCCTGGATGCCACGGCGGCAGCCGACCTGATCCGCATCACCGGGCAGCCAGTGCCGGTGGAACAACCGCGCTCGCGCCTGGGCGATGCCGTGGTGCTGCTGACCCACAGCCACCGTTTTGCCGGCGACAGCGGCATCGGCGAACTGGCGCGTCGCATCAACGGTGGCAATGTGCGCGGCACCCTCGATTTGTTGCGTGGCGGCCATCCTGACCTGGCCTGGAATGCCGCCCCGACCCCGGCAGCCCTGCTGGAGCGGCTGGAGGCGGGCTACGCGCCCTACTTCGCTGCCGTGCGCGCGGCGGACCCGGCCACGGCGTTCGCCGCCTTCAGCGGCTTTCGCGCCCTGACCGCGCAACGCGAGGGGCCCTGGGGCGTCGGCGGAATCAACGAGGCCCTGGAGGCACGCCTCAAGCGTCGCCTGAGCATCCCCTCCCGCGAGCGCTGGTATCCCGGCCGAGCGGTCATGGTGCGGCAGAACGACTACGCCCTCGGCCTGTTCAATGGCGATATCGGTCTCTGCCTGAGCACGCCTCACGGGCTGCGGGTGTTCTTCGAGGGCGACGAGGGCTACCGTCCCTTCGCCCCGGCGCGCCTGCCGAGCCACGACAGTGCCTTCGCCATGACGGTGCACAAGAGCCAGGGGTCGGAGTTCACCGAGGTGCTGCTGGCCCTGCCGGAACAGCCAAGCCCCCTGCTCAGCCGCGCGCTGTTCTACACCGGTATTACCCGCGCGAAGAAGAAGGTGGAAATCTGGGGCTTGCCGGCTCGGCTGAGCGAAGCCGTATCGACCAAGGCCGAACGCGCCGCCGGATTGGCGGAGCGGCTGGGTGTGACGGTCGAAATGGCCAACCCTTCGCTGTCAGCGCCGACGCAGGAGCAGGATCAGTTGAGCCTGTTCTGACCGAGCTGAAGCCGTTGCCCCCACGAGTCATTCGCCCAAACGAAAAACGGGGCCATGGGCCCCGTTCTTCATTCTTGTGTCGGCTTATTGGCCAGGAATGTCCTTGCGCAGTTTCACCGGGTCTTCCTTGCGACCGCGCGCGATGCGCATGCGGATGTTCAGCGCCTCCACGGCCAGGGAGAAGGCCATGGCGAAGTAGACGTAGCCCTTCGGCACGTGGACTTCGAAGGATTCGGCGATCAGCACGGTGCCGACCACCACCAGGAAGGCCAGGGCCAGCATCTTCAAGCTCGGGTGCTTGTCGATGAAGGCGCTGATGGTGCCGGCGGCCAGCATCATCACCAGCACGGCGACGATGATCGCGGCGACCATCACCGGCACGTGGGACACCATGCCGACGGCGGTGATCACCGAGTCCAGGGAGAACACGATGTCGATGATGGCGATCTGGATGATGGTGCCGATGAAGTTGCGGGCCGCGCCCGAGGGCTGCTCGCCGGTTTCATCTTCGCCTTCCAGGCTGTGGTACATCTCGGTGGTGCTCTTCCACAGCAGGAACAGGCCGCCGAAGAAGAGGATCAGGTCACGACCGGAGATGCCCTGGTCGAAGACGTGAAACAGGTCAGCGGTGAGCCGCATGATCCAGGTGATCGAGAGCAGCAGCAGGATGCGGGTGATCATCGCCAGCGCCAGGCCGAAGAAGCGGGTGCGTGCCTGCAGGTGCGGCGGCATGCGGCCCACGAGGATGGCGATCATGATGATGTTGTCGATGCCGAGGACGATCTCCAGGGCGGTCAGGGTGAAGAAGGCGACCCAGATTTCCGGGCTGGTCAGCCATTCCATGATGCGTTGATCCTCGTGAGTTGCTTGGGCTAGGGATGGAACACGAACAAGCCGGAAAGGGCTTACGCAGTTTCCGGCTTGTTCGGGGTGTCATACAGCAGCTGTCAATGCGACCCGAAGAGCGGGAACACACCCAGCAGCAAGGCGGCGAGGAGGATACACAGACAAATCATCACCGCCCACTTCAATGTGAAGCGCTGATGGTCGCCGAATTCCACCTTGGCCAGGCCTACCAGCAGGTAAGTGGAGGGTACCAGCGGACTGAGCAAATGCACCGGCTGGCCTACGATAGACGCTCGCGCCATCTCCACCGGACTGATGCCGTAATGGCTGGCAGCCTCGGCCAGAACCGGTAACACGCCGTAATAAAAAGCGTCGTTGGACATGAAGAAAGTGAAGGGCATGCTCACCAGTGCCGTGATCACCGCCATGTAGGGCCCCATGGACGGGGGGATGACCGCCAGCAGGCTCTTGGACATGGCTTCCACCATGCCGGTGCCTGACAGGATGCCGGTGAAGATGCCGGCAGCGAAGATCAGGCCGACCACCGCCAGCACGTTGCCGGCATGGGCCGCGACTCGTTCCTTCTGCTGCTGCAGGCAGGGGTAGTTGATGATCATGGCCAGGCTGAAGGCGATCATGAACAGCACCGGCAGCGGCAGCAGGCCGGCGATCAGGGTCACCATCAGGGCCGCGGTCAGCGCGCCGTTCACCCACAGCAACTTGGGTCGACGGGCTTCCGGGTACTGCGAAACGCTGATTTCGTCATGGTTGAGGTGATCGTCCGGCAGGTGCAGCACGCCGAGGCGGGCGCGTTCGCGCTTACCGTAGGCCCAGGCGAGGCCGAACAGGGCGATGGCGCCCGCGGCCATGGCCGGGATCATCGGCACGAAGATGTCCGACGGGTCCACGTGCAGGGCGCTGGCCGCGCGGGCGGTGGGGCCGCCCCAGGGGGTCATGTTCATGATGCCGCCGGCGAGGATGATCAGGCCGGCCATGATCAGCGGGCTCATGCCCAGCCGGCTGTACAGCGGCAGCAGGGCGGCGACGCAGATCATGTAGGTGGTGGCGCCGTCGCCGTCCATGGAGACGATCAGGGCCAGGGCGGCGGTGCCCATCGAAACCTTGAGCGGGTCGCCTTTGACCAGCTTGAGGATCTTGCGCACGGCCGGGTCGAACAGGCCGGAGTCGATCATCAGGGCGAAGTAGAGGATGGCGAACATCAGCATCACGCCGGTGGGGGCGAGCTTGCTGATGCCTTCGAGCATCATCGGGCCGATGCCTGCGGCGAAGCCGCCGATCAGGGCGAATGCGATAGGAACGATGATCAGGGCGATCAGGGCGGACAGGCGCTTGGTCATGATCAGGTACATGAAGCAGATGACCATGGCGAAGCCGAGCAGAGTCAGCATGGCAGTTCTCCGGACGTGATTCGGGCGGGGCGAGGGAAAATCAGCGCTGGGCCGAAAGCGTGCAGAGAGCGGGAGGAAGGGGGCCGGGGCGGCAGCAGGAACGGGGCATGTCGATCACCAATCTTGTTGTTGTCGGGTTGCTGGTCTGGTGCCAGCAGTGGGAGCGGATGCTAAGCGCGCAACCTTTCAGCCAGCTTTCGGCGGTGATCGCTGCCGATTGCAGGGGGATTTGTCGATGAACGGCGGTCAGGCCACCGTGGTGACTCAGGATACGACGCGCAGCACCAACAGCAGGCTGGCGCCGGCAAGCAGCGTTTGCAGCGTGATGATGCCGGCCATCAGGTGACTGTCGCCGCCGAGCTGACGGGTCAGCACATAGGCCGTGGGAGCAGTGGGCAGGGCGAAGAACAGCACCAGGATGCTGCTTTCCATGGCAGGCAAGCCGAGCACGCGGGCCACCGCGAAGGCCAGGGCCGGCATGGCCAGCAAACGCAGGGCGCAGTTCCAGGCCAGGGCGGGAACTTCGCCGGCCAGCTCCTGCGGACGCAGCGCAGCGCCGACACAGAGCAGGCCCAGCGGCAGGCTGGCCACCGCCAGCAGGTTGAGCAGCCGGTCGGTGCCGCCGGGCAGGCCGAATCCGGCGAGGTTGACCAGGGCGCCCGCCAGGCAGGCGAGGATCAGCGGATTCTTCGCCACCGGCAGCAGCAGGCCGCGCAGGCTCACGCCGCCCTCGGCGGTCAGCGCCCAGACCGACATCAGGTTCACCGTTGGCACCATCAGCGCCAGCATCAGCGCGGCCATGGCCAGGCCGTCCTTGCCGTACAGGCTGCCGATGGCGGCCAGGCCCAGGTAGGTGTTGAAACGCAGGATACCCTGGGTAATCGCGCCGAAACGCGCCGCCGACCAGCCCAGCCGCCGCCGGGCCAGGAGCAGGGCCGTCCAGCCGACACCGAGGCCGAGAAACACTGCCAGGGCCAGTCGCGGCAGTGCCGGGTTTTCCAGCGGCGCAGTGGCCAGGCTGCTGAACAGCAGGGCGGGGAAGAGGATGAAGTAATTCAGGCGTTCGGCGGCGGGCCAGAAGGCTTCACCGGGGAAGTCCCAGCGGTGCAGCAGGTAACCGCCGACAATCAGCGCGAAGAGCGGCCAGAGGGCTTGGAGGAGGGTGAGCACGGTGACATCCAGTCAACAGGGGCTGCCCATCTTGGGTATACCCGTGGCCTTGCGCAACCGCCTGCTAGGGTAAAAGACAGCCCTGAATCGGGAGACCACCATGGCTGAACTCCATACCGGCGGCTGCCACTGTGGGCAGCTGCGCTATACCGTCGAGGCGCCCCTGACTGATGTCGCCCACTGCCATTGTTCGATCTGCCGGCGCACCACCGGCGGCATCGTCACCACCTGGGCCACGGTGCCGCTGACGAGCTTTCGCTGGACGACCGGCACGCCTGCCGAGTACGCCTCGTCCGCCAGCTGTATCCGCTACTTCTGCGCGAACTGCGGCAGCCAGCTGGCGTTGTTCACCCAGCTCGCGCCGGACACGCTGGACCTCACCATCGCTACCCTGGACCACCCGGAAAAAAACCCGGCCGACCGACATATCTGGGTGAGCAGCCGCTTGCCCTGGCTGAGCCTGGACCCGCAATTGCCGGAGGAGGATGAGGAACAGTTGTGAATCGGGTCTGCGCGCGTAGGGTGCGCTGCGCGCACCGGGACTCTTGTACGGCCGCTGCGGTGCGCACGGCGCACCCTACGACCAGATCGTAGGATGGGTCGGGCGGCGTTCCGCGAGCGGAGCGATACCTATCAACAATGGGTCAGGGAAGCACGAGTCCGCCCGCGTCCTTGTGCAACTGGCGCAGGTGCGCGCCGATGGCCTTGAGGTTGGCCTCGGTGGCGTTCAGCTCGGCCATGCGTTGCGGTTCCAGCAGGCTGCGGACTTCGCGGTCGAGGTCATCGCTGAGCTTGCGCATGGTCTGCTGTCGGCTACTGCTTTCCGCTTCCAGGCGCTGCCATTCGGCACGCTGGGGCAGGCCGTAGCCGCCTTGCAGCATTTCCGCCGGCCGGCTGAGGAAGCCGCTGTTGGCGAGCATCTGTTCCAGGGTGCCGCCGGCCTTGGCGAAGCGCGTTTGTCCGGCTTGCTCGCGAGAGCTCAGGTAATTGCGCTTGAGCTCGTCCTGGGCCAGCAGGAGCTGGCGGCGCTGGGCAGCCTGTTCCAGCAGGAGCAGGGCGGCGCTGGCGCGCTGGTCGGCTTTGTCGAACCAGGGGCGGCGCTGTTCGGCGGAAAGCTCCAACCAGTCTTCCACGTTCTCCTGGGGCACTTTCAGGCGTTCGCGGAGGATGGTGAACATGGCTTGGTAACGGTCACGGAACGAATCGAAGCGGTAGCCCAGGCGCAGGGCTTCCTTGGGGTCGTCCAGCGGTGTGCGATCGGCCACGCCACGGCCTTCCAGCAGTTTGAGCAGGCCATTGGGCATGATGCTGTCGAGGTCGCGCAGCGCCGGGTGATCGGTGCCGCTGCGCAGCAGCTTGAGGGTTTCCACCGCGCAGTTGTTGGAGAGGAACCAGTAATCGCCGTCGTAGCTCCAGTGCATTTCGGCGGCATGCTCGACCAGGGCTTCGAGTTCGTCCCGGCTGAGTTTGAGCGGCACCGAAGCCAGGCTGCGCAGCTCCACCTTGGTGTATTCCTCGATCACCTGATGCAGCGGCAGCACGAACAGGCGCGAGGGGTAGGCGCCGGTGAGACCGTCCCAGCTCGAGAGCTGCACATCCCCGACGAAGGCGCGGTAAGACAGCACCAGGTGTTGGTCTAGGTCGAGGCGGCAGTCCGGCCCGCGTGGTCGTCCCGGCGCGCAGATCACCAGGCGCAACATGCTGTGACCCCAGCGGCTGACCCAGTTCTGGTTGGCTTCAGCGAACAGGTAATCGACTTCGTAGACGCGCTCGGAGTCGAGCTTGCCCAGCGGTTGCTTGCCGAAGTCACGGCCCGCGTTGAGGTAGGCGTAACCGTCGTTGCACGCAGCCTGTCGCTCCGGGGCCCAGCCGAAGTGTTCGCGGTAGTAGCGATAGAGCGCCGGTCGACGGCAGGCGTAAGCGGGATCGAGGAGGAAGTACTCCATGTTCACCGCGACGAACTCTCGGGGGTTCGTCAGTTCGTAGACATCCGGGCTGCGGGCCACCTGGTGATTTTCCTGCTCACGCAAGCCGCGCTTGCCGACGTACTGCGGCCAGCCGGCGAGGTCGAGCAGGCGCGGGTCATCGCTGAGGGTGAAGCGGCGTTCGGTCTGGCCCCGGCAGTCGCCGGGCAGGCCGATCGGACCGTTGCTGCCGGCCTGGCTGCGGCAGCGGAACTGCTGTGTCTTCTCGGCGGCGGACCAGAGGCGCGCGCGGTCGTAGAGGTGGGTCAGTTCGTGGAGCACGGTGGCGAGCATTTCGCGACGCACCGTACCGTGGATGCGGTCGGTCTTCCGGGTCGCCGCGCTGCCGTCGGTGAGGCTGGCCAGCAGGTTGCGGTTGAGCACCAGCGCATCGAACCGCGTGGCGCGGCCGTAGCCGTTTTCCGGCAGCTCAAAGCTCCAGCTGACTTCCACGTCGCGGTCCAGGCGCTGGACGAAGGTCGGCGGCAGGGCTGCGCGGGCCTCCATCAGCAGCTGCTGGCTGGTCTGGCGCTGGTCTGGGGTCAGGCCCTCGTCGTCCAGCACGAGGCGCAACTCAGCCTGGGCCGTGCCTGCCAGTAGCAGGCCACCCAGGCAAAGACGGTGCAGCCAGACGTTCAGGATTCAGTGCTCGTTGGGGTCAGAGGGCGAGGATGGTTTCCGCCAGCGCCAGGTCACTGGCCTCGCGGGCTTGCGGGAACTGTTCGCGCAGCGCGCCGAATGCGGCCTCCAGCTGCGCGCCGCGAATCTCGCCAGCGCTGGCGACGAAGCTGGCGGCGTCGTCGCGAGCAGCCACAACGACTTTCATGTCGCGGATCGAGGTGGTGGTGTCGGAGGTGAAGTCGAGGGTGCGGTCCAGCGCGCGGACGATGATGTTGCTGGTGGCCACCAGGGTTTGTGCCTGGGCAGTTCCGGCAACGAGGGACAGGGCAATGGCTGCGGCAGACAGCAAGCAACGCATGGAGGCTCTCCGTAGGAAATTTCTAAGGTATTGGACGGAAATACCCGTTGGCAGTTCTCAGCCTCGGGTACAGGGCGCGAAGGTTAACGGAACGGGCAAGCGAGAGCCAGGCGGCGCGTGGCGTGCAGCCCGATTGGGCCGCGCTGGGTGCGCGGCCCGGAAGGTGCTGTCAGAGGGCCAGGATGGCCTGTGCCAGTTGCAGGTCACTGGCCGCGAGCTGCGGCTGTGCGCTGCGGATGTGCTTGAACGCGGCTTCCAGCTGGGCGCCACGGATGTCGCCGGCGCTGGCAACGAAGCTGGCCGCGTCGTCACGGGCGGCGAGAATGATCTTGTCGTCCTTGAAGGACGAAGTGACATCGGAGGTGGCTTCGGAGGTGGCTGCAACGGCGCCGACCACAGCGTCGGTGGTAACCACGAAGCTGGTGGCCGAGGCACTGGTGGCAAGCGCCAGAAGGATGGCGGCGCTGAGCAGGCGAAGAGAGGTCATGGGTGGCTCCTTTTACTGACCGGAGCGGCGACACGAGGAGCGTCTCCGCTGGGTGGAGAGCCTAGTCAAAGTGGGCCTTCCGGGCCAGTGCTGGCTCAGCGCCAGAAGGGTTTGTCCAGTTCCTGGTAGCGCTCACTCGGGCTGATGCCGACATCCGCCAGGGCGCGGGCGTCCAGCTTGGCGAGCTGGTGCCGGGTGCGGGCGTTGCGCTGCCACTGGGCGATGGCAGCGAACAGGCGCAGGTACCCATGGGTGTGTGGCTGGCTGGCGTGGTGTTGGGCAGAGGCAGTGAGTGTGCGGTCCATGGCGCTTTTCCTTCCCGCTGCGGCGCGGGGATTGGTTATGGAAGGCCATGATCCTGTTCCGTGGCGAGACTGTGCAGTCACAGTCAGATTGAATTGTGCTGCATCAGATTTATCTTGTTGTGAACTGTATTGGTCTGATCCGCGTCAGCTGTGTCGGAATCACTGAAGGCCTGAGCGTAAGGTGCGATGCGCGCACCGAAATTCCTGCGCTGCCCGGTGCGCACGGCGCACCCTACGACATCGGGAATTTCCAGAGTCCAGAAACGACGAAACCCGTCGCGGGTGGCGACGGGTTCTGTCTGGGGTGTTGCTAGCGGGCCGCTTGGCCCGGCGAACTGCTTAGCGCCAGAAAGGCTTGTTCAGTTCGGCTTCGCGCTGGGCTTCGCTGATGCCGGCGTCGGCCAGCAGGCGGTGGTCCAGCATGGCCAGTTGATGACGGCTGGCGATGCGGCGCTGCCAGAGCAGCAGGGTGGAAACGGTGCGCAGGGCCCAGGAGGATTTCGGGGATTGTTCGGCGCTTTCGAAGATCAGGTCGGAACTGAGGGTACGTTCCATGGCGGCAGGTCCTTCCCGCTTGTGACGGGGCTTGGTTATCAACTGGTGCCTATGATCTACCCGGAACAGCCGCAACTGTAGTCACAGTTCCTCTAAATTGTGTTGGCCTTTATTAGCATGCTTATCAACTGTTTTGCTGAAATAACACGCAGCTGTATGGGTGGCCCGTTGAATAACTCGTGATCTAACGGGAAACCGCAGTTTTTCCTGTGTAAATAACGAACTGCAGGGCTTTTGAACGGTACAGTTCTGGATTTTCAGAAACTGTTTTATGGTCCTCCCATCATGATCAATGGTTACAAGCCCATAACTGTTTTACTCCGACCAGATCAGTTGGCCAGCATCCGACCGGTTTCTTCCAGATTGATATGCCAGGACATGGCGTCGCGCAGCAGGTGCGGAGTGTGTCCGCCCTTGGCGCAGGCGGCGCAGAAGTAGTCCTGTAGCGCCTGGCGGTAGTCCGGGTGCACACAGTTGTCGATGATTACCCGTGCCCGCTCGCGCGGCGCCAGGCCGCGCAGGTCGGCCAGGCCCTGTTCGGTGACCAGGATGTCCACGTCATGCTCGGTGTGGTCCACGTGGCTGACCATGGGCACCACGCTGGAAATGGCGCCGCCCTTGGCGATGGACTTGGTGACGAAAATGGCGAGGTGTGCGTTGCGGGCGAAATCGCCGGAGCCGCCGATGCCGTTCATCATCCGGGTGCCGCCCACGTGGGTGGAGTTGACGTTGCCGTAGAGGTCGAACTCCAGCGCGGTGTTGATGCCGATGATGCCGAGGCGGCGCACCACTTCGGGGTGGTTGGAGATTTCCTGCGGGCGCAGTACCAGCTTGTCCTTGTAGCGCTCCAGGTTGCCGAAGACGTCGCTGTTGCGGCGCTCGGACAGGGTGATCGAGCTGCCGGAGGCGAAGCGCAGCTTGCCGGCATCGATCAGGTCGAAGGTGGAGTCCTGCAGCACCTCGGAGTACATGCTGAGGTCCTGGAAGGGAGACTCGATCAGGCCACACATCACGGCGTTGGCGATGCTGCCGATACCGGCCTGCAGCGGCGCTAGGTTGTTGCTCATGCGCCCGGCTTCCACTTCACGCTTGAAGAAGTCGATCAGGTGGTCGGCGATGGCCTGGGTTTCGTTGTCTGGCGGCAGCACGGTGGACAGCGAATCAGGCTGCTCGGTGATGACGATGGCGGCGATTTTCGCCGGGTCGATCGGAATGGCGGTGCCGCCGATACGGTCATCGACCTGGGTCAGCGGAATCGGCGTACGGGTTGGCCGGTAGGTCGGGATATAGATGTCGTGCAGGCCTTCCAGGTTGGGGTTGTGCGCCAGGTTGATCTCGACGATCACGCGTTTGGCGAAGATCGCGAAGCTGGCGGAGTTGCCCACGGAAGTGGTCGGCACGATGTGGCCCTGCTCGGTGATGGCGACGGCTTCGATCACGGCGATGTCCGGCAGCTTGAGCTGGTGGTTGCGCAGTTGCTCGACGGTTTCCGACAGGTGCTGGTCGATGAACATCACCTCGCCCGCGTTGATTGCCTTGCGCAGGGTGCTGTCCACCTGAAAAGGCATGCGCCGGGCCAGCACGCCGGCCTCGGTGAGCTGCTTGTCGAGGTCGTTGCCCAGGCTGGCGCCGGTCATCAGGCTGATCTGCAGCGGCTGCTCCCTGGCGCGCGCGGCCAGTGCCTGGGGCACCGCCTTGGCTTCGCCGGCGCGGGTGAAACCGCTCATGCCGACGGTCATGCCGTCTTCGATCAGGGCAGCGGCGTCGGCCGCACTCATCACCTTGCCCAGCAGGGAGGGCAGGCGCACGCGATCAGCGTACATGGGGAATACCTCGGACAACGGGTAGGAGCCGCGCAGTCTAGGGGCTGGCGGGGTGCCCGGCTTCTATACCAAGGTCGAAGAAATGGCTCTATTCAGGGCCTTTTGTCGGTTCGCTTGCCAAGCCGTGGGAATCCTTGTGGGAGCGAATTCATTCGCGAAAGGGCAGCGTAGCTGCCCCAGATGGTCCGAAGGGCAGGCCGGCGGCCTGCATTCGCGAATGAATTCGCTCCTACAAATAAGGTATGCGCAGGTAAACAAAAACCCCGGCACGAGGCCGGGGTCTTCGCTGGATCAGGACAGGGCTCAGTCGACAGCCTTGACCATGTCCTCGATCACCTTCTTGGCGTCGCCGAACACCATCATGGTCTTGTCCATGTAGAACAGTTCGTTGTCCAGACCGGCGTAGCCGCTGGCCATGGAGCGCTTGTTCACGATGATGGTCTTGGCCTTGAAGGCTTCCAGGATCGGCATGCCGGCGATGGGCGACTTCGGATCGTTCTTCGCGGCCGGGTTGACCACGTCGTTGGCGCCGAGCACCAGCACCACGTCGGCCTGGCCGAACTCGGAGTTGATGTCTTCCATCTCGAACACCTGCTCGTAAGGCACTTCGGCCTCGGCCAGCAGGACGTTCATGTGGCCCGGCATACGGCCGGCAACCGGGTGGATCGCGTACTTCACGTTCACGCCGCGGTGGGACAGTTTCTCGGACAGCTCCATCAGCGCGTGCTGGGCACGGGCCACCGCCAGGCCGTAGCCGGGAACGATGATCACGCTGTCGGCGTTGGTCAGCAGGAAGGCGGCATCGTCGGAGGAGCCGGACTTCACCGGACGCTGCTCAGTGCTACCGGCTGCGGCACCGGCGTCGGCTTCGGCGCCGAAGCCACCGAGGATGACGTTGAAGAAGGAGCGGTTCATCGCCTTGCACATGATGTAGGAGAGGATCGCACCCGAGGAGCCCACCAGCGAGCCGGCGATGATCAGCATCGAGTTGTTCAGCGAGAAGCCGATACCGGCTGCCGCCCAGCCCGAGTAGCTGTTCAGCATGGACACCACCACCGGCATGTCGGCGCCGCCAATCGGGATGATGATCAGCACGCCGATGACGAAGGCCAGGGCCACCAGCAGCGCGAAGGCTTGGAGGTTCCCGGTGAAGCTGAAGTACAGGCCCAGGGCGATGATTGCGAGGCCCACCAGCAGGTTCAGCTTGTGCTGGCCGGCGAACTGCACCGGGGCGCCCTGGAACAGGCGGAACTTGTACTTGCCCGACAGCTTGCCGAAGGCGATCACCGAACCGGAGAAGGTGATGGCACCGATGGCCGCGCCGAGGAACAGTTCCAGGCGGTTACCCGCTGGAATGGCGTCGCCGAGGGCGGCAACGATACCCAGGGACTGCGGCTCGACGACGGCGGCGATGGCGATGAACACCGCGGCCAGACCGATCATGCTGTGCATGAAGGCGACCAGCTCCGGCATCTTGGTCATTTCGACGCGCTTGGCCATGATCGAACCGGCGGTGCCGCCGACCAGCAGGCCGACGATCACGTAGCCGATGCCTTGGGTGGCCAGCTCGGCGCCGAGCTTATAGATGAGGCCGACGGTGGTGACGATGGCGATGGCCATGCCGACCATGCCGAACAGGTTGCCGCGACGCGACGAAGTCGGGTGCGACAGGCCCTTGAGCGCCTGGATGAAGCACACCGAGGCGACGAGGTAGAGAACAGTGATCAGGTTCATGCTCATGGTCAGTGTTTCTCCGCAGCCGCTTTCGGCGCTTTCTTCTTGAACATTTCCAGCATGCGACGGGTGACCAGGAAGCCACCGAAGACGTTCACCGCGGCCAGCGCCACGGCCAGGGTGCCCATCGTCTTGCCCAGCGGGGTGACGGTGAGCGCAGCGGCCAGCATGGCGCCGACGATCACGATGGCCGAGATGGCGTTGGTCACGGCCATCAGCGGGGTGTGCAGGGCCGGGGTGACGTTCCACACCACGTGGTAGCCGACGTAGATGGCCAGCACGAAGATGATCAGGTTGTAGATGCCGTCTGAAATCAGATCCATGTCCGCTTCCCCTTAGCCGTTGTTACGGACGACCTGGCCGTCGCGGCACATCAGGCACGCGGCGACGATGTCGTCTTCGAGGTTGAGATGGAACTGGCCGTCCTTGTCGATGACCAGCTTGAGGAAGTCCAGCAGGTTGCGCGCATAGAGGGCGGACGCGTCCGCCGGCACCATGGCCGCCAGGTTGCTGTGGCCGACGATGGTCACGCCGTGCTTGACCACCACCTGTTCGGCTTCGGTCAGCGGACAGTTGCCGCCCTGGGCTGCGGCCAGGTCGATGACCACGGAGCCCGGCTTCATTTCGGCGACGGTGGCCTCGTGCAGCAGGGTCGGCGCCTTGCGGCCCGGGATCAGCGCGGTGGTGATGACGATATCGGCCTGCTTGGCGCGTTCGTGCACGGCCTTGGCCTGGCGCTCCATCCAGGAGGCCGGCATCGGGCGGGCGTAACCGCCGACGCCCTGGGCGCATTCGCGCTCTTCATCGGTCTCGAAGGGCACGTCGACGAACTTGGCGCCGAGGGATTCGATCTGCTCCTTCACCGCCGGACGCACGTCGGAAGCCTCGATCACCGCACCCAGGCGCTTGGCCGTGGCGATGGCCTGCAGGCCGGCCACGCCGGCACCGAGGATGAGGATGCGCGCGGCCTTTACGGTACCGGCGGCGGTCATCAGCATCGGCATGAAGCGCGGATAGTGGTGCGATGCCAGCAGCACGGCCTTGTAGCCGGCGATGTTGGCCTGGGAAGACAGGACGTCGAGGCTCTGGGCGCGGGACGTACGCGGCGCCGCTTCGAGGGCGAAGGCGGTGATGCCACGGGCGTTCATGCGCGCGATGGTCTCGTTGCTGAAGGGGTTGAGCATGCCAACCAGCACGGCGCCGGTGCGCATGTGGGCCAGCTCGGCGTCGGTCGGGGCAACCACTTTCAGCACCAGGTCGGCGCCGAAGGCAGCGGCGTCGTTGCCAATGGCGGCGCCAACGGCTTCGAAGGCGCTGTCCGGGATGCTGGCGCTGACGCCGGCACCGCTTTGCACCGTCACCTGATGGCCTTGGCCCACCAGCTTCTTGATGGTCTCGGGTGTCGCGGCAACCCGCGTCTCCCCGGCGTGGGTTTCGAGAGGAACACCGATGTGCACTTCAAATCTCCTGCGTGATCGATCTGGTGAACCAGTGCACTGCGGATGGTGCTCTGGCGAGGCGGATCCGCCTTTCAACAGCCTGGTATCGCAACGGCCGAAACCTTTGAGGCGCGGCATTCTGCAATCGGAGCCGCAACGGCTTCAAGCAGTTCTGGAGTAAAACGCTGAAATAACTACAAGTCACATTCCGACCCTCGATCCCTGGGTTCCTTTCCAGACCCCGCCACCACTGGCGAGGAGGCTGTTTGGCCGGTCGGGACGGCGTCGGGTCGCATCCCGGTCCTGAATGACTTTTCATCAAGCCAGCGCCAGTACAAGCTTTCAGCCTGCAACATCCTGCCGTTAATGGCTGGAGCACCGTTAATCAGACTTTTTAATAGTTGCCATAAGGCTGCGGAAAATGGGCGTTCTGTAGTTTTTGAGAATGTTTGACTACAGGGTCAGGAATTGGTTTTTGCCGTTTGTTGGGGAGAAGCGTAGTCCGCGCGCAGGCCAGTCGCCTTGCGGGCTGCGCCATATTGTCGCGGGTCGTCAGCTCAGGCTCCGGGCCTGGCCGTAGGGTGCGCTATGTGTTCAGCCGGGGGACATAGGTAACGGGTGTCGGGAGACATGGGTAACGCATTTAGGCTTACGGAATCCTTCGACTCTGGAGTTCGAGCGATGCCGTGGCAGGAGTGCACCACCATGTCGATTCGACGCGAGTTTGTGCGGTTGGCCGAACAACCGCAGAGCAACGTGCGGGAGCTGTGTCGGCGCTACGGCATCAGCCCGAAAACCGCCTACAAATGGTTACAGCGCCACCGCGAGCACGGCGATGCGGGGTTGCAGGAGCGCTCACGCCGGCCGTTGCACAGCCCTGGGCGCAGCGACCCGGACTTGGAACAGGCGGTGGTGCAGTTGCACCACCGTTTCCCGTATTGGGGCGCCCGCAAGCTGCGCGGCCTGCTGCCGGCCGCGTTCGAGCGTCCCCACCACAGCACCCTCGACGCCATCCTCCGCCGCCATGGTTGCCGGGTGCGCTACCACGCCGAGGAGGCCGAAGCTCCGGCCACGCAGCGCTTCGAGCACTGCCAGCCGAACGAGCTCTGGCAGATGGACTTCAAGGGCCACTTCCCGCTCGCCGACGGCCGCTCGTCGCGCTGCCACCCGTTGACGCTGTTGGATGATCACTCACGCTTTGCCCTCTGCCTGGAGGCCTGCGAGGGCGAGCGCCTCGAACTGGTTCGACCGCACCTGATCCAGGTCTTTCGCCGCTATGGCCTACCGCGCCGGATCACCGCCGACAACGGTCCGCCCTGGGGCTCGAACATCGCGGGCGGCCTGTCCGCCCTGGAGGTCTGGCTGATGCGGCTCGGCATCGAGGTCAGCCACAGCCGCCCTCATCATCCGCAGACCCAGGGCAAGCTGGAACGCTTCCACCAGACACTCAAGCGCGAGTTACTGCAGCGCTCGTTTCGCGACTTGGCGCACTGCCAGCAGGCGATGGCGCACTGGCGGGAGCAGTACAACCACGACCGCCCGCATGAGGCGCTGGGCCAACTGCCACCGATCACGCGCTACCAGCCAAGCCGGCGCAGCTACCCGGAGCAATTGCCTGAGCTGGACTACGAACCGGGCGACCGGGTGCTCAAGGTCGGCCGCGTCGGCCAGGTCAGTTTCCAGGGACGCAGCCTGTTCGTCGGCGGGGGGCTGTACGGGGAACGCGTCGCTCTCCGCCCCACCGCCGTCGATGGCGTCTACGATGTGGTGTTCATCCACAAGACCCTGCGCCAAGTCGACTTGAGACCGGGCAAGACATGATCATCAACCCGTTACCCATGTCTCCCGACAAGCGTTACCCATCTATCCCGGCTGAACACTATGCGCACCAGCGGGGTTCCGGTGCGCGCGGCGCACCTACCGGAGCTCACACCAGCAAGCCGAGGGTCTTGGCGCGCATCACCGCTTGGGTGCGGCGCTTCACACCAAGCTTGCTGTTGATCTTCTTGGTATGCGTTTTCACCGTGTTCACCGAGATGAACAGGTAGCCGCCGATCTCCTGGTTGGAGAAACCTTCGGCCAGAAGTTGCAGCACGGCCCGTTCTCGCTGGCTGAGCAGGCTCGCCTGATCGCTGTCGACGGTCACGTTGCTGTCGCCGCATGCGTGACCGCGCAGCAGGCCGTGCATGCCCAGTCGCTCCGCCTGTGCCAGGGCCTGGCGTTCCAGTTGCGCGGCGTCGGCCCTGCCGAGGGCGCGCCAGGCGGCGGACAGGGCCAGGCGTACCTCGCAGCCGAGCGGCACGAACTGCTGGGTCTGGCAGTGCTCGAGCAGGTCCTGGAGCAGCGCTTCGGCCTGTTCGGCCAGGCCGGTTTCCAACTGCGCGCGTGCCAGGAGCAATTGATTGCGCAGCGGCAGGGTGGGGTAGTCCAGCGGTGCCATCCAGGCGCGCTCGCCCACGAAGTAGCGTTGGATACGCAGTGCCACGGGCTCGATACGGTCCCAGCGCCCCTGGCGAGCGAGCACGCGCATGCCCTGCAGGTTCAATACGCCGCTGTAGACGTAGCGCCAGACCTGGCGGCAATGCATCTGCCGCTCGGCTTCGCGCAGCTCCTGGAAGGCCTGGTCGAACTGGTCGCGGCGGGCGCGCAGTTCCGCCAGGCCCAGGAAGCCGTGCAGGGCGAAGGGGTCCTGGCAGCCCTGGGCCTGCTCCAGGCCGGCCTTGAGGGCGCGTTCAGCGTCGTCCAAGCGATCACCGATCAGGTACAGCTCGGCCTGGACCAGATGCAGGCGCCCAAGCACCAGGCTGTCGACCTGCTTGCGCTGGCCGATCAGGGCGAAGCTTTGTTCCAGTAAGGTCTGGGCGCGGCCGAATTCGCCACGCAGCAGGAGCAGGCGGATGCGGTCAAGGTTGATCAGCACCTCGAACAGCAGGCTGCCCTGGCGACGCGCGGTCTCCAGCGCCTTGTGCAGATAGGGTTGCGCCTCTTCCGGGGCGCCGCTGGCCATGGCCATTCGTGCCAGGGTGGAGTAGCAGAACAGGATGGGCATCCAGTCGTGCTCGGGCAGATGTTGCAGGGCTTCCTGGCAATGCTGCCGTGCGCTGGCCACGGCCTGGCTGCGCATCGCGGCGAGCACACCGTTCAGCGCCTGCCAGTTGGCTATCAACTTGCGGTTTCGCTGGGCAGTGGGTTGCGGCAGGAAGTGGCCGAGCTTGGCGATGCAGGCTTCCGCTTCGTCCAGGCGCCAGGAGATCAGCAGGCCCCAGGCATTCAGGCTGAGCAGGCGCGGGGTGCTTTCCAGCAGCGGGGCGGGAAGGCGGGCCCGCCAGGCGAGCAGGTGGGCCAGATGCTGTTCACCGGTCAGCCACTCCTGCCCAAGGCGCTCCAGGTAATTGGCGGCTGCTTCCTGCTGGCCCGCGCAAAGGGCCTGTTCGATGGCGTCTTCCACCTGGCCGGCGGCAATGAACATGCGGCAGGCGCTGAGGTGCAGGCGGGTCGCGGCCGCCTCGCTGATGCGGTGGCGCAGGGCGCGTGCCACGGCAGGCAGTACCCGGTACCAGGTGCCGTGTTCGTCCAGTGGCATGCAGAAGGCCTGGCGCGCCAGCAGCCGTTCGAAGAGCTCGGCGCCGTCGCTGTCCTCCCAGAGGTGCTGGCAGAGGCCGGCGGACACCTTCGGCAGGTGGGCCAAGGCGAACAGGCAGTTGGCTTCTTCGGGGCTCAGGCGATTGAGCAGCTCGTGGTCGAGGTATTCCTTGAGCCAGCAATGGTTACCGCTGGCGCTGGTCGGTGCTTTGCCGGAGAGGTGCAGGCGCACGCCAGCGCACCAGCCTTCGGTTTCCTGCCAAAGCTCTTCGCGCAAGGCTGCGCCGGAGTGCGGGGCCAACTGGTTCACCAGGCGTTCGTGCTGCTGGCGGTCGAGTGCCAGCTGGGTGGCGTCCAGTTCCAGCAGTTCGCCCGCCAGCAGCAGGCGTGGCAGGTTCCAGGCCGGGCGCTGTCGTACGCTGACCAGCAGGCGCAGGTCCGGAAGTGCGCGGGCGAGCAGTTGGTCGATGCAGTCGTCGAGGCCGGCGAGCGGGTGGCCGGGGTAGTCGTCCAGGACCAGCCAGACCGGCGCGCCGCGATGGCTCAGCAGCAACTGCAGGGCCTGTGCGGCCGGGAGCGGCGGGGAATCCTGGCCCAGCTCGGCGGCAAGTTGCGCGACCAGTTGCTCGGGGGCCAGGGCGTGGCCGGCGAGATTGAGCCAGATGACCAGGCCGGGGTCGGCCTGGGCGCGCAGGAATTCGTTGAGCAGCACGCTCTTGCCGAAACCGGCTGGGGCGCAGAGCAATCGTAGTTGGGCATCCTGGGTGGCGAGGCGCTCGACCAGCCGCGGGCGAGGAACGTGGGCCGGCGGAAGGCGCGGCAGGCGAGACGGAATGGCGTGCGGAGTCTGGCCGAGGCAGGGCATGGGGCGGTTCTCGCAGCGTTGTTGTTATGGATGAACCGGACCCTCGCAGACTAGATGGCCCCTGAGTGGGCTTGAAGCAGCATGGATAGCGCTGATAGCGCGCCATAAGGGCGCTGGGAGCAGGTGAGAAGGGCGCCCCTGGCAGGGCGCCCTTTAGGGTCAGCGAATGCCCGCGTTGCGCAGGGCGGCCGGGGTGTAGTCGGCGCCGCTGGCGGCGAAGCCGAACTCGATGCCGTGCTTTTCTTCGTTCTTCAGGCCGAGGGCGATGTAGCGCCCGGCGATGATGTCGTAGAGGGCTTCCACCGCGTAGGTGCTGACCTGACGCTGGTAGTGGTAGCTGGCGTGGCCTTCGCCCACGCGCCAGAGCTGGCCGCGACCGTCGTAGTGATCCGCATAGGCGATCTGCCAGCTGTCTTCGTCGATGAAGTAGTGGCGCTTGGCATAGATGTGGCGCTCATTGGGTTTGAGGGTGGCGACCACTTCCCAGACGCGGTGCAGCTCGTAGCGGGTGAGATCCTGGTTCAGGTGGCCCGGCTGGAGGATTTCCTTGTACTTGAGCTTGGGCGACTCGAGCTTGTAGCTGTTGTAGGGGATGTACATCTCCTTCTTGCCCACCAGCTTCCAGTCGTAGCGATCCGGCGCGCCGGAGAACATGTCGAAGTTGTCGGCGGTGCGCATGCCATCGGCGGCGGTACCAGGGCCGTCGTAGGCCACCTGCGGGGCGCGGCGTACGCGACGTTGGCCCGCGTTGTAGAGCCAGGCCAGGCGCGGCTCTTTTACCTGGTCGATGGTTTCGTGCACCAGCAGAACGTTACCCGCCAGGCGCGAGGGGGCCAGTACTCGCTGCTTGAAGTAGAGCAGCACATTGGCTGCCTTTTCCTTTTCCAGTTGGGCCATGTCCGCCGGGAAGGCCACTTCGTCCTGGAACTGCACGGGGGTGAAGGAGCCGTTGGTCTGCGGCGTAGCCTGGACGACCAAGCGGCGGGCGTTGCCGCCGCGGTAGCGGGTGATGTGGTTCCACAGCGCCTGGACGCCGTCCTTGGGAATGGGGAAGGCGTAGTAGTGGCTGTCGGCGAAGTTGGACAAGCCGTTGCCGCCATCCACCGGCTGGGTGTTGAGGGCGCTCTGCCTGGCCGCGTCATAGACCGCCTGCGGCACGGCTGCGCTGCGGTGGCTGGGGTAGACCGGAATCTTGTAGGTGCTGGCGTAGCGCTTGAACATCGCCATCTGCCCGGGGGACAGCTTGTCCTTGTACTGCTCGGCGTTGGCGGCGGTGATGGTGAACAGTGGCTGCTCGCTGGCGTAGGGGTCAGCGAGGAAACCGTTGGAATCGACCACGGAGGCATTGGTCGGCAGCCCGCCGGTCCAGGCCGGGATGCTGCCGTCGGCGTTGCCGACCTTTTCCGCGCCCAACGGGGTGAGGCTGGCGCCGAGCTGCGCCGCTTCATCCGGGGTGACGGCGGCCATGACATGGGCAGCGAGCAGGCTGAGGGCCAGGACGCCACTTTGCAGGATGCTTCTCTTGTTCATTCTGGGAATCCTTGCAATTAGAAGTTGAGGCCGAAGCTGAGGGCGACGAAGTCGCGGTCGGTGGTGACGTTGTAGTGGCCGCCGAAGAAGTCGGTGTAGCTGAGGCTCGCGGTGTAGGTGTTCTGGTACTCGGCGTTGAGGCCGAGGCTGATGGCCTTGGAACCTTCGTTGAAGTTCGGGCCGTAGCCGTCGACGTCGTGGGACCAGGCGACGCTCGGAGTCAGGTTGATGCCGGCAAAGACGTTGCTGTACTCCAGACTGGCGCGGGCGCGGTAGCCCCAGGAACTACTGGTGTAGAAGCCCTTGTCGTTGCATTCGCGCTGCTGCGGGCTGCTGGCGGTGAGTGCCAGGCACACGGCCTGGCTGGACAGTCGGCCGGGGCCATAGATCGGGTCGCGGCCGTAGCGCAACTCGCCGATGTCGTCGTTCAGGCCGCCGATGTGGTTGTAGCCCACCTCGCCGACCAGGGTCAGGCGGCTGGCGCCCAGGACCTGGTCGATGAACTGGGTAGCGGTGACCTGGGCCTGGGTGACCGGCTTGCGCACGTAGCCGTGCAGGTCTTCGCCGGCGCGGTTGCGTGCATGACCGCTCTCGAAGACCGGCGAGTTGGGCACGCCGAGGGCGGCGAAGGACAGGTCGGTGCTGTTGATCTGCAGCGGCATGTTCGGACGGAAGCTGACTTCGCCCGCCACCGAGGTGCCTTCGATGTTGGTCTGGAAGCTCAGGCCGTAGAGGCGGATATCCTCGGGGTACTCGATAAAGTAGCGTGCCGCCGGGGCGCCAGGAATGACCCGAGGGTCCGGCCGGGTGGTGCGGATGGTGCTGAAGATCGGGCCGCGGCTGTGGTAGTTCATCGCGTAGGCGCCGAACTCGGTGTCGTTGAACTCGGGCACGAACCAGCGGATGGCCACGCCGAACTGGCCGCTGTCACGGGCGTCCCGATCCCCGGCGCGGGGGATATACAGGGTGGCGCCCCTGTTGGGGGACACACCGGGCGGCAGGTCCGGCCCGTTGACCACCAGGCGGTCGACGCAGCCATCGGCCACCACGTCTGACGTGGAGAAGAAAGTGCCGCAGTTGTCCGCCACCGTCTGGTCCCACTCGAGCTGGTAGAAGGCTTCGGCGGAGAGGTTGTCGGTCAGGCTCTGGGACAGGTAGATCATGTTCACCGGGATCAGGCCTTCCTTGATCTCGGCACCCGGGCGGCGGAAGGCTGCAGCGTCGATGGGGTTGATCGAGTTGATGCTGTTGCCGATGAAGGTGCTTTCGCCCCAGCTCACCACCTGCTTGCCGATACGGAAGCTGCCCGGCAGGTCGCCCAGGTTGTAGTTGTGATAGAGGAAGGCGTCGAGCAGTTGCGCGCCAGAGGAGCGGGCGCCTTCCTTGCGGTTGTGGTCGTCGATGTCATAGAAGAGCCGATGCTCGTCCTTCAGCTCGAAGTCGTACCAGTACTTGCCGCGAAGGAACACGCCGGTATCGCCGTACTTCAATTCCAGGTCGTGGATGCCCTTGAAGATCTTCGAGAACGTCTCCCCTTTCTTGAAGTTCAAGCGGCCGTCGTCAGAGGTCCGCGAGAGCGCCTCGCCACCACTGGCGGTGGAGATGAATTCGGGATCGGGTGAGCGCACGGCCCAACTGGCGCCGACCGAGAGGGAGGAGTCGAACTGTGCTTCGATTTCGCCAATGTTGAACGTGATGGCAGAGGCCTGGGCGCTGCAACCCAGGGCGACGGCGGCGGCCAGCGTGTGCGGCCGGAAGATTCCGCGCATTGTTCTTGTTGTCATGCGGCTCTCCAGAGCGGGTCTTGGGAGGCTTCATGCTAATCAGCCGCTTCCTGCGCCATAACTGCCTGAACGGGCGATTTCACCCATCACCCGAGTGGGTGATCGGGGCGCTGCACGGGGGCTCGGAATGGGCATTACCTCTTTCGGCGTATGGGCGCGGGAGAAAAGGTGCTACCGGGGGTTACAGCGGCCCGTCAGTCCAGGCCGGCTTCGTTGCGGTACTGGCGGGCGGCTTCTACCAGCCAGTCACGGAAGGCGCCGAGGGCGGCGGACTCCAGCTTGCGCTCCGGGATGATCAGATAATAGGCCTTGTCACTACGGAAACTGTGGGGGTGAGCGATCACCAGGCGACGGTCCGCCAGTTCGCGCTGGATCAGGAAAGGCGGAATCAGCGCCACGCCCATTTCGTGCATGGCGGCCTGGGCCAGCATCGAGAACAGCTCATGGCGCGGGCCGCTGAGATCACGGGCCACATTCATGCCCAGGGAGTTGAACCACTGGCGCCAGGCGTAGGGGCGGGTGGTCTGCTGCAGCAGGGGCAGGCGGGCGATGGCCTCGGCGTCCAGGCCGTCGCTACCCTGCAGCAGGGTCGGGCTGCACACCGGCACCGAGTACTCGTGCATCAGGAAGTCGGCGCGGGTACCGGACCATTCGGCATCGCCGAAATAAAGTGCGGCATCGAAGTCGGTGTCGGCGAAGAGGAAGGGACGGGTGCGGTTGGTCAGGTTGACCGTGACTTCCGGGTGAAGGCGCTGGAAGTCCTTCAGTCGCGGCAGCAGCCACTGGGTACCGAAGGTCGGAACGATGGCCAGCTCGACCGTCATCGCACCTTGCTGGCCCATCACGGCCAGGGTGTCGCGCTCCACGGCATCGAGTTGGGTGGCGATACGCCGGGAATAGGCCAGTCCGGCTTCGGTCAGCTTCACCCCGCGCCGCGAACGGCGAAACAACTCCAGGCCGAGGAATTCTTCCAGCCCGGCAATCTGCCGGCAGATTGCGCTCTGGGTCAGGGCCAGCTCATCGGCTGCCTTGGTGAAACTCTGGTGGCGAGCGGCCGACTCGAAGGCGATCAAGGCGGCGGTACTGGGAATCTTCCGGCGCATGCTGTACCTCTGCGTCACAAGTAGCGGCTTAAAATGGGGCTTTGTGGTTCTTCGGAGTGAGAAATTAGCACAACAGCATGCGAAATCCTCGTTTGTCCGATCCGGCCTAGGCTGTCTAGGATGCGCCGACACTAATAAGGCAGGGCCGCGCGATGGCTCAGCCCCTGAACCCCGCTTACCGAGGACACTCCCATGGCCGCCAAAGCAAGCTTCAACTGGATCGACCCGCTGCTGCTGGATCAGCAACTCACCGAAGAAGAGCGCATGGTGCGTGACAGTGCCCAGCAGTTCGCCGCCGACAAACTGGCCCCGCGCGTGCTGGAAGCCTTCCGCCATGAGCAGACCGACCCGGCGATCTTCCGCGAGATGGGCGAGACTGGCCTGCTCGGCGCGACCATCCCGGAAGCCTACGGCGGCAGCGGCCTGAACTACGTGTGCTACGGCCTGATCGCCCGTGAAGTCGAACGCGTTGATTCCGGCTATCGCTCGATGATGAGCGTGCAGTCCTCGCTTGTGATGGTGCCGATCAACGAGTTCGGTAACGAAGCCACCAAGCAGAAGTACCTGCCGAAACTGGCCAGCGGCGAATACATCGGCTGCTTCGGCCTGACCGAGCCGAACCACGGCTCCGATCCGGGCTCGATGATCACCCGCGCCAAGAAGGTCGACGGCGGCTACCGCCTGACCGGCAGCAAGATGTGGATCACCAACAGCCCGATCGCCGACGTCTTCGTGGTCTGGGCCAAGGACGATGCCGGCGAGATCCGTGGCTTCGTCCTCGAGAAGGGCTGGCAGGGCCTGTCCGCCCCGGCGATCCATGGCAAGGTTGGCCTGCGCGCCTCCATCACTGGCGAGATCGTGATGGACAATGTCTTTGTGCCGGAAGAAAACGCGTTCCCGGACGTCCGTGGTCTGCGTGGCCCGTTCACCTGCCTCAACTCGGCTCGCTACGGTATCTCCTGGGGCGCCCTGGGTGCCGCTGAAGCCTGCTGGCACACCGCGCGCCAGTACGTGCTGGACCGCAATCAGTTCGGTCGTCCGCTGGCCGCCAACCAGCTGATCCAGAAGAAGCTGGCCGACATGCAGACCGAGATCACCCTGGCCCTGCAAGGCTGTCTGCGTCTGGGCCGGATGAAGGACGAGGGCACTGCCGCGGTGGAAATCACTTCGATTATGAAGCGCAACTCGTGCGGCAAGGCGCTGGATATCGCGCGCATGGCCCGTGACATGCTGGGTGGTAACGGCATTTCCGACGAGTTCGGCGTGGCTCGCCATCTGGTCAACCTGGAAGTGGTGAACACCTACGAGGGTACTCACGACGTCCACGCGCTGATCCTCGGTCGCGCACAGACTGGCATCCAGGCGTTCTTCTGACCCTTCAACGGGCCTCTCTTCTATATAGAAGAGAGGCCGGTTCACTTTGCGAACCCAGGTGATCCCATGGCTGGTGCGCTCTCCCATATCCGTGTGCTCGACCTCTCCCGTGTACTGGCCGGCCCCTGGTCCGGCCAGATCCTCGCGGACCTGGGGGCCGAGGTAATCAAGGTCGAACGTCCCGGCTCCGGCGACGACACCCGTGCCTGGGGACCACCGTTCCTCAAGGGCGCCGATGGCCGGGATACCAGCGAGGCGGCGTACTTCCTCGCGGCCAACCGCAACAAGCAGTCGGTGACAATCGATTTCACTCGCCCCGAAGGCCAGCAACTGGTCCGTGATCTGGCGGCAAAGTCCGACATCCTCATCGAGAACTTCAAGGTGGGGGGGCTGGCGGCATACGGGTTGGACTACGAGTCGCTGAAGGCCATCAACCCGCGTCTTATCTATTGCTCGATCACCGGCTTCGGCCAGTTCGGTCCCTACGCCAAGCGCGCGGGCTACGACTTCATGATCCAGGGCCTAGGTGGGCTGATGAGCATCACCGGGCGCTCGGATCAGGAAGAGGGCGCCGGGCCGGTCAAGGTAGGTGTAGCGCTCACCGACATCCTCACCGGGCTTTATTCCTCCGTGGCCATGCTGGCCGCGCTGGCTTCGCGGGAGATCACCGGGAAGGGGCAACACATCGACATGGCCCTGCTCGACGTGCAGGTGGCCTGCCTGGCTAACCAGGCCATGAACTACCTGACCACGGGTAATCCGCCGCGTCGCCTGGGCAACGCCCATCCGAACATAGTGCCTTATCAGGATTTTCCGACTGCGGATGGGGATTTCATCCTCACCGTTGGCAATGACAGCCAGTTCCGCAAGTTTTGCGAGGTCGCCGGTCATCGGGAGTGGGCGGACGACCCGCGTTTTTCAACCAACAAGGCCCGCGTTGCCCATCGAGCCGAGCTGATTCCCCTGATTCGCCAGGCGACGGTCTTCAAGACCACGGCCGAGTGGGTCAGTGCACTGGAAGAAGTCAGTGTGCCCTGCGGGCCGATCAACGACCTGGCGGCAGTCTTCGCCGACCCTCAGGTGCAGGCCAGGGGTCTGCGTGTCGACCTCGACCACCCTCTGGCGGGTGTGGTGCCCCAGGTGGCGAGTCCGCTGCGCCTTTCCGAAACGCCAGTGGAGTACCGCATGCCGCCGCCGCTTCTCGGCGAACATACTCAGGAAGTGCTGCAGCGCCTACTGGGCCTGGCTGCGGAGCAGGTGGAAGGCTTGCGCAAGGCGGAAGTCATCTAGCCCTTCTTATGAAGTCATCTAGCCCTTCTTATATAGGTGCGAAAGGCGTGCTGAAGATACTTTCAAAAAGGTGTTGACGGCAGATTCTGCATCCCTATAATGCGCACCTCTTCCGGCACAGTTGCCAAGCAAAACTCCTTGTAAATCAATGAGTTGAATGATTGGTGAGGGTGGCGGGAGGTTCCGCTTCGCAAGATTCGCCGCAGGCGAATGAAGTGGGAACGGAGGCGTTGACAGCGGGTTTGAACGCTGTAGAATGCGCCTCCCGCTGACGAGAAGAGTGATTCGGATCGGCAGCGCAAGCGGTTGAGTAGAAAAGAAATTTTCGAAAAACAGCTTGACAGGAAGAAGGGCTGCGGTAGAATGCGCGGCCTCGGTTGAGACGAAAGACTTGATCGAAACGCTCTTTAACAACTGAATCAAGCAATTCGTGTGGGTGCTTGTGAGGTAAGCCTGATAGTCAACTGATTATCAGCATCACAAGTAACACTCGTGAATTCGAGAGTTTATTTGCGATTGCTGAGCCAAGTTTAGGGTTTTCTCAAAACCCAAGCAGTATTGAACTGAAGAGTTTGATCATGGCTCAGATTGAACGCTGGCGGCAGGCCTAACACATGCAAGTCGAGCGGCAGCGGGTCCTTCGGGATGCCGGCGAGCGGCGGACGGGTGAGTAATGCCTAGGAATCTGCCTGGTAGTGGGGGATAACGTTCGGAAACGGACGCTAATACCGCATACGTCCTACGGGAGAAAGTGGGGGATCTTCGGACCTCACGCTATCAGATGAGCCTAGGTCGGATTAGCTAGTTGGTGGGGTAATGGCTCACCAAGGCGACGATCCGTAACTGGTCTGAGAGGATGATCAGTCACACTGGAACTGAGACACGGTCCAGACTCCTACGGGAGGCAGCAGTGGGGAATATTGGACAATGGGCGAAAGCCTGATCCAGCCATGCCGCGTGTGTGAAGAAGGTCTTCGGATTGTAAAGCACTTTAAGTTGGGAGGAAGGGCAGTCAGTTAATACCTGGTTGTTTTGACGTTACCAACAGAATAAGCACCGGCTAACTTCGTGCCAGCAGCCGCGGTAATACGAAGGGTGCAAGCGTTAATCGGAATTACTGGGCGTAAAGCGCGCGTAGGTGGTTCAGCAAGTTGGAGGTGAAATCCCCGGGCTCAACCTGGGAACTGCCTCCAAAACTACTGAGCTAGAGTACGGTAGAGGGTAGTGGAATTTCCTGTGTAGCGGTGAAATGCGTAGATATAGGAAGGAACACCAGTGGCGAAGGCGACTACCTGGACTGATACTGACACTGAGGTGCGAAAGCGTGGGGAGCAAACAGGATTAGATACCCTGGTAGTCCACGCCGTAAACGATGTCGACTAGCCGTTGGGATCCTTGAGATCTTAGTGGCGCAGCTAACGCGATAAGTCGACCGCCTGGGGAGTACGGCCGCAAGGTTAAAACTCAAATGAATTGACGGGGGCCCGCACAAGCGGTGGAGCATGTGGTTTAATTCGAAGCAACGCGAAGAACCTTACCTGGCCTTGACATGCTGAGAACTTTCCAGAGATGGATTGGTGCCTTCGGGAACTCAGACACAGGTGCTGCATGGCTGTCGTCAGCTCGTGTCGTGAGATGTTGGGTTAAGTCCCGTAACGAGCGCAACCCTTGTCCTTAGTTACCAGCACGTTATGGTGGGCACTCTAAGGAGACTGCCGGTGACAAACCGGAGGAAGGTGGGGATGACGTCAAGTCATCATGGCCCTTACGGCCAGGGCTACACACGTGCTACAATGGTCGGTACAAAGGGTTGCCAAGCCGCGAGGTGGAGCTAATCCCATAAAACCGATCGTAGTCCGGATCGCAGTCTGCAACTCGACTGCGTGAAGTCGGAATCGCTAGTAATCGTGAATCAGAATGTCACGGTGAATACGTTCCCGGGCCTTGTACACACCGCCCGTCACACCATGGGAGTGGGTTGCTCCAGAAGTAGCTAGTCTAACCGCAAGGGGGACGGTTACCACGGAGTGATTCATGACTGGGGTGAAGTCGTAACAAGGTAGCCGTAGGGGAACCTGCGGCTGGATCACCTCCTTAATCGAAGACATCAGCTTCTTCATAAGTTCCCACACGAATTGCTTGATTCAATTGCGAAGGCGATTGGGTCTGTAGCTCAGTTGGTTAGAGCGCACCCCTGATAAGGGTGAGGTCGGCAGTTCGAATCTGCCCAGACCCACCAATTGTCGCGGGGTCGACTGACCGCTGGACATTGGGGCCATAGCTCAGCTGGGAGAGCGCCTGCTTTGCACGCAGGAGGTCAGGAGTTCGATCCTCCTTGGCTCCACCATCTCCAGGCTGACCAAGAGCTCAGAATTGAATATCCGTTGTGGGATATTGAATTCTGGACTTTGTTTCAGAATCGTTCTTTAAAAATTCGGGTATGTGATAGAAGTGACTTGTTGAGTGTTTCACTGCACTCAATGATTCAAGGTAAAATTTGCGAGTTCAAGCGCGAATTTTCGGCGAATGTCGTCTTCACCGCCATGCTCACAGGCAGATTGCTTGGGGTTATATGGTCAAGTGAAGAAGCGCATACGGTGGATGCCTTGGCAGTCAGAGGCGATGAAAGACGTGGTAGCCTGCGATAAGCTTCGGGGAGTCGGCAAACAGACTTTGATCCGGAGATCTCTGAATGGGGGAACCCACCTAGGATAACCTAGGTATCTTGTACTGAATCCATAGGTGCAAGAGGCGAACCAGGGGAACTGAAACATCTAAGTACCCTGAGGAATAGAAATCAACCGAGATTCCCTTAGTAGTGGCGAGCGAACGGGGATTAGCCCTTAAGCTTCTTGGATTTTAGCGGAACGCTCTGGAAAGTGCGGCCATAGTGGGTGATAGCCCCGTACGCGAAAGGGTCCAGGAAGTGAAATCGAGTAGGACGGAGCACGTGAAACTTTGTCTGAATATGGGGGGACCATCCTCCAAGGCTAAATACTACTGACTGACCGATAGTGAACCAGTACCGTGAGGGAAAGGCGAAAAGAACCCCGGAGAGGGGAGTGAAATAGAACCTGAAACCGTATGCGTACAAGCAGTGGGAGCCTACATTGTTAGGTGACTGCGTACCTTTTGTATAATGGGTCAGCGACTTATATTCAGTGGCGAGCTTAACCGAATAGGGGAGGCGTAGCGAAAGCGAGTCTTAATAGGGCGTTTAGTCGCTGGGTATAGACCCGAAACCGGGCGATCTATCCATGGGCAGGTTGAAGGTTAGGTAACACTGACTGGAGGACCGAACCGACTACCGTTGAAAAGTTAGCGGATGACCTGTGGATCGGAGTGAAAGGCTAATCAAGCTCGGAGATAGCTGGTTCTCCTCGAAAGCTATTTAGGTAGCGCCTCACGTATCACTCCAGGGGGTAGAGCACTGTTTCGGCTAGGGGGTCATCCCGACTTACCAAACCGATGCAAACTCCGAATACCTGGAAGTGTCAGCGTGGGAGACACACGGCGGGTGCTAACGTCCGTCGTGAAAAGGGAAACAACCCAGACCGTCAGCTAAGGTCCCAAAGTTCTAGTTAAGTGGGAAACGATGTGGGAAGGCTTAGACAGCTAGGAGGTTGGCTTAGAAGCAGCCACCCTTTAAAGAAAGCGTAATAGCTCACTAGTCGAGTCGGCCTGCGCGGAAGATGTAACGGGGCTCAAACTAGACACCGAAGCTACGGGTTCGTCGTAAGACGAGCGGTAGAGGAGCGTTCTGTAAGCCTGTGAAGGTGAGTTGAGAAGCTTGCTGGAGGTATCAGAAGTGCGAATGCTGACATGAGTAACGACAATGCGAGTGAAAAACTCGCACGCCGAAAGACCAAGGGTTCCTGCGCAACGTTAATCGACGCAGGGTGAGTCGGCCCCTAAGGCGAGGCAGAAATGCGTAGTCGATGGGAAGCGGGTTAATATTCCCGCACTTCTAGTTACTGCGATGGAGGGACGGAGAAGGCTAGGCCAGCTTGGCGTTGGTTGTCCAAGTTTAAGGTGGTAGGCCGAACACTTAGGCAAATCCGGGTGTTCAAGGCCGAGAGCTGATGACGAGTGTTCTTTTAGAACACGAAGTGGTTGATGCCATGCTTCCAGGAAAAGCTTCTAAGCTTCAGGTAACTAGGAACCGTACCCCAAACCGACACAGGTGGTTGGGTAGAGAATACCAAGGCGCTTGAGAGAACTCGGGTGAAGGAACTAGGCAAAATGGCACCGTAACTTCGGGAGAAGGTGCGCCGGTGAGGGTGAAGCATTTACTGCGTAAGCCCATGCCGGTCGAAGATACCAGGCCGCTGCGACTGTTTATTAAAAACACAGCACTCTGCAAACACGAAAGTGGACGTATAGGGTGTGACGCCTGCCCGGTGCCGGAAGGTTAATTGATGGGGTTAGCGCAAGCGAAGCTCTTGATCGAAGCCCCGGTAAACGGCGGCCGTAACTATAACGGTCCTAAGGTAGCGAAATTCCTTGTCGGGTAAGTTCCGACCTGCACGAATGGCGTAACGATGGCGGCGCTGTCTCCACCCGAGACTCAGTGAAATTGAAATCGCTGTGAAGATGCAGTGTATCCGCGGCTAGACGGAAAGACCCCGTGAACCTTTACTGTAGCTTTGCACTGGACTTTGAGCCTGCTTGTGTAGGATAGGTGGGAGGCTGTGAAGCGAGGACGCCAGTTCTCGTGGAGCCATCCTTGAAATACCACCCTGGCATGCTTGAGGTTCTAACTCTGGTCCGTCATCCGGATCGAGGACAGTGTATGGTGGGCAGTTTGACTGGGGCGGTCTCCTCCTAAAGAGTAACGGAGGAGTACGAAGGTGCGCTCAGACCGGTCGGAAATCGGTCGTAGAGTATAAAGGCAAAAGCGCGCTTGACTGCGAGACAGACACGTCGAGCAGGTACGAAAGTAGGTCTTAGTGATCCGGTGGTTCTGTATGGAAGGGCCATCGCTCAACGGATAAAAGGTACTCCGGGGATAACAGGCTGATACCGCCCAAGAGTTCATATCGACGGCGGTGTTTGGCACCTCGATGTCGGCTCATCACATCCTGGGGCTGAAGCCGGTCCCAAGGGTATGGCTGTTCGCCATTTAAAGTGGTACGCGAGCTGGGTTTAGAACGTCGTGAGACAGTTCGGTCCCTATCTGCCGTGGACGTTTGAGATTTGAGAGGGGCTGCTCCTAGTACGAGAGGACCGGAGTGGACGAACCTCTGGTGTTCCGGTTGTCACGCCAGTGGCATTGCCGGGTAGCTATGTTCGGAAGAGATAACCGCTGAAAGCATCTAAGCGGGAAACTCGCCTCAAGATGAGATCTCACTGGGATCTTGAATCCCCTGAAGGGCCGTCGAAGACTACGACGTTGATAGGTGGGGTGTGTAAGCGCTGTGAGGCGTTGAGCTAACCCATACTAATTGCCCGTGAGGCTTGACCATATAACACCCAAACAATCTGGTGATTGTGGGTGCGATGGGTGAAGTCGACAGACCGAAAATTGGCCTGAACCGCAAAACCAGACTGTCACATACCTGATTCGGGATCGCGTCTCGCGACGAGATCCCTACCGAATTGCTTGACGACCATAGAGCGTTGGAACCACCTGATCCCATCCCGAACTCAGCAGTGAAACGACGCATCGCCGATGGTAGTGTGGAGCTTCTCCATGTGAGAGTAGGTCATCGTCAAGCTTCTATCCCAAACCCCCGATCCGCTCACGCGGTTCGGGGGTTTGTCTTTGTGCGCGGAAAATATTGGCTCACGAAATCACCCTGCAGTAGCGATAGGACGACGCACTGTGCGGGATTAGGATGGCGGGACTGCAGTAGAACAAGAACGGAGATACCATGTCCCCCTCCCGCAAGCTCCTGGTGCTCTACACCGGCGGCACTATCGGCATGCAAATGACCGACGCCGGCCTCGCCCCAGCTTCCGGCTTTGAAGCACACCTGCGGGCCGAGCAATCTGCTCACCCGCAACGTCAGGTTCCTGACTGGATATTCCGCGAGCTGTCGCCACCCCTGGATAGCGCCAACATGACCCAGGCCAACTGGCTGGCGATGCGTGATGCCATTATCGAAGGTGTCGAGCAGGACAGCTGCGATGCTGTCCTGCTGCTGCACGGAACCGATACCCTGGCCTATAGCGCTTCCGCGCTGTCCTTCCTGTTGCTCGGTTTGCCAGTGCCGGTCATCCTCACAGGGTCGATGCAACCGGCCGGTGTTGAAGGCGGTGACGCCTGGCCCAACCTGTTCGGCGCCTTGGCCCTGCTCGCTAGTGGAGTCGCTCCCGGCGTGTATCTTTACTTCAACGGCTCGCTGTTGAACGGCGTTCGTGCGAGTAAGCTGAAAAGCGAAGCCTTCGATGCTTTCATCGAGTCCCATCGTCCTCTGTACGGCCATCGGGTTACTGACCTACCGCCTGAGCTTGGTTATCAAGCCCGTCGCCGAGTGGTCTCTCTCGCCGTACAACCACTGTTCCCAGGTCTATCGGCCACTCAATTGCACGCGGTGCTGGAAAGCGGTGTACAGGCGCTGCTGCTGGAATGCTACGGCAGTGGTACAGGCCCTTCGGATAACGCCGAACTGCTCCGAACCCTGAAGGAAGCCCACTCGCGTGGAGTAGTGCTGGCAGCCATCAGCCAGTGCCAGGAGGGGGCGATCGAGTTCGGTGTCTACGCTGCGGGCAGCCAGTTTGCTGCCAGCGGCTTGGTGTCATGCCGGGGGATGACCCGTGAGGCTGCGTTGGCAAAGCTCTTCAGCCTGCTTGGTGCGGGTCTGCCACAAGCGGAAGTGGAGCACTGGCTGACGCAGGATCTTTGCGGCGAAATGGCCAATTGAGGACGCTCCAACGTCAGGGGACCGGCATTGCGCCGGAGTCTTATCAATATCAGGCGTCACAGCATGATTGGCGAGATCAGCAGGCTTTCTCGAGTTCGTTCAGCAAGGCCTGGAGGAACCGCTCTAGTGATTCGACCTGGGGCGATTGGCCCAACTCTGGAAACTCCACCAGGGTCGCGTTGGGAATGCGCTCTGCAGTAGCGCGACCAAGAGCAGGATAGTCACCGAGAATATTGGCCAGGTTGGCAGATGCTCGACTTGCTCTAGGCGCAGTGCAGTCTTTTCCGCCAATAGCGTATGGGTGTTCTGTGCCAACTGGTTGAAGCTGAACTGGTAGCCTCTGGGTTTGCTCAAGGAGTGGAAGCTGATCTCGTCAGGCGTGATTACACGGTAACCGACGTTGCTCAATTCCTCGATGGTCTGCTCCCAGGTCGCGCCGTTGCTGTGCGACCGTTGGCCTGACCCTTTAGCGCGATGTCCATGTTGCCCGTGGTCAGCGCCTGACTCTGCTACTCAAATTTAAATCGTTGCAACGGGTAGGGATAGTCGAGGCCTTCGAGTTGCGGGCCGTAGCTGGGCATTTCGGCCAGGGCAAGGCTGCCGAGCAGCGCTGCAGCGAAGCGGATCATGCTGGGTTCGGATAAGGGCCAAGTGTGGCCAATCGGGGTGGGGCTTTGCGCGGGGATTGTTTTTTCGGATGTCTCGGAGGTGCGAAAGACAAAGGCCCCAGGATTTCTCCTGGGGCCTTGTCGTATTTGGCGCATCCGGCGGGATTCGAACCCACGACCCCTGCCTTCGGAGGGCAGTACTCTATCCAGCTGAGCTACGGATGCGTTGCGGGGCGCCATGATACCTGCGTCAGGCCAAATGTACAGCCTTGGTGGGGCTGGTGGATGGCGCACTGACGATAACGGCGAACCCACGACAAGCAATGTAGAAGGAGACTCTAGGCCCTGACAATTCTGTTGGTCATAGGGGCGTCCGGTCTTCAGTTCGTCGGCAAGTGGGAGAGGATTAGGAATGCCCTTCTGGGCAACTGGGTTGGCGCGGTGCTTCGGCCAGCAATTCTCGCCAGGCGGTGGCCATGCCATGTAGTTGTAGGGTCTTGGGTTGTGCGGCGCGATCAATGGACATACTGGCTGCTCCGCAGCTGCTCATAGCGTTGCACGCTGTCGTAGGCGCCGCGATACCCCTCGACCTGCAAGTCGTCATAAAGCCAGCGCGCCGTGCGCCGCTGCGCCTTGGGTAAGTGTTGCTCGGTGTTGAGCCAGGCTTGGAGCGTGACTTGAAACTCCCTCAGCTAGGGCGAGGGCTGTTGCTGACGTGAATACAGCGGCTCAGCATTGCTTGCGCACGGTAGGTCGCGAAAGCTTGAGGCTGCGGGCGATGGCGCTACTGGTTTCGCCACTGACCAGATGCCGCCGCCGGATTCCGGCAATGATGTCCATCGATAACACCCCAGATTCTCCGGCCAAAAGGCCGGATGGTTACACCCCCCGGGTGGAAACTATTGGACGCTATTTACCCCGGATATCTGGAAAGTTTTGCAGGCTGTTCTAGAATTCAAGATTACCACTTGAAAATCTTCGTACCGCTCGTACTGCGCTGTCGCGGCGTGGAGGGGGTGGCCGACAGTACGCTTCGAGCGGTTCGGCTAACATCCCATCAGCGCCGTCGAGGTCCTTGTTCTCTCCAATCAGGAGAAACGCCATGACGCATATCTGCAGTCCCTCGCCAGCACAACGGAGTGGAATCGCGGTCCGGAAGGTGCTGTTTGCAAGCTTGGGTTTGGTCCTGCTGGCACTTACAGAAAGGCCGGCGCACGGGCAGGTCTTGCTCACCGAGACGACATGGGGTGGGACTGGAGCCGAGGTCGCAACCGCTGTCGCCACGGCCGCCGACGGCAGCGCGTACCTCGTCGGCTCGACGGATAGCTTTGCCGTCGACCAGTTCAACCAGCCCGCGACGCGGATGTTCATCGTCAAGCTCTCGAATGGAGCGGTCGTCTGGCAGCGGATCTGGAACGGCCCAACCATCGTCGGGGTGACGGATGCGTCAGTGGCTGTCGCTGCCGACGGTTCAGTTTACGTGGCCGGCATCACCGCAGACGGTGGCGGAGACGCCGTGTTGCTGAAATTCGATCCGAACGGCACCCTGCTCTGGGTGCGGGCCTGGGGCGGTACCGCGTCCGATAGCGCCGGCGCGGTGGCGACGCACAGCGACGGCTCCGTCTACGTCGCGGGCCGGACAACCAGCTTCGGCCCGAGCTCCGCCGGGGTGTTCGTCCTGAAGTTCGATCCAGCGGGCGGTCTTGTCTGGCAACGTTACTGGGACGATGCCGCCGGTTTCGAGGCGATGGCCGTCTCGCCGGACGGCAGTGTCTACGCGGCCAGCTCGAAACTGCGGGGAAGCAATCTTTCCCAGTTCGACGTTATGGTGCTGAAGCTGACGCCAACGGGCGACCTGGTCTGGGCACGGACGTACGGGGCAGGCGAGGTCGTAGATGCGCGCGGCGGAATGGCCGCTGCCGCGGATGGGTCCATATACACGGCTGGCGCCATCCAGGCGGCTAAGGGCGGCATCATCGGCATCGCCGCACTGGTCCTGAAGATCGGGTCCGATGGCAGCTTGTTGTTCGGCAAGGAATGCTGCACCAGGGGCGGCGATACCGGTGAAGGCATCGCTGTGGCGCCCGACGGCTCGGTTCTTCTCGCCGGAACGACGACGGTGTTGGGCGTCGGCTCCCAGGATGCATTCGTCGCGCGCCTGGAATCGACCGGCAAGAAGGTGACGGCCGCGGCAACCTGGGGTGGCACCGGCTTCGAGACCGGCGGCGGGGTCGCGGCTGCGGCCGACAACACGGTGCGGCTTGCGGCGACAACGAACCAGGGCCCGCCGTATTCGCTGCTGGCGGCATCGCTGAAACTGTCCGCGCCGAAATTCACCGTCTCGACCCCTGCGGGAGGGCTCGTGGATCCGTCAGGAGCCACAGTTTCGACTCCGTCACACGGGGCGTCCGAACCGGCCGGCAGCACGACCTACAGCGGAAACTTCGAGTCGGCACTCATCTGGCTCACGCTGCCGTAATGGGTCAGCGTCGCCAGAACCGTGCGGGCGGATGGAGCGCGCACCAGTCAATCGCTCGGCCCATGCCGACGAGACGCCCGGCACCGCCTTGACGGCCGATTCGATGCGTGTGGTCAACTTGTCGATGCTGACGAGGTCGGAGCCGGCCACCTTGATGCCCGTCGCGAGATGTCGATGCGGTTGCGGATCGGCGGTACCCAGACGTCGGAAAGCCCCGGCACCCTGACGACGCGGTCGAGTTCCTCGACCAGCTCGTGCGGGGTCATGCTGGCGCAAACGCGGCCGTGAAAGCCATAGCGTCGATCGACCGTTCAGCCGACGATGCGGCGATCGCCAAGGCTCTCCGGGTGCTGGAGCGCCGGGAAGTTGTCCTGCACGCCGCGATTGCGCAACTCGGTCACCACCTGCAACCAGAACTTGGCGCCTTCGCTCTGCGCGATCCACAGGCCGAGGATTTCCTTCTCGCCAGCCAGGTTGATGCCGAGCGCCAGGTACACCACCTTCACCCGCACCGCGCCGTCGCGCACCTTGGTGTGGATGTAGTCCAGATAGACGATCGGGTAGACCGCATCGAGTGGCCGCGATTGCCAGGCCTTCACCTCGTCAGCCACCGCATCGGTCACCGAGGAAATCAGGCTGGGCGACACCTCGGCCTCGTACATCTCCTGCAAATGGGCCTGGATTTCGCGCACTGTCATGCCCCGGGCATACAGCGAGAGAATCTTGTCGTCGAAACCCGCCCAGCGGGTCTGGTGCTTCTCGACGATCTGCGGGTCGAAGGTGCCGTGGCGATCACGCGGCACCTCGATGGGCAGTTCACCGAACTCGCCCTTGAGCTTCTTGCGGCTGAAACCGTTGCGGGTATTGCCGGCAGGGTTGTTCATCGGCTGATGCTTGTCGTGCCCGAGGTGATGGGGCAGTTCGGCATCCAGCGCCCGCTCGACCAGCTTCTTGGTCAGCTGCTTGAGGATGCCGTCGGCACCGATCAGGTCTTTAGTTTTGGGTAGTTGCTCATGAGCCGGTTACACAAAAAATCGGCCCCCCTCCCTTGGGGTCAGTGGCAGCGTTCGTGGAAAGCCGTTCTTGGCGGCAGGTAGATGAGCTGTCCGCTGCTCCAGGCTGACATGCTTCCAGCGCAGCTCGAATAGCTCGCCTCGGCGCATGGCTGTCTCTAATGCGAGTTGTACGATGGGGCGAATCCAGGGATTGTGCGAACCGTCCGCATAGGTGCCGTCTTCTCGCCGTTCGTAGTATTCGAGTGCGCCCAGCAGATAGGTCTCTTCATCCGGTGCCAGGCGGCGGGAGCGCTCGTCGTTGTAGTTTGGCCGGCTGACCATTCGTACGGGATTGTCGGCTAGGTGAATGCCCCATTCGCGGCGGGCTACTTCCAGCACGTATTGGAACAGCGCGAGCTCGCGTTTGACGGTGTTTCCCTTGCGAACCGTTAGGCGCTCGTCACGATAGCGGGCGAAATCGGAAGAGGTGAGGGTAGCGACGATACGGCCGGCCAGTGGATGCCGTTTGAGGGCTTCGAGGCGTTTGATTTCCGAATAGGCGCCCTTGCGCTTGGGGGCGACTTCGGCAATGTAGCGGTTGATGAGTTCGCTGAACGGTGTGCGCTCCGCTTCGGCTCGGGAGACGAAGATGCCACGGTCCATTTCGCTTTCGATCATGCGCGCCCAGGCTTGAGCATCGGCTTTGGTTTCGAAGGTCTTGCGCTGGGCTGGATAGCCGTTGCGGCGGATCTGCACTTCCCACTGATACTCGCCACGGTTCCTGATCGTTGCCATTCCTACCATCCACGCCACATCAGCTGTGGCAAATTTGTGGCAAAAACGACTTTCAGGCCTAGGACAGGTTTTTGTCAGAAGCACATCCCTTTGATTTCAAAGGGAAGAAGATGGCGCTCCGGCGGGATTCGAACCCACGACCCCTCCTTCGGAGGGCAGTACTCTATCCCGCTGAGCTACGGATGCGTATGGGGGGCGCCATGGTGCCGATCTAAGGCCCTCGCGTCCACGCAAGATACCTTGTTCGCAATGTTGAACGATGGTCCCTTGTCTGGTCATCTTTGATCAGGATTTCGACAAACTGCACTGACTTTTTGTTGATTTTATCGAACGCGCTATTGCCCTTAAGTTCCCCGCACCCTAGGATTCGTTTGAGATTTCAAACGCCCCTTCGCCCTTCCATAAGCCGGACCGTTCCAATCGGCTTCGTCGTGGCCAAACGCGAATTGGCTGAAGCACAACAACTTGCCCCGGCGCCCCGTATCGTGCCGGAGTGAAGGAGACAGAGATGCAATTGAAAGACGCCACGCTGTTCCGCCAGCAAGCCTATATCGACGGCACCTGGCTGGACGCCGACAGCGGCCAGACCATCAAGGTCAACAACCCGGCCACTGGCGAAATCATCGGCACTGTGCCGAAGATGGGCACTGCCGAGACCCGTCGCGCCATCGAGGCCGCCGAACGTGCTCTGCCGGCCTGGCGTGCGCTGACTGCTAAGGAACGCGCCAACAAGCTGCGCCGCTGGTTCGAACTGCTGATGGAAAACCAGGACGACCTGGGCCGCCTGATGACCATCGAGCAGGGCAAGCCGCTGGCCGAAGCCAAGGGCGAGATTGCTTACGCTGCGTCTTTCATCGAGTGGTTCGCTGAAGAAGCCAAGCGCGTCTACGGCGACGTGATCCCCGGCCACCAGCCCGACAAGCGCCTGATCGTGATCAAGCAGCCCATCGGCGTGACCGCTGCCATCACCCCATGGAACTTCCCAGCCGCCATGATCACCCGCAAAGCCGGCCCGGCCCTGGCCGCTGGCTGCACCATGGTGATCAAGCCCGCTTCCCAGACTCCATACTCCGCCCTGGCCCTGGTCGATCTGGCCGAGCGTGCCGGTATTCCGAAAGGCGTCCTGAGCGTGGTGACCGGCAGCGCCGGCGAAGTCGGCGGCGAGCTGACCAGCAATCCGATCGTTCGCAAGCTGTCCTTCACCGGTTCTACTGAAATCGGTCGCCAGCTGATGGCCGAGTGCGCCAAGGACATCAAGAAAGTGTCCCTGGAGCTGGGTGGCAACGCGCCCTTCATCGTCTTTGACGACGCTGATCTGGACGCGGCCGTAGAAGGCGCCCTGATTTCCAAGTACCGCAACAACGGCCAGACCTGCGTCTGTGCCAACCGCCTGTACGTGCAGGACGGCATCTACGACGCCTTCGCCGAAAAGCTGAAGGCCGCCGTGGCCAAGCTGAAGATCGGCAACGGTCTGGAAGACGGCACCACTACCGGTCCGCTGATCGACGAGAAAGCCGTGGCCAAGGTCCAGGAACATATCGCCGACGCGGTTTCCAAAGGTGCCAAGCTGCTCGCCGGCGGCAAGCCCCACGCGCTGGGCGGCACCTTCTTCGAGCCGACCATTCTGGTCGACGTGCCGAAGAATGCTGCCGTGGCCAAGGAAGAGACTTTCGGTCCGCTGGCCCCGCTGTTCCGCTTCAAGGACGAGGCTGATGTCATCGCCATGGCCAACGACACCGAGTTCGGCCTGGCTTCCTATTTCTACGCCCGTGACCTGGGCCGCGTGTTCCGCGTGGCCGAGGCGCTGGAGTACGGCATGGTGGGTATCAACACCGGCCTGATCTCCAACGAAGTGGCGCCCTTCGGCGGCGTGAAGGCCTCGGGCCTGGGTCGCGAAGGTTCCAAATACGGCATCGAGGACTACCTGGAGATCAAGTATCTCTGCCTCGGCGGTATCTGATCCAAAGACGGGGCAAGGCGCGAAAGAGCGCGCGGCGCCCCAGCTCCACCCCAAAGCAAACAAGCCTCCGGCAAGTCCTCGCAGTCGATCATCGAATGCTGCGACGACCCCTACCGGGGGCATTCATCCTTGAGATTGCGCCGCCCGATGAGCGGCCGTGAGGAACTTATGAGCAAGAACGAAGCCCTGCTGAAACGCCGTGCCGCTGCTGTTGCCCGCGGCGTTAGCCAGATCCACCCGATCGTCGCCGAGCGCGCCGAGAATGCCACCGTGTGGGACGTCGACGGTCGCGAATACATCGACTTCGCCGGCGGTATCGCTGTACTGAACACCGGCCATCTGCATCCGAAAGTGGTTGCCGCCGTCCAGGAGCAGCTGACCAAACTGTCCCACACCTGTTTCCAGGTACTGGCCTACGAACCCTACATCGCTCTCTGCGAAGAAATCGCCAAGCGCGTTCCGGGTGACTTCGCCAAGAAGACCCTGCTGGTGACTTCCGGCTCCGAAGCCGTCGAAAACGCCGTGAAGATCGCCCGTGCCGCCACTGGCCGCGCTGGTGTGATCGCCTTCACCGGCGCTTACCACGGTCGCACCATGATGACTCTGTCCCTGACCGGCAAGGTGGTTCCGTACTCCGCTGGCATGGGCCTGATGCCGGGCGGCGTGTTCCGTGCCCTGGCTCCGTGCGAACTGCACGGTGTGAGCGAAGACGACTCCATCGCCAGCATCGAGCGCATCTTCAAGAACGATGCCCAGCCCCAGGACATCGCCGCCATCATCATCGAGCCGGTTCAGGGCGAGGGTGGCTTCTACGTCAACTCCAAGGCCTTCATGCAGCGCCTGCGCGCCCTGTGCGACCAGCACGGCATCCTGCTGATCGCGGACGAAGTGCAGACCGGCGCTGGCCGTACCGGCACCTTCTTCGCCACCGAGCAGCTGGGCGTTGTGCCTGACCTGACCACCTTCGCCAAATCCGTGGGTGGCGGCTTCCCGATCTCCGGCGTCTGCGGCAAGGCTGAAGTCATGGACAGCGTCGCTCCCGGCGGCCTGGGTGGCACCTATGCCGGCAGCCCGATCGCGTGCGCTGCGGCCCTGGCCGTACTGGAAGTGTTCGACGAAGAGAAACTGCTGGAGCGCAGCCAAGCTGTGGGCGAGCGCCTGAAGGCCGGCCTGCGTGACATCCAGGCCAAGCACAAGGTCATCGGCGACGTCCGTGGTCTGGGTTCGATGGTTGCCATCGAGCTGTTCGAAGGCGGCGACCATGACAAACCGGCCGCCGAACTGGTTGGCAAGATCGTTGCCAAGGCACGCGAGAAGGGCCTGATCCTGCTGTCGTGCGGCACCTACTACAACGTAATCCGCTTCCTGATGCCGGTCACCATTCCCGACGCACAACTGGACAAGGGCCTGGCCATTGTCGCCGAGTGCTTCGACGAACTGGCCTGATCCCTCAGCTAGTGAAAGAGACCCGCTTCGGCGGGTCTCTTTTTGCCTGGATTACAGGGCGTGATCCGGACGGCCCCCTCTCCCTTTGGCCGCCCTGGCGAACAAGATCCCCTGATACGACAGGGAGCTCATGAGGGGGCCTTTCGCCACCTACCTTGGTCTACACCACTATCCACCGCCCAAGCCCCGGTTTAGACTGCTTGCTCTAAATTCTGACGACGAATCTGACCCTTCCTTCAGCCATTTCTCCGGCTTGCGCGGGGTTCGTCAGGGACGACCCTTCCGCCAGTCGAGGTAGACATGCCCGCCGCCGCCCAGGTCCCGGAAATCCTGATTGCCGAGGCCGACCCGTGGACGTCCGACCTGCTCGCCCAGTTGGTGCTGGATGTGCGTGGTGACGTCAAGGTGGTGCAAGTGGCCGATGGCCGGGAGGCCCTGGCGCGCTGTAAGCGGCGCCTGCCGGAGCTGGTGATCGCCGATGGCGAACTGGCCGGGATCGATGGCGTTGAACTGCTGCGCCAGCTGCGCCGCCACCCACGCACTCCGGCGCTGCCGTTCGTGCTCATCAGCGCGCGGGTGGACGCCGCCAGCGTGCGAGCCGTGCGCCCCCTGGCGCCATCCGCCTACCTGGGTAAACCCTTCAACGCGGCCAAGCTGCGCAAGCGTCTGAGCACGCTGCTGCCGGCCAGCGAGGCCACCGTCGGCCGCCAGTCGCCGGCACTGCTGGTGAGCAGCCTGAAGGAATACCTCGACAGCGTTCGCGAGGAAGGCCAGGGCGCGCCCCTGCTGGACGACGTGCGCGAAGCCGTGAGCCAGTGCCTGCAGGCAGACCAGGTCGACCTGCGCGACCTCGACGAAATTTTCTCCCGCGACCCGCAGATCACCGCGCGGCTGATCGCCGCCGCCAACAGCGCTGCCCAGCACCTCGGTATGCCCTGTCAGACCTTGGGCCAGGCCATGCAGCGTCTGGGTGTGACCCGTGCGCTCAACCTCGTGCTCGGCATGTCCCTGGAACGCAACGCCCGCTTGCATGACCCGCGTCTGGCCGAGTTGGCCGAGCTGGTCTGGCAGGCTGCCCAGCGTAGCGCCGAACTGGGGTACTGGGTGGCCAGCGAGCTGGAGCTGGATGCCGAGCTCTGCTACACCGCCGGGCTGCTGCACAACATGGGCGAGCTGGCGCTATTGCGCAGCCTGCAGGATTGGCAGGATGCCGGCGGCAGCCTGAGCAACGAGGAGCTGGGGGACGTGATGCAGCGTCGCTCCGCCGGTTTTGGCTCGGCGCTGCGCATTCGCTGGCGCTTGCCGTTCGGTCTGCGGGAGCTGGTGGCGGCTTTCCACGGTTTGGGGGCCGGTGTGTTTTCCCGTGAAGCCCTGGTGCTCAATCTCTGTGCCGCCCTGCTGCGCCTGCCCAGTGGCGAGTCGCCCAGCGGTCTGATCGAGGAACGTGCCGCCCGCCTGCTGCGGCTCGACCCGGCATTGTTGGAGCGCTTGCCGCAGCGCCTCTTGCCCTGAGGGGAAATGGGCTGGCGTCCGGGTCCCGGCATTGTCTAGTCTGCTGAAGTGCTCGCGACTTGCACGAGCCGTACAGGATTTTCTTCCGGGAGTTGCTGCGGAACTGGATCGCCACGCATGGCTGATATGGAACGGGCACCCAAGGTGCTGATTGCCGACCCTGATCGCTGGAGTGCCGAGCTGCTCACCGAACTGGTGCGCAAGGCGCGCTGCGACGCCCATCTTGAGGTGCTGCCGGACAGTCAGAGCGTGCTCGAGCATTGCCGCGCGGGCTGGCCTGACCTGCTGATCGTCGACTATGGCCTGCCCGGTATCGGTGGCCTTGAGCTGCTGCGTGAAGTCCGGCGTCAGCGCCGCTATCCTCCGGTCCCCTTCTTCCTGATCACCGAGCGCGTGGACGCTGCCAGCGTGCGCGCCGCCCTGCCCCTGGCGCCCACCGCTTACCTGGCCAAGCCGTTCAATGCCGAGGACCTGCTTCAGCGCTTGCGTAACCTGCTGCTGGAGCCGGGCGAGGAGGTAGCCTGCCCGGTGCCGTCCAGCCCACCCATGCAGAGCCTGGATGTCTACCTGGCGCAAGCGCGTGAAACATCATCTGGCGCACCGCTGTTGAAGGTGGTGCGCGAGGCGCTCGACCACGCCATGCGGGCCCACAAGCGCGACCTGTCCGAACTGGAGCCGCTGTTCCACCAGGACCCGCAACTCACCGGCCAACTCATTGCCGCGGCCAACAGCGCCGCCCAGCACCTTGGCAATGGCTGCCAGACCCTGGAACAGGCACTGGCAAGGCTGGGTTCGCAACACAGCCTCAACTTGGCGCTGGGCCTGGCGCTGCAACGCAGCGTCGAGCTGATCGACCCCTTGCTGCTGCCCCACGGCGAACGCATCTGGCAGCAGTGCCAGCGCACCGCCGAGCTGGCACGTTGGCTGGCCCAATGCCTGGAGGGGGATGGTGAACGTTGCTACACCGCTGGCCTGCTGCACCTGCTGGGCGACCTGGCGGTGCTGCGCAGCATCCAGAGCTGGCGTGACCTGGGCGGTGAGGAGCTGACCGCGGAACAGGTGGACGACGCGCTGCACAAGCACGCCGCGCCTTACGGCTCGGCCCTGCGCACACGCTGGCGCTTGCCGCTTGAACTGCGCCAACTGATCGCCGCCGCCTACCAGTTGGGCGGCGGCGTCTACTCCAAGGATGCCCTCATCCTACACATCGCCAAACTCGCCGCTGAACTGCCTGAGGGCGAAGACACCAGTCAGTTGGCCGGGCACAAGGCCGCGCGGATGCTCGGCCTCGACGCCGCGCTGCTGGCGTCAAGGCCGAAGCTGGTATCCACGGGCTAGGCCAGCGCTTCCTCGACGAAATCCAGACGATCCTGGCCGAAGAACATCTCCTCGCCGACGAAGCAGGTGGGTGCACCGAACACGCCCCGCTTCACCGCCTCCTCGGTGGCGGCCTTCAGCGCGTCTTTCACCTCCTGATCGCCCACCAGGGCCAGCAGCGCTGCGGGGTCGAAGCCGGCGGCCTGAAGGGTCGTGCCAAGTACAGAAGGGTCACCAAGGTTGCGCTTGTCCTGCCAAAGGGCGCGGAACATGGCCTCCAGATAAGCCTCGAAGCGCTCCGGCTGGCGCATCTGCACGCCGATGGCGCCGCGCATCAGCATCAGGGTGTTGATGGGGAAGTACGGGTTGAAGTGCATCGGCACGCCATAGCGGCGGGCGAAGCGCTGCATGTCGATCATGGTGTGCCGCGCCTTGGCCGGCACCGCAGCGGGCGAGGCGTTGCCGGTAGCCTGGAACACCCCGCCCAGCAACATCGGGCGATAGCGCAGCGTGGCGCCGGCCTTGGTGCAAATCCCCGGCAACTGGGTCCAGGCCAGGTAGCTGGCCGGGCTGCCGAGGTCGAAGAAGAATTCAACGGTCTTGGTCATTCTCTTGTTCTTCCTTTTCAGAGGTCATGTGGTTTCGCGCGGCTGGTCAGGACGCGGCTACCACTTCTCCATCCAGGGACGCAGATCCAACTCGAACGTCCAGGCATCCCGCGGCTGGCTGTGCAGATACCAGTAGTTCTCGGCGATATGGTCGGGGTCGAGGATGCCGTCCTGATCCTTCAGCGCGTAGCGCTCGGGGAAGCTGTCGCGGATGAATTCGGTATCGATGGCGCCATCCACCACCACATGGGCGACGTGGATGTTCCGCGGCCCCAGTTCGCGCGCCATGCTCTGGGCCAGGGCGCGGATGCCGTGCTTGGCACCGGCGAAGGCGGCGAATCCGGCGGCGCCGCGCAGACCCGCGGTGGCGCCGGTGAACAGGATGGTGCCGCGCTCGCGGGTGACCATGCGCCGTGCCACCGCCTGGCTGGTCAGGAAACCGGAGAAGCAGGCCATTTCCCAGATCTTGAAGTACTTGCGCGCGGTTTCTTCAAGGATGCTGCAAGGCACGTTGGCGCCAATGTTGAAGACGAAGGCTTCGATCAGGCCGATGTCGCGCTCGATGGTCTCCACCAGTTCGGCGACCTCTTCTTCCTTGCGCGCATCGGAAGCGAAACCATGGGCCTCACCCCCTTCGGCGCGAATGGCATCCACCAGAGGCTGCAGCTTGTCGGCGCTGCGCCGGGTCACGCAGGCCACATAACCCTCGCGGGCGAAACGCCGGGCGATGGCGCCACCCGTGGCGTCACCGGCACCAATCACCAATACGACTTTCTTGTTGCTCGACTCGGACTTCATGGTGGCTCCTTTGCGTGAAATGAGCGGCTAACGGGTGATCAGACCCTAGATGTGTTTTGGCACAGTTCTTCGGCCAGGAAGTCCAGACGATCCTGACCAAAAAACATCTGTTCCCCGACAAAGCAGGTGGGTACTCCGAACGCTCCTTTTTCGACTGCTTCATCAAGGTTGTCTTGAAGGATGGCTTCGAGTTCGAGGCTTGGTTGAGCCGTTATCGGATCGATGTCGTTTTCGCACAGCACCTCAACCAGTACCTCTGGATCATTCAGATTTCGCCCTTCTACCCATATGGCCTGAAACATGGCCTCCAGGTACTGCGTGAAGCGCGATGTGTCCTGTCGTTGCAGGGCCACCGCAGCTCGGAGCAGAGGCCATGTGTCGATCGGGAAATAGGGATTCGGTTGCAGCGAAACGCCATAACGCTTGGCGAAGCGTTGGAAATCGATAAGCAGATAGCGCCCTTTAGCCATAACCCGGACGGGCGATCTGTTCCCTGTGGCTTCGAAAAGTGAGCGCAGCTGGATAGGGCGATAGATCAGTGATGCGCCGGCACGGGCGCAAATCGTGGGCAGTTGGGTGCTTGCCAGATAGCTGGTTGGGCTTCCGAAATCGAAAAAGAACTCTACAACCCTGTTCACAGTGCTCTCCTTGCAGTGCTGGCGGAAGTTTCGATGAGTTGTCGCCCTCATTGAGATGCGCTCCGTAGTGCGCCAATCAGGGCAGCAACTTTTGATAAACGATCGTTAGGTAAACGGACGTTATGCTATGCTCACCAAGGCGTCAAGCCAGTCCACCGGAGGTCGTCGTGCGTTACTCAGCCACCCACAAGGAAGAAACCCGGCAGAAGCTGCTGGAAAGCAGCGGCGCCATTGCCAAGCGCGGCGGCTTCTCAAGTACCGGCGTCGACGGCCTGATGAAGGCTATCGGCCTCACTGGCGGCGCCTTCTACAGCCACTTCCCGTCGAAGAACGACCTCTTCACCGCCGTCGTGCAGCGCGAGCTGTCCCAGAGCTTGATCGGCCATATCGCCCTAGGCGAAGGCTTCTGCCGCGACAAGCTGGAGCGCTGCCTCGATCGTTACCTGAGCATGGCCCATCTGCAGAATCCTGATACGGGCTGCGCCATCCCGACGCTCGGTGCGGAAATCGCCCGTGCCGATCGTTCGGTGCGCGAGGAGGCTGAGCACTGGATGCTGCAGTTGCAGCGCGCCTGGGCGGAAATCCTCGGAGATGGCGACCTGGCCTGGGCGCTGATTTCCCAATGCGTTGGCGCCCTGGTGGTAGCGCGCATGCTGGCTCGTGAGGAAACCCAGGCCGAAGTGCTGGAAGCCAGCCGCGGCTTTCTCGGTCGGGCAGTGGATCAGCTTGAGCAGTGACTGCCCCGCACCGGGCTAGAGTTATCCACATGTCTTGTCTGGAGGGACCTGCCATGGGTCATTGCCAATCGCCGTGTGCCACTCTCGTCGGTCTTTGCGCCCTGCTGCTGGCCGTCCCGGCGCTTGGCGATTCCCTCTCCGCTTCCAGTCGCGCGACCCTGCTGGAAGACAGTCACTTCCTTCGCGATGCCGCCTCTGAACGTATTCAGCAGATCCGTTTCTCCTTCCGCGAGCCGCCCCTGGATGAAGGCCAAACACCCGCCTGGGGCCGCGCCTTCGGTAGCCACGGCTCGGCAGATGCCGACCACCGTGCGCCGCGTCGGGAGCGCGATATCGGCGGGCTGTTGCTGGGTAGCGAGCGCAAGCTGGGCAACTGGCTCGCCGGTGTGATGGGCGGCTATTCGGCCACCTCGATGGAGGTACAGGGCGCTGATGCGGATATCCACAGCCTGCACTTGGGGGCCTACGCCGGCACCAAGATCTACAACCAGATCGGCGTGAAACTGGGCGCTGCCTTGAGTGGCCATGACGGCGACAGCCGTGCTGCTGATGCGGACAGCGGTCAGGTGTTCGGCGAACTCAGCTACTCGCTGGATTTCCGCGACTTCAGCGCCGAGGGTTTCGGCGAGCTGGCCTACGTGCGAGCGGACAGCGATTCCCTCGGCGCCCTAGGCCGCCAGCGCGACGAGATCGGCTACAGCACCTTCGGCCTGCGTGGCACCACGCGCATCGACCTAGCGTCGGGCCGGCGCCTGACCGCACGCATCAGTCCGAGCTGGAGGCATGCGTTCAGCGACAGCCGATTGGAAGACGAGAGCGGTGCCGCCGTGGCGTTGACCCGGGATGCCTTCCGGCTGGATGCGGGGCTCGACTACCAGATCACCGAACAGGCCTATGCGGGGCTGTTCTACAACGGCACTTACGCCGAGGATGCGCGGGACAATGGGCTTACGGCGCGGGTGAGTCTGAGGTTCTGACCTATGTAGGATGGGTTGAGCCTGCGAAACCCATCAATCCTGCGATGGGTTTCGCTCCGCTCGCGGAACGCTGCCCGACCCATCCTATGAGAGAGCCCTGAATCGCGTCGTACTCAGATTTCCTGCATGTCGAAGTCGTTCTTGCCGACTCCGCAGTCCGGGCAGATCCAGTCATCCGGCACGTCGGTCCAGGGCGTGCCGGCGGGGATACCCTCGTCGGGCCAGCCCTTGGCTTCGTCGTAGATCAGGCCGCAGACCACACAAATCCAGGTTTTCATGCCGCTACCTCATGCTTGCAGCTGTGCTCGGGGAAGGCGCGCGCCCAGGGGCGCACGTTGTCGCGATCATAGAGGGGGCGGGGCGCTGCCCGTGCCCTAACCAAGGGTGGGTTGGGCCGGTTGGGTGGCTGGTTGTTCCTTGGGGTTCCAGCGGTTGGCTCGGGCGAAGGTGCCAAAGTCGTTGAAGCGCACGCCCATCTCGCGCATTACCTTGTGTGCCACCGGCGCGGTCAGTTGGCGGATGTAGAAGGGCTCCTTGACCACGAAGTGGTGGATGGCGTGGGTGCTGCCGAAGTTGAAGCAGAACGCCTGCAGCGGCCACATCCACCATGGGTTTAGCACCTGGGTCTGCTGAATGACATTGCCCGGTTCGACATCACCGTAGTAGTGCATGTTGGAGCTGACGAAGTGCAGGCAGAAGGTGCGCAGCACGTTCGGTCCCACCAGTACCACCACCGCGATGTTGACGAGGTGCATCGCCTCCAGGGTGCCGGTGGACCAGGCGACAGGCGTACCAATGGACGAGGACAGCGCGTCGACGGCATGGAAGCCGAGGAAGACGTACCAGGTGCCCCAGTTCAGCAGCGCCAGCGGCGCGTACACCTTCAGGGTGCGCCAGAGGATGCTGCGCTTGTGCGCCCAGCTCTTCGCCCGGCCCATGCGGATCAGCGACGACATCACGTTGTCTCCCACCATCAGCAGGCGCGCCAGGCCCCAGGGTTCGCCGTTGGTGATGGCGCGCTCTTCCATGTCGGTCTCGGTGCCGGACGCCTTGTGGTGGTTGAGGTGCAGGTGACGGCGAATCCAGGGGTTGATGGTGCTCGGTCGCGCCATCCAGACCAGTGCCATCATCAGGTTGTGCGGCACCTTGCGCTTGCGGAAGTACATGCTGTGGATCAGGTCGTGCTCCAGCTCGTGGGTCAACGACGCGAAGAACGCATTGAGCAGCAGGCAGGCCCACCAGGCGATCTGTCCGCCCAGGTAGAGCGCGGCCGAGCCGACCATGCCGGCCAGGGCGAAGGCGAGGATGCCGGCGCCGATGGTGTCCTGATGATTCAACACGGGGTAGCGCTGGCGCAGCGCGTTTCCGCGGGCCATCACCACTTCACGAATATGCGCTGATCGCTGCTGGTCATTCAGCGTGCGGGGGCTTGCAGGCTTGGCAGACATGCTTCCATCCTCTTGTTGGAGATGGCTCTACTTTGCCGCCGCAGAATGCCGCCTCGCCCGACCGAGCACGCCAACCTGTTGACCGGAAACGCCAACCTGCATGAGCGAACCTACTACCCTCGCCAGTTGGACCCGAGCGCTGCGCAAGCAGCTGGATGCGCTTGGCCTCGACAGCGCCGCGTTGTGCCGCCACGCCCAGCTCGACCCAGCGTTGATGGACGACCCCAACGCGCGCTACCCGCTGTCCGCCACCACGCGCCTCTGGCAGTTGGCGGTAGAGGCCAGCGGCGACCCGGCCCTGGGGCTGAAGATTTCCACCTACGTCAGCCCCACCACCTTCCACGCACTGGGCTACGCCCTGGTGGCCAGCGGCAGCCTGCGGGAAGTCTTCGAGCGCATCGTGCGTTATCACCAGGTGGTCAGCGACGCGCTGGAGCTGGAGCTGTCCCGCGAGGGCGAGCGCTACCTGTTCCGCTTGCGGGTGCGCGACGATGGCTTCGAACCTGCCCCGGAAGCGGTGGATGCCTTCGCCGCCATCTACGTGCGCACCTGCCGTAACCGCATTGGCCGCGACTATGCGCCGCTCGCTGTGCACCTGCGCCGGCCGCCGCCAGCGAACCCGCAACCTTGGCACGACGTGTTCCGCGCGCCATTGGCCTTTGGTGCCGATGAGAACCTGCTGGAGTTCGCGGTGGAGGATTTCGAGCGGCCGCTGGACGACGCCAACTCCGAGCTGGCCGAACACAACGAAGCGGTGCTCAAGCGCACCCTGGAGCAGCTCCAGCAACCGACCTGGTCGCGCAAGGTGCGCGCGTGCCTGGAGGCCCAACTGCCCAATGGCGAGCCATCCGCCGAGCGCATCGCCCAGTCCCTGCACCTGAGCCTGCGCAGCCTGCAGCGGCATCTGGCAGAGGAGGGCTGCAGCTACGAGCAACTGCTGGGCGACACTCGCCAGGCGCTGGCGCTGGCCTATATGCGTGACCCGCGATGCTCCATCAGCGAGATTGCCTATCTGCTCGGTTTTTCCGACACCAGCAGCTTCAGCCGCGCCTTCAAGCGCTGGACCGGACAGAGCCCGAGCCAGTATCGGGATGGCCTGCCGCGCTAAATCCGGGTTCGAACATCCCGCGTAGGGTGCGCCGCGCGCACCGGACCTACGGAGTCATTGGTGCACACACAGCGCACCCTACAGCTTGCCCTGCGCCGCACGGCGCAGCAGGTCCGGGGAGAGGATTTCGATCTCCCCGTAGTTCAGGTGCAGGGCGTCCTGGGCTTCCAGGTCCTTGAGGATCTGGTTGGTGGTCTGCCGCGATAGCGCCAGCATCATTGCCAGCTGTTCCTGGGCCAGGTGAATGATTCGCCGCTGGCGGGTGCCTGCGCCGTAGCCTTCGGCAATCATCAGCAGCCGTCGCGCCAGGCGCTGGGGCGCCGGCAGCAGGCTCATTTCCTCCAGGGCAATGAAAGCCAGGCGCAACTTCTGGCTCATCAGCAGGGCGAAATCGCGCCAGTGCTCCGGTCGCCGTTGCAGCAAGGCCAGCAGCGGCGCCTGGGGAACGTTGAGCAGGGACACCCGGCCTTCGGCGAACGCATCGTGGGTGCGTGGCTGGCCGTCGAACAGGGAGATCTCGCCGAACCAGTGCGGCGGCTCCACCAGCACCAGCAAGGCCTCCTTGCCGCTCTCGCTGATGCTCCCGACCCGGATCGCGCCTTCCAGCACCGCGTAGAGCCCGCAGGGCGGATCGCCACGGCGGAAAAGCCGCTGGCCGGGCTCCAGCCGCCGCAGCTGGGCCATGGCCAGGAGTTCGTCCTGCAGGCTGGCCGGCAACTGGCTAAACCATTGGCCGGTGAGCAGGAGATCGTGGTGATGATTGAGTTCGGTCATGGGCTTTGTCGGCTAGCTGACAGAGGTTGTCCGGGGCATGACGCCATTATCGGCGCAATTGCCCGCAAACCTGAGGACACAATAATGAAAACCCTCATCGACCAACTCGGCCAGTACGCCGAGTACCACCGTGACCGCCGCAACATCGCCACCCACTTCGTCGGCATTCCGCTGATCGTGGTCGCCGTCGCCGTGCTGCTGTCGCGTCCGGGCACGGAGGCCTTCGGCCTCTGGCTGTCACCCGCGGCGCTGGCCAGCCTGGTGTCGGCCCTCTACTACGTCCGCCTCGACCGGCGTTACGGCCTGGTGATGACCGCGCTGCTGGTCGTCAGCCTGTGGATCGGCGCCACCCTCGCGGTCCAAGGCACCGCTACCTGGCTCGGTGCCGGGCTGGGGATGTTCGTCGTGGGCTGGGTGATCCAGTTCATCGGCCACTACTACGAGGGCCGCAAACCGGCATTTGTCGATGACCTGACCGGGCTGATCATCGGGCCGCTGTTCGTGGTCGCCGAACTGGGCTTCCTTCTGGGGCTGCGCAAGGACGTCGAGCACGCGGTGGAGGAGCATGCAGGGCCGACCTGCATTCGGGAGAAGAAGGCGGCGGTTTGAGCTGACGACGACACCCTCTCCCCCAACCCCCGCCCTGCGCCCCAGCCTGATCGCTTCGCGCTCAGTCGTTCATCGGCACAGGAAGCGGTGCTTCCAAAAGCGTGCCTCTTCACCCCTGAAGGGCGAGGGGAGCCAGTTCGTGCAGCGATGCAGCCTGTGCTTCGCTCCACTCCGAGTTGCCGGCTGCATTCATGGCTTCAGCCGCGAGTCACCCCTCTCCTCTTCAGGGAGGGGGGCGGGGGAGAGGGCGCTCTGCGCCAGAAACTGCCCACTCATCGACCGCGCATGGCGGTCCACCACCATCGGCGCGTACGGCCGGCCGGAGGCGCTGACCAGCGCGTTGCTCTGGCTGTTCATGTCGCTCAGGGCCGATTTCAGGAAGCTCCAGCGAGTCTTCAGCCTGGCGACCGCCGGGTCGCTCTTGTCGTCCAGCAGCGCCAGTTGCTGGTCAATGCTTGGCAGCAGGCGGCGCTCGTCCTGGCCGATGTAGGTATCGCCGTTCTCGCGGGCAATCTCGAAGGTGCCGATGTAGGCGCGGCTGAGGTACTGGACGTTGAGGTATTCCACCTTGGCCGGCAGATCCTCGGTGCCGGCCCGGGTGCGCGCGGCGATCAGGAAATCGCGCAGTGCCTTGGCCAGCTCCTGGGGATAGCGCCAGGGCACGTCTTCTTCGTTGTGACCGAAGGAAACGCCGCGCTCGAGCTGGGTAACAAGGATGTCACGGGCATTCACCAGATCGGCACCTGGCTCGCCGATGCGCTGGAAGGATGCCCCGAGCGCATCGAGGTCCGCGCGCATGCGCGCCGAGTGAGTGTCCTGGAAACCCTCGCCACGGAACAGCAGCAGGCTGGCGGTGGCTCGGCTGGCGTGGACCTGCACCCGCTCCAGGGATGCCAGATCGGCGGCGGGGGCTGGCATGGACAGTGCCAGGAGAAGGCTGAATAGCGGGTACAGCAGAACCTTGCGGATCATGGTGGGTGCTCCTGTTTTTGTTGTTCTGAGGAGTCGTTCAAGTGTCCGCACAGCCTACTGCGCCGCGCTTTCCACGCCACTACCCGAAAGAGTGATTTGCTGTGGGTGAATCAATGTTTTCAGGCGTCGGCAATCAGCGGCAAGTGACTGATCAGGGAATCGGCCACGCAGCATCCGTAGGCCGAGCGAGCTCAGCCTACGGATGTATTCAGCGAGGATCAGAACCCCGCCGCTTTCTGCCAGACCTTGGGCTTGAAGAACAGCGTCTCGCCGCGCACCAGGCCCACCAGGCTGTCGTGGTCCTTCACCACTTCGGCCTCGATCAGCTCGTCCTGGCCGTCCACCTTCAGGGTCACCCGCGTGATGGCGCCCAGCGGGCGGATGTCGCGGACTTCGGCGGCGCGGTGGTCGGCCACTTCAGAGCGCGACAGCGAGACTTCGTGCGGGCGGAACAGCAGGTGCTGGTCGTCGCCCAGGTGCAGGCGGTTGGAGTCGCCGAGGAAGTGGTACACGAAGTCGCTCGCGGGGTTCTCGTAGACCTCGCCCGGCGCACCGATCTGCTCGATCACGCCCTTGTTCATCACCACGATGCGGTCGGCCACTTCCATGGCTTCTTCCTGGTCGTGGGTGACGAACACGGAGGTCAGGTTGATCTCCTCGTGCAGGCGCGCCAGCCAGCGGCGCAGCTCCTTGCGCACCTTGGCGTCGAGGGCGCCGAAGGGTTCGTCCAGCAGCAGGATCTTCGGCTCCACTGCCAGGGCGCGGGCCAGGGCGATACGCTGGCGCTGGCCACCGGAGAGCTGCTCCGGGTAGCGGTCGGCGAGCCAGTCCAGCTGCACCATGTTCAGCAGCTCATGGACCTTGGCCTTGATCGCCGACTCGCTCGGGCGCTCGCGCTTGGGTTTCATGCGCAGGCCGAAGGCGACGTTGTCGAACACCGTCATGTGGCGGAAAAGGGCGTAGTGCTGGAACACGAAGCCGACATTGCGATCGCGCACGTCGTGCTGCGATACGTCCTCGCCGTGGAACACGATGCTGCCCACGTCCGGGGTTTCCAGGCCGGCGATGATCCGCAGCAGGGTGGTCTTGCCGCAGCCGGACGGGCCGAGCAGGGCCACCAGTTCGCCGCTGTGGATATCCAGGTTGATCTCGTTAAGCGCCTTGAAGGCGTTGAAGTTCTTGCTGACGTTGCGGATTTCAATGCTCACGGTGGTTATTCCTCATCAGCATTCGACTTGAGACGGGACAGACGCGACTCGCTCCACTGCTTGAGCAGAAGGATGCACAGGGCGAGCACCAGCAGCAGGCTGGCGACACTGAAGGCGGCGACGTGGTTGTACTCGTTGTAGAGAATCTCGACATGCAGCGGCAGGGTGTTGGTGACGCCGCGGATATGGCCGGACACCACCGATACCGCGCCGAACTCACCCATGGCCCGCGCGGTGCAGAGCACCACGCCGTAGATCAGGCCCCACTTGATGTTCGGCAGGGTCACGTGCCAGAACATCTGCCAGCCGTTGGCGCCCAGCAGGCGTGCGGCTTCTTCCTCCTGGGTGCCCTGCTCCTGCATCAGCGGGATCAGCTCGCGGGCGACGAAAGGGAAGGTCACGAAGATCGTGGCCAGGACGATGCCGGGTACGGCAAAGACGATCTGGATGTCGCGGTCCTGCAGCCACTCGCCGAAGTAACCCTGGGCGCCGAACAGCAGCACGTAGATCAGGCCGGCGATCACTGGCGAAACCGAGAACGGCAGGTCGATCAGGGTGACCAGCAGGCTTTTGCCGCGGAACTCGTACTTGCTCACGCACCAGGCGGCGGCCACGCCGAACACCAGGTTGAGCGGTACCGAGATGAACACGGCGATCAGGGTCAGCTTCAGCGCGGAGAGGGCGTCCGGCTCGAAGATGGCGGTAAAGAAGGTGCCCAGGCCTTCCTTCAGGGCCTCGCTCAACACCACCAGCAGCGGCAGCAGGAGGAACAGGGAGAAGGCCAGCCAGGCAGAAACGATCAGGATGCGGCGACCCAGTGCGCTGCCCCGGCGGGCGGCGTTGGCGGAGGACGCGGCGGTCAGGCTTGCGGAACTCATGGCGCTCTCCTCACGGGGTCTCGATGCGACGTTGCAGCAGGTTGATGAGCAGCAGCAGGACGAAGGCGACGACCAGCATCAGCACGCCGATGGCGGTGGCGCCGGTGTAGTCGTACTGGTCCAGCTTGACCATGATCAGCAGCGGCAGGATTTCGGTCTTCATCGGCATGTTGCCGGCGATGAAAATCACCGAGCCGTACTCGCCCACGCCACGGGCGAACGCCAGGGCGAAACCGGTCAGCCAGGCCGGCAGCAGGGCCGGCAGCAATACGTGGCGGCAGATCTGCAGCGGCCTGGCGCCCAGGCACGCGGCGGCTTCTTCCACCTCGCGGGGGATATCGGCCAGCACCGGCTGCACCGTCCGTACCACGAACGGCAGGGTGACGAAGGTCAGCGCGAGGGTGATGCCGAGCGGCGTGTAGGCGATCTTGAAACCGAGGTCGGTGGCGAACTGGCCCACCAGGCCGGCGGGCGCATAGAGGGCGGTGAGGGCAATGCCGGCAACCGCGGTGGGCAGCGCGAAGGGCAGGTCGACCATGGCGTCGATAACCTTGCGGCCGAAGAAGTCGTAGCGCACCAGTACCCAGGCCAGCAGTGTGCCAATGATGCCGTTGATCACGGCGGCGACCAGGGCGGTGCCGAAACTGAGTTTGAGCGCGGCGAGCACGCGGGGGGCGCTGATGATGGTCCAGAACTGAACCCAGGTCAGCTCGGTGGTCTTGAGGAACAGGGCACCCAGGGGGATCAGGACCAGCAGGCTGAGATACACCAGGGTGTATCCCAGGGTCAGCCCGAAGCCGGGTATGACCGGGGAGATGCGTCGTGACATGTTCTGTCCTTACTCTGCGTTGGAACGCTTGGATTCTCCGGAACCGGCCCCGTCGAGCCGCTTCCAGCAAACAGGCCCGATCCGTGGATCAGGCCTGGTTTTCGCTCCTTCCCTGGAGCGCTTTCGATGGGTTTCGCTCCGCTCTACCCATCCTACGGAACTGGTCTCGTAGGATGGGTAGAGCTTGCGAAACCCATCATCGTTATTGCGCCTGGTAGATCTGGTCGAAGATGCCGCCGTCGTTGAAGAACTTCGGTTGCGCTTCCTTCCAGCCGTTGAAGTCCTTGTCCACGGTCACGAGGTCGAGTTTCGGGAATTGTTTGGCGAACTCGGCCGCGACCTTCTCGTTACGAGGGCGGTAGAAGTTCTTCGCCGCGATGCGCTGGCCTTCCTCGCTGTACAGGTACTGCAGGTAGGCTTCGGCGACCTTGCGGGTGCCTTTCTTGTCGACGTTCTTGTCGACCACCGATACCGGCGGCTCGGCCAGGATCGACAGGCTCGGCGCGATGATCTCGAAGTTCTCGCCGCCTTGTTCCTTCAGCGCCAGGAAGGCTTCGTTTTCCCAGGCCAGCAGCACGTCGCCGATCTGGTTGTTGACGAAGGTGATGGTCGAGCCACGGGCGCCGGTGTCCAGCACCGGTACGTGCTTGTACAACTCCTTCACGTATTCCTGTGCCTTGGCGTCACTGCCGTACTGCTTCTTGGCCCAGGCCCAGGCGGCCAGGAAGTTCCAGCGGGCGCCGCCGGAGGTCTTCGGGTTCGGGGTGATGACTTCGACGCCTGCCTTGGTCAGGTCGCCCCAGTCCTTGATGCCCTTGGGGTTGCCCTTGCGGACCAGGAACACGATGGTCGAGGTGTAGGGGGTGCTGTTCTGCGGCAGGCGTGCCTGCCAGTTTTCCGGGATCAGCTTGCCGAGCTTCGAGAGCTCGTCGATGTCGCCGGCCAGGGCGAGGGTCACCACGTCGGCCTTCAGGCCGTCGATCACGGCGCGGGCCTGCTTGCCGGAGCCGCCGTGGGATTGCTGGACTTTCACGTTGTCGCCACCTTCGGCCTTCCAGTGCTTGGCGAAGGCAGCGTTGTATTCCTGGTAGAGCTCACGGGTCGGGTCGTAGGACACGTTGAGCAGCTCGGTGGCGGCGGCAGCCGGGCCGGCGATCAGGGCGCTGGCGAGGGCGGCGAGGGCGAAACGGCGAATCGACATTATCAAGCTCCTGGAAACTGGAATTCTTTTTGATGTTGGCTAAGGGCTGGCTTTCGTTCTTGTCGATGCGCCCTCCGGTTTTCCGGTCGGGCCGTCGGGAATCAGTTGTTACGTGGGTTCGGTTGCTGCAGGCGGAACTTTTCCTTGCGCTCGATCTGCACCACCTGGCCGTTGTGCACGGTGATTTCCACCGAGCCGAAACGCAGGCCATGCAGGGCGCTCTGGATTTCGCGCAGGATGCTGGCGTCGTCCTGGCCTTCCACGCTACGAAGGGTTGCGCTCATGCTCGTGCTCCTTGAATGGGGCCCGCGGCGTTGGTCAGGAAGAGGTTCCGCGTGGCGTGGAGCGAATCTTAAGCAGGCTCGTAATATTCTTAAAAATACTATTTAAGAATTTTTATATAACAAAAATAATGGTTGCGCAGGTTCGGCCTTCAGGCGGGCGCAGCAGGCCGCGTAGCTATCTGCACTGCGTCCAGAAACGCTCGACGTCCTCGGCGGGCAGCGGACGGCTGAACAGGTAGCCCTGGCCGTAGTCGCAGCCCAGTTCGCGGAGGAATCCGGCCTGGGCTTCCACCTCGATGCCCTCGGCCAGCACACTGAGGCCCAGGCTGTGGCCCAGCGCGGTGACGGCGCGGGCGATGGCGATATCGTTCGGGTCGTTCGGCAGGCCGCGAATGAAGCTCTGGTCGATCTTCAATTTGTGCACCGGCAGGCGCTTGAGGCGCTGGAGCGAGGAGTAGCCGGTGCCGAAGTCGTCGATGGCCAGGCGCACGCCAAGACTGCGCAAGCGTGTCAGCAAGGCCTCGGCGGTATCCGGGTCCTCCATCACGGCGCTTTCGGTGATCTCCAGCTCCAGGTGCTGCGCGGCCAGGCCGGTGCTGGCCAGTATTCGCGCTACATCGCTATCCAGCTCGGCGCGGCGGAACAGCCGGCTCGACAGATTGACGGCGACGAAGACCAGTTCATGACCTTGCACCAGCCACTGCCGCATCTGCCGGCACGCCTGCTCCAGCACCCAGGCATCGATGTTGCCGATCAGCCCGCTTTCCTCGGCTATCGGCAGGAATTCCCCGGGTGGAACCAGGCCGCGCTCCGGATGCTGCCAGCGCACCAGGGCCTCGAAGCCCACCAGCCGACCGTCAGTGAGACGCTGGATGGGTTGGTAATGCACCCGTAACTGGTTCAATTCCTGGGCCCGGCGCAGCGCGCTGACCAGTTCGACGCGCTGGCGTGCCTGTTCAGTCAGCTCCTGGCTGTAGAAGGCATAGGAATCCCGGCCCGCACTCTTGGCCTTGAACAGTGCCGAGTCGGTATTGCGCATCACCTGCTCGACATTGGCGTCGTCGTCCGGGAACAGGCTGATCCCCAGGCTGGTGCTGATGAACAGGTCGTGCCCGCCCAGGCGGAATGGCGTGGCCATATTGGTGCGGATGCGCTCGGCCAGCGCCGCTGCCTGGTCGGCCTGGGGGCAGTTGTCCCAGAGCAGGCCGAATTCGTCACCTCCCAGTCGGGCCAGAGTCATGCCGCCTTCCAGCAGGCCCTGCAGGCGGGCGCCAACCATTTTCAGCAGCAGGTCGCCCTGGGAGTGGCCAAGGCTTTCGTTGATGTGCTTGAAGTGGTCCAGGTCGAGCAACAGCACGGCACCGCGCTGCTTCTCGCGTCGCGTGCGCTCCAGCACCTGCTCGACGCGTTCGGTGAACAGCAGGCGGTTGGGCAGATTGGTCAGTGGGTCGTGGTGGGCGAGGAAGTCCAGTTCATGCTGGGAGCGCTTGATCGCGCTGATGTCCGAGAAAACCGCCACGTAGTGGGTCAGCAGGCCCTCTTCATCGTGGATCGCGCGGATGTTCTGCCAGAGCGGGTAGATCTCGCCATTCTTGCGCCGGTTCCACACTTCACCACTCCATTCGCGGCGGTTCTGCAGGGCATTCCACATGGCCATGTAGAACGTCGGCGTGTGGCGTCCGGAACTGAAGATGCGCGGGTTTTCACCTAGCACCTCGGCCTCTTCGAAACCGGTGATGCGGGCGAAGGCGCGGTTGACGTGGACGATGCGGCTTTCGGCATCGGTGACCAGTACGCCTTCCTGGGTGCTATCGAATACCGCGGCGGCCTGGCGCAGGCTGCTCTCGTGGGCGCGGCGGGCATCCAGGTAGTCCTTCAGGCGGCGCAGGTGCAGGCAGGCCAGGGCGAACAGCAGGAGACTGGTGACCAGCACGAAGAGCAGGCCCTTGGCGGTCTGCAGCTCGGCCAGCAGTTCGGGGTCGCCGACCAGACCGACGAGCAGCCGATCGCTGAACAGCACCCAGAGGCTGGCAAGGATGAAATAGGGCAGCACCAGCCGGAGCGTGCTGAGCTTGGAACGCATGGGTGCGGCCTTCCTGGCTTGGTCAAAATCGCAGGTGCGCATTATAAGGGGCAACCGACGATCGGGGGGCCTCTATCTAAAAGACGGGATGGTTTTCTCCGGGCGCTTTGTGATAATCCAGGCTTGGATTGTCCTTCTAGCCCTGCTCACTTCCCCGAGGCAACACCATCCATGTGGTACAACGGCTTTCTCGACCTGTCGCTGTGGCAACTGGTGGCAGTCACCCTGGTGATGACCCATGTCACCATCGTCAGCGTCACCGTCTATCTGCACCGCTACTCAGCGCACCGCTCGCTGGAGCTGCATCCGGCGCTCAAGCATTTCTTCCGCTTCTGGCTGTGGCTGACCACCGCCATGAACACCCGCGAATGGACCGCCATCCACCGCAAGCACCACGCCAAGTGCGAAACCGCCGACGATCCGCACAGCCCGGTGGTCAAGGGCGTCTGGACTGTCCTGCGCAAGGGCGCCGAGCTCTACCAGATCGAGGCGAAGAACGAGGAAACCCTGCGCATCTATGGCAAGAACTGCCCGGATGACTGGATGGAGCGCAACGTCTACAGCCGCTATCCCATTGGCGGTGTGACCCTGATGGCGCTGATCGACCTGGCGCTGTTCGGTGCCGGCGGCATCACCATCTGGGCCATCCAGATGATGTGGATTCCGGTCTGGGCCGCGGGCGTGATCAACGGTCTAGGCCATGCCATCGGCTACCGCAATTTCGAATGCCGCGATGCCGCGACCAACCTGGTGCCCTGGGGCATCCTCATCGGCGGCGAAGAGCTGCACAACAACCACCACACCTACCCCAACTCCGCCAAGCTCTCGGTGAAGAAGTGGGAGTTCGACATGGGCTGGGCCTGGATCAAGCTGTTCAGCATGCTCGGCATGGCCAAGGTGCAGCGCGTGGCGCCCATCGCCCACCGCGTGGAAGGCAAGGGCAACCTGGACATGGATACCGCCATGGCCATCCTCAACAACCGTTTCCAGATCATGGCCCAGTACCGCAAGCTGGTGATCGGTCCGCTGGTGAAGCAGGAGCTGGCCAAGGCCGACGAGTCCGTCCGCCACCTTTTCCGCCGCGCCAAGCGCCTGCTCTCCCGCGAGACCAGCCTGCTCGACGAAGGTCACCAGGCGCGCATCGCCGCCATGCTGGAGCAGAGCCAGGCCCTGAAGGTTATCTACGAGAAGCGCCTGGCTCTGCAGCAGATCTGGGTCAAGACCAGCGCCAACGGCCACGAGATGCTTGAGGCCATGAAGCAGTGGGTGCATGACGCCGAAGCCAGCGGTATCCAGTCGCTGCGCGACTTCGCCGAACAGCTGAAGACCTATTCCCTGCGTCCGGCCGCTGCGGCCTGACCACGGAAACGCCCAAGAAGAAGGCCGGCAGAAATGCCGGCCTTTTTGCTTTCTGCCTTTTTCTGGAGGCAGCGCAGTTGCCCCTCAGGGGCCCCACCCGTACTCAAGACATTCCCCGCAGACAAAAAAAGGCCGCTCATCGTGAGCGGCCTGAACAGGACGTCGATTAAGGAGCTGTCACGCATCAACGTCAGGAGGTGGAGAACGGGGAGGGGGCGGGATCAGCTGTCCTGACGGGTATCGGACTGCTTCTGCGGCTCGGCGCCCTGTTTGGCGATGGCTTCCTGCTGGGCAGCGTCGGCCCGCTGCTCGGCCAGCGCTGCATTGTGTGCAACAAAGGTGTTGGATTCTTCAGCCAGGGTAAGTTGCGAGAAAAACAGGGAAAATACGGCGATAAAGGCAGTAAAAATCAGGTTACGCTGCATATCTTGAACCTCTTTGATGGTTTCTTGCGAAACATGGCGCCATCTTAGGGAGGTCAAGGCAGGGGAAAAATAGCGAAATCAGTGAAGAACTATTTCTGTTTGCGCAACAATTTGGAGTTGATTGCCCAGTGCTTCGGGTCCTCCAGCAGGGCCTCGTCCTGGGCCAGCAGCGGCGGCAGTTCGGCCTTGAGGAACTCCACCCAGGTCTTGATCTTTGCGTCGAGGAAGCGCCGCGACGGATAAATCGCATAGATGTTGCGCTCTCGCAGGCGGTATTCCGGAAGCAACCGCAGCAGCTTGCCTTCGCGCATGGGCGGGCAGGCGACGAAGGAGGGCAGCAGGCAGATGCCCATGCCGGCCTGGGCGGCCTTGGCGAGGGATTCGGCCACATTCACCTGGAAGCTTTCGGCCGGCAGCACGTTGAATTCGCCCTGCTCGCCGTTGAACACCCAGCTGTCCTCATAGAGCGGGTCAAGCAGGCGCAGATAGCGGTGCTGCTGCAGGTCCGCCGGGCCGATGGGCACGCCGTGCTGCTTCAGGTAACCGGGAGCGGCACAGAGCACGCTGAACATCGGTCCCAGCACCTGGGCCACCATCTGCGAATCGGGCAGCTCGCGGGCGAAGGTGATGATCACGTCATGGCCGTCTTCCAGCAGATCGGGGGTGCGCTGCGAAAGGGTCAGCTCCACCACCACCTCGGGGTAGAGCTCGCTGTAACGCGCCACCAGGGGAGTGAGGTGCTGCAAGCCGAGGCCGGTCATGGTGTGTACGCGCAGGCGGCCGTGGGGCTTGAGGTGGGCGCCGCGGGCTTCGGCTGCAGCCTCGTCCACTTCGCCGAGGATCTGCCGGCAACGCTGCAGGTAGCGTTCGCCCACTTCGGTCAGTGCCAGGCGGCGGGTGGTGCGGTGCAACAGCCGCGCCTGGAGCTGCTGCTCCAGTTCCGAGACCAGTCGCGACACCTGGGCGGTGGACAGGTCCATGGCCTGGGCGGCGGCGGTGAAGCTGCCGGTGTCTATCACGCGCACGAAAACCCGCATGCTGTGGAGCGTGTCCATTGTTACTCCTCGTGTAAGGCTGCTTCTCGCAATCGCCAGATTATCCACGATTCCCCGGTAAATATACTTCGTCCCCATGAGCGGCAATGGTCGAGGTCTTGCCGTTCCCGTCTTCCCCACCCGCGCCCGATGCGGGTCCCTTCGAGGTACGCATGACTCCGGATCAAAGCTTCGCCCGTCGGGTCCAGGCGGCCATCGTCCTGTTCGTCCTGCTGTTCGCCTACTTCCTGGCGGCGGACCTGTGGATGCCAATCACCCCCCAGGCGCAATTGACCCGCCCGGTGCTGCGCATCGCCCCGCGAGTAGACGGCCAGGTCCTCGACGTCGCCGTGAGCAACAACCAGCACGTCGAGGCCGGCCAACTGCTGTTCCGGCTGGACCCTGAACCCTTTCACCTGGCCGTGCGCTCCGCCGAGCTGGCGCTGGAGCAGGCCGGGCAGGACAACCGCCAGCTCGACGCCGCCATCGCCGCCGCCCAGGCCGACCAGGTTGCCGCCCAGGCTGCGGCCAGCGAGTTGCAGCGGGAGGCCGCGCGGCTCGGCCGCCTGGTGCAGAGCCAGCACGTGTCGCGCCAGCTCTTCGAGCAGACCGAAGCCCAGCGCCAGGCCGCCCAGGCCAAGCTGGTGGCTGCTGGTGCGCGTATCCGCGAACTCGCTGCCCAGCGTGGCGCGGCGGGTGAAGACAACCTGCGCCTGCGCCAGGCCCGCAACGCCCTGGAGCAGGCCCGCCTGCAACTGCAATACAGCGAAGTGCGCGCCGAACGGGCCGGCGTGCTGAGCAACCTGCAGTTGTCCCCCGGTGCCTTCCTGCATGCCGGTAATCCAGTGGCCGCGCTGGTCGCGGACGAGGCCGACATCAGCGCCGACTTCCGCGAAAAAGCCCTGCGCTATGTGCGCCTGGATGACGCTGCCTCGGTCGTGTTCGACGCTTTGCCCGGACACATTTTCGAAGCCAGGGTCAGCGCCATCGATGCTGGCGTGAAGGAAGGCCAGCTCGACGCCAACGGCGACCTGGCCGCACCGGCGGTGTCCGACCGCTGGGTGCGCGATGCTCAGCGCCAGCGCCTGCACGTCAGCCTCACCGAAGCCCTGCCCCTCGTGCTGCCCAGCGGCGCCAAGGCCACCGTCCAGCTCTACCCGCACGACTCGCACCTGACCGACCTGTTCGGCCGCCTGCAGATCGTCGTGATCAGCGTCCTGCACTACGTGTACTGATGAGCCGCAGGACCGCTCTCACGGAAAACGATCTCCGGCAATGCCTCCGCCTTGCCGGCGGCGGCACCCTGGGGCTGTTCATCTGCAAGCTGATGGGCTGGGACAACGGCTCGTTCTTCTGCGTCTACCCCATGCTCCTGCTTGGTCTCACGCCGAGCATCAACGCCCACGTTGTCCGCCAGTTCCTGCTCCAGGCGGTGGTGGTGAGCATCGAGGTGCTGGTGATCTACGGCCTGTTCGGCGACCGGCCACAACTGATGGTGCCGCTGGCGTTCCTCGCCTTCTTCTGGCGCTTCCGCCTGATGGCCCAGGGGCCGCTGTTCATGTTCGGCGCGTTGGGCAGCGTGTTCCTTTCCATCCAGCTGCACTTCGCCAGCTACCCGGATACGCACCTCTACGACCAGGTGACCAGCAACCTGGTGGCCGCCGGCCTGACGGTGCTGATCGCCTGGCTGATGTTCTTCCTCTTCCCCGACGCCGAGCCGCGTCCGCCCCGGCAGATGCCCGCCAAGGACCTGCCCAGCCAACGCCACGAGGCGGTGCTTGGGGCGAGTATCGCCACCCTGTCCTTCATGCTGTTCCAGAGCGTCGACCTGCATGACTCGCTGTCGGCCCAAGTAGCGTCCATCCTCGTGCTGTTCCCCATGCACTGGAACGGTATCCACTTCGCCGGGCGCATCCGCGCCCTGGGAACGTTGCTGGGTTGCGCCATCGGGCTGGTGCTGCAACTGGTGCTCTACAGCCACTACGACGTGCTGCCCCTAGTGACCCTGATGTACTGGACGGCCGCGTTCTGCTGCGCCCGCCTGCATGTGTTGGAGGGCTCCCAGGGCGTCGGCTTCGGCGCGCTGACCACCCTGGCCATCGTCTTCGGCCAGTACCTCACGCCGCAGCATGACGTGGTTTACTCCATCGCCTACCGCCTCAGCTCGGTGTGCGTGGCGGTGTTCGTGACCCTGGTGGCGGTGTTTGCCTTGCATCGGGTGCTCAACCGCTTCGCTGCCTTCCGTCATGCCAGTCACGCCTGACCGTCGGCTGGTTTACCGGCCGCACTTTTGCCTGCCTAATCTGTCGAAGGCAGGTCCTTCGAAGGTAGTGGTCGAATGGAAACGTCCGTCGAATCCCCGAGCGAACTGGAAAAACTCACCCTTGCCCTGCTTCACAGCCGTGGTGAGGTGGAACGGCTGCGCGAGCGCGAAGCCATCTTCAGCAGCCTGCTGGGCAGCGTGAATGCAGTGCTCTGGGCTTTCGACTGGGAGGCCCAGCGGGTCATCTACGTCAGCCCTGCCTACGAGCGCCTGTTCGGTCGCTCCGCCGCCCTGCTGCTGGCGGACTACAACGAGTGGCGCAATTGCATCTACCCCGATGACCTCGACTACGCCGCCAAGAGCTTCGCCGACGTGCTGGAGAAGGGCGCCATCGAGGCCCGCGAGTACCGCATCCTGCGCGCCGATGGCCAGCTTCGCTGGGTCAGCGACAAGTGTTTCGTCAGCCAGCAGGGCGGGGAAGGGCAGCCGACCATCGTGGTCGGCATCGCCGAAGACATCACCGAGAAGAAACAGCTGGAAGGCGAACTGCACCGCCTGGCCACCACCGATGTGCTGACCAAGAGCAGCAACCGCCGGCACTTCTTCGAATGCGCCCAGCGCGAGTTCGACCATTCCCTACAGTTCGGCAGCCCCCTGGCGTTCATCCTGCTGGACGTCGATGACTTCAAGAAGATCAACGATACCCATGGCCACCAGGTGGGTGACCAGGTGTTGCAACGCATCGCGCAGTGCGGCGCCAATGCCCTGCGCCGGGGCGACCTGTTCGGCCGCATCGGGGGTGAAGAGTTCGCCGCCCTGCTGCCCGGTTGTCCGCCGGACCTGGCTTGGCAGATCGCCGAGCGCCTGCAGCGGGAAGTGCAGCGTCTGGGCTTCACCGTCGACGGCAGCAGCTTCGGCGTCACCGTCAGCCAGGGCCTGGCCAGCCTGCGCGACGACGGTAGCCTCGATAGCCTTTACGCCCGCGCCGACGCAGCCATGTACCAGGCCAAGCGCGGCGGGAAGAACCAGATCGTGCTTGCGGACTGAGTTCCGGCGCCCGCTATCTGGGCCAGCGTGCCGGCGACGCGGAGAACAGCTTTGACCTGGACAGCTACACCGTGGCCGACGCCTTCGCAGCGACGAAACGCCCCAGGGCGAGAGCCGCCTCAAGGTGCAGTTCAACGTGAAGAACCTCTTCGGCAAGACCTACTACAGCTCCTCGGTGAACACGCTCTTCGTGTCCATTGGCGCCCCACGGCAGGTGCAGCTGTCGACCACGCTGGAGTTCTGACTGCGCGGGGGCGCTTGTTTTTCGGGTGGATACCACCCTTCATATTCACCAGCGGCGTAATGCTGGGCCCCGATGGATGATCGGTGGAGCGTGATCCCCCTACATGCTGGGCGTTTGTTTTCAAGGGTGGATGTCGATTTTCACATCCACCAACGGCGTCCTCCGACACTCCGAAAGGTGGACCGATGGAGCGTGGTCCACCCGCGAAGCCCATGGCTACCCTGCCAGCACCTCGGCGAATAGCTGGCGCAGGTGGTCGCGCTCTTCGTCGTTGGCCGCCAGCCGGCGCAGCTGCACGGCGAGCTGGGCATAGCCCGGCAGGGGCGGCAGGTTCAGGTGCTGCGGCAGGATCTCGTCGCCTTCGCTGACCAGCAGGGCGAAATGCACGCTGTTCTCCAGTTCACGGGTATTGCCCGGCCAGGGATAAGCCTCCAGCGCAGCCTGTGCGGTGGGACTGATCAGGGGCAACGGCAGGTCCAGGCGTTGGGCGTAGATACCGAGGAAGTACTCGGCCAGCGGCAGGATATCGGCCGGCCGTTCGCGCAGCGGCGGCAGCTCCACTCGCCCCTCGTCCAGGTACTGGTAGAGCCGTTCGTTGAACTTGCCGGCGCGCACCGCCTGGACCAGGTCAATGCTGGTGGCAGCCACCAGGCGCACATCCACCGGTGTCGGCTGATGGGCACCGACACGGATCACCTCGCGACTTTCCAGTGCTGCCAGCAGCTTGGCCTGCAGAGGCAATGGCAGGTCGCCGATCTCATCCAGGTAGAGCGTTCCGCCATTGGCCGAACCGAACCAGCCGGCACGGCTGCTGGCCGAGCCGCTGTGGGCGCCGGCAGCGTGACCGAACAGCTCCGCCTCGGCGTAAGCCTTGCTGATGGCGCTGCAACTCACCGCCACGAACAGGCCAGGGCGGTCGCTGGAACGATGGATTTGCCGCGCCAGCAGCTCCTTGCCGGTGCCTGTCTCGCCCTGGATCAGTACAGGCAGCGTGCTCGGGGCGAGCTGATCGACCTCCTCGCGCAGCTGGCGCGAACGTTCGTCGACGAACACCAGCGCACGGGCACGGATGCTCAGGGGGCTGCGATCGGCGTCGGCGAAGGTCAGCAGCGGTTGACCGGGGTTTTCCTTGCTCATGGCGAAATCTCCCGCCGGGCCCAGGCTGCGAAGCAGCGGACCCTGGCGTGTTGCGTTAAAAAACCAGAAACCGTTCAGGTTCGCGCGAGCTAGAGAAGAACAAGGCGAGAATGGCTGCGGGCGCGGAGTTTACGAGCTGTAAATGAGCAAGCCCGAAGCCATTCTCAACGTAGTTATTCCGACGCGCAGCCGATCCTGAACAGTTTCTCAGGCGCGTTTACGGGCGGACTCCTCGACGCGACCCTGCAGGCGATAGAGGTGGGCGAAGCCCTGCTCCCAGCGGTGATGCCCGGACTTCACGTTGATGTGTCCGGCGCCGGTGAGGATGGCCGCTTCCGAACCCCAGTCGCGGGCCATTTCCATGGCCCGCGCGGGGCTCGCGGCGTGGTCGTTGTCCGAGCCCACCAGCAGGCTGGGGAAGGGCAACTGGTCACGCGGAATCGGCGCGAAGCCCTTGAGCGGCTCCGGACAACCGGGACGCTGGACATCCGCCGGGGCCACCAGCAGCGCGCCACGTACGCGGCGCAGGACATCCGGGTCGGACTGGGCGGCCCAGTGGGCCACCGTCACGCAACCCAGGCTGTGGGCGATAAGGATGGCCGGGGTGCGCTCGGCATCGATGGCGCGCTCCAGCGCCGCCACCCAGGACGCACGGTCCGGGGTGTCCCAGTCGGCCTGCTCGACCCGGCTGGCATTGGGCAGCGAGCGCTGCCAATGGCTTTGCCAATGCTCCTCCGGCGAGCCCTGCCATCCCGGCAGGATCAGGTAACGAATGGCCTGGCTGCGCATGGCGAGCCCTCCTTGCTGAATTTCAATGCTGGGCAGTCTAGGCGCTCAACATATATCTGTTAAGGAATAAGAATTCATTTGCTTATGCATTATTAGCTTATTCACTAAAGGTCGCCTCCGCAGCGCAACGGCCCCCCTGTAGGATGGGCCGGGCGGCGTTCCGCGAGCGGAGCGATACCCATCCCACAAACGCGATGAAGGCAGTCAGCCGCCCATGCAGATCGACGAAGAACTGACCCTGAAGAAGCTGGAGACCTTTCTCGCTTTCATGCGCAGCGGCAACCTGTCGCGCGCGGCGGCCGAACTGAACACCAGCAACGTCAGCGTGCACCGCGCCATCCACTCCCTGGAGAGCGCCCTGCGCTGCCCGCTGTTCAAGCACGAGGGGCGCAACCTCACGCCGCTGGAAAGCGCCTACGTGCTGGAAGAGAAGGCGCAGAAGCTGATCCAGGACGCCGTCGAGATGGTCCGCCTGACCCGCGAGGCGGCCGGTTTCTCCGCCGAGCGCTTCAAGCTCGGCGCGCTCTATTCGCTGACGGTGAAGACCGTGCCGCAACTGGTGATGGGCCTGAAGCTGCGACGCAGCGAGCTGAACATCGACCTCACCCTCGGTTCCAACGTCGACCTGCTCTATCGCCTGAAGAACCTGGAGCTGGACGCGATCCTCGTCTCCCTCGACGAGAGCGTGACTGATCCGGATTGCGAGCAACTGCCGCTGTTCTCCGACGATATCTTCCTCGCCGTGCCTACCGATTCGCCTTTCGCCGACCAGCAGGAAGTCGACCTTGCGGACCTGGCCGACTCCACCTTCATCACCCTCACCCAGGGCTTCGCCACCCACCGCGACGGCGCGCGGGTGTTCCAGCAGGCCGGCTTCGAGCCCAAGGTGGCGATGCAGGTGAACGACATCTTCACCCTGCTCAGCATGGTCAGTTCCGGCGTGGGTTATGCGCTGCTGCCCGGGCGCATCGCGGCAGTCTATGAAAACCGGGTCAAGCTGATCCGCCTGCGCGAACGCTATCGCCTGCAACAGCACATAGGCGTGGTGTTCCTGAAGGCCCGCGAGCGCGACCCGAACCTGCTGGCGCTGGTCGCCGAATGCCGGATGTACAGCCTGCGCAACGAAGGCTGAAGCAAAAACGCCCCGGCCTTTCAGCCGGGGCGTCTGGTGCGAAGGGGCGATTCAGCCCACCAGGCCGCGCACGCAGAAGTAGAGAATCGATGGCCCCATCAGGCAACCCAGGCCAGTGTGGAAGGTCGCGGTCAGCGCACCGTAGGGCACCAGGCGCCGGTCAGTCGCGGCAAGCCCCGCAGTCACGCCGGAAACGGTACCGGCCAGGCCGCCGAAGACCATCGCCGAACGCGGGTTGTCGAGGCCGAGCAAGCGCGCCGACACCGGGGTGAAGACCATCACGATGATCGCCTTGATCAGGCCCGTGGCGATGGACAGCGCCATCACCTCCGAGCTGGCACCGATCGCCGCACCGGTCACCGGCCCGACGATGTAGGTCACCGCACCGGCGCCAATGGTGGTCATGCTCACCGCATCGCGATAGCCGAACGCCCAGGCCACCGATGCCCCGACGATGAAGGGCAGTACCGTACCCAACAGCAGCGACACGGCGCCGATCATCCCGGCCTTGCGGGCTTCGGTGGCCTGTACCTCGAAGGCGGTGGCGACGATGGCGAAGTCACGCAACATGGCCCCGCCCATCAGGCCGATGCCGGAGAACAGCGCCATGTCCGCCAGCCCCTTCTGCCCGCCGGTGATGGTGCCACCGACCCAGGCCAGCACCAGGCCGATGACGATGGCAATGGCCGAGCCATGCACGCGGCCGAAGGTGAGGTACTTCGACAGCAGGACCGACACCCACATGATGACGCCGACTGCGGCGAAGGCCGTGATCAGACCGTTGTGTTCGAGAGCTTTCTCAATGATCTGCCACATCTCAGCGTCCTCCCGCCGGGGCGGCGCTCACGCCGGGTTCAAGGGACTCCTTTTCCAGCGGTTCACCCTTGTTGGTCCGACTGATCAGGGCGATGGTCGCGCCGCAGAGGAGCACCGAGCCCACCGCCGCGATCAGCGCCACAGGGCCGCCGTGTAGCGCGGTGACGACGTTCTGTTGCGCGGCCATGGCGACCACCACGGGGATGTACATCGCCCCCCAGAAGCCGACACCAAATTCGCATTCCTTGGTCATGCCACCGTGACGATGCATGTAGAGACGCGCGCAGATCAGCAGGATCATGGCGATACCGACGCCGCCAACGTTGGATTTGACGCCCAGCAGGACGCCGAGGAAGTCGCCGATGACGACACCGGCAAGTGTGCAGATGGCCAGCAAGGCCACACCGTAGACGATCATTGTTGTTGCCCTCGTATTGGGGTCGAAGTTGATTGTTCTTGTCCTTCGAAGCGCACGGCGTTATCGGGTCCGGCTTACCTCCTCACGCAGCAGGGCGTCCAGCGTATCCAGACGGGCGCCCTGGAAGGCGATCACCGTACCTTGGTCGAATACCCGCCGCGCCAGGCCGCTGAGCACAGCGCCGGGCGGCAGTTCGATATGCAGGCGCACCCCGCGCTCGTAGGCGGTGCGCAGGGTGCCGTGCCAGTCGATGACGCGGCACATGTTGAAGGCGAGGTCGTCGCGTAGGCGTTCCGGGTCGAAGACCGGCCGTGCCGAGCTGCCGCTGAGGTAGCGGATGGCCGGACGGCGCAGCTCGACCCTGGCGAAGGCGGCGGCCAGTTCGCGTGCCGGGTGTTCCAGCAGTTCGCAATGGGACGGCACGCTGACGGCCAGCCGCTTCGCCGCACCGGCACCCAGGACCCGCGCACGCTCGGCGACGACAGCCATGGCGGCATCGCTGCCGGCGATCACCAGTTGGTTGTCGGCGTTGATGTTGGCCAGATACACCGGGCCTCCGGCTTCGCTCAGCAGGCGCTCCACGGTGCCCTGATCGAGACCGAGGATGGCCGTCATGCCATAGCCCTGTGGATAAGCCCGCTGCATCAGCTCACCCCGAAGCGCCACCAGGCGCACGGCATCGGCGAAATCCAGCGAACCGGCGACCACGGCAGCCGCATAGGCACCGATGGAGAGCCCGGCCACGTAGTCCGGCCCCGGGCTGCGCGCCATCAGCAGCCGGGCGCAGGCCACACCCGCCACCAGCAGGCAGAGTTGCACGGCGTGGGTGGATTGCAGCGCTTCGACGGTATCCAGCGCCAGCACATCCTCGCCCAGCGCATCACTGGCCTCGATCAGGCAGGCAGCAGCCTCGGTCGGCAACTGGTGGAGCATGCCCACCTGCTGCGCGCCCTGGCCGGGGAAGGCGAACAGGCTGCTCACGCGGCGCGCTCCAGGACGAGCCAGGGGTTATCCACAAGGCGGGCCCCCTCGGCGCATTTCAGCAGCACGCGGCGCGCTTCGCCGGCCCACTCACGCAGGGCCACGGCGCCGTTGGGCGTTTCCAGTTGCAGGTCGATGCGGCAGGGCGCGTCGGCCAGCGCCGCCAGCAGGGCACGGGCGTGCTGGCGGTCGAAAAAGTCGGGAGTGCGCAGGATCAGGTCGAGGTCGCTGGCCTGATGCAGCACGGCAATACCGGTGGCGAGCTGGAAGCCGACGCTGCCGGTGGGGCCCCAGGGCAAGCCGGTAGCTGCCAGTATCGGAGCAACCGTTTCCAGAGCGCGCAGAGCGGGGAAGTCGGCGGCCGCACGAGGCCGCAGTTGTTCAGGGCTGAGCGCGCGCTGGATGGAATGGATCGGCATCGTCGCGGCGAAGCGTTGGTCACGGCGGGTACCACGGATACCAACGGCGACCCGGCCGGGTTCGCAGAGCGCACGACGCACCACCACGGGGTGGCCGGCGGCCAGGGCCTGCTGCGCCCAGGCGGGGACATCGGCGGGCAGTTGGTCGGTGGTCATGCCCCAGAGCAGGTCGTGGGGTTTTGGATTGGCGCTCATGATTGGCTCCTGTGCATGGGGTTTCACCCTCTCCCCCAACCCCTCTCCCTGAAGGGAGAGGGGAGCGATTGGTGCGAGGCTCGATAGCGATGCCTAGCCTGGCTCAGAGTCTCCGGCTACCACGGCGGCAATCGGCGCGAGTCACCCCTCTCCTCTTCAGGGAGAGGGGCCGGGGGAGAGGGCCGGACTACCACTGCGCGCGAAGCATCTCCCGCACCTTCGAAGACGCCACGCGGTTCTCAGCACCCAGTCGTCCAGAGAGGTCGGTACTCGCACCGATGTCCTCCACCGCCCGCAGCAGGCACTCACGCACCCGGCCGATATCGGCTTCGCTCGGCTGCTCCGCATCGCCCACGGCAACCCGCTCCCAGAGCAATCCGAGTGAGGCGTAGTTCTCCAGGTCGTACGCCATCGGCGGCACCTTGGCCGCCAGCGCTTCCAGCTCTTCCACGCTGCGCAGGGTGATGCGTGCGGCGGCGGCCTTGCCCATGGCGTGGACCATCACGCCGCCGTCATCCAGGGCGATCAGGCGCTGGGCCTGGTAGCCGTGGGCGAGAAAGGCGCCGGACATGGCCTTGCCCACCAGCAGGCCGATCACCGGGTGTCCGGCGAGACGGGCGCGGGCGTAGGCGTCCACCGCACCGGCCAGGGCCTGGTGAATACCCAGCGCTTCCTCACGGCGGCCATAGGCCTGGCTGGGGACATCCACCAGCGCCACGAGGACGCGCTTGGCGCCGTCACGGTCGGCCTCGATGGCCTCATCCACGGCCTTGGCCAGGGCCCAGCCTTCCAGCAGGCCGACCTCGCCATTGCGAGCGCGGGGGAAGGGGTTCTGCGAATCGGGCACGACGGCGATGAAGCGCGCGGTGCGGTTGCCCAGCTCGCCATCCACCACCTTTACCGAGGCCGGGAAGCCTTGCAGGGTTTCGCCACCGGCAAGGCCTTGCAGCCAGTTCAATCCACGGCTCATGTCCGGTCTCCTTGGTAGAGGGCGAGCACAGCGGCGCCATCCAGTTGTTCGCAATCGTCACCCAGCCTTGCCAGGCGTTCGAGGAACCAGGCGTGCCGGCGGCTGCGCGGCAGGCCCTGTTCCGGTTGCGCGAGCAACGCTTGCAGAGTTTCGCGGATGGCCTCGATATCGTCGGCCACATAGGCGTCCACCAGGCCGCTGGCCATGCGCTGCTCGCCACCGGTGAGGCTCCAGATGAAGGGACGGTCGCGGGAGTCGTATTCCGAGAGTCCGGCTTCCTGTTCGATCACCTGCGGGCCATTGAGGCCCAGTCGCGCTTCGCGGGTGACGATCAGGTGGCTGCACAGCCCGGCGGCGATGGACATGCCGCCGAAGCAGCCCACCGGACCGGCGACCAGGCCGATCACCGGCTGAAATTCCCGCAACTCGACGATGGCCGCCTGGATTTCCGCAATCGCGGCGAGCCCCAGGTTGGCTTCCTGCAGGCGCACGCCGCCGGTTTCCAGGAGCAGCACGGCGCAGGTGGGAATGCCTTGGCGGTTGTCTTCGGCGGCCAGCTCCAGCGCGCCGGCGATCTTGGCGCCGCCGACCTCGCCCATGCTGCCGCCCTGGAAGGCGCCTTCGATGGCGGCAATCACAATGGACCGGCCCGAGAGGCTGCCCTTGGCCACCACGACGCCGTCGTCTGACTGGGGCACGATGCCCTGCTGCGGCAGCCAGGGGGAAATGACCCGGTCGAAGGGATGGATGAGTTCGCGGAAGCTGCCGGCGTCCAGCAGCTCGCGGGCGCGCTGGCGGGCGCCGAGTTCGACGAAGCTGCGCGCTTCGAGCAGGCGTGCGATATCAGTCATGTGCAAGCTCCTCCAGCCCCTGCTCCAGGCGCAGGCGCACCACGCCGGGCGTGGCGCCGAAGTCGTGGATATCGATATTCAGGGCTGGCAGCGACTGGCCGTCGAACAGGCGCTGGAACAGTTGCTGCCAACGCGGGCCGCTGCCATTCACCGAGGTCACCACCTGGATCGACAGGGTGCCGGCGCTGCCGGGTTCCAGTAGCACTTCGAGGTCGCCGGAACCGACGCAGCCGACCAGGGCGCGGCCGCGGGCCGGCTGCCCGGCGGGGAATTGGAAGGACAGGGTTTCCATGGTCACAGGCTCCCGGCTTTATCGAGGAACAGGCAGGCGGCCAGCAGATCGGCGGCACCGCCCGGCGAAGCGTTGAGTTGCAGCAGGCGGGCATCCAGCGCGCGCAGTTGGCGGCGGCCGGCGAGGCTGGCGCTGCCGCCGGCGTCGAGCACGGCGCGGGCGCCCTGCTGCATGGCGGCGAGGCCTTCCTGGCCGGCGCGCCAGAGCACGCAGGTGTCAGCCAGGGTGGCCATGATCGCCAGCAGCGCATCGAGCCGGGCGTTCTGTTCACCCGCGCCGGCCGCGCGGCTGCGGGCCAGTTGCGGCAGGCCCTGCTCGATCACGGCAGGGAAGCCGAGCTGGGCTTCTTCCCGCGCGCCACGGGCACCGTAGCGACGGGCGACCTGGGCGCCGTGGCTGTCGTTGTGGGGCGCTGAGCGGTCGTCGATCAGCGCGATGCGGGCCGCGCGTAGGGCGATGGCGTGGGCATCGCGGCTCTCGGGTTTCAGCGCCATGGCCGCCACCAGCAGGCCGAGGGCCCAGATGGCACCGCGATGGGTATTCACCCCGCCGGTAATAACGAGCATTGCCGCCTCACCTTCGCGGCCGATGCGGCCAAGCGCTTCGCGCAGCGGTTGGCCGACTTCGCCATGCTCCAGCGCCGCCTCGGCCATCTGCTTGAAGCAGGGCCAGAGGGACAACGCCGAGGCGTGCATCAGGCCCAGGTGCAGGTCGCTGTGGGCGCCGCTGCCGCGACGGTCCACCAGGGCCGGCTTGGGCGAGAGGTCGGCTTCGTCGATCAGGGCGTCCACCGCCAGGTCCGCCAGCCAGTCGGCCAGCGGCAGGTCGGCATTGCGTGCAATCAGTGCGCTCATCACCAGCTCCTGAACTTGGCCGGGGGGTTGTAAAGGCCGCCGGACCACTCCACCAGATCGGCGATGCTTTTCGCCGCCAGCAGTTCCCGCGTGGCTTGTGTGCGGCGGATGCCGAGATCTTCCGGCAATGCGATCAACCCTTCGCGACGCATGCGCAGGGTCTCTTTCGGGTCGTGGCGCAGGCCGATGGCGGTGACACCGGCGACCGCGGCGATCATCGCGCGGCGCTCTTCGAGGCTGCGCGCCTTGTAGAGGTAGGCGATGCCTTCTTCGGTGAGCAGGTGGGTGACGTCGTCGCCGTAGATCATCACCGGCGCCAGGGGCATGCCGGCCTTCTTCGCCACGTCGACGGCATCGAGGGTCTCGACGAAGGTAGGTTTGCCGCCTTCCTGGTAGGTCTCGACCATCTGCACCACCAGCTTCTTGCCGCGTTCGAGCAGGGTCACCGGCTCGGTCATGTCGAGCCACGCGGGCGTGGCGTGGCGGCGGCCGCGCGGGTCGTGACCCATGTTGGGCGCACCGCCGAAACCGGCCAGGCGGCCACGGGTGACGGTGGAGGAATGGCCGTCACCGTCGACCTGCAGGGTGGCGCCGATGAACAGGTCCACTGCGTATTGCCCGGCGAGCTGGCACATCATCCGGTTGGAGCGCAGCGAGCCGTCGCGGCCGGTGAAGAACACATCCGGGCGCTGGGCGATGTAGTCCTCCATGCCCAGTTCGGTACCGAAGCAGTGCACGCTTTCCACCCAGCCCGTCTCGATGGCGGGGATCAGCGTCGGGTGCGGATTCAGCGTCCAGTTGCGGCAGATCTTGCCCTTCAATCCGAGGGATTCGCCGTAGGTGGGCAGGATCAGTTCGATGGCCGCGGTGTTGAAGCCGATGCCGTGGTTGAGCGACTGGACCTTGTGTTTCTCGTAGATGCCACGGATCGCCATCATCGCCATCAGCACGTGCACCGGCTTGATGTGGCGCGGGTCGCGGGTGAACAGCGGCTCGATGTAGAAGGGCTTGTCGGCGACCACCACGAAGTCGACCCAGGAGGCGGGAATGTCCACGCGCGGCAGGTCGCGCACATCGTCCACCAGCTCGTTGACCTGAACGATGACGATGCCGTCGCTGAACGCGGTGGGCTCCACCAGCGCTGGCGTGTCTTCGGTGCTGGGGCCGGTGTAGATGTTGCCTTCGCGGTCGGCCATGAAGCCGGCCACGAGGGCGACGTTGGGGATCAGGTCCACCAGCAGGCGCGAATAGAGTTCGATATAGGTGTGGATGGCGCCGACTTCCAGGAGGCCGTCTTCCAGCAACTGGCCGATGCGCAGGCTCTGCGGGCCGGCGAAGGAGAAATCGAGCTTGCGGGCGATGCCGCGCTCGTAGAGATCGAGGTGCTCGGCGCGGCTGACGCTGGGCATGATCATGTGCAGGTCGTGCAGGCGTCCTGGATCGGCCTTGGCCAGGGAGCGGGAAAGGAAATCCGCCTGCTTCTGGTTGTTGCCTTCGAGCACCACGCGGTCGCCGGGGGCGATCAGTGCTTCGAGGGCTTCGACGATCCGTTCGCTGGGTAGCACGACGCCATCGGCGAGGTTGCGTACCTGGTCGAGGCGGCGCTGCTTTTCGGCACGCCGACGCGACCATTGCGGCGGGGGAGAGGGTCTTGTTGTCATGGTGGCTCCACGAGGTCCGCTGTCGTGGAACGCACATTAGGAGCGCGACCGGTGGGTCATCAATCAAGCCCGCGGAGCTATCATTACGGTAAAGTTAACGATTCCGTCTGGGGGCCTGCCGCCCTCTCCCCCGGCCCTTCTCCCTGAAGGGCGAGGGAGGTTGTTCGCACGTAGGTGGATCACGCTCCATCAATCCACCACCAGGGCCCGGCATTACGCCGCTGATGGATATGGAGGGCGATATCCACCCTTGCGCGCTAATCGTGCAGGTAGTAGAGCTTGTTGATGATGCTCCAGCGGCCGCCGATCTTCAGCAACGAGAGGTAGTCGGTGAAGCGCATGTCGGCGTAGTCGTCGACCACCTTCAGCGAGGCGGCGTCGCCGGTGATATCCAGTGCCTGGATTGCCCAGACGGGTTTCTCACCTTCCGCCAGCACCGGGCCAGCGTCGCGGATGGCGCCGGCGAAATCATCCACCGAGAGCCATTCGAGCTCGCCCTGGAAGTGACCGATGATGCGGCACTGCGGGTGGAAGGCGCTGCGCAGGCGGTGCTCATCGGCGAAGACCATGCCTTCGACATAGTCGCGCACGACGCGTTGGATGACATCTTGGTCAGTCTCGTGGGCAGTCATTTCATGCACTCCTCTGGTGCCGGCAAGTCAGGCAAGTCGAAAGGTTAGCTGCCCCGGTGCGCAGCGAGCGATCCGTTCGGCATAAGGGCTAGTCAGGCCCGGAAGCACACGGCTCCACCCATCCTGCCAGGCGCCTGTCAGTGGAGCTGTCCCGTGGATTTCAGGTGATCCTTCACCGAACGCAGGCGGGGCAGGGGCAGGCAGACGAGGAAGGTCAATGCCAGCACGCCCACGCCCATCAGTGGCAGGTTGGACAGTCCCATATTGGTGCTCAGCCAGAGCCCACCCACGAAGGCGCCGCTGGCGTTGCCCAGATTGAAGGCCGCATGGCTGAGGGTGGCGGCGAGGCTCGCCGATTCACCGGCCTGTTCCACCAGCAGCAATTGCAGCGGCGAGGAAATGGCGAAGCTCGCCACGCCCCAGAGGAACAGGCAGCCCAGTGCCAGTGCCGGGATCTGCGCGAAGGCGTATAGGCCCAGCAGACACAAGGTGCTCATCCCGAAGGCCAGCGGCAGGGCGTAGCGGAAGCCCTTGTCGGCCAGCCGACCGCCGAGCAGGTTGCCCACGGTCAGGCCAATGCCGAACAGCAGCAGGGCGAAGTTGGTGTGGTCCGGGCTGAAGCCGGATACGTCGCGCAGCAGCGGGCTGATATAGGTGAAGACGCCGAACAGGGCCACCGACGACAGGCTGCAAACGAACAGTGCGTGCAGCACCGGACGCCGCAGGATGCCGTCCCAGGCACCGGCCGCATTGGCTTGCGGCTTCGGCGTGGCGGGCAGCCAGAGGGCTTGGGCGAGCAGGGTGAGGAAGCCGAGCGCTGCCACTACCATGAAGGTCACCCGCCAGCTGGTGGCCTGCCCCAGCCAAGCGCCGGCCGGCACGCCGAGCACGTTGGCGATGGTCAGGCCGCTGAGCACCAGGGCCATGGCCGATGCGCGGCGATGGGGTGGGGCCAGTTCGGCAGCCAGCAGGGTGGCGCAACCGAAGAAGCCGGCATGGCTGAAGGCGGTGAACATGCGCATGGCCAGCAGCCACTCGTAATTCGGTGCCAGGGCGCAGCCGAGGTTGCCAAGCGCGTAGGCACCCATCAGCCAGAGCAGCGCCTGGCGACGCGGCAGGCGACCGAGCAGCGGACCCAGCAATGGCGCACCGATCACCACGCCTATGGCGTAGGCGCTGACCAGCAGGCCGGCGTCGGACAGGCTGACCTGGAGGTCTTTGGCGACCTCGGGCAGCAGGCCCATGATGATGAATTCGCTGCTGCCGACGACGAAGCCGCCCAGGGCGAGGGCCAGCAGCGGCAGAGAGAGGAGGGTGCTCGGGTTCATGCGGGTTCCGATGGCGGGGCTGTATTGCGAGGGGCGCGGATTCTACGCGCATTTCCTTGCAGGGGGCTTACCGCTGGGGCAGGTGGTGGTCTCCACCTGTAGGGGCTGGACGGAGCGTACAAGGGTGGACCACGCTCCATCGGTCCACCATTCGTGGTCCGGCCTGGCTGCGATGGTGGATGGAAAAGCGCCATCCACCCTTGTCGAGCCGCATCAGCCGCCGAGGAACTTGCTCAGGAACTGCTTGGTGCGTTCTTCCTTCGGCGCACTGAACAGGGCCTTAGCATCGCCCTGTTCGACTATCGAGCCTTTGTCGATGAAAATCGCCCGGTTGGCCACGTCGCGGGCGAAGCTCATCTCGTGGGTGACGATCACCATGGTGCGCTTCTCTTCGGCCAGGCCGCGAATGGTGGCGAGCACTTCGCCCACCAGCTCCGGGTCGAGCGCGGAGGTGGGCTCGTCGAAGAGGATCACGTCGGGCTCCATGGCCAGGGCGCGGGCGATGGCCACGCGCTGTTGCTGGCCGCCGGAGAGGCGCTTCGGGTAGGCGTCTTCCTTGCCTGCCAGCCCCACCTTGGCCAGCAGCTTGCGGGCTTTCTCGATGGCGCGTTCGCGGGGTTCCTTCTTCACCACCACCGGGCCTTCGATGACGTTCTCCAGCGCGGTGCGATGGGGGAAGAGGTTGAAGTTCTGGAAGACGAAACCGACGTGCTGGCGCAGCTTGCGGATCAGCCCTTGCTGATGATTCAGCGGCTTGCCCGCGTCGATCTCGATCTCGCCCACCTTAATCAGGCCGCCGCTGGGTACTTCCAGCAGGTTGAGGCAGCGCAGCAGGGTGGTCTTGCCCGAGCCGCTGGGGCCGATGATGGCCACCACTTCGCCCGGTTCGATGGTCAGGTCGATGCCCTTGAGCACCTCCTGGCCCTTGAAGGATTTGCTCAGGTTACGGACGGTGATCATCAGCTGTCCTGCTCATGCTGGTTGACCCGTGCCTCGAGGCGACCCTGGAAGTGCGAGAGCACGGTGGCCAGCACCCAGTAGATCAGCGCGGCGGCCAGGTACATGGTGAAGATCTCGAAGGTGCGCGCGGTGATCAGCTGCGCCTGGCGGAACAGTTCCGGCACCTGGATGGTGGCGGCCAGGGCGGTGTCCTTGACCAGCGAGATGAAACTGTTGCCCAGCGGTGGCAGCGCGGTGCGCGCAGCCTGCGGGAGGATTGCGCGGACCAGTGTCTGGGTGCGGCTCATGCCGATGCTGGCGGCGGCTTCCCATTGGCCCCGGTCGATGGAGGCGATCGCGGCGCGGAGGATTTCCGAGGTGTAGGCGGCCATGTTCAGCGAGAAGCCGATCAGCGCCGCGGGCAGCGGTTCGAGCTGGATGCCCAGCTGCGGCAGGCCGTAATAGATCATGAACAACTGCACCAGCAGTGGCGTGCCGCGGAAGAAGGACACGTAGATTCGCGAAATCCACTGCAGGGCGGTGAAACCGTAGAGGCGCATCAGGGCCAGGACGAACCCCAGCAGCAGTCCGAAGAACATGCCGCCGAGGCTCAGTACCACCGTAAAAACCGCGCCCTTCAACAGGAAGGGCGCGGAATCCAGCGCAAGTTGAAGGCTTGCGTCGATCATTGGGTCACGTCAGCCTTGAACCATTTCTCGGAGAGTTTTTTCAGGGTGCCGTCGGCCTTCAGCTTGGCCAGGGCCTTGTCGAGGGCGGCCAGCAGTTCCGGGTTACCCTTGCGCAGGGCGATGCCGGCTTCCTGGCGGGAGAAGGCTTCGCCGGTCACGGCCAGCTTGCCGCCGGTTTTCTCGACCATCTCGAAGGCGGCCAGGCGATCCACCAGGATGGCGTCGATTCGGCCGACGTTCAGGTCCTGGAACTTGGTGGGGTCGTCGTCGTAGGTGCGAATGTCGGCCTGCGGGACGTTTTCCTTCAACCACTGCTCGTAGTTGGTACCCAGGCCCACGCCGACTTTCTTGCCGGCCAGGTCAGCGGCGGCCTTGATGTTGCCTTCGGTGCCCTTGCGCACCAGCGCCTGGATGCCGGAGACGGTGTAGGGGGTGGAGAAGTCGTACTTCTTCTTGCGCTCGTCGGAGATGGTCACTTGGTTGATCACCACGTCCAGGCGCTTGGATTCCAGCGCGGCGAGGATGCCGTCCCACTTGGTCGGCTGGAACTCGGCCTTCACGCCCAGTTCCTTGGCCAGGGCCTCGGCCAGTTCCACTTCGAAGCCGGTCAGCTTGCCGCTCTCGTCCTGGTAGTTGAAGGGCGGGTAGGTGCCTTCCAGGCCGACCTTGATGGCGCCTTTCTGCTGGATGTCCTGCAGCAGGTCGGCGGCGGAGCTGGTGCCGACGAAGCTGGCGCCGAGCACCAGGCTCAGGCTGCCGAGGATGAACTGGCGACGCAGGGTTGCGAATGTCATAGGGGCCTCACGGGGCAGGTGTCTAAAGGTGGGGCAACTCTAGGGATTTGGTTATATGCAATAAAATAATTAAAAATTATCTCATGCTTTAAATAAAGCATAAGAAGGTGTCACGGGGTACCCGCAGGATGATAGGCGAACAACGCGGGAGAGCCACCGGTGTGCAGGAACAGCACCGGACCCTCGCCTGCGAAGGCGCCCTTGGCGATGCCATCGAGCAGGCCGGCGAACGCCTTGCCGGTGTACACCGGGTCCAGCAGCAGGCCTTCGAGGCTGGCGGCCTGGCGCACGGCGTCCAGGGTGCCGGCGTTGGGCTCGCCGTAGCGCGGGAAAAAGTACTGGTCCCACAACTCCACCTTGAGCCCGGCCGGCACCGGCACGCCGAGCAGGTCGGCGGTGCGCTGCAGCAGGCCTTCCACCTTGGGTCGCTGGGTGGCGTCCGGACGCGAAACGGTGACGCCAACCACGCGGGTGCCGGGCAGGGCGTATTCCAGCGCCAGGGCGAGGCCCGCGTGGGTACCGGCGCTGCCGGAGGCCAGGACCACGGCGGAGAAGTGCTCGCCGCTGGCCTTGATCTGCTCGGCCAGCTCCAGGCCGGCGCGCACATAACCCAGAGCCCCCAGGGCGTTGGAACCGCCGATGGGCACCAGGTACGGCTTCTTGCCGGCGGCGCGCAGACGCTCGGCCGCAGCGGCCAGCAACTCGTCGGCGTTGTCCAGGTTGGCTACCAGCTCGCACTCGGTGCCGAACAGGTCCAGCAGCAGGCGGTTGCCATTGCCGAGGTAGTTGCTGTCGGAGGTGCCGATGGGGTTTTCCAGCAGCGCTACGCAACCCAGGCCGAGGCGCGCGGCGAGGGCGGCAGTCTGGCGGACGTGGTTGGACTGGATGGCGCCGGCGGTGACCAGAGTATCCGCCCCTTGGGCCAGAGCTTCGGCGGCGAGGAACTCCAGCTTGCGCACCTTGTTGCCGCCGAGGGCGAAGGGCGTGAGGTCATCGCGCTTCACGTAGACGCCACGGCCGAGCTTCTGCGACAGGTGCGCAAGCTGCTCCAGCGGGGTGGGCGAGGGAACCAGTTCCAGGCGGGCAAAGCGGGCGAGGGCTGCATCGAGCATGGCGTGGTTCCGGTAGGCGGTTGCGAAGGCTGCCACTCTAGTGAGCCGGGGCCTCGCAGGCAATTCGCAGACGCGACATCGAAGTACCGATCAGCCAGGGAGCGGACGTTATCAGGTGGCTCTTTTATATATTAAAAATGGAATATAAGAAGAATTAAAAGGTATTTGTTGGTTATAAAAAATGACCGTAGTGTCGCTCTCAACCCGGCACACCCAGACCGGGCATCCCCACACTTGCTCGCGGCTGAAGATCCAGCCGGAGCCGCAGAATCGAAAGGATCATCATGAAGAAGACCCTGCTGTTGACCGCTCTGGCTGCCGCCCTGTCCGCCACCTTCGCCCAGGCTGGCGAGAAGCTCGTAGTAGCCGCCACCCCGGTACCACACGCAGAAATCCTCGAGCTGGTCAAACCCCAGCTGGCCAAGGAAGGCGTGGACCTGGAAGTGAAAGTCTTCACCGACTACGTGCAGCCCAACCTGCAAGTCGACCAGAAGCGCCTGGACGCCAACTACTTCCAGACCAAGCCCTACCTGGACAACTTCAACAGCGGCAAAGGCACCCATCTGGTGATCGTCAAGGGCGTGCACGTCGAGCCCTTCGGCGGCTACTCCAGCAAGTACAAATCCCTGAAAGAGCTGCCGGACGGTGCCACCCTCGCCATCCCCAACGACGGCAGCAACGGCGGCCGCGCCCTGCTCCTGCTGCAGAAGTCCGGCCTGCTCAAACTGAAGGACCCGAAGAACGCCCTGGCCACGCCGAAGGACATCGCCGAGAACCCGCACAACTTCAAGTTCAAGGAACTGGAAGCGGCGCTCCTGCCACGTGTGCTGGACCAGGTCGACCTGGCCCTGATCAACACCAACTATGCGCTGGAAGCCAAGCTGAACCCGTCCAAGGACGCGCTGGTGCTGGAAGACCACACCTCGCCCTACGTGAACTACCTGGTGGCCCGTCCGGACAACAAGGACAGCGACGCCATCAAGAAACTCTCCGCCGCGCTGACCAGCCCGGAAGTGAAAACCTTCATCGAGAAGAAGTACTCCGGCGCGGTCGTGCCGGCGTTCTGATCACCTGCTAGCCACGGTGGCGCACTGGCCAGTGCGCCCTCCTCACGCCGACGAGTCTCGACTATTGTCGGCGTTTTTTTTTCGGGGCGAATCGTTCTTCCGCGGCCTCCCCCGGCTGAGCGCCATATCCTTATTCAATAAAAGTATTTGCACGTACGTTTTTATATTCGGCAATCTTACGCTATAACTTGTTATGACAAGTCAGGATCGCGAGCGAACAACGACATGGCCGAACTGCTTCCCCTCTCCCCGGTACCGCTCTACAGCCAGCTCAAGGAGCTGCTGCGCGGGCGCATCCTCGACGGCACCTACCCACCCCACAGCCGCATGCCCTCGGAAAGCGAACTGGGCAAGGCCTTCAACGTCAGCCGCATCACCGTGCGCCAGGCGCTGGGCGACCTGCAGAAGGAAGGCCTGATCTTCAAGATCCACGGCAAGGGCACCTTCGTCGCCAAGCCCAAGGCTTTCCAGAACGTCAGCACGCTCCAGGGCCTGGCCGAGTCCATGACTCAGATGGGCTACGAAGTGCTCAACCGCCTGCGCAGTTTCCGCCACGTGCCGGCCAGCGCCCTGGTGGCTGCGCGCTTGCAGGTAGAGGAAGGCAGCCCGGTGACCGAAATCCGCCGCGTGCGCCTGATCAACCGTGAGCCGGTATCCCTGGAAATCACCTGGTTGCCGAAGGCGGTGGGCGAGAAGCTGGAAAAGGCCGACCTCGCCACCCGCGACATCTTCCTCATCCTCGAGAACGACTGCGGCATTCCCCTCGGCCACGCCGACCTGGCCATCGATGCAGTGCTCGCCGACGGCGACCTGACCCAGGCGCTGGAGGTGGAAGAGGGCTCACCGATCATGCGCATCGAGCGCCTGACCCACGCTGCCGACGGCACGCCGCTGGACTTCGAACACCTCTATTACCGCGGCGATGCCTTCCAGTACCGCCTGCGCATCGACCGTCAGAAGGGGCCCCAGGCATGAGCACCCGAGAACAGGAATACGACATCGTCGTCATCGGCGGTGGCACCGCCGGCCCCATGGCCGCGATCAAGGCCAAGGAGCAGAACCGCGAGCTGCGCGTACTGTTGCTGGACAAGGCCAACGTCAAGCGCAGCGGCGCCATCAGCATGGGCATGGACGGCCTGAACAACGCCATCATTCCCGGCCATGCGACGCCCGAGCAGTACACCAAGGAAATCACCATCGCCAATGACGGCATCGTCAATCAGGCGACCGTGCACGCCTACGCCACCCACAGCTTCGAGACCCTCCAGCAGCTCGACCGCTGGGGCGTGAAGTTCGAGAAGGACGAGACCGGCGACTACGCGGTGAAGAAGGTCCACCACATGGGCGCCTACGTGCTGCCCATGCCCGAGGGCCACGACATCAAGAAGGTGCTCTACCGCCAGCTCAAGCGCGCACGGGTGGAGATCAGCAATCGCATCGTCTGCACCCGCCTGCTGCTGGATGGCGAGGGCGCGGCGAGCGGGGTGATGGGCTTCGACTGCCGCAGTGGCGAGTTCCGGGTGATCCGCGCCAAGGCGGTGATCCTTGGCTGCGGCGCCGCTGGCCGCCTCGGCCTGCCGTCTTCCGGCTACCTGATGGGCACCTACGAGAACCCCACCAATGCGGGCGATGGTTACGCCATGGCCTATCACGCCGGGGCGGAGCTTTCCAACCTGGAGTGCTTCCAGATCAACCCGCTGATCAAGGACTACAACGGCCCGGCCTGCGCCTACGTCACCGGCCCGCTGGGCGGCTACACCGCCAACAGCAAGGGCGAGCGCTTCATCGAGTGCGACTACTGGAGCGGCCAGATGATGTGGGAGTTCCATCAGGAACTCGAAGGCGGCAACGGTCCGGTGTTCCTCAAGCTCGATCACCTGGCCGAGGAAACCATCCAGACCATCGAAGAAATCCTCCACAGCAACGAGCGCCCCAGCCGTGGGCAGTTCCACGCCAACCGGGGCACCGATTACCGCTCGCAGATGGTCGAGATGCACATCTCCGAGATCGGCTTCTGCTCCGGCCATTCGGCCTCGGGCGTGTGGGTCAACGAGAAGGCTGAAACCTCAGTGAAAGGGCTGTACGCGGCGGGCGACATGGCTGCCGTGCCCCACAACTACATGCTCGGTGCCTTCACCTACGGTTGGTTCGCCGGAGTCAACGCGGCGGACTACGTGGCCGGTCGCGAATTCGCCGAAGTCGATGCCGGGCAGGTGGAGCGCGAGCGGGCGCGGGTCTTCGCGCCGCTGGAGCGAGAGCACGGCCTGCCGCCGGCCCAGGTGGAATACAAGCTGCGGCGCATGGTCAATGACTACCTGCAGCCGCCCAAGGTGACGAAGAAGATGGAGATCGGCCTCGCGCGCTTCGCCGAGATCGAACGGGACCTGGCGCAGATGAAGGCCAGCAATCCCCACGAACTGATGCGCGCGATGGAAGTGGCGGTGATCCGCGACTGCGCCGAGATGGCCGCCCGCGCCTCGCTGTTCCGCGCCGAGAGCCGCTGGGGCCTGTACCACCACCGGGTGGACTTCCCCGAACGCAACGATGCCGAGTGGTTCTGCCACTGCCATCTGAAGAAGGGCGAGGATGGCCGCATGACCAGCTTCAAGAAAGCGGTGGAGCCTTACCTGATCCCGCTGGATGCCGAGGAGCAGCAGGCCTATGACCGCCTGCGCGTGAAGACCGAGGCAGCCTGACCCTTGTTGGGCTTCGCTTCGCTCTACACCAACCTACGGAGAGCACGCGGGGTAGGTTGGCGCTGAGCCTGCGAAGCCCAACACGGAGCGCAACGCGCTCCTCGCAATACCCATAACGAGAGCCCCAGGCTCCAAGGAAATCGTGAAATGGCCCATCAACCCCAGGAAATCTTCTTCCGCAGCAGCGCGCCGGTGACCATCGACGAAGACAAGTGCATCGCCGAGAAGGGCTGCACCGTTTGCGTCGAGGTCTGCCCGATGGACCTCCTGGCCATCAATCCGGCCACCCAGAAGGCCTACATGGCTTTCGACGAGTGCTGGTACTGCATGCCCTGCGAGAAGGACTGCCCGACCGGCGCGGTGAAGGTGGAGATTCCTTACCTGCTGCGTTGAGCCGACTTCCCTTCTCCCTCTGGGAGAAGGTGCCCCGAAGGGGCGGATGAGGGAGACACCGAGCCGCTCGGACCACCCTCACCCCAACCCTCTCCCAGAGGGAGAGGGCGCGAAAAATGCTATCCGGCCAACCCCCGGACGCCTCACCTGAAAGCCCCTCGTTTCCCACCACCCAGCCCTGTGGCGGAGACGATTCCAACACTCATGATTCGAGGGGAAAAACCCATGCGTCTTCGTGCAACCGTCGCAGGCCTCGCGTTGGCCATCTCCAGCCTGTCCGCTTCCGCGGAAACCATCCGCATCGCCATCGGCACCCAGGACACCACCATCAACTGCGCCACCGGCGGCCTGCTCATCAGCGTGCTCTCGGGCAGCACCCGGCGCAGCGACCAGGATGAGCTGAGTGCCTTCCTGCTCAAGTCCCAGGCCGAGCAGTACGCCCAGCAGCACGGCGGCACCGCGCTCCATTTCGTCAGCGCCAATCAGAAGCTGGTGGCCCAGCGCTGACGCCAACGTAGGGTGCGCTGCGCGCACCGGAACCCCGCTGCGGGCTTCCCGGTGCGCATGGCGCACCCTACGGGAATCGGAGGAATTCCCATGACGAATCTCTACCGCTGGCCCCAGCGCCTCGCCTCGCTGGCCGCCCTGCTGGGTGTGCTGCTGGGGCTGATCATCGGCCGCTCGAAATGGGCCGAGGACAGCCTGTTGCCGCCGCTGGAAGTCCTGCGGCCGATTCCTGCGGTGGCCTGGATTCCCCTGGCCATCCTGATGTTCCCCTCGTCCGAACTGTCGATGGTGTTCATCACTTTCACCGGCGCGCTGTTCCCGATCCTGCTCAACACCGTGCACGGCGTGGAAGCGGTGGACCCGCGCCTGATCGCCTCGGCGCGCAGCCTGGGTGCCGGGCGACTGGCGATCCTGCGCGAGGTGATCCTGCCCGGCGCGGCGCCAAGTATCGTCACCGGCCTGGCCATCGGCATGGGCAGCAGCGCCCTGGTGAAGCGCCTGGGCGCGCTCGCCACGCCCTGGTATTACGCGCGGAGGAACGCCTGATGAGCAGCTTCGAACGCGCAGGGGAACCCGGCCGCATCGAGGCCAGGGGCGTCTCCATCCGCCTGGGGCAGGGCCGCGATGCCTTCGAGGCGGTGCAGGCCCTGGACTTCGCCATCGCGCCCGGTGAGTTCGTTTGCATCCTCGGCCCATCCGGTTGTGGCAAGCCCACCTTGCTCGGCGCCCTGGCCGGCCACCTCAAGCCCAGCGCCGGCAGCCTGGATGTGGATGGCCAGCCGGTGGAGGGACCTTCGCCCGAACGCGGCATGGTGTTCCAGCACCACACACTTCTGCCCTGGCGCAGTGTGCTCGACAACGTCGCCTTCGGCCTGAAGAAGAAGGCCGCGAGCTGCCACGCCTGACTCCGCTGGGGCTGCCCACCGACCATCCGCCACTGCGAATCGCCCTATGACCAACCGTGAAAGCGACAACCCCGACATCCTCGAACTGCTGCCGCGCCTCGCCGATGACGATGCCAGTGTGCGCCGCATTGCCCTCATCGAACTGGCCGACCTGGAAGACCCGGAAGGCCTGCCCTGGCTCACCGATGCCCTGGTGGTGGACCCGGCCGCCGAAGTGCGCGCCGAGGCCGCGCGCCTGCTGGAAGCCTGGGAAGAACCCGAAGTCGTGCAAGCCCTGTGCGCTGCCCTGGCGGACGCCACCGAACCCGTGCGCCTGGCCGCCGCCCAGAGCCTCAGCGAGCTGAAGAGCCTGGAAGCGGGACAGTTGATTCTGCCCTGGGTGAGCCACGCCGATGCCTTCGTCCGCAGCAGCGCCCTGCGTGCCCTACGCGAACTGCGCCTGGAGGATGCAGCCGGTCCGGCGCTGCTTGCGCTGAGTGATGGCGACGCGTCGGTGCGCCGCGAGGCGGTGGGCATCCTGGGTTGGCTCAAGCACGGCGAGGCCCTGCCGGCGCTGGCGCGTCTGGCCAGCGATGATGCCGATACCGAAGTACGTCGCGCTGCCACCGGCGCCCTTGGCCTGGCGCGCGACGCCGGCGTGTTGCCGGCCCTGTATGCGGCCCTGAGCGATGCCACCTGGCAGGTCCGCGAGGAAGCCGCCACCACCCTCGGCAAGGTCGGGCTGGCCGAGGCCGGCCCCGCGCTGGTGCAGGCCCTGCAGGACGACTACTGGCAGGTCCGCCTGCGCGCAGCCCGCACCTTGGGGCGCCTGCGTTATCGGCAAGCCCTGGCCGAGTTGGCAACCCTGCTCGGCCATGGCATCGCCAACCTGCGCAAGGAAGCGGCGCTGGCCCTGGGTGAACTGGGCGACGCCGCTGGACTGCCTGCCCTGCGTGCCGCGGAAGCCGATGGCGATCCGGAAGTGCGCAAGGCGGTGCGCATTGCCCTGGCGCAACTGCACGGGGCGGCCTGATGGACGCCCCCAGCGCCCTGCGCAACTCCCGTAGCCGGGCGCTTCTGAGTCTGGAGTGGGCCGATGGTGAGCATCAGCAGATCAGCCACGCCCGCCTGCGTGGTGCTTGCCCCTGCTCGCAATGCAAGGCGGCACGGCTGCGTGGGGCGATTGCACTGGTCGATGACGGGGTGAGGCTGGAGCGCATCGCGCTACAGGGGTATGGCGTACAGCTGGTGTTCAGCGATGGGCACGAGCGGGGGATATATCCCTGGGAGTATTTGCGGGAGTTGGGCCGCGCAAGATTCGTCCGGTAGGGTGCGCCGCGCGCACCAGAACCACCGCGCGGAATTCCCGGTGCGCAGGGCGCACCCTACAGAAGACGAGAGATGGCAGTGGCGATTCAGAAAGGCCTGTCGCCCAGGATGGTTGCGCGGTGCATCACGCGGCGCTGCGGGCGGTAGTCGTCCACGGCGAAGTGCTGGGTGATGCGGTTGTCCCAGAAGGCCACGTCGTTGGCCTGCCAGCGCCAGCGAATGGTGAACTCCGGGCGGGTGGCATGGGCGAAAAGCAGGCGCAGTAGCGCATCGCTTTCCGTCGCCGACAGCTCGTTGACGCGGGCGGTGAAGCCTTCGTTGACGAACAGTCCCTTGCGTCCGGTGACCGGGTGGGTGCGCACCACCGGATGGCTGCGCGGCGGGTGCTTGCGCTTGGCGTCTTCCAGGCGCTCGTGTTCATCAAAGGTGAGGCTGAAGCGTTCCTCGGGGAAGGAGCGGGACAGGTCGTGGGTGGCGGTGAGGCCTTCGAGCAATTGCTGGATGGGTTTAGACAATGCCTCATAGGCCGCGCTGCTGCTGGCCCAGAGCGTGTCGCCGCCGTAGGGCGGGAGCTGCTTGGCGGCGAGCACCGCGCCGAGCGCCGGGGTTTCCAGGAAGGTCACGTCGGTGTGCCAGAGGGCGTTGTCGCGCACGTCGGTCACGGCGGTATCCAGGACGAGCACTTCCGGCTGGTCGGGGATGTTCGGGTAGATCGGGTGGATATGCAGGTCGCCGAAATTGCGGGCGAAGGCAGCCTGCTGCTGCGGGTTCAGTGGCTGGTCGCGGAAGAACAGTACCTGGTGTGCGAGCAGGGCTTGCTCCACCGCTTCTCGCAGCGAGGCGTCGAGGGGCTTACCGAGGTCGAGGCCTTCGACCACGGCGCCGAGGGCGGGGGAGAGTGGGATGATGTGGAGGGGCATGGCTGTATCTCCTGAAACCGTGGGGCGGGGGATGGTCCTAGTGCCCCTGCCCATGCCAGGGCACGAGCTTGCGTTGCAGGGCGCGCAGGCCGAGTTCGAGGGCGAAGGCGATCAGGGCGATGACGAGGATGCCGAGGATCACCACGTCGGTGACCAGGAACTGCGCCGCCGACTGCACCATGAAGCCCAGGCCTCGGGTGGCGGCGACCAGTTCGGCGGCCACCAGGGTGGACCAGCCGACGCCGAGGCTGATGCGTACGCCGGTGAGGATGTCCGGCAGGGCGCTGGGCAGGATCACATGGCGGATCAGCTGGGCCTGGCTGGCACCCAGCGACTGCGCCGCGCGCAGCCGTGCCGGGTCGACATTGCGCACGCCGGTGGCGGTGGCGATGGCGATAGGGGCGAAGATCGCGAGGAAGATCAGCAGCACCTTGGACAGCTCGCCGATGCCGCACCAGATGACGATCAGGGGCAGGTAGGCCAGTGGCGGAATGGGCCGGTAGAACTCGATCAGCGGGTCGAAGATGCCACGGGCGATGCGGTTGCGGCCGATGGCGATGCCCAGCGGAACGGCGGTGAGCACCGCTGCCAGCAGGGCCAGGCCGATGCGACCGAGGCTCGCGCTCAGGTGCTGCCAGAGGCTGGCGTCCATATAGCCCTGGGTCAGAAGCACCCAGCCCTTTCGAGCGATGGCCTGCGGGCTGGGCAGGAACAGGGGCTCGATCAGGCCTGCGGTGGTCACCGCCCACCAGGCCAGCAGCAGGCTGCCGAGGGTCAGCAGGCTGATGGACAGAGTGCTCAGGGGGCGGCGCTGGCGCGGTCTCACGGTCGGGGCGGCCTTGCTGGCCAGGGGTAGGTCGAGGCTACTCATGCGCTTCTCCTATTGCGTTCGGCGAAGACCTGGGCGAGCACGTGCTCGCGCGTCTCGATGAACTGCGGGTCGGACTTGATCGCCCGTGCGCTTTCGCCGGCGGCATAGCGCTGGCCGAAGTCCAGGCGCAGGCGTTCGGTGATGCGGCCCGGATTGGGCGACAGCAGGATGAGTTCGGTGGCGAGGAAGACCGCTTCCTCGATGTCGTGGGTGATCAGGAACACCGGCTTCGCCGCGCGTCGCCAGACCTGCAGCAGCAACTCCTGCATCTGTTCGCGGGTGAAGGCGTCGAGGGCGCCGAAGGGCTCGTCCATCAGCAGTACGCGCGGATCAGCGGCCAGGGCGCGAGCGATACCAACGCGTTGTTTCTGTCCGCCGGAAAGCTCCCAGATGCGGCGCTTGCCGAAGCCGCCCAGGTCCACCAGGGCGAGCATGTCGCGGGCTCGCACCTCACGCTCGGCGCGGGGCACACCGGCCAGTTCCAGGCCAAAGGCGACGTTGCCGAGTACGTCCTGCCAGGGCAGCAGGGCATCGTCCTGGAACACCACGCCGCGTTCGGCGCTGGGGCCGCTGACAGGTACGCCGTCGAGGCTGATGCGCCCTGCGCTGGGGCCGACGAAGCCGGCGATGAGGTTGAGCAGGGTGGTCTTGCCGCTGCCGGAGGGGCCGAGGGCCACCAGCAGCTCGCCGGGGCCGAGGTCAAAGGAAATGTCGGTCAGTACCGGCACGGCCGCGCCTGGGTACTGTGCGCTGATGCGCTCCAGCTGGAGTAGGGCCATTTTTCTAACGCTCTGGATAAGCAGAAGTTGACGATCCAGCGAGCTAGAGCGGGGCTAGGCGAAAACGACCGAAGGAGCGGAGCTTACTTTTGTAAGTGAGCAGCCTGAGGTCGTTTTCAACAACGCCCCGCCGACGCGCAGCGGATCGTGGGGTGGAGATCAGTTGGTGACGTATTTCGCGCTGACATAGGGCGCATAGTCCGGCAGCACCGCGTCGACCTTGCCTTGCTCCTTGAGGAAGGCAGCACTCTCGCTGATGGCCTGGGTGGTGGGTGCGCCCAGAGCGGTTGCCTGGTCGGCGGCCAGCGGGAAGACGTTGCCCTGCAGCAGCAGCGGGATGTCTTCGGCCTTGGCGCCGGAGAGCTTCACCAATTTGTCGACGTTGGACTTGTTGGCCAGCCAGGCTTGCGGGTCCTTGCGGTAGTCGGCGTAGGCGTCGAGGGTCACCTTGGCGAAGGCGCGGACGACTTCAGGGTGTTTCTCGGCGAAATCCTTGCGCACGATCCAGGCGTCGAAGGTGGGGGCGCCCAGCTTGCCCAGTTCGGCGGAGCTGATGAGTACCTTGCCATTGGACTTGGCGACACCCAGGGCCGGGTCCCAGATGTAGGTGGCGTCGATATCGCCGCGCTGCCAGGCGGCGACGATGGCCGGCGGCGCGAGGTTGAGGATCGTGACCTTGGTGGGGTCGATCTGCCAGTGCTTGAGCGCCGCCAGCAGGCTGTAGTGGCCGGTTGAAACGAAGGGCACGGCGATCTTCTTGCCAATCAGGTCTTCGGGCTTGGTGATGCCGGCGCCGTTGCGCGCCACCAGGGCTTCGGCATCGCCGATCTGGGTGGCGATGAGGAATGTCTGGATCGGCAGCTGGCGAGTGGCCGCGGCAGCCAGGGGGCTGGAGCCGACATAGCCGATCTGCACGTCACCGGAAGCTACGGCGGTGATGACTTCAGCGCCGCTGTCGAACTTGCGCCAGTCGATTTCGGATTTGCTCGCCTTTTCATAGGCGCCATCGGCCTGGGCCACCTTGGCCGGGTCGACGGTGGTCTGGTAGGCGACGGTGAAGTCCGCGGCCTGGGCGCTCAGTGCCAGGCCGCCAAGGGTCAGGGCCGCCAGCAGGCGACGGGGGAACAGGGACGGAATCATGGGGTGCTCCTCAACGGGCTGGGGCCGGTCTTGGAGGCCGGTCCACGGGACAGGGTGTAGTGCGCTCAGGGTGTCCGGTGGTCCGGTGGAGACAATCTAATTGATCTAAAAAACAAGAAATAAATAATTTTTTTGCATTAGCTTAGGTCGGACGACTCCTCGGGCTCCGTAGAATTGCTTATTGCTGAAAGTTATTTGAATCTAAAAAATAATTCTTTTTAGAAATTAGCTTTCGTCTTCTAGAGTGGCGGCCTGCCGAAAGCGGACCGCCGCATCGCATTTGCACCGGAGCCTGTGAAAACGACAGTGGCTTCGAAGGTCACGCAGCGGCGCGTCGCGTCTGCTCCTGCTCCGGGCACCCCAACACCCTTACAAGATCGCAATGGAGCATCGAGCATGAACAAGTCGTCCCTCGCCCTGGCCGTCGCCCTCGGCGTGCTGGCCCAGCAAGCCGCCGCCGGCGGTTTCATCGAAGACAGCAAGGCCAGCCTGACCCTGCGTAACTTCTACATCAACTCGGACAACCGCCAGTTCGCCGCCGCGCCGTCCAAGCAGGAGGAGTGGGGCCAGGGCTTCCTCTTCAACTACGCCTCGGGCTACACCGAAGGCACCGTCGGCGTCGGCGTCGATGCCCTCGGCCTGTTGGGCATGAAGCTGGATTCCGGCAAGGGCCGCCACTACAACCCGACCAGCGCCAGCTATGGCGGCACCGTGTTCCCGACCGACAACGATGGCCGCGCCAAGGATGATTTCGGCAGCCTGGGCGTGACAGGCAAGGTGCGCATCTCCAAGACCGAAGCGCGCATCGGCACCCTGCTGCCGAAGCTGCCGGTGGTGACCTACAACGACGGCCGCCTGCTGCCGCAGACCTTCGAGGGCGGGCAGATCACCTCCAGCGAAATCGCCGGCCTGACCCTGGTCGGTGGCCAGCTGGAACACGCCAAGGGGCGTAACTCCAGCGACGCCCGTGGTCTGTCCATCGCCGGCGCGAACAACGCCCGCAGCGGCCAGTTCGTCAACACGTTCTACTTCGCCGGCGGTGACTACAAGGTCAGCGACAACCTGCTCGCGCAGTACTACTACGGCAACCTGGAAGACTTCTACCAACAGCATTTCGTCGGCCTGACCCACAACTGGGCGCTGCCGGTGGGCGCGCTGAAGTCTGACCTGCGCTACTTCTACAGCGACTCCGACGGCAAGAACGCCAGTGTTGAGGGCCGTCGCGAAGGCTTCCGCAGCTCGGGCAACTGGGCGGCCAACGACCCGGACCGCTTCGAAGTGGACAACCGCACATGGAGCGCCCTGTTCACCTACACCCTCGGCGGCCACGCGGCCAGCCTGGGCTACCAGCAGGTCTCCGGCGACAGCGCCTTCCCCTTCCTCAACCAGGGTGATGGTGCCACCGCCTACCTGATCACCGACCGCCAGATCGGCAAGTTCCTCAGCGCCGGCGAGCGCACCTGGGTGGCCGAATACGGCTACGACTTCGCCAAGCTCGGCGCGCCGGGGCTGAAGGCGGTGGCTACCTACCTGAAGGGCAGCAACATCGAAACCCAGGGTAGCGACCAGGGCGAGTGGGAGCGTGACTTCCGCCTCGACTACGTGCTGCAGGACGGCCCGCTGAAAGGCCTGGGTGTGTCCTGGCGTAACGCCGCGCTGCGCAGCGACGCTGCCCGCGACCAGGACGAGAACCGCCTGATCCTGAGCTACACCCTGACGCTGCTGTAAGACGCACGGACTGCCCCCTCTCCCTCTGGGAGAGGGTTGGGGTGAGGGAAGTGAGGTCCTGCTCGGTGGCTTGGTCGTGTTGGGCTTCGCTGCGCTCTGCACCAACCTACGGGGCCCTTGCGCGGTCCTTGGCGAATGAATTAGCCCCCATAGAAACCGCCGGGAGCCTCATTCCAGAGGCCTTTCCGGCTTTTTCACGTCTGCAACTAAATATTCCCTAATGGCATAAATAAATTGTTATTTATTCTTTTTAATTTTCAATGCGACTACGCATAGTGAGCCCCACGGAACGACACCCAGACACAGGAGCAGCACCATGAGTATCCGCCTCGGCGACATCGCCCCCGACTTCGAACAGGATTCCAGCGAAGGCCGCATCCGCTTCCACGAATGGCTGGGCAGCAACTGGGGCGTGCTGTTCTCGCACCCTGCCGACTTCACCCCGGTGTGCACCACCGAGCTCGGCTTCACCGCCAAGCTGAAGGATGAGTTCGCCGCTCGCGGGGTCAAGGCAATCGCCCTTTCCGTCGACCCGGTGGATTCCCACCACCGCTGGATCGAGGACATCAACGACACCCAGGGCACCCTGGTGAATTTCCCGATCATCGCCGACGCCGACCGCCAGGTGTCCGACCTGTACGACCTGATCCACCCGAACGCCAACGACACCCTTACCGTGCGTTCGCTGTTCATCATTGACCCGAACAAGAAGGTGCGCCTGACCATCACCTACCCGGCCAGCACCGGGCGCAACTTCAACGAAATCCTGCGGGTGATCGATTCCCTGCAGCTGACCGACCATCACAAGGTCGCCACCCCGGCCAACTGGCAGGACGGCGACGATGTGGTGATCGTGCCCTCGCTCAAGGATGAAGACGAGATTCGCCAGCGCTTCCCGCGCGGCTACAAGGCGGTCCGGCCGTACCTGCGCCTGACACCGCAACCCAACCGCTGATCTACCCGGCGCATTCCGCGCACTGAACGACCCCGCCTTACTCACCCGCTAACGGGCCAGCAGGCAACGACACCACAAGCAAAGTCATGAGGAGAGCGCCATGCGCACTATCACTTTGCGTCGGAGCCTGGCTGCCCTGTTTGCGGCTGCCCTGGCTTTCGGCGCCATCACTCAAGCACAGGCCGAAACCCTGCGGATCGGCTACCAGAAGTACGGCACCCTGGTGCTGCTCAAGGCCAAGGGCACGCTGGAGAAACGCCTGGCTGACCAGGGCATCGAGGTGAAATGGACCGAGTTCCCCGGCGGCCCGCAGCTGCTGGAAGGCCTCAATGTGGGTTCCATCGACTTCGGCGTAACCGGCGAGACGCCTCCGGTGTTCGCCCAGGCCGCTGGCGCCGACCTGCTCTACGTGGCCTTTGAACCGCCGGCTCCGCAGAGCGAAGCGATCCTGGTGCCCAAGGGTTCGCCCATCCAGTCGGTGAAGGAACTGGCCGGCAAGAAGGTCGCGCTGAACAAGGGCTCCAACGTGCACTACCTGCTGGTGCGTGCGCTGGAGGATGCCGGCCTGAAGTACAGCGACATCCAGCCCGTCTATCTGCCCCCGGCCGACGCCCGTGCCGCCTTCGAGCGTGGCAGCGTGGATGCCTGGGTGATCTGGGACCCCTTCCAGGCCGCCGCCGAGAAGCAACTGGAAGCCCGCACCCTGCGCAATGGCGAAGGGCTTGTGGATAACCATCAGTTCTACCTGGCCACTCGCACCTATGCGCAGAAGCATCCGCAGGTGATCAACACGCTGATCGAGGAAGTGCGCGCCGTGGGCGAGGACTCCAAGGCCGATCCGGACAAGGTCACCGAACAGGTTGCGCCGCTGCTGGGCCTGCCCAAGGACATCACCTCCATCGCGGTGAAGCGCCAGGGCTACGGTGCCCAGCCGCTGAGCCCAGAGGTCGTCACCGCGCAGCAGAAAATCGCCGACACCTTCACTGCGCTGAAGCTGATCCCGAAAAAACTCAGCATTGCCGACGTGATCTGGACGCCGCCCGCGAAGGTCGCGCAGCAGTAATTCCGAAGCAATGGGCGAGATCGAGCCCGGCCGGCGCTTCCCTCACCCCCGGCCCCTCTCCCGCAAGCGGGAGAGGGGAGGTTTTTTAAGGAGACCACTCCATGAGCTTGAACATCTTCTGGTTCCTGCCGACCCACGGCGACGGCCACTACCTCGGCACATCCGAAGGTGCCCGCGCCGTTGACCACGGCTACCTGCAACAGATCGCCCAGGCGGCCGACCGCCTCGGTTTCGGCGGCGTACTGATCCCCACCGGGCGTTCCTGCGAGGATTCCTGGCTGGTGGCAGCTTCGCTGATCCCCGTGACCCAGCGCCTGAAGTTCCTCGTGGCCCTGCGCCCCGGGATCATTTCGCCGACCGTGGCGGCGCGTCAGGCGGCGACCCTGGATCGCCTGTCCGGTGGCCGCGCGCTGTTCAACCTGGTGACCGGCGGCGACCCGGACGAACTGGCCGCCGACGGCCTGCACCTGAACCATGAGGAACGTTACGAAGCCTCGGTGGAGTTCACCCGCATCTGGCGCCGCGTGCTGGAGGGCGAAACCGTCGACTACGACGGCAAGCACATCCAGGTGAAGGGCGCCAAATTGTTCTACCCCCCGCTGCAGCAACCGCGTCCGCCGCTGTACTTCGGGGGCTCCTCCGAAGCGGCCCAGGACCTCGCGGCCGAGCAGGTGGAGCTCTACCTGACCTGGGGCGAGCCGCCGGCAGCGGTGAAGGAGAAAATCGAACAGGTACGCGTCAAGGCCGCCAAACAGGGCCGCACCGTGCGCTTCGGCATCCGCCTGCATGTGATCGTGCGCGAAACCAATGAAGCCGCCTGGGCGGCTGCCGACCGCCTCATCGAGAACCTAGATGACGCGACCATCGCCAAGGCCCAGGCTGCCTTCGCCCGCTTCGATTCGGTGGGCCAGCAGCGCATGGCCGCCCTGCACAATGGTCGCCGCGACAAGCTGGAAGTCAGCCCCAACCTTTGGGCCGGCGTCGGCCTGGTACGTGGCGGTGCTGGCACCGCGCTGGTGGGAGACGGCCCGACCGTGGCCGCGCGGGTGAAGGAATACGCCGACCTCGGCATCGACACCTTCATCTTCTCCGGCTACCCGCACCTGGAAGAGTCCTACCGCGTCGCCGAACTGCTGTTCCCCCACCTCGACGTGGCCCGTCCGCGCACCAACGATGGCCTGGGCTTCGTCAGCCCCTTCGGCGAGATGGTGGCCAATGAGGCCCTGCCCGAGGCCAAGCTGCACACGCTGGCATCGCAGAGCTGAGGGCGCGGGGATGAAACTCGAATCCATACTTCTGCGCCTGGCGCCCTGTGCCTTGCCCGTGGTGCTGCTGGCGATCTGGCAGGTCGCGGTGGAAACCGGCCTGCTGTCTACCCGAATCCTGCCGGCGCCGAGCGCGGTGCTGGCGGCGGGCTGGGACCTGCTGTCCAGCGGTGAGATCTGGACTCACCTGGCCATCAGTGGCTGGCGTGCCGGGATTGGCTTCGCCATCGGCGGCGGCCTCGGCCTGCTGCTGGGCTTCACCACCGGCCTGTCGAAGTGGGGCGAGCGCCTGCTGGACAGCTCGGTGCAGATGATCCGCAACGTGCCGCACCTGGCGCTGATCCCGCTGGTGATCCTGTGGTTCGGCATCGATGAGTCGGCGAAGATTTTCCTGGTTGCCCTCGGCACCCTGTTCCCCATCTACCTCAACACCTACCACGGCATCCGTAACGTCGACCCGGCGTTGGTGGAAATGGCGCGCAGCTATGGGTTGTCCGGCTTCGCACTGTTCCACCAGGTCATCCTGCCCGGCGCGCTGCCCTCGATCCTGGTGGGCGTGCGTTTCGCCCTCGGCTTCATGTGGCTGACGCTGATCGTCGCCGAGACGATTTCCGCCAGCTCCGGCATCGGCTATCTGGCGATGAACGCCCGCGAGTTCCTGCAGACCGATGTGGTGGTACTGGCGATCCTGCTCTACGCGGTGCTCGGCAAGCTGGCCGACGTGGCGGCCCGTGGCCTCGAACGTATCTGGCTGCGCTGGCACCCGGCCTACCAGACCAAGGGAGGTGCCGCATGAACGCCGCATTGCAGACTCCACAACGCCTCAAGCGCGGCATTCCGCTGGCGCTGCGTGGCATCGGCAAAGCCTTTGGCGAGCGCGAGGTGCTCAAGGGCATCGACCTGCTGATTCCCGCCGGCCAGTTCGTTGCCGTGGTCGGTCGCAGCGGTTGCGGCAAGAGCACTCTGCTGCGTCTGCTGGCAGGGTTGGACAGGCCTTCCCGTGGCGAGTTGCTGGCCGGCTCGGCGCCGCTGGAAGACGCCCGCGAAGACACCCGGCTGATGTTCCAGGACGCACGTTTGCTGCCCTGGAAACGGGTGATCGATAACGTCGGTCTGGGCTTGTCCGGCGACTGGCGCCCGCGTGCCCTGGAAGCCCTCGAAGCAGTGGGCCTGGCCGACCGTGCGCATGAGTGGCCGGCGGCGCTGTCCGGTGGCCAGAAACAGCGCGTGGCCCTGGCCCGCGCGTTGATTCACCAGCCGCGCTTGCTATTGCTGGATGAACCGCTCGGCGCCTTGGATGCGCTGACCCGTATCGAGATGCAGCAGCTCATCGAGCGCCTCTGGCAGCAACATGGCTTCACCGTGCTGCTGGTCACCCATGACGTCAGTGAGGCTGTGGCCGTTGCCGACCGGGTGATCCTGATCGAAGAGGGCGCCATCGGCCTGGACCTCGCCGTCGAACTGCATCGCCCACGAGCCCGTGGCTCGGCACGCCTGGCCGCGCTGGAAGCCGAAGTGCTGGACCGGGTGCTGGCGCTGCCGCCGGCCCCTCCGGAACCCGAACCCGTTTCCCCCCTGTCCACGCAGTTGCGCTGGGCGCTTTGAACCAAACCCCAATACCCCGAGCAAAGGAATAACCGCCATGACCATCAAAGCCATCAACGTCCGCAACCAGTTCAAGGGCACCATCAAGGAAATCATCGAAGGCCCGGTGCTCTCCGAGATCGACGTGCAGACCGCCGCCGGCATCGTCACCTCCGTGATCACCACCCGCTCCGTGCGCGAGTTGGAGCTGGGCATCGGCTCCGAGGTGATCGCCTTCGTGAAATCCACCGAGGTGTCTATCGCCAAGCTGTAAAGCGGGTAATGGGGGCTCTGTTGTAGGGGCGAATTCATTCGCCAAGGGCAGCGCAGCTGCCCTGCGATGCCAAGCAGGGCAGACCTTCTGTCTGCTTGGCGAATAAATTCGCCCCTACAGGATGTCGCTTCCGACAGACCCGAAAAAACGAACCCCCGCATTTGCGGGGGTTCGTTCATCCCGGCTTCGCTCAGCGCTTTTGCGGCGCCGGCTGCTGCTGGGTGATGCAGTGGATGTTGCCGCCGCCGAGGAGGATCTCGCGGCCGGGCACCATCACCACTTCGTGCTGCGGGAAGAGGCGCTTGAGGATGGCTTCGGCCGTGGCGTCCTTCGCATCATCGAACTTCGGCGCAACGATGCCGCCGTTGACGATCAGGAAGTTCACGTAGGAGCCGGCCAGGCGGATCGACGGATCGCGTTCCTGGGTGCCTTCCACCAGGTCCACGCCCGCGCATTCTTCCTCGGTGGCGTAGATCGGGCCGGGGATCGGCATCTTGTGCACCACCAGCTGGCGGCCCTTGGCGTCACGAGCGTGCTCCAGCACCTTCATGGCGGCTTGGCAGCGCGGGAAGTTCGGGTCGTGCGGGTCATCGGTCCAGGCCAGCAGGACTTCGCCCGGGCGCACGTAGCAGCAGAAGTTGTCCACGTGGCCGTCGGTCTCGTCGTTGTAGAGGCCGTCCGGCAGCCAGATCACGGTTTGCACCGCCAGCTGCTCGCGCAGCACCGCCTCGATTTGCTCGCGGGAGAGGTGCGGGTTGCGGTTCTTGTTCAACAGGCATTCTTCGGTGGTGATCAGGGTGCCTTCGCCGTCCACGTGGATGGAGCCGCCTTCCAGCACGAAGCCGTCGGTGCGGTAGCGCTTGCAGCCTTCGATCTCGAGGATCTTGCGCGCTACCTGGTCGTCGCGGTTCCAGGGGAAGTAGAGGCCGCCATCGAAGCCGCCCCAGGCGTTGAAGGTCCAGTCCACGCCGCGAACGTCGCCATTGTGGTTGACCACGAAGGTCGGGCCGGTATCACGGACCCAGGCGTCGTCGGTGCTGATTTCCACCACGCGGATGTTCGGCTTGTCGAGGCGCGCGCGGGCGTTCTCGTACTGGGTGGCGGAGACGCAGACGGTCACCGGCTCGAAGCGGGCGATGGCCTTGGCCACGGCGGTGAAAGCCGCTTGGGCGGGCTTGCCGCCAAGGCGCCAGTTGTCGGGGCGCTCCGGCCAGACCATCCAGGTGCGGGTATGGGGTTCCCACTCGGCGGGCATGCGGAAGCCGTCGTCGCGGGGGAGGCTGTTAAGTGTGTTCATCGACAATTCACCGTCAGTCTGTTCAGGATCTTCTGCGCGTCGGAATAACTGCGTTGAGAATGGCTTCGGGCTTGCTCATTTACAGCTCGTAAACTCCGCGCCCTCAGCCATTCTCGCCTTGTTCTTCTCTAGCTCGCGAGATCCCGAGCAGCTTTTGAAAGAGCAGGGGCCAACCCGCTGGCGAACAGTGCATCGCCATCGGGCTGGCCCCTGGATTCGGGCATTACGACTCGAGGGAGCCGTCCAGGGTCTTGATCGGGGAGTATAGGTTCGGGCGGCGGTCGCGGAACACACCCCAGGCGCTGCGCACGTGCTCGAGTTTGTCCAGGTCGAAGCTGTGCACCAGGATGCCTTCTTCGGTCTCGTTCAGTTCCTCGACCTTGGCGCCGAACTGGTCAGCGATGAAGGAGGAGCCGTAGAAGGTGATGTCGTAGCCGTCCTGCTCTTCCTTGCCAATGCGGTTGGAGGCCACCAGCGGCATCAGGTTGGCGCCGGCATGGCCCTGCTGGACGCGTTGCCAGTGGTCGCGGGAGGTGATGTTGGTGTCATGCGGCTCGCTGCCGATGGCGGTCGGGTAGAAGAGGATTTCGGCACCCAGCAGGGCCATGCTGCGCGCGGCTTCCGGGAACCACTGGTCCCAGCAGATGCCCACGCCGATCTTGGCGTAGCGGGTGTTCCAAACCTTGAAGCCGGTGTCGCCGGGGTTGAAGTAGTACTTCTCGTGGTAGCCGGGGCCGTCCGGGATGTGGCTCTTGCGGTAGACGCCCAGGTTGGCACCGTCGGCATCGATGATGGCGATGCTGTTGAAGCGCGCGCGGCCGGCCTGCTCGAAGTAGCTGATGGGCAGCACGACTTGCAGCTCGCGGGCGACGTTCTGGAAGTGCGCGATGGCCTCGTTGGTCTCGGTCGGTGTCGCCAGCTGCAGGTAGTCCGGATTCGGCTTCTGGCAGAAGTAGGGGGTCTCGAAGAGTTCCTGGATCAGGATGATCTGGGCGCCCTTGGCAGCGGCCTGGCGGACTAGCTTCTCGGCGTTGGCGATGTTCGCGGCGCGATTCCAGGAACAGGCCATCTGGGTGGCGGCGACGGTAACGATGCGGGACATGGAGACACCTCGTCAGGACGAATCAGGATCGATTTCCGGATATCTATCGGTAATCGGGACATTTCCTCGCTGGCGGGGGAGAGCCGCCGTGTGGATGGCGACTTTATATCCGATAAAAATCCGTATTTAAAGCGCGTTTTTTCTATCAGGAAAGGAATTCTGATTTATTTGCAGATAAATATCGGCTTTTGGTCGGCTCAGTCGCCCTTGGGCGAGGCGCGCTTCGGCAGGTAGGGCGGCAGGTACAAACCCAGGTAGGCATCGAACACACGCATGCCTTCCTCGGCCAGGCGCGGGGTGATCTCGCCGTGCAGCTGGACCGAGCGGGCGTAGACGCGGTCGCCCAGTTCCATGGCCAAGGCGAAAACGTCCACATCCTCGGGCAGCACTGGCAGCTCGAAGTGGCGCTCGAAGAGCGCATGCATCAGCCGGCCCAGTTCGATGTCGTGCTGGCGGTCTGCCTGGGTGACTTCGGTGAGGCCGTGCTGGGCGAGGATCAGTTGGCGCGCCGCGGCGTCGCCGGCATAGATCGACAGCATGCGTTCTTCCACCACTCGCGAAAGGTCGTGCCATTGGCGCAGGCCGCCGTGCGCGATGGGCTGCTGCAGGCAGGCGCGGAAGTCTGCGTGGATATCCGCGGTGAGGGCTTCGAGGATGGCCGGCACGCTGGAGAAGAAGTGGTAGACGGAGGAGGGCGGCATCTCCGCGCGTTCTGCAACGCTGTAGATCGACAGGTTGGCCACGCCCTGCTCGGCCAGGAGGGCGCGGGCGGCGTCGAGAATCGCTGCGATGCGCAGCTGGCTGCTGGCGCGCGGCTTGCGGGCGGTGGCGGTACGCGACATGGGGGGCTCCTTTCCGTAGAGCCGCTATTGGAATCCAGTCGGTGGCTCCTGGGCAATAGAGCGCGCAGCGATGCGCGTCAATCGCGATTGGATTTCGTCGTAGGGTGCGCCGTGCGCACCGGGGTGTTGCGCGGGCGTTTTGGTGCACGCGGCGCACCCTACCGGCTACTTGCCTTCGCGGAACGCCGTCCACACCTCGTCGCGGGTCGTGCTGAGCTTCTCCGGTACGGGCTCTACGGGGAACAGGCGGCGCTTGGTTTCCTTGTCCGGGTAGAGGCCAGGCTGGTTGCGCAGGGATTCGTCCAGGTACTGGCGGGCGTCGGCGTTACCGCTCGGATAGAGCGTGGCGCTGGTGACCTTTGCCGCTACCTGCGGACGCAGCATGAAGTCGATGAACTGGTGTGCGAGGTCGGCGCGGTTGGCGCTGGTGGGGATCACCATGTTGTCGATGAAGACCACCGAGCCTTCGTCCGGAACCATGAAGGTCACTGGCTGGCCGGCCGCGGCGGCGTTCAGGGCGTCACCGACCCAGGCCATGGCGACGCAGAGGTTGCCGGCGTTGAGGTCGGCGATATAGCGCTCACCGTCGATATAGCGCAGGTGTGGGCGCAGGGCGGTGAGGGTTTCGGCACTGCGCTTGAGCCGGCTCGGCGCGCTGCGAGCCAGGTTGCGACCCTGGTAGTTGAGCAGCACGGCGAGGGTTTCGTCAGGGGCGTCCAGCAGGCTGATGCCGCACTGGCCAAGGCGCGCGCTCTGTCCGGCGTCGAACAGCAGGCTCCAGCTATGGGGCAGCGGGCCGCCGAAGGCTTTCTCCGCTAGCGGCATGTTCACCGCGAGGCCCACCGCGCCCCAGAGGTAGGGCACGGCATGCTGGTTGTTCGGGTCCATGGCTGCCAGCTTGCTCAGGAGCTGTTTGTCCAGGTGCTGGCGATTGGGTAGCCGGGAGAAATCCAGGGGCTGCAGACGACCTTCCTTGATCAGCCGGGGTAGGTCGTTGTGCGAGGGGACCGCGATGTCGATCGGCTCGCCGCTGGCCAGTGCCTTGTCCAGTTCATCGGCGCTGCTGAAGGTGTGGTACTCGACCTTGATACCGGTCTCTTTCTGGAACTCTTCCAGCACCTCGGGGGCGATGTAGTCGTTCCAGTTGTAAACGTGAATCTGGTCTTCGGCCTGGGCCAGTGCGGGGAGCAATGCGAGCAACAGCGGGGCGAGCAAGCGGGGCATGACGTCCTCCCTGGTATGAGCATGCGGGTTCTGGTTGCTGGGTCTTTCGTGTGCTGCACGGCGCCGGCAGCCGGAACGGCCCGCTACGCCGGGGTGTTGCAAAGGGTGCAGATACAACAACGCCGGCCCAGGGGGCCGGCGTTGTGGACTCGCTTACACGGTATGCAGGTACCAGTTGTACTCGAGGTCGGAGATGGAGTGCTCGAACTCCTCCAGCTCGCTTTCCTTACAGGCGACGAAGATGTCGATGTAATCCGGGCTGATGTACTTGGCCAGGATTTCGCTGTCGTCCAACTCGCGCAGCGCGTCGCGCAGGTTGTTCGGCAGGCTCTGTTCCAGCTGCTCGTAGGAGTTGCCTTCGATGGGCGCACCCGGCTCGATCTTGTTGGTCAGGCCGTGGTGAATACCCGCCAGGATGGCCGACATCATCAGGTAGGGGTTGGCGTCGGCACCGGCCACGCGGTGTTCGATGCGCACGGCATCCGCACTGCCAGTAGGTACGCGGACGGCCACGGTGCGGTTGTCCAGGCCCCAGCTCGGCGCATTCGGCACATAGAACTGTGCGCCGAAGCGGCGGTAGGAGTTCACGTTCGGGCACAGGAAGCCCATGGACGCGGGCATGGTCTCGAGCACACCGCCGACTGCATGGCGCAAAGCGGCGTTCTGCTCGGGATCATCGGCAGCGAAGATGTTCTTGCCAGTCTTCTTGTCGATCAGCGAAATGTGCACGTGCAGACCGTTGCCTGCCTGCCCCGGATAGGGCTTGGCCATGAAGGTGGTATCCATCTCATGGTCGTAGGCGATGTTTTTGATCAGGCGCTTGAGCAGTACGGCATAGTCGCAGGCCTTGAGGGCGTCTTCGACATGGTGCAGGTTGACTTCGAACTGGGCCGGGGCGCTTTCCTTGACGATCGCGTCGGCCGGGATGCCCTGGACCTTGGCGCCTTCGAGGATGTCCTGCAGGCAGTCGGCGTACTCGTCGAGGTCGTCGATCAGGTAAACCTGGGTGGACTGCGGACGCTTGCCGGAAATAGGGGAACGCGGCGGCTGCGGGCGGCCGTTGATGTTCTCCTGGTCGATCAGGTAGAACTCCAGTTCGAACGCGGCGCAGATGGTCAGGCCAAGCTCGTCGAATTTCCCCACCATACGGCGCAGGACTTCACGCGGGTCGGCAAAGAAGGGGTCACCTTCGCCTTCGACCTCGTGCATGGTCATCAGCAGCTGCGCGGTCGGGCGCTTCTGCCAGGGCTCGTCACTGAGGGTGTCGGGGATGGGATAGCAGATGCGGTCTGCGTCGCCGATGTCCAGGCCAAGGCCGGTGCTTTCGACGGTGGAACCATTGATATCGAGAGCGAAGATCGAAGCGGGGAGGTTGATGCCTTTCTCGTAGACTTTGGTCAGGCTGGCGCGTTCGATTCGCTTGCCTCGTACCACTCCATTCATATCTGCAATCAACAGGTCGACGAACTGGACCTCAGGATGCTCCTTAAGGAACTCGTTCGCTTCTTGAAGCTGAACGGCACGCGGGGGTACCGACATGATGCAACACCTTTTTTGTTAAAAATATCAATCACGCTCTATCTAAGGTATGAGTCAATCCGAATCACCCTTCGATGTCAAGCGAGCCCTATTTTGCCCTAAAAACGGGCTCGATGGCCAGTTTTGGGGCGTTCTGGGGCATACGAACCTCTCTTGGAGCCATGCTGGACGGGGTGCTCAGTGGGGCGTGTTCAATTTTTTACAGCCCTATTGTGTAAAAAAATGAACAACGCTAAGCTCGGTCGAAACCCATAACAGACAAATAAAACGGGTGTCTCATGCCTCGCCTGCCGCTGATCGGCGTAACCGCTTGCACCAGAGAAATCGGTCCTCAGACCTATCATATAGCTGGTGACAAGTATGTTCGTGCGGTAGCGGTCGGAGCTGGCGGTGTGCCGCTGGTTATTCCGGCCCTGGCTGAACTAATGAACCAATCGACCCTTCTGGCCAGCCTGGACGGTCTTCTCTTTACCGGCTCCCCGTCCAATGTGGAGCCCCATCATTATGAAGGCCCCGCGTCCGCGCCAGGCACCCGACACGATCCCGCCCGGGATCGCACTACTCTGCCGCTGGTCCGAGCCGCTGTTGCCGCCGGCATTCCCGTCCTGGGCATTTGCCGGGGATTCCAGGAAATGAACGTGGCCTTCGGCGGCACCCTGCATCAGCGCGTGCATGAAGTAGAAGGATACATGGATCACCGCGAGCCGGCCGACGAGCCGCTCGACGTGCAATACGCTCCCCGTCACCGGTTGCAGGTGCAGCCAGGTGGCATGCTCGACGGCATCGGCTTGCCGTCCGAGATTCAAGTCAACTCCATTCATGGCCAGGGCGTTGAACGTCTGGCGCCGGGCCTGCGTGTAGAGGCTCTGGCGCCCGATGGGTTGGTCGAGGCCTTTTCGGTCGAAGGCGCCAGGCGCTTTGCCTTAGGTGTGCAATGGCACCCCGAGTGGCAAGTACGGACCAACCCAAACTATCTCGCCATCTTCCAGGCCTTTGGTGAGGCTTGCAGGGAGAAGGCGGGGCAACGCTGAGCGGGAGAACTCTTCAGGAAACCGGCGAAGTTGCCGTGTCGCGCAGTTCGGACTGTACTGATCGCGGCCGGCCGCCTCGTGCGGCGTGATCGGCAAGAACCTGTAGATGCCTCCTAGTGAAGCTCTCAACCCTGAGGTCTTTATGACTACCAAGCTCGACCAGCTGACCAGCTGGCTGAAAGAACGCAAAATCACCGAAGTTGAATGCATGATCAGCGACCTTACCGGCATTGCTCGCGGTAAGATCTCGCCGACCAACAAGTTCCTGGACGAAAAGGGCATGCGCCTCCCCGAGAGTGTGCTGCTGCAGACCGTGACCGGCGACTATGTTGAAGACGACATCTATTACGAGCTGCTCGACCCGGCGGACATTGACATGTTCTGCCGTCCCGACGAGAGCGCCGTCTATCTCGTGCCCTGGGCCATCGAGCCCACCGCGATGGTGATTCATGACACCTTCGACAAGCAGGGCAACCCCATCGAACTGTCTCCGCGCAACCTTCTGAAGAAGGTGCTCAAGCTTTACGCCGACAAGGGCTGGAAGCCGATCGTGGCGCCGGAGATGGAGTTCTACCTGACCAAGCGCTGCGATGACCCGGACTTCCCGCTGCAGGCCCCGCTGGGCCGTTCTGGCCGCCCGGAAACCGGCCGCCAGTCCTTCTCCATTGATGCGGCGAACGAGTTCGACCCGCTGTTCGAGGACATGTACGACTGGTGCGAAACGCAGGACCTGGACCTCGATACCCTGATCCACGAGGAAGGTCCGGCGCAGATGGAGATCAACTTCCGTCACGGCGACGCCCTGGACCTGGCCGACCAGATCCTGGTGTTCAAGCGGACCATGCGCGAGGCCGCCCTCAAGCACAACGTAGCGGCGACCTTCATGGCCAAGCCGATCACCGATGAGCCGGGCAGCGCCATGCACCTGCACCAGAGCGTGATCGACATCAAAACCGGGAAGAACATCTTCTCCAACGATGACGGCTCCATGAGCGAGCTGTTCCTCAACCACATTGGCGGCCTGCAGAAGTACATCCCCGAAGTGCTTCCGCTGTTCGCGCCGAACGTGAACTCCTTCCGTCGTTTCCTGCCGGATACCTCCGCGCCGGTGAACGTGGAATGGGGTGAGGAAAACCGCACTGTGGGCCTGCGCGTACCGGATGCCGGTCCGCAGAACCGCCGCGTGGAAAACCGCCTGGCCGGCGCTGACGCCAACCCTTACCTGGCCATCGCCGCGAGTCTGCTGTGCGGCTACATCGGCATGGTGGAAGGCGTTAACCCCAGCGCGCCGGTCAAAGGTCGTGGCTATGAGCGCCGCAACCTGCGCCTGCCGCTGACCCTGGAGGCCGCGCTGGAGCGCATGGAGTCCTGTCGGGACATCGAGAAATACCTGAGCGGCAAGTTCGTGACGGCCTATGTGGCGGTCAAGCGTGCCGAGCATGAGAACTTCAAACGGGTGATCAGCTCCTGGGAACGTGAATTCCTTCTGCTCTCCGTCTGATCTGGAACGGAGGCCGGCCGCCTCGGCCGGCCCTCCTGATGTGTGTTTACTGAGGTAGTGAAATGAATAGCCAAGTGACCAACCCCAAGACCCTTGAATGGCAAGCGCTAGGTCGTGACCACCACCTGCCACCGTTCACCGACTACAAGGCGCTGAACGCCAAGGGCGCGCGGATCATCACCAAGGCCGAAGGCGTGTACATCTGGGACAGCGAAGGCAACAAGATCCTCGATGGCATGGCCGGCCTGTGGTGCGTCAACGTCGGCTACGGCCGTGAGGAACTGGTCCAGGCCGCGACCCGGCAGATGCGTGAACTGCCCTTCTACAACCTGTTCTTCCAGACCGCGCACCCGCCGGCAGTGGAGCTCTCCAAGGCGATTGCCGATATCGCGCCGGAAGGCATGAACCACGTGTTCTTCACCGGTTCGGGTTCGGAAGCCAACGACACCGTGCTGCGCATGGTCCGCCACTACTGGGCGATCAAGGGCCAGCCACAGAAGAAAGTCATCATCGGCCGCTGGAACGGCTACCACGGCTCCACCGTGGCGGGTGTCAGCCTTGGCGGTATGAAGGCGCTGCACGGGCAGGGCGACCTGCCGATCCCGGGCATCGAACACATCGCCCAGCCGTACTGGTTCGGCGAGGGTGGCGACATGGCACCGGCGGAGTTTGGCGTCTGGGCGGCCGAACAGCTGGAGAAGAAGATTCTCGAAGTGGGCGAGGACAAGATTGCCGCCTTCATCGCCGAGCCCATCCAGGGCGCGGGTGGCGTGATCGTCCCGCCGGAAACCTACTGGCCGAAGATCCGCGAGATCCTCGCCAAGTACGACATCCTGTTCATCGCCGATGAAGTGATCTGCGGCTTCGGCCGTACCGGCGAATGGTTCGGCAGCCAGTACTACGGCAACGCCCCGGACCTGATGCCGATCGCCAAGGGCCTGACCTCCGGCTACATCCCCATGGGCGGCGTGATTGTCCGCGACGAGATCGTCCATACCCTGAATGAGGGAGGGGAGTTCTACCACGGCTTCACCTACTCTGGTCATCCGGTAGCAGCCGCTGTGGCGCTGGAAAACATCCGCATCCTGCGTGAAGAGAAGATCGTCGAGAAAGTGAAGGCCGAGACGGCACCGTATTTGCAGCAACGCTGGCAAGAGCTGGCCGATCACCCGTTGGTTGGCGAAGCGCGCGGTGTCGGCATGGTCGCGGCCCTGGAACTGGTCAAGAACAAGCAGACCCGTGAGCGTTTTGCCAGTGGTATCGGAATGCTGTGCCGTGAGCACTGCTTCCGTAACGGCCTGATCATGCGCGCGGTGGGTGACACCATGATCATCTCGCCGCCTTTGGTGATCAGCAAAGATGAAGTCGACGAACTGGTGACCAAGGCACGCAAGTGCCTGGACCTCACCTTGGCTGAAGTAAAAGGCTAAGAAAAAGAGGGCTTGATGGTGGCATTTGGAGATGCCGCCTGTTGTAAGCAGGCCCTCTACCTTGCCAGACTTCGCCGGTGCGTTGGCCAGGCTCACCGAGTGGTGGCGTATTCGGTACGACGCCACTCGGACACTTCAACAACAATGGAGCTACCCGCATGATCAAAACCTTCGGCAAGACCCTGCTCGCCATGACCCTGGCGGGTGCCGTGGCCGGTATGGCCCAGGCTGACGACAAGGTGCTGCACGTCTACAACTGGTCGGACTACATCGCGCCGGATACCGTCGAGAAGTTCACCAAGGAAACCGGTATCAAGGTCGTCTACGACGTCTTCGACTCCAACGAGACTCTGGAAGCCAAGCTCCTGGCCGGCAAGTCCGGTTACGACATCGTGGTGCCGTCCAACAACTTCCTGGCCAAGCAGATCAAGGCCAAGGTTTATCAGCCGCTGGACAAGTCCAAACTGCCGAACTGGAAGAACCTGGACCCGAACCTGCTGAAAACCGTCGAAGTTTCCGACCCGGGCAACCAGTACGCCTTCCCCTACATGTGGGGCTCCATCGGCATCGGCTACAACCCGGAGAAGGTCAAGGCCGTTCTGGGCGACAACGCCCCGGTCGATTCCTGGGACCTGTTGTTCAAGCCCGAGAACATCGAGAAGCTGAAGGCCTGCGGTGTGTCCTTCCTCGACTCGCCGACCGAGATCCTGCCGATCGCTCTGCACTACCTGGGCTACAGCCCGGTCAGCCAGGACCCCAAGCAGTTGAAGGAAGCCGAAGCGCTGTTCCTGAAGATCCGTCCGTACGTGACCTACTTCCACTCCTCCAAGTACATCTCTGACCTGGCCAACGGCAACCTCTGCGTGGCAGTGGGCTACTCGGGTGACGTGTACCAGGCCAAGTCCCGCGCCGAAGAAGCCAAAGGTGGCGTAACCGTTGCCTACAAGATTCCCAAGGAAGGCGCCGGCACCTTCTTCGACATGGTCGCCATCCCGGCTGACGCCGCGAACCCGGATGCCGCCTACGCCTTCATGAACTTCCTGATGAAGCCGGAAATCATGGCTGAGATTACGAACGAGGTGCAGTTCCCGAACGGCAACGCCGCTGCCACCCCGCTGGTAGACGAGGCGATCCGCAACGACCCAGGCATCTACCCGAGCCAGGAGACCATGGCCAAGCTCTACGCCTTCCCTGACCTGCCGGCCAAGGTGCAACGCGCCATGACCCGTACCTGGACCACCATCAAGTCGGGCAAGTAAGCACGACTGCCGTGCCCGGCGGGGTTTCCCCCGCCGGTGCCCGGACCGGGCTGCGAAACGCTGCAAGTTCATTGACCCGGGTTACCGGATTGACCCGAGCTACCTCCGGCCCAGCCGGAACGACAAGAGGACGAAGCTGTGCACTCTCCCATCCGCAAGCTGATGATCACTGCCGCGGCCACCCTGTCCCTGGTTTCCCAGGCCCAGGCGGATCAGACGGTGCATATCTACAACTGGTCGGACTATATCGGCGAGACCACCCTGGCGGATTTCCAGAAGGAAACCGGCATCAAGCCGGTGTATGACGTTTTCGACTCCAACGAGACCCTGGAAGGCAAGCTGCTGGCGGGCCACACCGGCTATGACGTCGTCGTACCCTCGAACCACTTCCTCGGCAAGCAGATCAAGGCAGGCGCGTTCCAGAAACTCGACCGCAGCCAACTGTCCAACTGGCAGAACCTGGACCCCAACCTGCTCAAGCAACTCGAGCGCAACGACGCGGGCAACCTGTACGCAGTCCCCTACCTGTGGGGCACCAACGGCATCGGCTACAACGTCGAGAAGGTCAAGGCCGTGCTTGGTGTCGACCAGATCGACTCCTGGGCGATGATCTTCGAGCCGGAAAACATCAAGAAGCTCAGCCAGTGCGGCGTGGCCTTCCTCGACTCGGCGGACGAAATGATTCCCGCCGTGCTCAATTACATGGGCCTGGACCCCAACAGCACCAACCCGGACGACTACAAGAAGGCCGAGGCGAAGCTGCTGGCGGTACGCCCTTACGTCACCTATTTCCACTCTTCCAAGTACATCGGCGACCTGGCCAACGGCGACATCTGCGTCGCGGCCGGCTTCTCCGGTGACATCTTCCAGGCGGCCTCGCGCGCCGAAGAAGCCGGCAAGGGTATCCAGATCGCCTACGCGATCCCGAAAGAAGGCGGCAACCTCTGGTTCGACATGCTGGCCATCCCCGCCGACGCGGCGAACGCCCAAGAGGCCCATGCCTTCATCAACTATCTGCTCAAGCCCGAGGTGATCGCCAAGGTCAGCGATTACGTCGGCTACGCAAACCCCAACCTCAAGGCTGGGGAGTTCATGGATCAGGAAGTACGCACCGACGAGTCCGTCTACCCGCCACAAGCGGTGCTGGACAAACTCTATGTTTCGGCGGAGTTGCCGCCGAAAGTCCAGCGGCTGATGACCCGCAGCTGGACCAAGGTCAAGTCGGGCAAATGATGCAAGGCCGGTGACGCCCGTCGTGTGGCGGGACCATCGGCTCAACCGTGGCGGTGTCGGGCAGGAAGCCTGGTTCACGCCCATGCTGTGTAAACGCGCCCGGCCGCGGTGGTCGGGTAGCAAATTCTGGGAGTTGTGGTAATGGCAATAGCCTCCGGTGCCTACAAGAAAGCCCTTGAGGGCAACCAGCAACCCAAAGAGGTGTTGGTAAAGATCGACCGGGTAACCAAGAAGTTCGACGAGACGGTGGCCGTGGACAGCGTGTCCCTGGACATCAAGAAGGGCGAGATCTTTGCCCTGCTCGGCGGCTCCGGTTCGGGTAAATCAACCTTGCTGCGTATGCTTGCGGGTTTCGAGCGTCCGTCCGAAGGGCGCATCATGCTCGATGGCGTCGACATCACCGACATGCCGCCCTATGAGCGCCCGATCAACATGATGTTCCAGTCCTATGCGCTCTTCCCGCATATGACTGTTGCGCAGAACATCGCCTTCGGACTTAAACAGGACCGGCTCCCGGCTGCGGAGGTCGACGCGCGCGTCAACGAGATGCTCAAGCTCGTGCAGATGACCCAGTACGCCAAGCGCAAGCCGCATCAGCTGTCCGGCGGCCAGCGTCAGCGTGTGGCCCTGGCCCGCTCGCTGGCCAAGCGTCCCAAGCTGCTGCTGCTCGACGAGCCCATGGGCGCCCTGGACAAGAAGCTGCGCTCGCAGATGCAGTTGGAACTGGTTGAGATCATCGAACGCGTGGGCGTGACCTGCGTGATGGTGACCCACGACCAGGAAGAGGCCATGACCATGGCCCAGCGCATCGCCATCATGCACCTGGGTTGCATCGAGCAGATCGGCAGCCCGGTAGACATCTACGAGACCCCCATCAGCCGCCAGGTGTGCGAGTTCATCGGCAACGTCAACCTCTTCGACGGCGAAGTGGTGGAAGACGCCGAGGCCCATGCGCTGATCGCCTGTCCGCAGCTGGAGCGCCCGATCTACGTCGGCCACGGCGTGACCACCTCGGTACAGGACAAGCGCATCACCTACGCCCTGCGTCCGGAGAAGCTGCTGGTGACCACCGAGCAGCCCACCTGCGAGTACAACTGGTCGCGTGGCCGGGTCCACGACATCGCCTACCTGGGCGGTCATTCGGTGTTCTACGTCAAGCTGCCCAACGGCACGGTCGTCCAGTCCTTCGTCGCCAACGCCGAGCGCCGTGGCGCCCGTCCGACCTGGGATGACGAAGTGTTCGTATGGTGGGAAGACGACAGCGGCGTGGTACTGCGGTCATGAAAATTCCCAAACTGAAAAACCTGCTGCCGACCGGCCGGCACCTCGTCATCGGGGTTCCGTTCTTCTGGCTGTTCCTGTTCTTCCTGCTGCCTTTCGCCATCGTGCTGAAGATCAGCTTCGCCGAAGCCGACGTGGCCATCCCGCCGTATACGGATATCTACACCTGGGCGGACAACCAGCTGCAACTCATCCTCAACCTGGGCAACTATCTGCTGCTCAACGAGGACGAGCTGTACCTGGCGGCCTATCTGGGCTCGCTGAAGGTCGCCTTCTTCAGCACCCTGATGTGCCTGCTGATCGGCTACCCGATGGCGTATGCCATCGCACGCGCCAGCAAGGAAGCCCAGACCGTGCTGTTGCTGCTGATCATGATGCCGACCTGGACTGCGATCCTGATCCGGGTCTACGCCTGGATGGGCATCCTCAGCAACAACGGCCTGCTCAACGGCGTCCTGATGGGCATGGGGCTGATCGACGAGCCGCTGCAGATCCTCAACACCAACGTTGCGGTGTACATCGGCGTCGTCTACTCGTACCTGCCGTTCATGATCCTGCCGCTCTACGCCAACCTGGTGAAGCATGATGCCAGCCTGCTGGAGGCCGCGTCGGACCTCGGGTCGAGCACCTTCAACAGCTTCTGGAAAATCACCGTGCCGTTGTCGAAGAACGGCATCATCGCCGGCTCCATGCTGGTGTTCATCCCGGTGGTGGGCGAGTTCGTGATTCCGGAACTGCTCGGCGGCCCGGAGACCCTGATGATCGGCAAGGTGCTGTGGCAGGAGTTCTTCAACAACCGCGACTGGCCGGTGGCGTCCGCCCTGGCGGTGGTGATGCTGGCGGTCCTGATCGTGCCCATCATTCTGTTCAACAAGAACCAGGCCAAAGAACTGGAGGGCAAGGTATGAGGCGCTTCAGTTTCTCCACCCTGATGCTGTGGGCAGGCCTGCTGTTCATCTACCTGCCGATGATCATCCTGGTCATCTACTCCTTCAACGCCTCCAAGCTGGTGACCGTCTGGGGTGGCTGGTCGGTGAAGTGGTACGTGGGCCTCCTGGACAACACCCAGCTGATGAACTCAGTGGGCCGTTCCCTGGAGATTGCGCTCTACACCGCAGTCGCCGCCGTGGCCCTGGGTACCCTGGCTGCCTTCGTGCTGACCCGCATCCCGCGTTTCCGTGGCCGCACCATGTTCGGCGGCATGGTCACCGCGCCGCTGGTCATGCCCGAGGTCATCACCGGTCTGTCGCTACTGCTGCTCTTCGTGGCCATGGCGCAACTGATCGGCTGGCCCCAGGAGCGCGGCATCGTCACCATCTGGATCGCGCACACCACCTTCTGCTCGGCCTACGTGGCCATCGTGGTGTCGGCGCGCCTGCGTGAGCTGGACCTGTCCATCGAGGAGGCGGCCATGGACCTGGGCGCGCGTCCGTGGAAGGTGTTCATCCTGATCACCATCCCGATGATCGCGCCGTCCCTGGCGGCGGGCGGCATGATGTCCTTCGCCCTGTCCCTGGACGACCTGGTACTGGCCAGCTTCGTGTCCGGCCCCGGTTCCACCACCCTGCCGATGGAGGTCTTCTCCGCCGTGCGCCTGGGCGTGAAGCCGGAGATCAACGCCGTGGCCAGCCTGATCCTGCTGACTGTCTCGCTGTTCACCTTCTTTGCCTGGTTCTTCACCCGTCAGGCCGAGGAGCGTCGCAAGCGCGCGATCCAGCAGGCGATGGAAACCATGGCCGAGGAAGCTACCGCCTCCAGCTGGAAGCCGGCTTCCACCCAGACCGCCTGATCCAGCGCTGCAAAACACAAAGGCCACCTTCGGGTGGCCTTTGTGTTTTCTGGATGATCCTGGAACAGCTCTTGTGGGAGCGATTTCAATCGCGAATAAATTCGCTCCCACAAGTGTGGTGTCTCGGGCAGTAGTCAGTCCTGCAATGCCATCCGCACATCCCCCAGCTTGGCGCCGTAAGGGCCGTAGCTGCGCTCCACCAGTTCGCGGCTACCGTCAGCGCGGACGATCAACGCCGAGCTGGCCCGGGTGCCGTAGGTGCGGGTGGCGATGAACACGCTGGAGAGCATGCGCTCGGTGTTCAGCCCCACGCCGGTGTCCGGCAGGATGTGGTCCGGCGCCACTTCCGGGTCGTGCAGCAGGTTCAGCAGGGAGTCGGTGGACGGCGGCGCCAGGCATTCGGCAATCGCCGCCTTGCCGCGCTCGACCTTCGGCCAGGGCGTGTCCAGGTCGGCGTTGGAGACGCCATAGACACCAGCCTTGAGGTTGATCGGTCCGCCACTGCGCGGGTTGAGGAACCACAACTCGCGGTCGTCCCCCACTACCAGGTTGAAGCCTGAATAGTCGTTGGCACGGCGCAAGGCGTCTTCGAGGAACTCGCCCGGCCCCATGCTCCCACGCAGGTACTGCACGCAGAGTTCGCCGCGGGTTCGGCCAACCGGGGGCGTTCGCGGGTCGCGGATATTGGTGAGGGCGGCGAAGCGGCCTTTGGGCCCGGCACCGAGCCAGGTACCTCCGGCTTCCAGGTCGCGACCGGCAATCACGCCGGGTGCGTCTTCCCATTTCGCCATGGGAAGGGTGGGACGTGCGTAGAATTCATCGCGGTTTGCAGCGAGCACCAGCGGGACTTCGTGTCCGGGGCGCCATGCGAATACGATCAGGCACATGGAGTCGTCTCCTTTTTATGAGCCGGAGTGTAGCAGCCTGTAGGAAAACTACCTGAGCTGCGTGAGGTTTCCTTCAGGGTTATCGGCAGGTTTCGGCTGGCGTCCATCGCCCCAGGTGGAGCGCAAAACAGCCTTCCGTTAACATGCCGCTTTGTTTTTGGGGGTGTCCATGGAATTCGTGCTCTACCTGGTGCTCGGCGCCTGTGCGGGAGTGCTGGCCGGGTTGTTCGGCGTCGGTGGCGGCATGATCATCGTGCCGGTGCTGGTGTTCAGCTTCACCGCTCACGGATTCGATCCTGGCATCCTCACCCACCTGGCCGTGGGCACCTCCCTGGCCACGATCATTTTCACTTCGGTCAACTCGGTGCGCGAGCACCATCGCAAAGGCGCGGTGCGTTGGCCGGTCTTCGCCTGGATGGCGGCTGGCATCCTACTCGGCGCCGGTCTCGGTTCGCTCACGGCAGCGGCCATCCAGGGTCCGATGTTGCAGAAGATCATCGGTGTATTCGCCATACTTGTGGCGATTCAGCTGGGCCTTGATCTGAAACCCAAGGCCAGCCGCGGTGTCCCAGGCAAGTCGGGGCTGACCCTGGCGGGCGTGGTGATTGGCTGGGCATCGGCGATTTTCGGCATCGGCGGCGGTTCGCTGACGGTCCCCTTCCTGACCTGGCGCAGCGTGCCAATCCAGCAGGCGGTGGCCACGTCCGCCGCCTGCGGGCTGCCCATCGCAGCGGCGAGCGCGCTGTCCTTCATGGTGCTGGGCTGGAACAACGCCAACCTGCCACCCTACAGCTTTGGCTTTGTCTATCTTCCGGCGCTGGTCGGCATTGCCGTCACCAGCATGTTCTTCGCCCGCTTCGGCGCGCGGCTGGCCCATCGCCTGTCGCCGCGCCTGCTGAAGCGCCTGTTCGCCCTGCTGCTGCTGGCAGTGGGCCTGAACTTCCTGATCTAAGGAGCTGTGATGCTGGCTTATCCCCAGATCGACCCGGTGGCCATTGCCCTCGGGCCGCTGAAAATCCACTGGTACGGCCTGATGTACCTCATCGGTATCGGTGGCGCCTGGTGGCTGGCTTCGCGCCGGCTGAATGCGTTCGACCCGACCTGGACCCGCGAGAAACTCTCCGACCTGGTGTTCTGGGTCGCCCTTGGCGTGATCGCCGGTGGTCGTCTCGGTTATGTGCTGTTCTATGACCTGTCGGCCTACATCGCCAACCCGCTGCTGATCTTCGAGGTCTGGAAAGGCGGCATGTCGTTCCACGGCGGCCTGATCGGCGTGATGCTGGCGACCCTCTGGTTCGGCAAGCGCAACAACAAGAGCTTCTTCCAGCTGATGGACTTCATCGCGCCGCTGGTGCCCATTGGCCTTGGCGCCGGCCGCATCGGCAACTTCATCAACGCCGAACTGTGGGGCAAGGCGACCGACCTGCCCTGGGCGATGATCTTCCCCACTGATCCGGCCCAGCTGCCGCGCCATCCGTCGCAGCTGTACCAGTTCGCCCTTGAGGGTGTGGCACTGTTCGCCATCCTCTGGTTCTACTCGCGCAAGCCGCGGCCGACCATGGCGGTCTCCGGCATGTTTGCGCTGTTCTACGGCATCTTCCGCTTCGTGGTGGAATTCGTCCGTGTCCCTGATGCCCAGCTCGGCTACCTGGCATTCGGCTGGCTGACCATGGGCCAGATCCTCTGTCTGCCGATGATCGTCGGTGGCATCGTCCTGATCGTCTGGGCCTACCGCCGCCAGGCCGCCCAAGGAGTCGTTCGATGAAACAGTATCTCGACCTGATGCGCCGCGTGCGCGAGACCGGCACCTTCAAGAGCGACCGCACCGGTACCGGCACCTACAGTGTGTTCGGCCACCAGATGCGCTTCGACCTGGCCGACGGTTTCCCGATGGTGACCACCAAGAAGTGCCACCTGAAATCCATCATTCATGAGCTGCTGTGGTTCCTCCAGGGCGACACCAACATCAAGTACCTGAAGGACAACGGCGTCTCCATCTGGGACGAGTGGGCCGACGAAGAGGGCAACCTGGGGCCGGTCTACGGCTACCAGTGGCGCTCCTGGCCGGCGCCCAATGGCGAATCCATCGACCAGATCGCCAAGGTCGTGGAGATGATCAAGAAGACTCCGGACTCGCGCCGGCTGATCGTTTCCGCCTGGAACCCGGCCCTGGTCGACGAGATGGCCTTGCCACCCTGCCATGCGTTGTTCCAGTTCTATGTGGCGGACGGCAGGCTGAGCTGCCAGCTCTACCAGCGCTCGGCCGATATCTTTCTCGGTGTGCCCTTCAACATCGCCAGCTACGCGCTGCTGACCCTGATGGTGGCCCAGGTCTGCGACCTGCAGCCGGGCGAGTTCATCTGGACCGGCGGTGACTGCCACCTGTATGCCAACCACATCGAGCAGACCGACCTGCAGCTCAGCCGCGAGCCGCTGCCGCTGCCGACCATGAAGCTCAACCCGGCCGTGAAGGACCTGTTCGCCTTCAAGTTCGAGGATTTCGAACTGGTGGGCTACCAGTCTCATCCGCACATCAAGGCCCCGGTCGCCGTCTGACCCGCCGGGACGGCAACGTCCCGGCCCTCCACTGACAGGAGTCACCATGAAAGCCCCGCTTGCAGCCCTGCTCACGGGGCTTTTCGGCCTCTGGCTGTCCTTCACCGCCTGGGCCGAACCTGCCCAGGGCAACTTCGTCGCCAACCAGCGCTGCGATGCTTTCCAGTCCATCCGCAAACAGACCAACCCGGACGACCTCAAGGTGCAGCCGGGCCAGCGTTACGAGGTGGTGGAGGTGAACAGGCGCGAGTACGACTGGCTGCGTATCCGCGTTCCGGGCAGTGACACGCCGCTGCGCTGGGTTTCGGCCGGCTGCGGGTCCGTTGAAGGGCTGGTGTTCAACACCCGCAAGCCCGCCAGGACCGAAAGTGGCGGCGAAATCTGCAGCGTGCCGGACCAGCATGACGGCTATGTGCTGGCGGCCACCTGGCAGCCGGGCTTCTGCGAGCACGCCCGCTACAACGGCAAGAAGCCGGAGTGCGAGAGCCTGGATTCGGGCGAGCTGCAGATTTCCCACCTGACCCTGCACGGCCTCTGGCCCAATCGCCAGTCCTGCGGCAAGGACTACGGCCACTGCGCCGGGCCGGCAATGCAGCTCAGCGCCGACACCCTGGCCTATGTGCGCCCGTGGATGCCGAACTTCCGCTACGGCACGAGCTTCGGTCGCTACCAGTGGGACAAGCACGGCGTCTGCCAGACCCAGATGGACGATGACCGCTATTTCCGCCGTGCCGCCGACCTGGTGCGGCAGCTGGACCAGTCGGCGGCGGGGCAGTACATCGTCGCCAACATCGGTGGCGCCATTTCGAAACGCGCTTTCTACGAACAGGTGGACGCGGATTTCGGCAGCGGCAAGGCGCAAAACAACTTCCTGCTCATCTGCAGCGGCCAGTACCTTCAGGAAGTCCGCGTTGCCCTGCCGCGTGAACTGAAACAGGCCGACAGCCTGGTGGGTGTGGTGGACGGCCAGTTTGCCGCGAGCCGCGCGCGTGACCGCAACGAATGCCGCGCCGACCGCATCCTGATCGAGGCCGGCGGTCGTTAGCGTTTCGGCGGTAGCACTTTGGAGCCGCTAGTGTTTGGTAGCGAATTCAAATGTGGTTTCCAGGCGATGCTTGCTCAAGGTCTGGTTCTTCGCCGTAGAGTGGGCCGCTTTACATAGAGTTTTCCTTATGTAAAAAAAAATAGTTTTCGTTACATAAGGTTTTTTCTGTGTAAGCCGACGCCCGCATCTATTTCATAAAAAGCTCGAAGTAGCGCTTGAACATATACAAGCGATTGCGGCCATAGCCGGTGGTTTCCACCAGTATTTTCATCTGTTCCAGCTTCTTGATCAGAGTATTGGCGCTCTGATGAGTCACTCCCAGGTGCTCGGCAGCCTCGTTCACGCTGAGCATTGGGCGCTGGTAGAGGTACAGCAGCAGTTTCTTGGCGTTCTCCGCGCGGCCGCCAAGGCCGAGGATGTGGTGCTCAACATCCTGGCGCAGGGCCATGATCGCCAGAAAGGTGTTCTTGCTGCTGTCGGCTGTTTCCACCACTGCGGTGAGGAAAAAACGCAGCCAGTGCACCAGGTCGTTGGAGCTGCGCACTACGGTCAGCGCATCGTAGTAGGCGCCCCGGTTGCGCTCGAAAAAGTCCGATAGATACAGCGCAGGCTTGTGCAGAAGCCCCTTGTCTACCAAGTACAGGGTGATCAGCAGGCGTCCGATCCGGCCGTTGCCATCGAGAAAGGGGTGAATAGTCTCGAACTGGTAGTGGCTCAGGGCAATACGGATCAGGTCGGGTACCTGCACCTGCTCGTTGTGCCAGAACTTCTCCAGGTCGCTCATCAGCTCCGGAACTTCGTCTGGATGCGGCGGCACGAACACCGCGTTGTTCAGGTTGCTGCCGCCTATCCAGTTCTGCGAGGTGCGGAATTCACCGGGCAGCTTGTGGTCGCCGCGCACACCTTGCATCAGTAGCGCATGGGTCTGCTTGAGCAGGCGAATGGACAGTGGCAGGTGCTTGAGATCCTCGATGGCGGTATTGATCGCCTCGATGTAGTTCTGTACCTCCTGCCAGTCGTCACGCTTCTCCGGGGCGACCTGTTCCTTGCGCATGATGGCCTCGTCCATCTGTGTCTGGGTTCCCTCAATGCGGCTGGAAGTATTGGCCTCCTTGGCGATATGCATGCGGATGAACAGATCTACATCCGGCACCATCAACGACAGCGCATTCAACTCTGCCAGTGCCCGCGAGGCGCGCTCCAGAAGGGTATTGAGCTGCGGATCGAGCCATTGCCATTCGCGGTTTACCGGCGTTGGCGAAAAGCTCTTGTACTGGTACTGCTGCAGCCAGCGACCGGAAACGAACTGTTCAACTTGCATAAGACGGAATCCTTTTCGTGCTTCTATTTCTCGATGGTGGAGACGGGGCAGTCATCCTGGTTCACCAATTTTCGTGGCCAGCAGCGACACTTGACCCTGGCGCTCAGCCTGTTCCAGTTCTGCGCCCGGATTCAGCGACGACCATTCCGGATGGGCGCGTGCCTTGCCCAGCGCGGCGGGCAGTTTGCCTTCGCGCCACTGTTTTTCTTCCGGCGTATCGATGCGCACCGCCTCGAAGGCGGCGTGGCCACGGGCGTCCAGTGCTGCCAACAGTTGGCGCTGACGCAGGGCCAGCAGGCGCAGGATGGCGTCGTCCACAGTCAGCTCGCGCTGCCCCTTGAGCTTGCCCAGCAGGCGCTCGCCGTAGTGGCCGAAGGTCTGCCAGGCGCCGCCGGCGATGGCGCCGAGGGCTGCCGCGGCGCCCAGGGTGAGGCCGCCCACCAGCAGGTCGACACCGGCGCCGGCAGCAGCTCCGGCCGCCATGCCGCCGCCCAGGCGCACACCCAGTTGCTTGAGGGTTTCCGGATTGAACAAGTCGTCACCCCAGCGTCCGCCGAGCAAGGGCAGGTCGCTGGTCGCGGCGTCCTGCTGGCCAAAGGCATAGAGCCGCAGCAGGGCCTCGACGCAACGCTGCTCGCGCTGGCGCACCTGCTGGCGCAACGCCTGGGTGGCCGCCTGCAGGGCGGCCTCCTGGGTCGGCACACTGCGGCGGCAGGCTGCCACATCCAGTAGCAGCTCCGCGATCAGGCGGCTGCCCGATTCGAGGCGCAGGCGTCGTTGTGCCTGGTGGTCCTCGACCAGCCGCTGCAATTGCGGACGGGCCCGTTCAAGCAGCAGGGCGAGGCTGTCATAGAGGCGTTGCTCGCCATCCAGCGGCGGGGCCACGCTGTCGAAACGTACCAGGGCATGCAGGCCGAGGCGGGCCATGGCCTCGCGCCAATCGCGTTCCCGGTGGCCTTTGCTGGCGATGAAGTTGAGAACCGGCAGTAGCGGCCGCCCGCACATGGCCAGTACCGCGAGCTCGTCGCGGTACTTGGCCAGTACCGGCTCGCGGGCGTCGATGACGTAGAGCCCGGCATCCGAGGCTATCAACTGGCGCAGCACCTTGGCTTCCTGCTCGAAGCGCTGACGCGCCTCGCTGCTTTCGAGGAAGCGGGCGAGGCAGGCGGGGCCGTCGAGGCGCTCGCCGGGACGGTCCAGGCGTTCGAGGTGGTCGAGCAGGGCGATGGCGTCTTCCAGGCCGGGGGTGTCGTAGAGCTCCAGCAAGGGCTGGCCCTCCACCGACATTCGTGCGCCCTCGACATGGCGGGTGGTGCTGGGGCGGTGGGACACCTCGCCGAAGTCGCGATCCCGCAGCAAGGTACGCAGCAGCGAGGTCTTGCCCACGTTGGTATGGCCGACCACGGCGAGCTTCAGCGGTTTAGTCATGGCCCGTCTCCAACCAGTTCATCGGCGCGCCCTGGGCGTGGGGCAGGGCCAGGCGATCGAGCGCCTGGTGCCAGTCTTCCAGGCGCTGGCTGTCCAGCGATTCACCCGTGGGCGGGGGCAGCAGCCAAATGCGGGTTTGCGTGGCGCTGCGTGCCAGCTCACCGATCAGCGCCAGGGTGCCGCGGTCGGGTGAGCGGCGTGGATCGCAGGCCACCGCCAGGCGCTCCGGAGGGAAACGGCTGAGCTGGTCCAGCAGGCGCTGGCGTTGTTCGCGGCTGTCCAGCACGCCGGCATCGCCCACGCCCTTGGGCAGGGCGGGCGGCCAGGGGCGGCGGTCATCCAGTTCGATGGCTACCAGCAATGCGCCCTGGCTGGTGCCATTCAGGTTGCCGGCACGGGGCTCGGGCAGTTCCACAGGCGCCGTATCGCAGACACCCAGGCGTTCGCTGGCCGGTTGCAGACGCTCGCGCAGCAGGCTGTAGCCGGGCAGGCTGAGGTCGAGGCCCAGACTCGCGCGGCCCCGTAGCCAGCGCCCGAGGCAGAACAGGCCCAGCAGCAGGCGCGGCAGCAGGCCGTAGGTGAAGGTGACACCCAGCAGCCAGCCCGACCAGGCCTGGCGCGCGGACTCTGCGCCGACCACGCTGCTGCTCGCGCGGATGATGTCTGCGTCCGGCAGGCTGAAGCCGATCAGGCCCGGCAGCGCGCCCAGGATCTGGGTGAGTACGACGAAGGTGTCGCTGCCGAGGATGGTGGTTTCCCAGACGAAGCCGTAACGGCGGGTGGCCAGCAGTAACAGGAGAACCAGCAGGGCGCTGCCCATTGCCAGCAACCAGGCGCCGTGGACCAGGGCGCCGAGGCCCCAGCGCGTCATTCCGTGGCGCTGCAACAGCAGGAGCAGGGCCGGTGCCAGGTGTGCGGCCTGGGCATCGCGGGCTAGCTTTGCGCTGAGCCAGAGCCAGATTCGGCCGAGCGCGCTGGCGCTGCCGCCAAGGCAGAGCGACAGGGCCCAGCCCAGCAGCATCAGCAGGTTCAGTCCAAGCAGGCTGCCCAGCGCCCAGGACAGATTGACCGGGCGCTGGCCGTCGCCCAGGGCGGCTACGGCCAGGCCGGCGCCGGTCATCAGGGCCATTACTACCAGCAGCAGGCCGGCCAGTCGCGCGCCCTGGTGCCAGTGCTGCAGGGCCTGTGCCTGACCGTCGCGCCGGGCCAGCCAAAGGGCGCGGGCCTGGATGCGTTGCTCGAGGTCGCCACCGTCGGCATTGGCGCAGCGGTTGGCTTCGGCGTCTTCCAGCGGGCCTGCATGTTCTTCGCGCAGGCGGATGGCCTCGGTCAGCCAGAGCTGGTCGAGGCGGGAAAGGGGGGAGGAGGGGGTGGCTTCGCTCACGAAGGGCCTCTTGGCCAAGGGTGAGCCCAGAGAATAACCGCTGTGGCGAAGCCCATCATCAGCAGAAGGCCGGCGCAGTGCGCCGGCCTTGCCGATTCAACCAGTGGTGGAGGTTTCCGCCACCTTGTTTGCGCGGGGTGGTGCCGGGGGCGCCCCGTGGTGGTCATCGTGGCCGGTGACCTTCACTTCGTTGCCATCGCAGTCATACAACTTGCCGTCGCGGAAGTAGTCGCCCTCGTGCAGGGCGGCGATGTCCTGATAGCGCAGGGTGCGCTCGCTGGCTGCAACGAACACCGACTGCTGGTCAGAGTTGCCGGCTTTCAGGTGGTTGAAGATGAGGTTCAGCAGGATGGCCATGATGGCTGCCGAGCTGATGCCGGAGTGGAAGATGGTTTCGAACCAGGCCGGGAAGTTGTGATAGAAGGTCGGCGCCGCGATCGGGATCATGCCGAAGCCGATCGAGGTGGCGACGATGATCAGGTTCATGTTGTTGCGGTAGTCGACCTGCGCCAGGGTGCGGATGCCCGAGGCGGCCACGGTGCCGAACAGCACCACACCCGCGCCACCCAGTACCGAGGTGGGCACGGCGGCGATCAGGCGGCCCATCACCGGCAGCAGGCCGAGGGTCACCAGGATCAGGCCGGCAGTTGCCACCACATAGCGGCTCTTCACGCCGGTTACAGCGACCAGGCCGACGTTCTGGGCGAAGGCGCTCTGGGTGAAGGAGCCGAACAGCGGGGCCAGGGAGCTGGAGATCATGTCCGCACGCAGGCCGTTGCCGAGTCGCTTGGAGTCGACCTTGGTGCCGATGATCTCGCCAACGGCAAGGATGTCGGCCGAGGTTTCCACCAGGGTCACGATGATCACGATCAGCATCGACAGGATGGCCGCGATGTGGAACTCGGGCATGCCGAAGTGCAGCGGCGTGGGCAGGGCGACCAGCGAGCCCTCGAGCACCTTGGAAAAGTCGGCCATGCCGAAGAACACCGCGACTACGGTGCCGATGACCATGGCCAGCAGGATCGACAGGCGCGAGATGCTGGCGCTGCCCAGCTTGCTCAGCAGCAGCACGGTTGCGAGGGTGAAGGCGGCCAGGCTGACGTTGGCCATGCTGCCGAATTCCGGCGACTGGCTGTTGCCTCCCATGGCCCAGCGGGCGGCCACCGGCATGAGAGTCAGGCCGATGGTCGTGATGACGATACCGGTGACCAGTGGCGGGAAGAACTTGGTGATGCGTGAGAACACTGGAGTGATCAGCAGGCCGATCAGCGAGGCGGCGATCACCGCACCCAGCACCGCCGGGATGCCACCGGCGCCGTTACTGCCGATGATGGCGATCATGGTTGCAACGCCGGCGAAGGACACGCCCTGCACCAGCGGCAACTGGCAGCCGAATAACGGCAGGCCGATGGTTTGCAGCAAGGTGGCCAGACCGCCGGCGAACAGCGAGGCTGCGATCAGCAGGCCGATGTCCGCGGGCGATAGCCCGGCGGCCTGGCCGATGATCAGGGGTACCGCGACAATGCCGCCATACATGGTCAGCACATGCTGCAGACCGTAGGCGAGGTTGGCTCCAATGCCGAGGTTTTCGTCTTCCGGGCGTTGCACCGGGGACGGACTTGCGGATGGGACTGTCATGGTGGGCTCTCGGTTTTGTTATTGTGCCGGCAACTGTAGACAATTAACTGGGCTATTGACTAGTGCTTTGTATACAATTTTTCAGGTCTTATTTTTCATCTGTTCTTCGGCTATCTCCAGTAAATTTCTGTTATTTCAGCATTATAGTTAGTTGACCTATTGGTCAGGAAAATGCCGGGCGACGAATGGCGCCCCTCGCAGATGTGGTCCCGCTCCGCGATACAGGGGCATACCACCGCCCGCGCCCATCCTCCGTTGGCTTTCTCTCCCAGGCGGCAGCCGGTATTCTCGCCGCCATGAACAAGACCCTGCCCCTCTGTCTGATCGCCGCCCTCGCGCAGAATCGCGTGATCGGTCGCGACAACCAATTGCCCTGGCACCTGCCGGCGGATCTCAAGCACTTCAAAGCGATGACCCTCGGCAAGCCGATCATCATGGGACGCAAGACCTGGGATTCCCTCGGCCGTCCGCTGCCTGGCCGGCTCAATCTGGTGGTCAGCCGCCAGAGCGGTCTGGTGCTGGAGGGGGCGGAAGTCCTCCCCAGCCTGGAAGCTGCTGTCCAACGCGCCGAAGCTTGGGCGCGCGAGGAAGATGCCGAGGAGCTGATGCTGATCGGCGGCGCCCAGCTCTATGCCGAGGGCCTGACAGCAGCCGATCGCCTCTACCTGACCCGTGTGGAATTGGCTCCGGAAGGCGATGCTTACTTCCCTGAAGTGTCGCAGCAGGAATGGCGCCTGGCCTCCAGCATCGAGCATGAGGCGACGACGGACACGCCGGCCTATGCCTTCGAGGTGTGGGAGAAGCGCTGAGGCAACGCTGTTGAAGGCTGCCTCAGTCCGTTTCACCGCGCAGTAAGCGCAACAAGGCGGCTGCATCCAGACGGGCGCTCAGTTCACCGCCCTCCAGCAGGCTGTCCGCCAGGTCACGCTTCTTCTGGTGCAGGGCGACGATCTGTTCCTCGATGGTGTTCTCGGTCACCAGGCGGTAAATGGTGACCGGGCGCTGCTGGCCCATGCGGTGCGCGCGGTCGCTGGCCTGATCCTCCACGGCCGGGTTCCACCAGGGATCGAGGTGGATCACGTAGTCGGCGGCTGTCAGGTTGAGCCCGCTGCCCCCGGCCTTGAGGCTGATCAGGAAGAGATCGCCGCTGCCGGCCTGGAAGGCCTCGACGCGCTTCTGGCGCTCCCGGGTGGGCGTCGAACCGTCCAGGTACTGGTGCTCGATGCCCTTGCGCGCCAGCCAGGCACGGACGATCTGCAGGTGGTCGACGAACTGGCTGAACACCAGGGCCCGGTGTCCGTTGGCCAGCAACTCCTCGATGATTTCTGCGAACGCCTGCAATTTGCTTCCCGTCAGCGGGCTGCCGGGCACCGACAGCGACGGGTGACAGCAGAAGCGGCGCAGTCGGGTGATCTCGGCGAGCACCTGCAGCGGTCGGCCTGCGTCCGGGGCGAGCTGGTCGATGGCCTCCAGCGCCTGCTGGCGCAGCGCCTCGTACAGATGGGCCTCCTCGCTCGAGAGGGGGAACCGGTGAGTGATCTCGGTGCGCGCGGGCAGTTCGTCCAGCACCTGGCTCTTGAGGCGGCGGAGGATGAACGGCTGGATCAGTTTCCTGAGGGTGCGGCGCGCCGCCGCATCACCTTGCTCGATTGGGCTGGCGAAGCGAGCGGTGAAGCTGTCCTGGCTGCCGAGCAGCCCGGGGTTGATGAAGCGGAACAGGTTCCACAGTTCGCCCAGATGGTTCTCCAGCGGCGTGCCAGTGGCCACCATGCGGAAGTCCGCCTGCAGCGTCATGGCTGCCTGGGAGCGCTTGGTCTGGGCGTTCTTGATCGCCTGCGCCTCATCGAGCACCGCGCTGGTCCAGCGGCGGGCGGCGAAGGCCTCGCTGTCCTGCTGTAGCAGGCCGTAGCTGACGATCACCAGGTCCAGGGGGCCCAGATCCTCCAGGCTGCGCGCTTCGTGGTAAAGGCGTGGCCTGAGGCTGGGCGCGAAGCGGGCACACTCGGCTAGCCAGTTGAGGGTTACCGAGGTGGGCGCGACGACCAGTTGCGGCCCTTGCGCCGCCCGTTCGAGCAGCAGCGCCAGGATCTGGATCGTCTTGCCCAGGCCCATGTCGTCGGCCAGGCAGGCGCCGACGCCCCAGTGCGCCAGACGAGATAGCCAGCAGAAGCCTTCCTGCTGGTAGTCGCGCAGTTGGGCCAGCAACGTCCTTGGCACCTGTGGTTGATGACGGCGCATCGAGGTCAGCCGATCCAGGTGCGTCTGCCAATGCCGATCCGCCTCGAAGGCACCGGCCTCGCCAGCCAGAGCTTCCAGCAGCGGGGTGTTCAAGGGGCTCAGCTGCAGGCCCCGGTCGGTCACGCGCTCGGCCAGGCCGCCGAGCTCTTCCAGTTGCCTGCGCAGGCGGTCGTCCAAGGCTAGCCAGTCGCGGTCGCCCAGGTTGATGAAGCGCCCCGGAGAGGCCTTGAGCAGTTCCAGCAATTGGCGCAGTTGCAGGATCTTGCCGTCGTCCAGGTCGATCCCTCCTTGCAGGACGAACCAATCACCCCGCTGCTTCAGCCCCAGGCGCAGTTGGCCCAGGCCGGTGTGGGCCTTGATGCGCATGCGTTCGCCCTCCGGCCAGACGCATTGCAGCGCCTCGCCCTCCAGGGTCTTCAGCTCGCTGAGCGCCTGCAAGGCGTCCTGGGGATGCTGCAGCTGCCATTCCCGACCGTCGCTTTCGGCACGGGCCAGCCCGGGGCAGGTGTCCAGCACACGCTGGAGTGACTGGCGTTCGGCCGCCAGGTCGCGGCATACCTGTACGGCCTTGCCTTCGCGCTCGCCGAGCAGGTTGCGGCTGCCCTGGCCGGGAACGAACCAGCCACCCTCGGTCAGCGGTCGCACCAGCAATTGCAGGCGCAGCCCCGCCTCCAGAGGTAGCAGGTGGGCATAGAGCCGCGTATCCGCTGGAAGTGTCTCGAGGTGGGCGGTCAGTTCCGGGATCTCGGAATGGATCGGCAGCAGGGGAGCAATCGCGCCCATGGCTTCGATCAACTGCGCTTTGGCTGACAGCGGCATGCTCAGACCGTTGCCGATGATCGCAGCAATCTGCCTCAGCTCATGGTTGATCGGGTAGACGACCACACGGGTCGGGGTTTCTTTCTCGATCACCAGATTGCTGTTGCCAGCGAGGTTGTCGGGCGCGAGTCGCAGGTGGATACGCTCGCCCTCGGCCAGCAGGTGCAATCCGTGTTGTCCGGCGACCAGTTCGAGGCGAATGTCAGGCCTATCCATCCAGAACAGCGCGGGATGGCCCACCAGTGCCGGCAGGGCCAGGTCTGTAGGCAGTTCGTAGCGGTCGTTGTAGTAGCTTGCGGAGACCTGGATCTTGCGGATGGCCTGGCGGTCCTGCTCATTGAGGAAGTCCATGCCATCGCCTTCCGCGACCAGGCGCTGCAGCGCAACGACCCGTCCCTTGCTCCACTGGCCCTTGGCGCCGAGCTTCTGCTCTCTGGGTTCGACGCGCGTCATGTAGCGGTCCAGATTGATGAACCAGGCCAGGCGCGCACTCTTCGCCGGGGTCGCCTTGTCGCTGGATCTGGGTTTGAGCTGGCTCAGAGCCTGCAGCGCCTGCTGCCAGGATTCCTGCCGCTGCTGGAGCTCCAGCAGCGGACGCAGCCCGGCTTCCCGGTGGACATCCGCGAGCCGGCGCGGCTCGCTGAACTGCGCAGCCAGCAGCGCGTCGAACTCCGCCGCGAGCCAGGCAAGATGGTCGTCCTCCAGTACCTGGCGATAGTCCTTGAGGGCGTTGCGCCATTCCTTTGTTCTTGAGGGTTCTGCGTCCTGCCAGTACAGCACGAGTGCCAGCATCAGGCCGTCAAGGCCGTTGAGTCGGGTCGGAATATGCAGGCTCCGCTGCTGGGGTGCGAGGCCCTGGAGCCGCTCGAAGTAGCCTTCCAGAATGGGGTAGGCGGGACCGTAGCCCGCCTTGATGCCCGTCGACAGGACTTGCTTGAGTGCCGTGCGATGCGTGGGCTGGTAGCCGCCGATCAGGGCCAGGGCATACACCGCATTGAGGATGGGCGGCAGGTCGATCTTGCGCTTGCCGGTTTGCTTGCGCAGGCCGCTCATCCAGCTCTGGATCAGCTCCAGGGTGCGGGCGACATCGCCTTTCAGCAAGCTGGTGAGAATATCCCGGAGCTGGCTGTAACCATGCCGGCCAAGGGTTTCCAGGCTGTGCCAGTCTCCGCGCCAGAGCGCCTGGAGCAGGAGCTGGAAGTGCAACTCGCCTTCTTCATTCGGAGGTACGGATCGAGCGTGCTCCAGGCCCAGTTCGTAGGCTGCGCGACAGGGCATCAGGTACTGGTTGCACAGGTCCAGGTAGTCCTCGAGCAGCAGCAACCGCATCTCATCGTCGAGACGGGAGAATAGCTCCAGTCCCTGTGCATCGCCCGCCATCTGATACATGGGGTGAATGGCGTGGAGGCGCGTAAGCGGCACATGGCGACTCAGAACCTGGAGTGAATCGACGACCCCCGGGAGCCGTCCCGCCAGCAACTCCAGCCATAGGGCCTCCTGGGCGGCATCCGGGGAAATCCCTTGCCAGGAATTCGCCGGCTGAAGGTGTTTCCTCGATGCCTCAAGCCAGGACCTGGCGTCACGCCGCTGATGCAGATGGAGCAGGACGCGATGGCGTTGCCCTTCCACCAGTTGGTTGCTGTACCCCTTAGTCGTAACTGTCCGTGTGACCCAGCCTGCGCGTTCCAGTAGATCGAGCAAGGTGGAGAGGCTCTCGTTACTGGCGGCTCTGCCGTCGGGCATAGTGACTCGCTGAACCTGCAGCAGCTTGAGCAGACTGTTCTTGCCTCTGCCGGCATGGCTCGTTGCCAGTGCGTAGAGGACGGCACGGCCAGCATCCGGCAGGGCTGCGATAGCCAGGGAGGGGACGCTCATTGGGACGATCCGGGACGAAAATGGGGAATGGTCCGTGAGGGCCGTTCAATGGTCAATGGCCAGTGTGATCAGGTCTGCTTCCACCCGGCGTTCACCGATTCGCAGCAGCCCCACCGAGACCGGCAGCCTGAACCGTCGCGGCCCGGCGCTGCCCGGGTTGACGTGCAGGAGCCCGGCGCGCTCGGTGATCAGCGGCTTGTGGGAGTGGCCGGTGACCACCACAGCAACACCGCGCGCGGCGAGATCGTCGGGGATGTCGGCCTGATCGTGCACCAGATAGAGGGATACGCCGCCCAACTGTAGCGACGCGTCATGGGGGATTTTCGTCGCCCAGTCTTGCGTGTCATTGTTGCCGCGCACGGCCGTCAGCGGCGCCAGTTGGCGCAGGGCTTCGAGTATTTCAGGCTTGCCGATGTCGCCGGCATGGAGGATGTGGTCGCAGCCCGCAAGCGCCGCGAGAGCCTGGGGGCGGAGGAGGCCGTGGGTATCGGAAATCAGGCCAATGCGAAGGGGGAGCATGGAGTGGGCCTCACCAGGAGATGAGGCCCATTCTGCCACTTAGCGGGATTGTGCCGGGGTTTCCGGCAGGAACCAGTTCAGCAGCAGGGCGCAGAGGCCACCGGTGGCCACACCGGATTCGAGGATGTTGCGTAGGGCTGCCGGCATGTGGGCGAGGAATTCCGGCACCTGGGACACGCCCAGGCCGAGGGCCAGCGACACGGCGATGATCAGCAGCGCACGGCGATCCAGGGTGGTTCCGGCGAGGATGTTGATGCCGGAGGCGGCCACTGCGCCGAACATCACCATGGCGCCACCACCCAGCACTGGCTCGGGAATGGCCTGAAGCACGCCAGCCACCGCCGGGAACAGGCCCAGCAGCACCAGCATCAGGGCGATCGACAGGCCGATATGGCGGCTGGCGATGCCGGTCAGCTGAATCACGCCGTTGTTTTGCGCGAAGACTGAGCTGGGGAAGGTGTTGAACAGGCCCGCCAGCAGGGAGTTGGCGCCGTTCACCAGCACGCCGCCCTTGATCCGTTGCATCCAGAGCGGACCTTCTACCGGCTGGTGCGACACCTTGCTGGTGGCGGTAACGTCGCCGATGGCTTCGAGCGAGGTGACCAGGTAGATCACCAGCATGGGTACGAACAGCGACCAGGAGAAGCCCAGGCCGAAGTGCAGTGGCACCGGCACCTGCACCAGCGGCGCATCGTGCAGGCCGTTGAAGTCGAGGCGACCCAGCCAGGCGGCCAGGGCGTAGCCCGCCAGCAGCGCGATGACGATGGCGCAGCTGCGCATCCACACCAGCGGAATGCGGTTGAGCAGCAGGATCACCCCCAGCACGGTGCCGGACAGCAGCAGGTTCTCGCCGTTGGCGAAGGTGCCGTTAGCCATGGCGCCAAAGCCACCGCCCATGCTGATCAGGCCCACCTTGATCAGGGTCAGGCCGATCATCAGCACCACGATGCCAGTCACCAGGGGATTGATCAGCCGTTTGACGAAGGGCAGTACGCGGGAAATGCCCATCTCGACGACGGCACCGGCCATCACTACACCGAAGATGGCGGCCATCACGGCTTCCACCGGCGTGCCCTGCTTGACCATCAGGGCGCCGCCGGCGATCAGCGGGCCGACGAAGTTGAAGCTGGTGCCCTGGACGATCAGCAGCCCCGCGCCAAAGGGTCCGAAGCGTTTGCATTGCACGAAGGTGGCGATGCCGGAAACGACCAGGGACATCGACACGATCAGGTTGGTGTCACGGGCGGATACGCCCAGTGCCTGGCAGATCAGCAGGCCGGGCGTGACGATGGGGACGATGATGGCCAGCAGGTGCTGCAGTGCTGCGAGCATGGCCGCCAGCGGGCGTGGCTTGTCTTCAAGGCCGTAGAGCAGCTCGCTACGAGCCTCAAGGACGGGGGGCTTTTCCAGTGAAGTCATGGGAATCGACCGCAAAAAAGCGGCGATTCTACCTGAGTGGTCAGGTTTGGTGAGGGTGCCGGCTGTGCGGTCGGGTGCCTGGTCCTGTTGGGCTTCGCTTCGCTCTGCGCCAACCTTGTATCTCGACTACCACCCTCTCAAGGGGTGATAGTCCCCGACTGATCATCGGGGGAGAGCCAGGAAGCCGTGTCCACCCTTAGGCCTCGAGCCCGACCCGTAGATAGTGCCCTGGCCCTCCACACTCACTCAGATAGCTCGAACGGTATCTAGAGCCCACTTCAAGTGAGAGCTCGCATTCACAAGGCCGGGCCGGGTGCAGTGATGATCACTCTGGATGGATTGAGGAGGTTGCATGTCCAGCATCGTCGGCATTGACATTGCCAAGCACAGTTTCGATATCGCCACCCTGCAGGCCAACGGCAAGTACCGCAGCAAGGCCAAGCTGATCAACGCCGCAGAGGGCTTTCAGGTGTTGCAGGAGTGGTTGAACAAGCACAGCGAACCTGGGGCCTGGATCGTGATGGAGGCGACGGGTACCTACCACGAGGCGCTGGCTGAGCACTTTTACGCGCTGGGCTACCGGATTTGCGTGATGAATCCTGCGCAGATTGCCTATTACGCGCGAAGCCAGTTGCAACGGGTCAAGACGGATCAGGTCGACGCCAAGCTGATTGCCAGCTACGGCGAGCACCATCAAGATGAGCTGCGCGCCTGGCAACCCGAGCCTGCCGCGATCCGCCGTCTGCGTGCCCTGGTGCGGCGCCTGCAGGATCTCAAGGAGATCGAGCAGATGGAGCGCAATCGTCTGGGGGTGGCCGATGCCAGCGTGCAAGAGTCGATTCACTCAGTGCTGCAGCGTGTCGAAGAGCAGATTGCCGAGACCCTGAAAACCATCCGCGACCATATCGATGATGATCCAGACCTGCGGGGTAAACGCGATCTGCTGACCAGCATCGATGGTATCGGCGAGCAGACTGCCGCCCTGCTCCTGGCGGAACTGGGTGATCCGCTGCAGTTCGAGAGCGCGCGAGCGATCACTGCCTTTGCCGGGCTGAATCCGAAGCTACAGGATTCGGGTAAGCATAAAGGGCACGTACGCATTTCCCGTGTGGGCTCAGCGCGGCTACGCGCGGGCCTGTACATGCCGGCGATCACCTCGATGACCCACAACCCCGCGATCAATGCCCTGGCACAGCGCCTGCGCGCCCGCGGTAAGGCCGGAAAGCAGATCGTCTGCGCGGCCATGCGCAAGCTGTTGCATATCGCCTATGGCGTACTGAAATCCGGCCAGCCATTCGATGCCCAACTGGCCCTTGCCCGGGGCTAAACAAGACGGTATCTACGGGGTTTCTGCGCAGTCCTTTCGCCAATGAATTCGCTTCCACAAAAGGAAAGCCCGGCGCAGGGCCGGGCTTCTGGACTGCCGGGACTATCAGTGGTCGAGCATCGCCTTGTTGCGCACCGCGCCCTTGTCGGCGCTGGTGGCCAGCAGGGCGTAGGCCTTCAGGGCGGTGGTCACCTTGCGCGCGCGCGGGGCGGCGGGTTTCCAGCCCTTCTTGTCCTGGGCGTGACGGCGGTGCGACAGCTCTTCATCGCTGACCAGTAGCTGGATGGTGCGATTGTGGATGTCGATGTGGATCCTGTCGCCGTCTTCCACCAGGCCGATGGCGCCGCCGGCGGCGGCTTCCGGCGAAGCATGGCCGATGGACAGGCCCGAGGTGCCGCCGGAGAAACGGCCGTCGGTGAGCAGGGCGCACTGTTTGCCCAGTCCCTTGGACTTCAGGTAGCTGGTCGGGTAGAGCATTTCCTGCATGCCCGGGCCACCTTTCGGGCCTTCGTAGCGAATGATCACCACATCGCCGGCCTTGACCTCGTCGGCGAGGATGCCTTTCACGGCGGCGTCCTGGCTCTCGAAGATCTTCGCGGTGCCTTCGAACACGTGGATCGACTCATCCACGCCGGCGGTCTTCACCACGCAGCCGTCCAGGGCGATGTTGCCGTACAGGACAGCCAGGCCGCCTTCCTGGGAGTAGGCGTGCTCGACGCTGCGGATGCAGCCTTCGGCGCGGTCGTCGTCCAGGGTGTCCCAGCGTGTGGACTGGCTGAATGCAACCTGGGTGGGGATGCCGGCCGGGCCTGCCTTGAAGAAGGTGTGGACGGCTTCATCCCGGGTCTGGGTGATGTCCCACCGGGCGATGGCGTCGGCCATGCTCGGGCTGTGCACGGTGGCCACGTCGGTGTGCAGCAGGCCGCCACGGGCCAGCTCGCCGAGGATGCTGAAGATGCCACCGGCGCGGTGCACGTCTTCCATGTGGTACTTCTGGATGTTCGGCGCCACCTTGCACAGCTGCGGCACCTTGCGCGACAGGCGATCGATGTCGCGCAGGTCGAAATCGATCTCCGCTTCCTGGGCCGCGGCCAGCAGGTGCAGGATGGTGTTGGTGGAACCGCCCATGGCGATGTCCAGGGTCATGGCGTTCTCGAACGCCTTGAAGTTGGCGATGTTGCGCGGCAGCACGCTGTCATCGCCTTCGCCGTAGTAACGCTGGCAGAGCTCGACGGCCAGGCGGCCGGCGCGCAGGAACAGTTGCTCGCGGTCGGCGTGGGTGGCCAGTGTGGAACCGTTGCCCGGCAGCGACAGGCCGAGGGCCTCGGTCAGGCAGTTCATCGAGTTGGCGGTGAACATGCCGGAGCAGGAACCGCAGGTGGGGCAGGCGCTGCGCTCGTACTCGGCGACCTTCTCGTCGGAGCAGGATTCATCGGCGGCGGCGACCATGGCATCGACCAGGTCCAGGCCGTGGCTGGCCAGCTTGGTCTTGCCGGCTTCCATCGGGCCGCCGGAAACGAAGACCACCGGGATGTTCAGGCGCAGGGCGGCCATCAGCATGCCGGGGGTGATCTTGTCGCAGTTGGAGATGCAGACGATGGCGTCGGCGCAGTGGGCGTTGACCATGTATTCCACGGAGTCGGCGATGATCTCGCGGCTCGGCAGGGAATAGAGCATGCCGTCGTGGCCCATGGCGATGCCGTCGTCGACGGCGATGGTGTTGAATTCCTTCGCCACGCCGCCGTGCTTCTCGATCTCGCGGGCCACCAGTTGCCCCAGGTCCTTCAGGTGCACGTGACCGGGCACGAACTGGGTGAAGGAGTTGGCGATGGCGATGATCGGTTTCTTGAAGTCTTCGTCCTTCATCCCGGTGGCGCGCCAGAGGGCGCGGGCGCCGGCCATGTTGCGGCCGTGGGTGGAGGTTTTCGAGCGATAGTCGGGCATGGGGGTTCCTGCGGCTAATACGGTTGCGAGTCCTGCACGACTCGCTGGTAGGAGTCTTGTGCGTATGGAGCCCGGGGCGCGTGCAGGCGCGCTGATGGATGCGCCTGCCGCGTTGCCGGGGTAGCGGGGTCTCCGCGTGCCCGGCAGGGGGCTCGTTCGGCCTGCCGAAGGGTAACTGGCGAGGGATGCCCGATTCTAACCCCGGCCGCTCGGCACTGGAAAGGCGCGGGCGCCCGCCGCTCAGCGGCTGGCGAGGGTGCGCAGGCGTTCCAGCTCGCTGGCCCTGAGGGCGATCCCTTCACTCTCGGCGCGTTCGCGCTGGCGATAACGCCGGTCTCCGGGCTGGCGTTCCTGGCCGGCTTCCACCATGCGCGTGATCAGGGCTTCGCAACGTTCGGCAAAGGGACGAGTGGCGCCGCGGTCGGGGTTGATGAGAATCAGCAACTGGCCGGTCCAGGGTGTTTGCGCACCGGGGTGGCCGGACCAGTCGAACTCGAAGGAGAAGTGGCCGCCGGTCAGCGCCGCAGCCAGCAGCTCCACCATCATCGACAGCGCCGAGCCCTTGTAGCCGCCAAAGGAGAGCAGGGCGCCGCCCTCGAGGACGGCCTTGGGGTCGCGGGTGGGCTGGCCCTGGGCATCCACGCCGTAGCCCTCCGGCAGGGTATGGCCCTCGCGCGCGGCGATCTGCACGTCGCCGTGGGCGATGGCGCTGGTGGCCAGGTCGAACACCAGTGGCTGGCCGTTGCTGCGTGGCGCGGCGAAGGCGATGGGGTTGGTGCCGAACAGTGCGCGGTGGCCGCCGTGGGGCACCACGCAGGTCATGCTGTTGACGAAGCTGAGGGCCACCAGGCCTTCGCGGGCGAAGGGCTCGACGTCGGGCCAGAGCGCGGCGAAGTGGTGGGAGTTGCGGATCGCCAGCAGCGCCATGCCGCTCGTCCGCACCTTCTCCATTACCAGGCTGCGGGCCGCTTCCAGGGCCGGCTGGGCGAAGCCGCCAGCGGCGTCCACGCGCACGAAGGAGGGGCCGACATCTTCCACCACGGGTTCGGCCTGGCCATTGACCCAGCCGCTGGCAAGCGATGACAGGTAGCCGGGGATGCGGAACACCCCGTGGCTGTCCGAGCCGTCGCGCTGGGCCGAGGCGCAGTTCTCGGCGAGGATGACGGCGGTCTTCGCCGAGGTGCCATGACGCTCGAAGATGCGCGCAAGCAAATCGCGCAGCTCGGTGAAGGACAGGTGGACCGTGTCGCTGGAGGCGTTCTGCATGGCGGTGCTCTTGTGGGTGGTCAGTGGTCTCGCATCATAAGAATTGCAAGTTATCTGTCAAATGTTGACTTGATGACAGAAAACAATCATTTTTCTCGCAACCGGAGGTCCTCATGAATCAGTCCCTGAAAGAACGCCTGGAAGTCAGTCTGTCCGCCCGCACCGCGTCGTCGCGGGCGATCGCCAACTACATGCTGGCCAACCTGCAGGACCTGCCGTTCGAGACCTCCGCCGCCGTCGCCGAGAAGCTCGGCATCAGTGAATCTACGGTTGGCCGTTTTTGCCGTGCCCTCGGCTACGCCCATTTCAAGGCGCTGAAGGCCGACCTCAAGGACGACCTGGGTGACAGCCCCTGGCTGATCGGCGACCGCCTGAAGGAGTTCCGCCAGCAGGACGTGGCAGGCGAGGACGCCCTGTCGGTCGGCCTGCAGCGCGAGATGGCCGCCCTGGTGCGGGTCTACGAGCACAGCCGCACGCCCCAGTGGCGCACCGTGTGCGAGCGTCTGGCGAGCATTCCGCGTGTCTATGCGGCCGGCTTCCAGACCGAACGCGGCATCTCCCTGTCCTTCGTCCACCTGCTGCAGTACCTGCGCGATGGCGTGCACCTGGTGGACGGCGCCTCCGGCTACTTCGGCGACGTGCTGCTGTCCGCTCCGGGCCAGGCGGCGCTGGTGGTCTTCGAGGCGCGGCGCTATTCGCGCCATGCCCTGACCCTCTGCCGCCATGCGCGCGAGGCGGGCATCCCGGTGACCCTGGTCACCGACGATTACTGCGACTGGGCCGAGCAGAACGCGGACGAGGTCTTCCGCGTGCCGACGGACCTCAACCTGTTCTGGGAGTCCACCGGCCCCATGCTCAGCCTGGTCAACCTGTTGCTCAACGACGTGTTCAAGTGCCTCGGCCCCGATGTCGAACAGCGCCTGGAGTCCGTCGCCGCCCTGCACAACGAGTTTGTTGGCTACACCTCCTCACCCGGTTCACCCCGCTAGAACAACCCTAATAAGAGGCAGCACCGATGAAACGACTCACCCGTCTGGCACTGGCATCCCTGGCTCTCTGCGGCGTCGTCGCGACCGCCCAGGCCGAAACCCTGCGCATCGCCACCGAGGGCGCCTATCCGCCCTTCAACTACGTGGATTCGAACAACCAGCTGCACGGCTTCGACGTCGACATCGCCAATGCCCTGTGCGCGAAGATGCAGGTGGAGTGCCAGCTGGTGGCCCAGGACTGGGACGGCATCATCCCGGCGCTGCTGGCGAAGAAGTACGACGCGGTGGTCGCTTCCATGGTGATTACCGAGGAGCGCCAGAAGAAGGTGTCCTTCACCGACCGCTACTACCGCACCAAGCTGGCGGTGGCCGTGGCCAGGGGGTCAGAGCTGAAGGACACCCAACCGGAAAGCCTCAAGGGCCGGGTGGTCGGTGCCCAGTCCTCCACCACTCAGGGCATGTACGCCGAGGACATCTACGGTGCCGCCGGGGCCGAGGTGAAGCTCTACCCGTCCCAGGACGAAGCCAACGCCGATCTCAACACCGGCCGTCTCGATGCACTGGTCCACGACAAGTTCCCGCTGCTCGACTGGCTGGCCAAGGACGGTAAGGACTGCTGCACCCTGCTCGGTGACATCCAGGGCACCGACGACGAGGTCGCCATCGCCGTGCGCCAGGAAGACAACGCCCTGCGCGAGCGCCTGAACAAGGCCCTGGCCGAGATCATCAAGGACGGCACCTACCAGCAGATCGCCAGCCGCTACTTCCCCTTCGACATCTACTGATCGATCGCCGCGTGCCCGGCGTCCGCCGGGCACCCCGATGCGAGGCCTGAATCATGTTCGAGCAGTTGGCTCTTCTTTCCCTGGGCGAGGGCGGCTGGGGCATGGCCCTGTTGGCCGGCGCCCTGGTCACCCTGTCCCTGGCGCTGGCCTGCCTGCCGCTGGGGTTGTCGCTGGGCCTGGTGGTGGCGCTCGGCGCCCGTTCCCGGCATGGCACCCGCCGCGCCCTGGCTTCGGCCTTCGCCACCGTGTTCCGTGGCCTGCCGGAGCTGCTGACGTTGCTGATCGTCTACTACGGTTGCCAGATCGGCGTGCAGAAGCTGCTGGCGCATTTCGGCCACACCACCGAAGTCACCATCAACGCCTTCCTCGCCGCGATGGTCGCCTTCAGCCTGGTTTTCGCCGCCTTCTCCAGCCAGGTCTGGCTGGGCGCCTTCAAGGTGATCGGCAAGGGGCAGTACGAGGCAGCCCAGGTGCTTGGCCTGTCGCGCGCCACGGCTTTCTTCAAGGTGATCCTGCCGCAGCTGACCCGGGTCGCGTTGCCGGGCCTGTCGAACAACTGGCTGAGCCTGCTCAAGGACACCTCGCTGGTGTCCACCATCTCCCTGGTGGACGTGATGCGCCAGACCAACCTGGCGGTCAGCGCGACCAAGGAACCGATGCTGTTCTATGGCTGCGCCTGCCTGATCTACCTGTTCTTCTCCGCCCTTTCCGGCCGTGTCTTCAGCTATGCCGAGAAGCGCTACAGCCTCGGCTACCGGAGTCAGCGCGCATGAGCGAGTTCCTGCATTTCTTCGTCGATCCCGAGCTGTTCGAGCGCTACGGCCTGCGCCTGCTCGACGGCCTGCTGGTGACCGCCAAACTGGTGGCCATCTCCTTCAGTCTCGGCCTGCTGCTGGGCCTGCTACTGGCACTGGCACGCAACTCCGGCAACCGCCTGTTGCGCGGCTTCAGTGGGGGCTACATCTACCTGTTCCGCGGTTCGCCGTTGCTGGCGCAGCTGTTCCTGCTCTACTACGGCGTCGGTTCCTTCCGCGAGTTCTGGCAGGACGTCGGCCTCTGGTGGTTCTTCCGCGATGCCTGGTACTGCGCGTTGCTGGCCTTCACCCTGAACACGGCCGCCTACCAGGCGGAGATCTTCCGTGGCAGCCTGCTGGCCATCGCTCCCGGCCAGTACGAAGCCGCCTCGGCGCTGGGCCTGTCGCGCACCACGACCTTCTTCAAGGTGGTGTTGCCGCAGTCGCTGCTGGTGGCCATCGCGCCGCTGGGCAACGAGCTGATCCTGATGATCAAGGCCAGCGCCATCGCCTCCCTGGTGACCATCCACGACCTGATGGGCGTGGCCAAGGCCGGTTTCTCCCGCACCTTCGACTTCCAGCTCTACCTCTGGGCGGCGGTCCTCTACCTGGTGCTGGTGGAGCTTATCCGTCGTGGCCTGCTGCTGGCCGAGGGGCGCCTGGGTCGTCACCTGCACTAGATCACCCCCAATCCAAGCACCGTCAGAGTGCCTTTCGAAGGATCCTTCCATGGACTGCGACATCCTTGTCCTGGGCGCCGGCATCGTCGGCGTCTCCACTGCCCTTCACCTCCAGGCGCGCGGCCGTGACGTGTGCCTGGTGGACCGTGCCGAGCCGGGCTCCGGCACCAGCCACGGCAACGCCGGCCTGATCGAGCGTTCCAGCGTGGTGCCCTACGCCTTCCCGCGGAATTTCGCGGCGCTGCTGCGCTACGGCCTGAACCAGCAGCCGGACGTACGCTACAGCCCGAGCTACCTGCCCAAGCTCGCGCCCTGGCTGGCGTCCTACTGGCACCATTCCGCGGCCCGCCGACTGGAAGAGGCCTCGCGCGCCATGCTGCCGCTGGTGGAGCGCTGCGTGGAGGAGCACGACCAACTGGTGGCGGAGGCTGGTCTTGGCCACCTGATCCGCGCGCAGGGCTGGTTGGACGTCTACCGCAGTCGCGCGGCCCTTGATCAGGCGGCTGCCGAGGCCCGTGCGCTCGACCGCTTCGGCCTGCGTTTCGATGTGATGGACGGCGCCACCCTGCGCCAGCGCGAGCCGCACCTGGGTTCGGTCGCCGCCGGTGGCATCCACTGGCATGACCCGAAGACGGTGCTTGACCCCGGCGCCCTGGTGCGCGGCTACGCCGAACTCTTCGTGCGGCGTGGCGGCCGCGTGCTGCAGGGCGATGCCGCGACCCTGCGTCAGCAGGCCGGTGGCTGGAGCGTGTGCGCCGCTGGCCGTGAACTGCAGGCTCGCGAGGCGGTGGTGGCGCTGGGGCCGCAATCGGGCGCGCTGTTCCGTGACCTGGGCTACCGCATCCCGCTGGCGCTCAAGCGCGGCTACCACATGCACTACGCGGCAGCCGAAGGCGCCGAGCTCTGCCACTCGGTCTGCGACGCCCAGAGCGGCTACGTGCTGGCGCCCATGGCGCGCGGCATCCGCCTGACCACCGGCATCGAGTTCGCCCACCCGGACGATCCGGCCAACGAGATCCAGCTGCGCCGTGCCGAACGCCTGGCCCGCGAGCTGTTCCCCCTCGGACGTCGCCTGGACGCCGAACCCTGGCTGGGCCGCCGTCCCTGCCTGCCGGACATGCGCCCGGTGATCGGCGCTGCGCCGCAGCATCCGGGCCTCTGGTTCAACTTCGGTCATGCCCACCACGGCCTGACCCTGGGGCCGGTCAGCGGCCGCCTGCTGGCGGAGCTGATGACCGGCGCCCAACCCTTCACCGACCCGACTCCCTACAGCGCCCAGCGTTTCCGCTGAACGCCTCGGGGAACACCGACTTGCCGATACGCAACAAAGAGGACAACAAGATGTTATCGAGCATGAAAGCCACACCCAGCCAATCGCCCCACCTCAGTGCCGTGCCGCCAGCCCCGGCGGTGGTGCTCGAGGGCCTGGAAAAGCAGTACGGGGACTTCTCCGTGCTCAAGGGCATCGACCTGGTGGTGCGGCCGGGCGAGCGCATCGTCCTCTGCGGGCCGTCGGGCTCCGGCAAGTCGACCCTGATCCGCTGCATCAATCGCCTGGAGGGCGCCAGCGGCGGACGCATCAAGGTCAACGGCTGCGACCTGATGGCCGATCCACGCCGGGGTGCGGAGGTGCTGCGCGACGTCGGCATGGTGTTCCAGCACTTCAACCTGTTCCCGCACATGAGCGTGCTGGACAACTGCATCCTGGCACCGATGTCGGTGCGCGGCCTGTCCCGCGCCCAGGCCGAGGAGCGGGCCCGCGAGTACTTGCGCAAGGTGGGCATCGAGAGCCATGCGCACAAGTACCCGAGCCAACTCTCCGGTGGCCAGCAGCAGCGCGTGGCCATCGCCCGCGCGCTGTGCATGGAGCCGAAGATCATGCTGTTCGACGAGCCAACCTCGGCGCTGGACCCGGAGATGGTCGGCGAGGTGCTGGACGTGATGGTGAAGCTGGCCGGCAGCGGCATGACCATGCTCTGCGTGACCCACGAGATGGGATTCGCACGGCAGGTGGCGGAACGGGTGCTGTTCCTCGAGGGCGGACGGATCGTCGAAGACAGCCCGCCGGAAACCTTCTTCAGCGCGCCGAAAAGCGAGCGGGCCAGGGCTTTCCTCGCGCAGATCCTGCATTGATCTGTGGGAGCGAATTCATTCGCGAATGAATTCGCATACGGGACCCGACGCCCAAGAATGGGCTTCAGCCAAGGGTGGACCACGCTTCACCGGTCCACCATTCGAGGCTCGGCATAGCGTCGCTGGTGGGTGGAAAAGCGCCATCCATCCTACGAGAGCTGCGGCGTTGACCTGGAGTCTCTCGCAGAGGCCCGGCGAACCTGCCGTCAGGCGTTGGGCAGCAGGCGGCAGGTCAGGCTCTTGATGTAGCGGGTCTCGGCAATGGCCGGATGCACCGGGTGGTCCGGGCCCTGGCCGCCGCGCTCCAGCAGCTGGATGTTGCGGTCCAAGTGGCGGGCGCTGCCGAGCAGGATGTTTTGCAGGTCGTCTTCCGGCAGGTGCATGGAGCAGGAGGCGCTGACCAGGATGCCGTCCTTGTTCAACAGGCGCATGGCCTGCTCGTTGAGGCGGCGGTAGGCGGCCTCACCGTTCTTCAGGTCCTTCTTGCGCTTGATGAAGGCCGGCGGGTCGGCGACGACCACGTCGAAGCGCTCTTCGGCGGCTTTCAGCTCCTTCAGGGCCTCGAACACGTCACCTTCGACGCAGGTGACCTGCTCGGCAACGCCGTTGAGGGTAGCATTGCGCTCCACGCCGTCGAGGGCGAAGCCGGATGCGTCGACGCAGAACACCTCGGTCGCGCCGAAGGCCGCAGCCTGCACGCCCCAGCCACCGATGTAGCTGAACAGGTCGAGTACGCGCTTGCCCTTCACATAGGGCGCCAGGCGCGCGCGGTTCATGCGGTGGTCGTAGAACCAGCCGGTCTTCTGCCCTTCCATCACCGGGGCTTCGAACTTCACGCCGTTCTCTTCCAGGGCGACCCACTCGGGCACTACGCCGAAGGCGGTGTCCACGTAACGCTCCAGGCCTTCGGCCTCGCGGGCGCTGGAGTCGTTCTTCCAGAGCACGCCGCGCGGTTTCAGCACCTGTACCAGGGCGTCGAGCACGGCGTCCTTGTTGCGCTCCATGGCGGCGGAGGCGAGCTGCACCACCAAGTGATCGCCGAAGCGATCCACCACCAGGCCTGGCAGCAGGTCGGAGTCACCGTAGACCAGGCGGTAGAAGGGCTTGTCGAAGAGACGCTCGCGCAAACTCAGGGCGACATTGATGCGATGCACCAGGAGGGACTTGTCGAGGGTGTGCTTGGTGTCACGGGACACCAGGCGGGCGCAGATCAGGTTGTTCGGAGAGAGCGCGACCACGCCCAGCGGCTTGCCGCCGGCCGCTTCGAGAATGGCCTGATCGCCCGGCTGGAAGAGGTTCAGCGGGGTGGCGACCACGTCCACCTCGTTGCTGTAGACCCACAGGTGGCCGGCGCGCAGGCGTCGATCGGCGTTGGCTTTGAGGCGCAGGCTGGGCAGGGACATGTGTCACTCTCCGGAAAAAAGGCGGGGATTATACCCTAGCCGGCACCCACTCCGGGGGCCGCCCGGCGGCGCTTGCGGCGACTTGGCACGGTGGTTGGAAAATCGCTGGAAATCCTGCGCAACTGGCGGATGCAACCGGGTAGACTGTCGCCTCGGTCAGACTTTTCCCTTATTTCCCATGGCTCAAGAACTTTCCGCAGATCAGATTCGTCAGGTCCTGCAAGGCATCAGTGTGCCGCCGCAACCGCAAATCATGGTCGACCTGCAAATGGAGCAGGTCATGCCGTCCCCGGACCTCAAGTCCATCGCTCGCCTCATCAGCCAGGACCCGGGCCTGTCGGGCGCGCTGTTGAAAATCGTCAATTCGCCTTTCTTCGGCCTGACCAATCGCATTGCCTCGATCCAGCAGGCGGTCAACCTGCTGGGCTGCAATACCGTGATCAACCTGATCAACGCGCAGTCGATCAAGGGTGAGATGAGCGATGAAACCATCGTCACCCTGAACCGCTTCTGGGACACCGCCCAGGACGTGGCCATGACCTGCCTGACCCTGGCCAAGCGCATCGGCTACCAGTCCGCCGACGAGGCCTATGCCCTGGGGCTGTTCCACAATTGCGGCATCCCGTTGATGCTCAAGCGCTTCCCGGACTACATGATGGTGCTGGAAGAGGCCTACGCCAGCGCCGGGCCCGAGCGTCGCGTGGTCGACACCGAGAACCGCCTGCTGAACACCAACCACGCCGTGGTCGGTTACTTCACCGCACGCTCCTGGCGCCTGCCGGAGCATCTGTGCGAGGCCATCGCCAACCATCACAACGCCCTGTCCATCTTTACCGACGATTCCGGCCGCGATGCCCAGCTCAAGACGCTGCTGGCGATCCTCAAGATGGCCGAGCATGTCTGCGCCTCGCATCTGGTACTGGGCAACCAGGCCGAAGACTACGAGTGGCAGAGCATTCGTAGCCAGGTGCTGGACTATGTGGGCCTCTCGGAGTACGACTTCGAGAACCTCAAGGAAAGCATTCGCGAGCTTGGCGTGAGCTGAGTACCGAGATACCGATGCCCGAATTGCCTGAAGTCGAAACCACCCGCCGCGGCATCGCGCCCTTCCTCGAAGGCCAACGCGTCAGCCGGGTGATCGTGCGTGAACGGCGCCTGCGCTGGCCAATCCCCGAGGACCTGGATGTGCGCCTGTCCGGCCAGCGCATCCTGCATGTGGAGCGCCGGGCCAAGTACCTGCTGCTGGGGGCCGAGGCCGGCACCCTGATCAGCCACCTCGGCATGTCCGGTAGCCTGCGTCTGGTGGAAGCTGACCTGGCCGCGGCCAAGCACGAGCATGTGGATATCGAGCTGGAGTCGGGACTGGCCCTGCGCTACACCGACCCGCGCCGCTTCGGCGCGCTGCTCTGGAGCGATGACCCGCTGAATCACGAGCTGCTGCGCCACCTGGGCCCGGAGCCGCTGACCGACCTGTTCGACGGTGAGCGCCTGTTCCAGTTGTCCCGTGGGCGCAGCATGGCGGTCAAGCCGTTCATCATGGATAACGCCGTGGTGGTGGGCGTCGGCAACATCTACGCCAGCGAGGCGCTGTTCGCCGCTGGCATCGATCCGCGCCGCGAGGCGGGTTCGATCTCGCGGGCGCGCTACCTGGCCCTGGCCATGGAGATCAAGCGCATCCTCGCCCAGGCCATCGAATGCGGCGGCACCACCCTGCGCGACTTCGTCGGTGGCGACGGCAAGCCGGGCTACTTCCAGCAGGAACTGTTCGTCTACGGCCGTGGCGGGGAGTTCTGCAAGCACTGCGGCTCGACCTTGCGGGAGGTCCGCCTGGGCCAGCGCGCCAGCGTCTATTGTCCGCGCTGCCAGCGCTGATCTCGTGCCGGGCCGCCAGGCTCGGCGCCTGTGCCCCTTTCACCCCATAACGACAAGAAAGAAGACCTGTTCCATGGGCGGGCGATGGGCAGGCCGACCTGCGCCAGTTGCTGGCCTTCTACCGGCCCTGCGTGCCGAAAAAACCGACTACGCTTTCAATGGCGATTGAAGGCCGTCACGCCGCCAATCCACCCCGCGCTGATATAGTTTTCGCACATTCATAGCTGAAGGATCGCTCGCATGAACCTGTTTCGCACAACCGCTGCTGTCCTGGCGCTGACCACTGGCCTGCTGGCGCTGCCGGCCCACGCGGAAGTGGTGCAGGAGAATGCCAGCGGCGACCCCATGTACACCGCTGACGCCCCCAGCGGCTACCGCATGGCCGGGGATATCATCATTGCCCGGCCGCTGCTGCTGGGCGCCACCATTATCGGTACTGGCCTGTTCATCATCAGCTTGCCGTTCTCCGCCCTGGGCGGGAATGTCGGTGAGGCTGCCCAGGAACTGGTGGTCGTGCCCGCCAAGGAAACCTTCGTGCGCTGCCTGGGCTGCACCATCAGTGGCTACAAGCACGACTGAGTCCTTCCTCCGGTTCCAGCGCGACGGCCCCTATTCGGGGCCGTCGGCGTTTCCGGGCACCGTGCGGGTTGCCGGGCGGCCATCGCTTCGGGTATTAGCTGGACCTTCCCTGGTGAAGGAATACCGCCTGTGAAGCCTTACACCCGCATCGTCCTGCTCGTCCTGGCCGCCGTCGGGCTGGCTTGCAGTTTCTGGTTCAGTGCCGGCTGGCTGGAGTTGTGCGCGGGCCTCGCGCTCTTCCTGTTCGGCATGCAGTGCCTGGAGGAGGGGTTGCGCCAGCTGGCCGGCGGCAAGCTGGAAGAGTTGCTGGCACGCAGTACCGCCACGTCGTTCAAGGGCCTGATGTTTGGTATCTGCGGCACGCTGTTGTTGCAGTCCAGCACCCTGGTGTCGCTGCTCACCATCGCGTTCATCAGCGCCGGACTGATCCAGCTGGCCGGTGGCATCGCCATCCTGTTTGGTGCCAACCTGGGCGCCACCAGCGGCATCTGGCTGCTGGCTATGGCAGGGCAGAACCTCAGCCTGAGCCCGCTGGCCCTGCCGCTGCTGGTGTTCGGGGTGCTTGGCGGGTTCCTTGGCGAAAGGAGCAAGGCGGCGGGGCGCATCGTCCTTGGCATCGCCTTCATCTTCTTCGGCATCGATCAGATCAAGGAAGGCTTCTCCAGCTTCGGTGATGGTCTCGATCTCACCGCGTATCAGGCTGACGGGCTGGCTGGCAGCCTGCTGTTCGCCCTGATCGGCCTGCTGGTGACGGTGGTGCTGCAGTCCAGCCACGCGACCCTGATGCTGACCCTCGCGGCCCTGGCCGGCGGCCAGCTGGACCTGGCCCAGGGCTTCGCCATCGCCATCGGCTCCAACGTCGGCAGCAGCGTCACCACCGCCTTTGTCGGTTCGCTTGGCGGCAATCGCAGCGGCCAGCGTCTGGCTTTGGCCCATGTGCTGTTCAACGTGGTCACCTGCACCCTGGCGTTCATCCTGCTCGAGCCGTTGAGCTGGCTGGTGGACCGGATCGCTGCACTCACCGGCCTGGGCGAGAACCCACTGATCCAGCTGGCGATGTTCCACAGCCTGATCAACGCCATGGGCGTGCTGTTGTTCTGGCCGTTGCAGTCGCATCTCGCCCAGTGGCTGGTGCGGTGGTTGCCGGAGCGCGAGGAGCCTCAGGTGCTGATCACCGAACTGGTGGCCGGGCCTGAGGTTCCGCCGCGTACCCAGGCGCGCTACCTCAACGAGCGTGCCCTGGATTCGGTGGACGCCGCCGCCAGCGCGGTGGTGCGTGAGTTGCGCCACCTCGGCCGCCTGAGCCTGGAGGTGATCTGTCACGCGCTCTACCTGCCGGTGGACCAACTCGCCAGGGCCCAGGCCGACGAGCGTCTGCTGCGGGCGCGGCCGGAGCGTCATCAGCTGGATGCCGAGGCGCTATACCAGCGGCATATCAAGGGCGTGTATGGCGATTTGCTCAGCTTCATGGGGCGCCTGGACCTGCCGCTGGATGAGGCCCACCAGCAATTCTGGGTCAGCAGCCAATTGGCTGCGCTGCAACTGGTGGACGCGGTGAAGGATGCCAAGCACCTGCAGAAGAATCTCGGTCGCTTCCTGGACCAGGACCCGTCGCCGATCCGCGACGCCTACGTGGACTTGCGCCGCCATCTGCTGTCGATGCTCCACGAGCTGCGTGAGCTGGGCCGCTCCGACCTGCCGGAAGAGCCCTGGAACGAGCGCCTGAGCGGGTTGGACGGGAAAGCCGCGGCCTTCGATAGCGCCTTCCGCTCGCGCCTGTTCAATGCCGTGCGCAGCGGCGACCTGGACGGCCTTCAGACCAGTTCGCTGATGAACGACCTGGGCTACGCCAGCCGCATTTTCCAGAGCCTGCGCAACGTCCTGATGCTGGGCGAAGGGCAGTTGCTGTTCCGCGAATTGCGGCGGCTGGAGCAGGACGACGAATCGCTGATCGTCCTTTAGCGAGAGAAGAGATCTCCCGTAGGGTGCGCTGTGTGTGCGCACCGCTCTCCGCGCGGGGTACTTGGTGCGCACGGCACACCCCACCCGCATGATCTGTAGCGGCGTAGGGTGGATGGCGCTTTTCCATCCACCACCGTGGGAGTGGCCGGTAGGTTGGCCTATTGTGGGAGCGAATTCATTCGCGATTGACCTTCTCGACTTCGAGCACTTCGGACAGGCCCAGGCCGCGCGGGTCGCTGGCGGCTTTTAGGCTGCCCTTGGCCTTGTTCCAGTACAGCACCTGCTGGTTGCCGTAGTTGCGTTCCAGGGGCTTGAGGCTGTAACCCCGGGCGCGCAGGTCAGCGCTTTCGCTGCTGCTGAAGGCACCCGGCTCGTGCTCGATCTGGTCCGGCAGGTACTGGTGGTGATAGCGCGCGACTGCGGGCCAGCGGCTCACCGGCTGGCCATCCAGATACTCCAGTACCGAGAGCAGCACCATGCTGGGAATCCGGCTGCCGCCCGGCGTACCGAAAGCCGCGAACTCCTGCTCGCTCTCGATGAAGGTGGGGCTCATGGAGGACAGCGGGCGCTTGCCCGCCCCCACCGCGTTGGCCTGGCTGGCGGCCAGGCCGTAAGCGTTGGCGCCGGTCGGGTTGGCGGCGAAGTCGTCCATCTCGTCGTTCAGCAGCACGCCGGTGCCGGGCACAGTGAAGGCGGCGCCGAACGGCAGGTTGATCGACAGCGTGGCGGCCACTGCGTTGCCATGCTTGTCGATCACGGCGAAGTGCGTGGTGTGGTCGCCCTCGCGCCATGGCGGTGATGGCGGCAGGCTGCTGCTGGGCGTTGCGCGGCGGGCATCAATGCCGGCGGCGAGGTTCTTCAGGTAACCGGCATCGAGCAGCCTGGCCTGCGGTACGGCAACGAAGTCCGGGTCGCCCAGCAGGCCGCGGTCGCGGTAGGCGCGGCGCAGGGCCTCGACAACGTAATGGGTGCGCTGCACGCGGTCGGCCTCGCGCCAGGGCAGTTCCTGCAGCATGGCCAGGCTCTGGGCCAGGGCTATGCCGCCTGCCGAAGGCGGTGGCGCGCTGATCAGCTCGCGCCCCTCGGCCAGCCGGAAGCGGATGGGCTGGCGCTCGACGGTGCGGTACTCGGCCAGGTCGCGCAGACTCCAGATACCGCCGGCGGTGTTCACGCCCTGTACCAGTTTCTCGGCGGTGGGACCGCTGTAGAAGCCGGACTTGCCGTAGCGGGCAATGCGTTCGAGGGTGTTGGCCAGTTCAGGCTGGCGCAACAGGCTGAACTCTTCCGGAATCTCGCCTTTGTGGTCGAGGAACAGGCGCGCCGTTTCACGGTCGTCGCGCATGGACGACAAGCGCCAGGAGGCGCGTTCACGGTAGATGCGATCCACCGAGATGCCATCGCGAGCCAGGCGGATGGCCGGGGTCAGGCTGTCGGCCAGCGGCAGGCGGCCATAGCGGCTGGCGAGATCCGCCAGGGCAGCTGGCAGGCCGGGGATGGCGGCGGCCAGGGCACCATCCAGGGACAGTGCCGGGTCGACCTTGCCGTCACGCACGTAGAGCTGTGGGTGGGCCGCCAGGGGCGCACGCTCGCGGGCGTCGAGGAAGCGGTAGACCGGCTTGTCGCCGCCTTGGCGAAGCAGGAAGAAACCGCCGCCGCCCAGGCCAGAGCCATAGGGCTCGGCCACTGCCAGGGCGGCGCTGATGGCCACCGCGGCGTCGAAGGCGTTGCCGCCCTGGGCCAGGGTTTCCAGGCCAGCCACCGTGGCTGACGGATGGGGGGTGGCGACTGCCGCGCGGCCTGGCTCAGCGGCGTGGGTGATGCCCGCGAGCAGGAGCAGCGTCGCGAGTAGCGCGCCACGGTAGGAGCCGCGTAGCGGGCGGCCCATGGGTCAGGCTTTGCCGGTGAGCTTCAGGTATTTCTGCATCAGCTCATCCTTGCTTTCGACATGGGTTTCGTCGAGGGGGATGCAATCGACGGGGCAGACCTGCTGGCACTGGGGTTCGTCGTAGTGGCCAACGCATTCAGTGCACAGGTTCGGGTCGATCACGTAGATCTCCTCGCCTTGGGAAATCGCGCCGTTCGGGCACTCGGGTTCGCAGACGTCGCAGTTGATGCAGTCGTCGGTGATCTTGAGGGACATGGGAACAACTCCTGCCGTCGCCAGGCAGCGGCGGCCTTGTACAGAAATTAGCGGAATTGTGCCGGATTGCCGCGATCGACGCACGCGCCGATCGCGGCGGGGCCGTCCCCTGTGGCCAGATTTACGATCTCGCCGCTATTCCGACGCGCAGCAGATCGCAGGTACTCAGCGTTTGAAGCGCTCGGCTAGCGCTTCAGCCACAGCAGGGTGGACGAACTTACTGATGTCGCCGCCCAGCGCGGCTATTTCGCGCACCAGGGTGGAGGAGATGAAGGAGTACTTTTCCGACGGGGTGAGGAACATGCTTTCCACGTCCGGTGCCAGTTGCCGGTTCATGTTGGCCAGCTGGAATTCGTACTCGAAGTCGGACACGGCGCGCAGGCCACGCAGGAAGACATTGGCCTTCTGCTCCTTGACGAAATGCGCCAGCAGGGTGGAAAAGCCCACCACTTCGACGTTCGGCAGGTGTTTGGTGACTTCGCGGGCCAATTCCACACGCTCTTCCAGGGTGAAAAGCGGATTTTTCTTCGGGCTCGCGGCTACGGCGATGATCACGGTATCGAACAGGCGCGAGGCGCGTTCGATCAGATCGCCGTGACCCTTGGTGATAGGGTCGAAAGTGCCCGGATACAACACTCGGTTCATCGCGACGTCCTGGCAGGGGACCGAAAGGGAATCGGATGGTAGCGCAGCGAAACCCGGCGGCCAAGATTGGGTAGCGTGCGCGGCCGCGTGGCCGGTGCTGTCACGCCTTGCCCAGCCGCTCGGCCAGGCCGCTGGCCAGCTTGGCCGAGAGGCCATAGACCGAAAGCTGCGGGTTGGCGCCGATACTGGTGGGGAATAGCGAGCCATCGTGGATCGACAGGTTGGCGAGCTGATGGTGGCGACCCAGGCTGTCGGTTACTGCCTGCTTCGGGTCTTCGCCCATGGCACAGCCGCCCATCACGTGGGCGCTGCCAAGGCGGGCGCGGTAGAGCGCCATTGGCAGGCTGTCGATCAGGCTGCGGGCTTCGTCCAGGGTCTTCACGTAGTCAGCGTCGTTGTGCATGGGCAGCACGGCGCGGGCGCCTGCCGCAAACTGGATTTCGGCCATGACGTGGAAGGCCCGGCGGATGCCGTCCCAGGTGTAATCGGTCATGCGGTAGTCGAGCACCGGGCTGCCGTCGCCGCGCAGCTCTACCGTGCCTTCGGCGCTGTCCGGGTGGAAGCCGTCGCGCATCAGCGCCAGCATCACGTTGGTGTGTGGCAATTGCTCCATGCGCAGGGCGTTGTCGACGCCGAAGCGGCCCAGCAGGGTGGAGGTGAGCGCGGGATGCAGCGGCGGGACTTCCAGTTTGTAGGACATGCGCCCGGTGGCGCCGTCGTCCCACTGGAAGTGATCGGAATAGATGGATTGCGGCGCGCCGTAGAACGGGTTGATCAACCGGTCGAACTGCGCGGCGGAGAAGTTCACCACATGCAGGAAGGTGCGCTTGCCGGTGCGATCGTGCGGGTCCGGCGCGTTGGAGCGCAGGAGCAGGCCGGGGGTGTTGATACCGCCGCCGGACAGCACATAGTGGCGCGCCTTGACGGTGACCTTGCGGCCATTGGGCGCCACGCAGCGCTCGTCCAGGCCGAGGCATTCGATGCCGGTGACCTTGTCGCCTTCGATCAGGAGCTTTTCGGCGCGGGCCAGGTAAAGCAGCTCGCCACCTTTTTCCAGGGTGGCGGGAATGGTGGTGACCAGCATCGACTGCTTGGCGTTGGTCGGGCAGCCCATGCCGCAGTAACCGAGGTTCCAGCAGCCGCGCACGTTGCGCGGGATCACCTTCCAGTGCAACCCGAGCTTCTCGCAGCCCAGGCGGATCACGTCATTGTTCGGGTTTGGCGGAATCGCCCAGGGCACGACGCCGAGGCGCTGCTCCATCTTCTCGAACCAGGGTGCCATCTCGGCCGCCGACATGCCCTTCACACCGTGCTCGCGGGCCCAGTGTTCCAGCGTCGGGTCCGGGGTGCGGAAGCTGGAGGTCCAGTTGACCAGGGTAGTACCGCCTACGGCGCGGCCCTGGAGGATGGTGACGGCGCCATCCTTGGTCATGCGGCCGATGCCTTCCTGGTAGAGGCTGGGGTAAGCCTCGGCCTCCTGCATCTTGAAGTCGGAACTGGTCTTGAGCGGGCCTTCTTCGATCAGCAGAACCTTGAAGCCGGCGGCGCTGAGGATTTCAGCGGTGGTACCGCCGCCTGCGCCGCTGCCAACGATGGCGATGTCCGCTTCCAGGGTCAGGTCGTTTTCCAGGCGCGAGCCGTTGTGGGTTTTCCAGCCACGGGCCAAGCCCTCGGCAAACAGATCGGGTACAGGCATGTCAGGGTCTCGGGCGAGTTCTTGTCGTTGTCTTGGCTTGCGAAACACCGCGTAGGAGCGAGCTCTGCTCGCGAATGGGTGCTGATCGCGAGCAGAGCTCGCTCCTACGGAATAGGGCCGTGTGAATCAAATGGCAGGCGGGCCGGGATAGCCACAGTGCGCCCAGGATTCCGGGCGTCCATACCAGGCCATCATCACCAGTTGCAGTAGCGAGGCATGGCCCATCTTCAAGAGACCGATGGAACTGTTCTCCCAGCGTTCCAGGAACTCGCGGACAGATTGTGCGCTGGCATTCTCCCAACGGCCCCAGATGCCCGTCAGCGGGCCGCGGGTGATCGGCAGGGCGAGCACGTCGAAGAGTTGCAGGGTCAGCTTGAGCATCTCCGGCGACAGGCGATGCAGGGCGTAATCCAGGCTCTGCAGGGTGCCGTCCACGGCTTGGGCCATCTTCTCGCCGGATACGGCGCCCTCGAGCATTACCGGCACCAGGGCGCGGAGGAAGGGCATGTCGGAGTCGCGCAGCACGGCGAAACCACCGGCCGGCACACTAGCCGAGCAGCCGGTGAGGCTGGCCGTGACCCCGGCGGTAGAAAGGAAGGCCGAGCCGAACAGGCCGACCTTGAGCAGGTTGCGTCGGGAAAGGCCCGGCGTGTCGAGAGTGGTTTCGCTCATTCTTGTTATCTGCCTGCGAAAGCCCGGCTCAGCGGACGAAGAGTTTGTAGACCAGCTTCTGGATGGCCTTGCCGTAGGGCGGGTAGATCATCTTCGCGGCATTGAAGCGCTGCTTGATGAACACGCCCTTGGCCTTGCTGAAGGTCAGGAAACCTTCATGTCCATGATAGTGGCCCATGCCGGAGGGGCCGACGCCGCCGAAGGGCATGTCGTCCTGGGCCACGTGCAGCAGGGTGTCGTTCAGGCACACGCCGCCCGAGTGGGTTTCGTGCAGGACGCGTTGCTGCTCGGCCTTGCCATAGCCGAAGTAGTAAAGGGCCAACGGGCGCGGACGGTCGTTGATGTAGGCAAAGGCGTCATCGATACGGCGGTACGGAATGATCGGCAGCAAGGGGCCGAAGATTTCCTCCTGCATCAGCTTCATGTCGTCCGTGGCATTCAACACCAGGGTATGCGGCAGGCGGCGGTCCTGAGCCTCGGGGAACAGCGGCACCAGATGCGCGCCCTTGGCCTGGGCGTCGGTCAGGTAGCTGTTCAGGCGGCCCAGCTGGCGCTCGTTGATGATGGCGGTGTAGTCCGGGTTGTCGGTGAGCTGCGGGTAGAAGGTCTTCACCGCCTGGCGATAGGCCTCGACGAAGCCTTCGACACGGCCTTCCGGCACCAGCACGTAGTCCGGTGCCACGCAGGTCTGGCCGGCGTTGAGTGTCTTGCCGAAGGCGATGCGCTCGGCGGCGTCGGCCAGGGGGACGTCCGCCGAGACGATGGCCGGCGACTTGCCGCCCAGTTCCAGGGTGACCGGCGTCAGGTTCTCGGCGGCGGCGCGCATCACGTGCTTGCCGATACTGGTGGCGCCGGTGAACAGCAGGTGATCGAAGGGCAGTCGGGAGAAGGCGACGCCTACGTCAGCCTCGCCCAGGGCGACGGCTACCAGGTCCTCGGGGAAGATGCGCGCGAGCAGTTCCTTGACGAGTTGGGACGTGGCCGGGGTGGATTCGCTCATTTTGATCATCACCCGGTTGCCCGCCGCCAAGGCCCCCACCAGCGGACCGACGGCCAGAAACAGCGGGTAGTTCCAGGGCACGATCACGCCGACGACCCCCAGCGGCTGGTAGACCACCTTGGCCGAAGCTGGCTGGAAGGCCATGCCGACGCCGCGGCGGGAGGGTTTCATCCATTTGCGCAGGCGCTTGGCGGCGTAATGGATGCCGTGGAGGCTGGGCATGATCTCGGCGAGCAGGGTTTCATCCGCCGAACGGTTGCTGAAGTCGTGGGAGATGGCGGCGATCAACGCGTCCTGCTCGGCGAACAGCAGCTCGCGCAGGGACTGCAACCATTGGATGCGCTGCTCGGCACTGGGCATGGGGTTGGCGCGGAAGGCCTCGCGCTGGCGCTGGAAGAGGGTTTCCAGCTGGCTGATCTGCTGCTGGGTCTGTTGCAGGTAGGCAATGTCGGCGACCATGACGCGATTCCTCGGAAGCTCCGGGAGAGTTGTCCGTACCCGTTGAGCGGGGGCGGCGGACCTCTGTTGTTGTGTCGCTGGATTTCTAGAGTAATTGCTCTAATTTGTCAAATAGCTTGCCTGCCGGACCGCCCGGCGGCAGCCCAACGAAAAGCTGGGCAACCGGATTCGGGTAACACCGGGTGTTTCCTGGTGTCCGAGCGGTGTACCTTTGCCGTGCCCCACCGATTGCAGGAATTACCGCTCCGATGGCCCAACGACCCAAGACCCGCGACCGAATCGTTCTGGAGAGCCTTGCGCTGTTCAACACCCAGGGCGAGCGCAATGTGACGACCAACCACATCGCTGCGCACCTGGGCATGTCGCCGGGCAACCTCTACTACCACTTTCGTAACAAGCAGGAGATCATCGCCGGGCTGTTCGGCCTTTACGAGGCGCGGGTCGACAGCTTCCTGCGCCTGCCGGAAGGGCGCGACGTGACGGTGGAAGACAAGACCTTCTATCTGGAGTCACTGCTGGCGGCGATGTGGGACTTCCGCTTCCTGCACCGCGACCTGGAACACCTGCTGGAGTCGGACTCGGAACTGGCCGCGCGCTACCGCCTGTTCGCCCAGCGTTGCCTGGACCACGCCCAGGCGATCTATCGCGGTTTCGTCAGCGCCGGAATCCTGCGCATGAACCCCGCCCAGGTCGAAGCCCTGACCCTCAACAGCTGGATTATCGTCACCTCCTGGGTACGCTTCCTCTGCACGACTCGCGGCGATGCTGGCGATCTCAGCCAGGAGTTGCTGCGCCGCGGCATTTACCAGGTGCTGGCGCTGGAAGGGGGCTACCTGGCGCCTGAGGTACAGCCGGCGGTCAAGGCGCTCTACGAGAAGCTGTATGTGCCGCTGGAGCAGGTAGTCCCGAACTAGCGGCAGCTCCCCAGCCAATCCGGAATCCGCCGTTCCAGGTAATACGCGGGTTTCTGTGGTGATCCTTCGATGAAGCCCACGTGCCCGCCCCGGTCATGGAGTTCCATGCGGGTGGTGGCGGAGAGTTCGTGGGCATCCGGCAGGCTGTGGCGGAACACGAAGGGGTCGTCGGCGGCCTGGATCAGCAGGGTGGGCACGCGGATGCCGCCCAGGTAGTAGCGGCTGGATGCGCGCCGGTAGTAGTCATGGGCGTCATTGAAACCATGCAGCGGTGCGGTGATGCGGCCGTCGAAGTCCCAGAAGGTACGCATGTTTTCCAGTGAGCCCAGGCGCGAGAGGGTCGAAAGGTGTTCCGTGTGGCCGTGATGGGCAAAGTGGCGTTGCTTGCCCTTCACATAGGCGACCATCTCGCGCATGAAGTGCGCCTGATAGACCCGCGAGAAGCCAATGCCGATGCGGTCGGCGCACTGGTCCAGGCGGTAGGGCACCGAGACGGCGGCCGCCGCTTGCAACCCGCAGTCGTCGCCCGTCTCTCCCAGGTGCTTGAGCAGCACGTTGCCTCCCAGCGAATAACCCACCGCATAGAGCGGCGCCAGCGGCCGGCTGGCGCGCAGGTGGCGGATGGTGGTCGCCAGGTCTTCGCTGACGCCCGAGTGGTAGCCGCGGGGGAGCAGGTTGGGTTCGCCCGAGCAGCCGCGCCAGTTGATGGCCACGCTGGCCCAGCCGCGTCCGGCCAGTTCTTTCTGCAGGCCCAGCACGTAGAGCGAACTGGAGGAGCCGGTCAGGCCATGCAGGACCAGCACCAGTGGCGCGCTGGCCTCATGCGGGCCGTGCCAGTCCAGGTCGAGGAAGTCGCCGTCCTCCATCCAGAGACGCTCGCGCTGCCGTTCCAGGTGCGGCGGCGTGCGGCAGAAAGGCGACCAGAGTGTCTGCAGGTGCGGGCCGGGCAACCACCAGGCGGGCTGGAAGCTGGTGCGGATGGTCACCGGAGTGTGGAACGCGTTCATCGGCGTGGCCGTTGCTCAGGAGGCGGGACTTTCCCCCACCGAACGCTGCCATAGGGCGTAGTACACCTGCCCGGTCTTCTTCTCCCGGTGCAGGCGCCAGTTGCCCGGCAGGCCCAGCGTCGAAGGCGGGGTCTCGCTTTCGGTATAGACCCAGGCGCGGGGGGTTAGCCAGCCGCGTGTTTCCAGCAGGTTGCAGACAGGTTGCAGCAGCCCTTGGTTGAAGGGCGGATCGAGGAACACCAGGTCGAAGGTGCCAGCTGACTGGGCGTTCAGATAACGCAGTGCATCGCTCTGCAGCAATTGGCCCCGTCCGCAGCGCAGCACATCCAGATGGCTGCGCAGGGCGGCGACCGAGTCGGGGTTCAGATCCAGCGCCAGGGCCTCGGCGGCACCGCGGGACAGTGCCTCCAGATAGAGCGCACCGCTTCCGGCGAAGGGGTCCAGCACCCGCGCGCCCTCCACATAGGGTGCCAGCCAGTTGAACAGTGTTTCGCGCACCCGGTCGGGCGTCGGGCGCAGGCCGGGCCCGTCGGGGAAGGCAAAGCGCCGCGAGCGCCATTCGCCGCCGATGATGCGGAGCTGGCCCTGGCCGCCGTGGCCCGGCTTGGCGGGTTTGGGGTTTGGCTTGCGCATCAGTGCTCCGGTACGCCGCTGGGCATTTCGGCGGGTTTGTCGGTGGGGGGCGGCAGGTCCTTCTGGGGGACGGTCGGGCCTGCGGTGACGATGACGAACTGGTCGGGATTCAGGTGCCTGGCCATGGCGGCCTTGACCTGGGCAACGTCCAGCGCCTGGACCTTCTGCATGAAGTCTTCCAGGTAGTTCAGCGGCAGGCCGTAGAACCCGATGGCGCCCAGCTGGCCGACGATATCGGCGTTGCTCGCGGTGGACAGCGGGAAGCTGCCGGCGAGTTCGCGCTTGGCGTCGTCCAGTTCTTTCTGGGTCGGGCCTTCGGCCAGGTACTGGCGGATGATGTCCTGGATCAGCTTGAGGGTGCCCTGGCTCATCTCGGCGCGGGTCTGCAGGCCGATCATGAACGGACCGCGCACCTGCATGGCGGTGAAGCCGGAGCTGATGCCGTAGGTCAGGCCGCGCTTTTCACGCACCTCTTCCATCAGCCGGGTGCCGAAGCCGCCACCGCCGAGAATCTGGTTGCCCAGGTAGAGCGCGGCGTAGTCCGGGTCGTTCCGGTCGATGCCGAGCTGGGCCAGCATCAGGTGAGTCTGCTTGGACGGAAACTCGATGTGATTCAGGCCGGGCTTCGGCATCTCGGGTTCGGGCAGCTTGGCCAGTGCCGGGCCTTTGGGCAGGGCCCTGGACACCTGGTTGGCGATGGCTTCGGCATCGGCGCGGGAAAGATCGCCGACCAGGGCGATCACCACGTTGCCGGCGGCGTAGGTCTTCTGATGGAAGGCGCGCAGCTGGGCGGCGCTGATGCCGGGGATGGACTGCTCGGTGCCTTCGCTGGGGTGGGCGTAAGGGTGCTTGCCATAGAGCTTGTCGAAGAGTTCCAGGCCGGCGAGCTTGCCGGGGTTCTGCTTCTGGTACTCGAAGCCGGCGAGCATCTGGTTTTTGATCCGCGCGAGGGAATCTTCGGGGAAGGTCGGCGCACCGATGACCTGGGTGAACAGGTCCAGGGCGGGCTGGCGCTGCTCGGTGGCGGTCAGGCTGCGGAGGCTGGCGACGGCCATGTCGCGATAGGCGCCATTACCGAACTCCGCGCCGAGGCCTTCGAAGCCCTCGGCGATGGCGGTGACGTCCTTGCCGGCCACGCCCTCGTTGAGCATGGCGTTGGTCAGGGTGGCCAGACCGGGGATGTCACCATCCTGGCTGCTGCCAGCGGCGAAGGTCAGGCGCAGGTCGAACATCGGCAGCTCGGGGGCGCTCACGAACAGCACTTTGGCGCCTTCGGCGGTCGTCCAGTTCTGGATGTCCAGGGTACGCCGGCTGGGTGCCTTGCTGTCGAGCTCCGCCAGGGATTGCAGGCCCCTCGTCGGCGCCAGGATGGCGGTTTCGGCGATGGCGGTGCTGGCTGGACGACTGACGATGAAACCCAGTACGCCGAGCAGGGCGATCAGGGCCAGGCCGAGCAGGCCATAACGCAGGCCGTTGCGCTCACTCATTGCGGGCCTCCTCGGGCAGGACGTGGGCGACGCTCAAGCGGTCGCGGGTGAAGTAGGTCTTGGCGGCGGCCTGGATATCGGCAGGGGTCACGGCTTCCAGTGCAGCCAGGTCCTGGTCCATCAGCTTCCACGACAGGCCCACCGTTTCCAGTTGGCCGATGGTGGTGGCCTGGCTGGTGATGGAGTCGCGCTGGTAGACCAGGTCGGCGATGGCCTGGGCGCGCACGCGCTTGAGCTCCTCGGCGCTGGGCGGGGTGTTCTTCAGGTCTTCCAGCTGGCGCCAGATGCCGGCCTCGGTCTGCTCCAGGGTCTTGCCCTTCTGCACGTTGGGGGTGGCGCTGATGACGAACAGGCTGTCGCCACGGGGGAAGCCGTCGTACCAGGCGGAGGCGCCGCTGACGAGCTCCTCGCCGCGCTCCAGCCGGCTCGCGAGGCGCGCGCTGTAGCCGCCGTCGAGCAGGGTGGAGATCAGGCGCAGGGCGTGAACCTGGCGGGCGTCCTTGGCGGTGGCCAGGCCCGGCACGTTGAAGCCCATGATCAGGCTCGGCAGCTGGGTGCGTACGTGCAGGGTCAGGCGGCGCTCGCCGGGGGCGGAGAGCTCCAGGGGTTTCTTCGCGGGCGGCACCGCGCGTTTCGGAATACCGGCGAAATAGCGCTCGGCGAGGCCCTTGACCTCGTCCGGGGTGACGTCGCCCACGACCACCAGAGTGGCGTTGTTCGGCGCGTACCAGGACTCGTACCAGTGGCGCAGTTCCTCCACCTTCATGCGGTTGAGGTCGGCCATCCAGCCGATGGTGGGGATGTGGTAGCCGCTGGCCGGGTAGGCCATCGCCTTGAAGCGCTCGAAGGCCTTGGCAGTCGGCTTGTCGTCAGTGCGCAGGCGGCGTTCTTCCTTGATTACCTCGATTTCGCGGGTGAATTCTTCAGGAGGCAGCTTGAGGCTGGCGAGCCGGTCGGCTTCCAGTTCGAAGGCGACGCCCAGGCGGTCGCGGGCCAGCACCTGGTAGTAGGCGGTGTAGTCATCGCTGGTGAAGGCGTTTTCCTCGGCGCCGAGTTCCCGGAGGATGCGCGAGGCCTCGCCGGGACCGAGCTTGCGGCTGCCCTTGAACATCATGTGTTCGAGGGCGTGGGAGAGGCCGGTCTGGCCGGATGTCTCGTAACTCGAACCGACCTTGTACCAGAGCTGGGACACCACCACGGGGGCGCGGTGGTCTTCGCGGACCACGACCTTCAGGCCGTTGTCGAGGGTGAATTCATGGGTTGGCTGATTGTCTGCAGCGAGGGCCAGAGCGGGCAGACAGAGAGCGCAATACAGCAAGCCGGCGGCTTGTCGGGAAATGGCTTTCATCGATGATCTTGACCTGTCGGACGGCCCCGGCGGTCGTACCGCCTGCGGGCGAAGAGGTGCTAGGATACCCCATCCTTTCCCGGGGCGGCGAAGCTGGCCGGCATAGAGCCAGTACGGCCGCTCCCTTGAGATGCAATCGACTCATGTTTGGTTCCAACGACGACAAGAAAGCTCCGGCCCAGGCCGGGGAAAAGAAATCCTTGTTCGGCTGGCTGCGCAAGAAGCCTCAGGAGACCGCTCCCCTCGAGCCGGTGGCTCCGGTCGAGGCTGAGGCGCCGGCCGTCCCCGCGGCCGAGTCCGCGCCAGCAGCCGAACCCCTGGCGGAGAAGGTTGCCGAGCCAAGCCTGGCTCCCGCCCCCGAGGCTGTCCCTGCTCTCGTAGCCGCCCCGGTTGTGGCCGACGCTGCCGAGCCGCTGGTTGAACCTGCACCCGCGCCGGTGATTGCCGAAGCGCCCATGGCAGTCGAGCCTGCTGCACCTGCACCTGCACCTGCACCTGCACCTGTCGTGGCGCAGCCGGTTCCCGCTGCTGAGCCCGAGCCGGCTGCAGTCGCCGTCGCCGTTGCGGCTGCGGCAGGGCCTGCCAAGGGCAGTTTCTTCGCTCGTCTCAAGCAGGGCCTGTCGAAGACCAGCGCCAGCCTTGGCGAAGGCATGGCCAGCCTGTTCCTCGGGCGCAAGGTCATCGATGACGATCTGCTGGATGAAATCGAAACCCGCCTGCTGACCGCCGACGTCGGTGTCGAGGCCACCAGCGCCATCGTCCAGAGCCTGACCCAGAAGGTCGCGCGTAAGCAGCTCGCCGACGCCGACGCCCTCTACAAAGCCCTGCAAGACGAGCTGGCCGCGCTGCTGCGCCCGGTCGAGCAGCCGCTGCAGATCGACGGCAGTCAAGCACCCTATGTGATTCTCGTGGTCGGTGTGAACGGTGTGGGCAAGACCACCACCATCGGCAAACTGGCCAAGAAGCTGCAGCTGGATGGCAAGAAAGTGATGCTGGCCGCCGGCGACACCTTCCGCGCTGCCGCTGTCGAGCAGCTCCAGATCTGGGGTGAGCGCAACAACATCGCGGTGATCGCCCAGCACACCGGTGCCGACTCCGCGTCCGTGATCTTCGACGCCGTTCAGGCCGCGAAGGCGCGGGGTGTCGATGTGCTGATCGCCGACACCGCCGGCCGTTTGCACACCAAGGACAACCTGATGGAAGAGCTGAAGAAGGTGCGCCGCGTGATCGGCAAGCTGGACGAGTCGGCTCCTCACGAAGTGCTGCTGGTGCTGGACGCCGGTACCGGGCAGAACGCCATCAACCAGGCCAAGCAGTTCCACCAGGCGGTCAATCTGTCCGGCCTGGCGTTGACCAAGCTGGACGGCACGGCCAAGGGGGGGGTGATCTTCGCCCTGGCCAAGCAGTTCAGCCTGCCGATCCGCTACATTGGCGTGGGTGAAGGCATCGACGACCTGCGTACCTTCGAAGCCGACGCCTTCGTCAAGGCCCTCTTCGCCGAGCGGGAGTCCGCATGATTCGATTCGAGCAGGTCGGTAAACGCTACCCCAATGGCCACGTTGGCCTGCACGAACTGAGCTTCCGCGTCCGGCGCGGCGAGTTCCTCTTCGTCACCGGTCACTCCGGTGCCGGCAAGAGCACCCTCCTGCGCCTGCTCCTGGCGATGGAGCGCCCAACCACCGGCAAGTTGCTGTTGGCAGGGCAGGACCTTTCGACGATCACCAATTCGCAGATTCCTTTCTTGCGCCGCCAGATCGGCGTGGTCTTCCAGAACCACCAGCTGCTGTTCGATCGCAGCGTGTTCGACAACGTCGCCCTGCCACTGCAGATCCACGGCCTCTCCAAGGCCGAGATCGCCAAGCGAGTGAGCGTGGCGCTGGAGCGCGTGTCCCTGGCGGACAAGGCCGAACTCTACCCGGCCGACCTGTCCACTGGTCAGCAACAGCGCGTGGGCATCGCCCGCGCCGTGGTCCACCGCCCGGCCTTGCTGCTGGCGGACGAACCCACGGGTAACCTGGACCCGCGCCTGGCCGCCGAGATCATGGGCGTATTCGAGGACATCAATCGCTTGGGCACCACAGTGCTGATCGCCAGCCACGACCTGGCGCTGATCGCGCGCATGCGCCATCGCCTGCTCACCTTGCAACGCGGTCGCCTGATCGGCGACGGGGAGGCGGTCTGATGAGCGCCAAGCAGATGCCGCCACCCAAGCCCGCCGAGCGGGTTGGTGCGTCGCCCCGCCACGTCGAGTCGCCGGACAAGGGTGACGAAGGCCCGGATTTCCGCACCCTGCTGCACGCCTGGCTGGAGAGCCATCGCGCCAGCCTGGTGGATAGCTTGCGCCGCCTGGGACGCCAGCCTATCGGCAGCTTCTTTACCTGCCTGGTGATGGCCATCGCCCTCAGCCTGCCCATGGCCTTGTCGCTGCTGCTCAGCAACGTCGAGCGCCTGGGTGGTTCCTGGCAGCGCGCCGCACAGATTTCCCTGTTCATGAAGCTGGACGCCAGTGAGGCCCAGGGGCAGAAGTTGCGCGACGAAATCGCCGGCATGCCGGACGTCGCCGAAGCCGAGTGGATCAGCCGCGAGCAAGCTCTGGCCGAGTTGCAGCAGCAGTCGGGCCTTGGCGAAGCGCTCAAGGACCTGCCGCAGAACCCGCTGCCCGGCGTGGTTCTGGTGACGCCGAGGGAAGTCGACAAGGCCGGCCTGGAAGCGCTGCGCCAGCGCCTTTCGGAGCTGCCCGGCATCGAGCAGGCGCAGTTGGACCTGGTCTGGGTCGAGCGCCTATCGGCGATCCTCAAGCTGGGCGAGCGCTTCGTCTTTGGTCTGGCGGTGTTGCTGATCCTGGCGCTGCTGCTGGTGATCGGTAATACCATTCGTCTGCATATCGAGAACCGCCGTACCGAAATCGAGGTGATCAAGCTGGTGGGCGGGACCGACAGCTACGTGCGCCGTCCTTTCCTTTATATGGGCGCGCTCTACGGCACTGGTGCCGGCCTGCTGGCCTGGCTGGTGCTGGCCTTCGGCCTCGACTGGCTGAACGACGCGGTCGTACGCCTTGCGGGCCTCTATGGTAGCGACTTCGCCCTGGCCGGCGTGCCATTGGCCGATGGTCTATCCCTGCTTCTGGGCGCCGTCCTGCTGGGGTACATTGGCGCCTGGCTGGCCGTCGCCCGCCACCTGAGCGAGCTGGCGCCACGCTAGAAGCGTCAGTATTCGCGGGCCTTGCATTGGGTGTAACGAAACTTTTACGCCCTCTTGCAGTCATATTGGCCAGTGCTACACTGCGCGAGCTTTAGTGAATCGGAGGATTCGCATGACCACTTCCCTGCAACCTGTCTATGCCCTGGCCCCCGGTGCGAACCTGGAGGCTTACGTGCATGCGGTCAACGGCATTCCGCTGCTGTCCGTCGAGCAGGAGCGCGAACTGGCCGAACGCCTCTTCTATGAACAAGATCTGGAAGCGGCACGGCAAATGGTGTTGGCGCACCTGCGCTTCGTCGTGCACATCGCCAAGAGTTATTCCGGCTACGGCCTGGCCCAGGCCGACCTGATCCAGGAAGGCAACGTGGGCCTGATGAAGGCCGTCAAGCGTTTCAACCCCGAGATGGGCGTGCGCCTGGTGTCCTTCGCGGTGCACTGGATCAAGGCCGAGATCCACGAATTCATCCTGCGCAACTGGCGCATCGTCAAGGTTGCGACCACCAAGGCGCAGCGCAAGCTGTTCTTCAACCTGCGCAGCCAGAAGAAGCGTCTGACCTGGCTGAACAACGATGAAGTCCATGCGGTTGCCAATACCCTTGGCGTCGAACCTCATGAAGTGCGTGAGATGGAGAGCCGGCTGACCGGCCAGGATATGGCCTTCGATCCGGCGGCGGATGCCGACGACGATACCGCCTTCCAGGCTCCGGCCCACTATCTGGAAGATCATCGCTACGACCCGGCGCGCCAACTGGAAGAAGCGGACTGGAGCGACAGCTCCACCGCCAACCTGCATGAGGCGCTGGACGGTCTGGATGAGCGCAGCCGCGACATCCTTTACCAGCGCTGGCTTGCCGAGGAGAAGGCGACGCTGCACGACCTGGCGGCCAAGTACAATGTTTCCGCCGAGCGTATTCGCCAGTTGGAGAAGAACGCCATGAACAAGCTCAAGGGCTTCATTCAGGCGTGACGCTGAAACCCCAAGAAAGCCGCACCTCGGTGCGGCTTTTTTCTGTCTGGAGAAAACCATCATGCCCCTGCCGTCTTTGCGCTCCAGCCATTTGTTGCTGTTCGCTGCAGTCGCTGTGCTGTTCTTTTCCATGGCGCTGTGGATGAGCAGGCAGTCGGACCGCGCCGAGCCCTTGCCCTGGCTGGTAGGCTGGCAGGCGGTGGTCATCGAGCCATTGGCGGAAGAGAGCCTGACCTTGCGGCAACTGGCCGAGCAGGCGCCTGGCGAACTCTGGCTGCAGCCGCGCACCGAAGGTCCGCGCCTGGTCTATCGCTCCGAGCAGACGCGCGAGGAGGGCACCTGGCGCCTGGAGGCAGAGCTGCAACTCAGCGACAGCGAGCATGACAGCCTGGCGAACGTCCTGGGCAAGAGCACCGATGAGCAGCCGCTGAGTGGGGAGATGATGGAGCAGTTGGGCGACCACCGCGTGTCGGTGCTGAACATGGTGCCCATGGACGAAGTGTCGGCGGCGCGCCTGGCTGCCAGCATCGGCCCGCCCCGGCTGCGCCTGCGTACAGGAGAGGGAGAGGCCTGGGTCTATCCCCAGCAAGGCTTGAGCGTGCATATGGTGGATGGCCAGGTGCAGTTGCTGCACCTGGTGCCTCGCACGGCGATGAAACAATGATTCGGGCTTTCGTTGCCCCTACTACGGCAAGTCACCGGCTTCAGAGTTGCTGCAGGTAACTGCTGCCGCCCAACTGATTCATCTGCCGACGAATCCAGCCAGCGCGAGTGGCGACATAACCGCTTGGCCGCGAAGGGCTCCATTTGCGCGGGTTGGGCAGTACCGCTGCCAGCAGGGCCGCCTGCTGGCGTGACAGGCGTGCGGCGGAAACGCCGAAGTGCTGGCGAGCCGCGGCTTCGGCGCCGAACACACCGTTACCCCATTCGACACTGTTCAGGTAGACCTCGAGAATGCGTTGCTTCGGCCAGAACAGCTCGATCAGTCCGGTGAACCAGACCTCCAGCCCCTTGCGCAGCCAGTTGCGGCCAGACCAGAGGAACAGGTTCTTGGCCACCTGCTGACTGAGGGTGCTGGCGCCGCGGATCGAACCGCCGCGCTCATTGTGAGCCAGGGCCTTGCGGATGGCGGGGATGTCGAAACCCCAGTGCTCAGCGAATTTCTGGTCTTCGGCGGCGATTACCGCGATCTTGAGGTCGTTCGGTAGCTCAACCCAGGGCACCCAGTCACGCTTGACGTCGATCGGCTTGCCGTCGAACCAGGACTCGATCTTGCGCTCGACCATCACCATCGAGCCCGGTGGCGGTACCCAGCGGAACAGGATCACCAGCAGCACGGACGCCGCCGCGAACCAGAGCAGCAGTTTGAACAGGCGGCGGCGAATGGTACGGAGCATGCTGGCTTGGCCCGGGGAAATTTGCGCGCCATTATAGCGGCCGTCCGTCCTCTGTCTGGAGTCCCCATGGCGCGCCTGTTCCTGCTGCTTTCCGCATTTGCCGGTTTTACCGGCGTAGCACTCGGGGCTTTTGCGGCCCACGGACTGAAGAGCAAGCTCACCCCCGAGTATCTGGCCGTGTTCCAGACCGGTACCCATTACCAGCTGATCCACGCCCTTGCCCTGTTCGGCGTGGCCCTGCTGGCGCTGCACGCGCCGGGGCGACTGGTGAACCTGGCGGGCGGCTTCTTCGCCCTCGGCATCCTGCTGTTCTCCGGCAGCCTTTACCTGCTGACCCTGTCCGGCATCGGCGAGCTCGGCATCATCACCCCCTTCGGCGGCCTGACCTTCCTCGCCGGCTGGCTGTGCCTGGGCATGGCTGCCTGGAGCTCGCTGCCACGCTAACTTGACCGTGGCGTCAAATTGCGGGACGAATGGCGTCCTTTTGCCTTGGTCCCGCGAGGCGATCGGGCTAGAATGCCGTCCCCTTTTCCAGTTGTGACTGATCCGTCATGCGCATTCAGTTGAACGGCGAATCCTTCGAGTTGCCCGATGGCCAGACCGTCGCGGACCTCATTTCCCGCCTGGATCTTACCGGTCGCCGCCTCGCGGTCGAACTCAACCTCGACATCGTGCCGCGTAGCCAGCACGCCGCCACCGCCCTCTCCGAAGGCGACCGCGTCGAGGTCGTGCATGCTATAGGCGGCGGCTAGCCGCGCGGGGCCGAACCCCGTTCAGTACCCGCAGCCGCCGTATCCGTTCCGCGCTTCGCGATTTCCCCTCTGCCCGCAGGAGTCCAGCATGAGCCACACGCCGATCGACAAGCCCTTCACCCTTGCGGGCCGCACCTATGAGTCGCGTCTGCTGGTGGGCACCGGCAAGTACAAGGACCTCGAAGAGACTCGCGTCGCCATCGAGGCCTCCGGTGCCGAAATCGTCACCGTGGCTGTGCGCCGGACCAACATCGGCCAGAACCCTGGCGAGCCAAACCTGCTGGACGTGATTTCCCCGGACAAATACACCATCCTGCCGAACACCGCAGGCTGCTATGACGCTGAAGAGGCGGTGCGCACCTGCCGCCTGGCGCGTGAGCTACTGGATGGCCACAACCTGGTCAAGCTGGAAGTGCTGGCTGACCAGAAGACCCTCTTCCCCAACGTCGTCGAAACCCTCAAAGCTGCCGAACAGCTGGTCAAGGACGGTTTCGACGTCATGGTCTACACCAGCGACGACCCCATCATCGCTCGTCAACTGGCCGAAATGGGCTGCATCGCCGTGATGCCACTGGCCGGCCTGATCGGCTCGGGCATGGGCATCTGCAACCCCTGGAACCTGCGCATCATCCTTGAGGAAGCCAAGGTTCCGGTGCTGGTGGACGCGGGCGTGGGCACCGCCTCCGACGCGACCATCGCCATGGAACTGGGCTGCGAGGCCGTGCTGATGAACACCGCCATCGCCCACGCGCAGAACCCGGTAATGATGGCCGAGGCCATGAAGCACGCCATCGTCGCTGGCCGTCTCGCCTACCTGGCCGGCCGCATGCCCCGCAAGCTTTACGCCAGTGCATCTTCACCGCTGGATGGTCTGATCCGCTGAGAACCGGCTCACGATCAGCTGCGCGTCGGCCCTGCAGCGTTAAAAACAGGCTGGAGCGCCAGCCCGGTCGGAATGCTCATTTACAGCTGTAAACTCCGCTTCCTCGCCTGTTTTTGCCTTGCATAGCGCTAGCTCGCAAGATCGTGAACAGGTTCTGCAAGTTTCACTGACAGGTTTTCGCAATGATTGAAGAACAGGGCTCGCCGGCCGCCGACGAAACGCGCCATCACCGCACCATCAAGAGTTTCGTGATGCGTGCCGGGCGCATGACCGAAGGCCAGCAACGGGGGCTCGACCAGGGCTGGCCGAAGTTCGGCCTGGAGCTGGCTGACGGTGCGCAGGACTTCGATGCCCTGTTCGGCCGTAGCGCGCCGCGCACCTTCGAGATCGGCTTCGGCATGGGGCACGCTACCCTGGAAATGGCTGCGGCCGCGCCTGAGCAGGATTTCATCGGCGTCGAGGTGCATCGTCCCGGTGTCGGCGCGCTACTGAACGGCGCCCTGACCCAGGGCCTGTCGAACATTCGCGTCTACAGCTGCGATGCCCTGGAGGTGCTGCGCGACTGCGTAGCCGACGCCAGCCTGGAGCGCGTCCTGCTGTTCTTCCCCGATCCCTGGCACAAGTCCCGCCACCACAAGCGGCGTATCGTGCAGCCGGCCTTCGCCGAGCTGGTGCGGCAGAAGCTCAAGGTCGGCGGTGTGCTGCACATGGCCACCGACTGGGAGCACTACGCCGAGCACATGCTGGAAGTGATGAGCGTCGCGCCGGGTTACCGCAACCTGGCCGAGGACGGTCGTTACGTCCCGCGCCCGGACGAGCGCCCGGTGACCAAGTTCGAGCGCCGCGGCGAACGCCTCGGCCACGGCGTTTGGGACCTCAAGTTCCAGCGTATCGATTGACCGTGCGCCGCCCTGCGGCGCACCGGTACACCAGACTAGACCGGGACCAACCGGCACCTCACCTGATCCGACGATAGCAACGCCTGCCTAATCAGCGGGCGGCATAAGAATAAGAGCGACGTAGGGCCAACTACGTCGTGAGGAGAAGGCTGTGTTGTTGAAAACATTCGGATATCTATTCCTGGCCGGCTGCGCGTTGCAGGCCCAGGCCAAGGTCGACACTACCCAGGCCGCTCGTCTCGGGCAGGACCTCACTCCCCTGGGCGGCGAGCGCGCCGGCAATGCCGCCGGCACCATCCCGGCCTGGGATGGCGGCCTCGCCACCCCGCCGGCCGGTTACGAGCCGGGCATGCACCACCCCGATCCCTATGCCGGCGAAGCGCCGCGCTTCGTCGTCGACGGCAAGAACCTTGGCCAGTACGAACAACTGCTGACTCCGGGGCAAAAGGCGCTGTTGCAGGGACACCCGGACTACAGGCTGCGGGTTTTTCCGACTCACCGAAGCGCAGCGGCTCCGCAACGCATCTACGACGCCACCCGTTTCAATGCCGTGAACGGCACGCTGATCGCGGGCGGCAATGGTGTGGAAGGCGTGGCTGCGGGCGTTCCGTTCCCGATTCCGGCCAATGGTCTTGAAGCCATCTGGAACCACATCCTGCGTTACCGCGGCGAGCAGGTTCACTTCACCACCAATCAGGCGGCAGTGCTCGCCAACGGCAGCTACAACCTGCTGAAACTGGAGCGGGACATTTTCTTCGTCTACGGTCGCGAGGGCATGACCCCAGGCAACCTCGAGAACACGCTGTTCTATTACAAGTACCGTGTCGTCGCGCCGGCCAAGTTGTCCGGCTCGGCCCTGGTGGTACAGGAAACCCTCGATCAGGTGCTGTCGATCCGCAAGGCCTGGCGCTTCAACCGGGGTGAGCGCCGCGTCCGCCGCCTGCCGATGCTGGCGTACGACACCCTGCAGCCCGACACCAACGGCCTGGCCACCGCCGACGTGGTGGACGCCTACAATGGCGCGCCGGACCGCTACGAGTGGCAATTGATGGGCAAGCAGGAAATGCTGGTGCCCTACAACAGCTACGCCGTGCACCAGAAAGGCATTCCCTACGAGCAGATCCTCAAGGCCAGCTACGTCAACCCCGACCTGCTGCGTTATGAGCAGCATCGCGTCTGGGTGGTGGAGGCGACCCTGCGCAAGGGCTTCAGCCATCCGTATGCCAAGCGCCGCTTCTACCTCGACGAGGACAGCTGGCAGATCCTTGCCGTCGACCTCTACGACAAGGACGGTCGACTCAGTGGCATGCAGGAAAGCCATCCGATCAGCTACTACGATGTGCCCATGTTCGGCAGTACGCTGGAAACCATCTACGATTTCGCGGGTAACCGTTACTTCGTCGATGGCCTCGACAACAACGAACCCATGTATGATTTCAAAGCCCCGCTCAGCCCAAGGGACTTCACGCCCCAGGCGCTACGGCGCGAAGGCAACTGATTCCGGCCTGCCTGGCCATCCCAGCCGCCCCTCGGGGCGGCTTTTTAATGGGTGGGTGTTTTGGGTGGGGGTAACGCCATCGCGAATGAATTCGCTCCCACAAGGTGGTATGGCGTTTCGTAGACCGGCCCGACCATTTCCTCAGTTGATCAACTCGGCCCCGGTCAGGGTCGCCTCCGGCAGGGTCGGCGGTGCGGGGCTGACTTGCAGGTACTTGATGCTTTCCCGCGGAATCAGCAACAGGTCGCCGTCCACTTCGATGCTGAGGAAGGGTGATTCCAGCTGGCGGCGCAGGCTGCGGGCAACTTCAACCGGGTCGGCGGATTGCTGGGGGAAGCGCAGCGCCAGGCGCTGGCCATCCTGGAAGTACAGGTAGAGGTGCTTGATCGGCTTCATGGGCGTGCTCCCGAGGTTGGCGGCCGGGAGCCGCCGATCCTAGTTGCGATCAGCGATCACGCCGATCACAAAGAAGACTAGTAGCAGGACGGGTGCGAGGGTGTAGTTGTTGAAGTAGCCCAGCCCTTTGGCCAGCCAGGGCGTCAGGTAGATCATCGCCAGGCCGTATCCCACCGCGCAGAGCAGCACGAAGAGCAGGGTGCGGAAGAGGAAGTTGAGGCTGCCGATACGCTGCTGCACCCAGGCGTTCAGCGAAGGGCCGAACAGCACCAGAACGGTAGCCATGATGGCCAGGGCAATATCGTGCAAATGGCCACGGCTCCAGCGCGAGAGGGTGGCGATCAGGTCCAGTACGACGTCCATCCAGGGTCCTTAGCGATGTGGTTCGGGGGCAGACGATTCCAAATCCGCAGCCCCTTCGTCAAGGCAGGAAATGCTGCAGCAGGTCGTTGAGGAATAACTGGCCTTCGGCAGTGGCTGCCAGCCGTTGCGGGTCCTTCAGCAGCAGGCCACGGGCCTCGGCTTCGGTGCGCGCGGCGGCGAGGCTGGCCAGCGGCAGGCCGGTGCGCTGAGTGAACAGCTCCGCGGGCACGCCGTCCGTGAGGCGCAGCACATTCATGAGGAATTCGAAGGGCAGTTCGTCCTGGTCCAGGTGGCGTTCACCGGCCTGGAAGCGCTTGGACGGGTCCAGGTAGTCCTTCGGCAGCCGGGTCTTCCAGCTGCGGATGATGCGGCCCTCCGGGCTGCTCAGCTTGGCGTGGGCACCGGCACCGATACCGAGGAAGTCGCCAAACGTCCAGTAGTTGATGTTGTGCCGCGCGCGCAAACCGTTGCGGGCATAGGCGGACACCTCGTACTGGGCGTAGCCCTGTTCGGCGAGCAGGGCCAGGCCGGCTTCCTGGATGTCCCAGAGGGTATCGTCCTCGGGAAGCGTGGGCGGCTGGCTCCAGAACACCGTGTTCGGCTCCATGGTCAGCTGGTACCAGGACAGGTGTGTCGGCCCCTGGGCGATGGCGGTGCGCAGGTCGTCAAGGGCGTCCTCGATCGACTGGTCTGGCAAGCCGTGCATCAGGTCGAGGTTGAAGTTGTCGAAACCGGCCTTGCGCACCATGTCGGCGGCGCGAACCGCTTCCTCGCCGTTGTGGATGCGTCCCAGGGCCTTGAGTTTGGCTTCCTGGAAGCTCTGCACGCCAATGGACAGGCGGTTGATGCCCAGTTGGCGGTAGGCGGCGAACTTGGCCTGCTCGAAGGTGCCAGGGTTGGCTTCGAGGGTGATTTCGATGTCGCGGGCAAAGGGAATGCGCTGCTCCACGCCGTCGAGCAGTCGGCCGATGGCGTTGGCGCTGAACAGGCTGGGGGTGCCGCCGCCGAAGAAGATCGAGGTCAGCTCGCGGCCATGCACATGCCCCAGATCCTGCTCGAGGTCGGCGATCAGGGCATCGATATAGGCTTCTTCAGGCAGCTCCGGGCCCGCGGCGTGGGAGTTGAAGTCGCAGTAGGGGCACTTGCGCACGCACCAGGGAATGTGGACGTAGAGCGCCAGGGGGGGCAGCTGGAAGCCGATGGCCTGGCTTCCCGCCTCCGGGTGCGAGCCAGTGCCTTTCATATCCCCAGCCGCTGCTTGAGCAGGGCCATGGCGCGGGCACGGTGGCTGAGCTGGTTCTTGTCGACAGGAGCGAGTTCGGCGCTGGAGCACTCGCATTCGGGAACCCAGAACAGCGGGTCGTAGCCGAAACCCTGCTCGCCACGGGCCTCGAACAGGATGCGGCCGCGCCACACGCCTTCACAGAGGATCGGCAACGGGTCGTCGGCATGGCGCATCAACGCCAGGCTGCAGATGAACTGCGCGCCGCGTTCGGCCTCGGGCACATCGCACAGGGCCGCCAGCAGCTTGGCGTTGTTCGCCGCGTCGCCCTTGCCGTCGGCGTAGCGTGCCGAATAGATGCCAGGCGCACCGCCGAGGAAGTCCACGGCAAGGCCCGAATCGTCGGCCAGCGCCGGCAGGCCGGACACACGCGCCGCGTTGCGGGCTTTGAGGATGGCGTTCTCGACGAAGGACAGGCCGGTTTCTTCGGGCTCGACTTCGCTGAATTCGGCGATCGAGCGCACTTTCACGCTGCCGCCGAGCATGGCCTGGAGTTCCTTGAGCTTGCCGGCGTTGTGACTGGCCAGCACCAGTTCTTTGAAGGGCATCATTCGTCGGGGAAGAATTCCTGGTCGAAGCTGAAGCTGTGGGGCGCTTCGTCTCCGCGTTGCACATTGAGGGTGAAGTTCAGCATTTCACGCTCGCTGAAAGGGAACTGGGCCAGGTAGTAGATGGCCTCGCCCTCGCTCACCTGTTTGAACTGCAGCGAGATGACCTGGCCGAGCAGGTTCTTCACCTGGCCGCTGACCTGGGCGGTGCTGGCCTTGCCGGCCTTGAGCACGGCGACGTTGACCACGCCCTGGGTCTTGCTGCGGGTCAGGCCCACGGCAGCGGCGATGTCTGGCTGCAAAAAGCTGGAGTTGAAGGCGTTGTAGTGCACGTCCAGATCGCCATAGGTCTGCTTGCGCTCGGCGGCAGCCGGCAGGGCCAGGCAAAGGGCGAAAAGGAACAGGGCTAGACGACGCATGGTGAGTCTCCTCTGGTTCAGACGGCGACGCGGTGGTCGGTAAGGCCTGGTCCGCTGACGCGATAGATACCGATCTCACCCAACAGATTAGGCCAAACCCGGCTGGGCAGGTTGTGCCGGTGCTCATGGTCCACGGCCAGGCGGTCGAGAACTTTCACCTGCATTTCGCGGCACAGCGCCTCGAAGTCCTTGAAGGTGCAGAAGTGGATGTTCGGCGTGTTGTACCAGGTGTAGGGCAAGAATTCCGACACCGGCATGCGCCCGTAGCGCGCCAGGTACCAGCGACAGCGCCAGTGACCGAAGTTGGGGAAGGTGATGATGCACTCGCGGCCGACCCGCAGCATTTCCTGGAGGATGCGGTCGGGGTAGTGCACGGCCTGCAGCGCCTGGGTCATCACCACTACGTCGAAGCTGTTGCTGGCGAAGTTGCCCAGGCCCTTGTCCAGGTCCTGCTCGATCACGTTCACGCCACGGTCGATGCAGTGGGCGATGTTTTCCGGGTCGATTTCCAGGCCATAGCCGGAGACCTGCTTGTTGTCGCGCAACCAGGCCAGCAGTTCGCCTCGGCCGCAGCCGAGATCGAGCACCCGGCTGCCGGCGGGAATCCAGTCCTGGATGATGTCTAGGTCGGCACGCATGGGTTACACCGCAATCCTGTTCATGTAGCTGCTGAAGGCATGGAGATAACGCGGGATCGGTATGAGGAAGGCGTCGTGGCCCTGGGGTGCATCGATTTCCAGGTAGCAGACATTCTTCCGCGCGGCAGTCAGGGCATCGACGATTTCCCGCGAACGGGCCGGGGAGAAGCGCCAGTCGGTGGTGAAGGACATCACGCAGAAGTCCGCCTTGGCCACCGCCAGGGTTCGCGCCAGGTCGCCGTCATGGGCGGCGGCCGGGTCGAAATAGTCCAGGGCCTTGGTCATCAGCAGGTAGGTGTTGGCGTCAAAGCGCCCCGAGAACTCTTCACCCTGGTAGCGCAGGTAGCTTTCTACCTGGAACTCCACGCTGTGAAAGTCGTAGTTGAGCTTCTCGCTCTTGAGGCCGCGGCCGAATTTCTCGCCCATGGCGTCGTCCGACAGGTAGGTGATGTGGCCCACCATGCGCGCCAGCATCAGCCCGCGCTTGGGAATCACGCCCTGCTCCTGGAAGTGGCCGCCATGGAACTCGGGGTCGGTGAGGATGGCTTGGCGCGCCACCTCGTTGAAGGCGATGTTCTGGGCCGAGAGCTTGGGTGCCGAGGCGATGGCCAGGCAATGCCGAACGCGCTCCGGATAGCTGATGGTCCACTGCATGGCCTGCATGCCGCCGAGGCTGCCGCCTACCACGGCAGCCCATTGCTGGATGCCGAGGACATCAGCCAGGCGTGCCTGGCTGTTGACCCAGTCTTCCACCGTCATCACCGGGAAGTCGGCACCGAACGGCGCACCTGTGGCCGGGTTGAGGCTGGAAGGGCCGGTGGAGCCGTTGCAGCCGCCGAGGTTGTTCAGGCTGACGACGAAGAACTTCAGGGTGTCGATCGCCTTTCCGGGGCCGATGCAACTGTCCCACCAGCCCGGTTTGCGGTCTTCCATGCTGTGGTAGCCGGCGGCGTGATGGTGGCCGGACAGCGCGTGGCAGATCAGTACCGCGTTGCTGCGGGCTTCATTCAGCTCGCCGTAGGTTTCATAGACCAGTTCGTAGTCAGCCAGGCTGCGGCCGCAGGCCAGCGCCAGCGGCTCGCTGAAGCGCTGCACCTGGGGGCTGACCAGGCCGACGGAATCTGCGGGAATGGCGGTGGGCATTGCGACCCTGCTCTTAATCTGGGAAGGGCGCCAGTCTAAAGAGCGCCGCCCCCTGCGGCAAGCGCAGGGGGCGGCGGCTAAAACGTTGAATATTCAGGCGCTACGGGCGTTCAGGCGGACTCGCCACCCCGCTGTTTGCGAGCGACCACCGGCAGGTTGACGACTTTGCCCATGCGCTGCATCGGGGAGGGGCGGCGGAAGGTGCGGAGCATCTCGTTGGCCTCGGCGATCTGCTGCTCCAGTTCCCCGGTGTAGTGCTCCAGCTGTCGCCCGCGCTGGCGGGTGAGCTGGGTTTCCTGGGCCAGTGCCTTCAGCCGCAGCATGTGGGTTTCCAGCAACTGCTTGTGCTCCAGGGTGTGCTGCATCAGGGGCATCAGTGCATCGCCGGCCCACTGCGCGACTTCCAGTCGCAGGCGCTGGTGCATGCCGATGACTTCCTGCACCAGGGTTTCGAAGAAGCGCTTGCCGAGCTGGCGCTGCTCGGTCAACAGCGTCTTGGGATGCAGGCGGAACTGATCGGCCTTGGCGCGCAGCTGGCTGACTTCGCGCAGGTAGCGCTGGACGTTGAACTGCGGCGCGTCGACGCCATTCAGCGGGTTTTCTTCGTTATGTCGGCGGTAGATGGCGTCGACCATCTTGTTCGCCATTTCGGCTTCGTGCTCCAGGCTGCGCAGGTCGTGTTCCACCGAGCGGAAGAAATGCAGGATGCTCTGGTTGATGCCGACAGTGGTCCAGCTACCCGTGAGCTCGCGGCGCAGGCGTGCCAGGTGTTCTTCCAGGCGCTCCGCACGGGCCGCGCTCCGCAGCGCGTCGCCCTGGCGCTTGAGCAGGCGCTGGTTGGTTTTCAGGCCAAGCAGGCGGCGGTGGTGCTGCGCGTGGTCTTCCTTGGTGCGCGCGGTCAGCTCGAAGAGCATCTGGCCGTTGTCCTGCTGGTGGCTGTCGAGCATCGATTGCTGCTCGCGGACCTTGTCCAGGCGTAGGTTGAGCACATGCAGGCTGTTCTGCAGCAGGGCCATCATCTGATGGGCCACGTGATCTTCGATCAGGCGTTCCTTCTGGGTCACGATCCGATCGCAGAGCAGCTCCTCCAGCGCGGTGATCTGGCTGCGGGCGAGTAATTCGCCGTCGTTGCGTACCTTGGCCAGCAATGCCTGCTTGGCCGAGAGCGGCAGCACCTCGTCGCTGCGAATGCCCAGCTGGCGAGCGGTGGTTTCCTGGATACGGCGGATGGCGGTCTGCACGAAGTTCTCGCCGGCGAGGTCGTCCCAGAGCACGTCGATCTTGTTCAGCACGGCGAAGAGATGGGACTGGGTGTCCTCGTCGAGCTGGCGGATATGCTGCTGCCAGACATTCATGTCGCTGGCCGTGACGCCGGTATCGGCCGAGAGCAGGAAAATAATGGCCTGCGCGCTTGGCAGCATCGACAGGGTCAGCTCCGGCTCGCTGCCGAGGGCATTCAGGCCAGGCGTGTCGAGGATGCGCAGGCCCTGGCGCAGCAGCGGATGGTCGAAGTTGACCATGGCGTGGCGCCAGGCGGGCACCAGTACTTCGCCGGGGCGCCCGGTCGGGTCGAGCATGTCCGGGTGGAAGCCGAGCTGGATGGCCTGCTCCACTGGCATCGGCTTGGTCCGCGCCACCTGGGTGAAGGCCTGGATCATGTTGTTCGGGTCGCTTGGGTCCAGTGGAATGTTCACCCAGTGCCGTGGGGCGCGCTTGAACTGCGCCACGCTGGCATCAGCCATGCGCGACTCGATGGGCAGCAGGCGGATGTAGGAACGCTCGGAGCGGGGGTCGTAGAACAGCTCGGTGGGGCACATGGTGGTGCGCCCGGCTTGGGACGGCAGCATGCGCTGGCCGAACTCGGAGAAGAACAGGCTGTTGATCAGTTCGGTCTTGCCGCGTGAGAACTCGCCGACGAAGGCCAGGGTGATGTGGTCGGTGCGGAGCAGGCGCTGGGTTCGTTCCAGCTTGGTGGAGAGCGCGTCGGAATTGAGCCGGTTGTGTTCCAGCCAGCTTCTGTAGCGGGTGATCTCCCGCAGCAGCTCACGTTTCCATGCAACGTAGGCGTCGACTTGCTGACTGAGACGCTCCATGCCCATTCAGGCTCTCCTCGCGATCACGCATCCTGCGTACGGGATTGGACGAACTTCGAATCGAGTTGCCGACGGCGCCGTAGGTCGCAGCACGCCGCCCGGGATTATGCCCCGGAGCGAGGTAAAGGCAGAATGCCAGCCGGTCATTGCTCGGCATTATGCGCCTTGGGGGATGGCCGTCAATTGCCGGACAGGCGACGCCCGCCTTAAGGTCGGTCAGGGCTGCCGAGCGGTCAGTCCGGGCAGATCGGGGAGGGTTCGCGGACGCTGGATGCGCACGCGCTTCTGGCGGTTCAGCTCTCCGCTTTCCAGGCTGACCTGGCTCTTGGCGACGCCGAAGGCAACGGCCAGGAAGGCCATCAGGTGGGCGTTGGCCTTGCCTTCCACCGGCGGCGCGGTGAGCCGGATCTTCAGACGCTCGCCGTGCAGCCCGGCGAACTCGTCACGGCTCGCCTTGGGCTGCAGATGGCAGTCGAGGATCAGGTCCTCGCCTGCCCAGCGGTACCAGGTCATGAGGGGATCAGAGGAAGGGGCTGAGGATCTGAGGCATGCCGGTCATGGCGGCCAGGTTGCCGATTACCAGCATGTCCAGCAGTTTCAGGGCAATAAACGCGAAGATCGGGGAAATATCCAGGCCGCCCAGGTTCGGCAGCAGCTTGCGGATTGGCATCAGCAGCGGCTCGCAGATCTGGTTCACCAACTGGGCGCCGGGGTTGTAGCTGCCGGGTGCGACCCAGGACAGGATCACGCTGACGATCAGTGCGAAGAAGAACACCTTCAGGAACAGCGAGGTGACGCCAATGATCGACCAGATCAGCAGCTGCAGCAGGTAGCCGCCGACGCCGTAGCCCATCAGAGTCAGGGTGACGACCATCAGCAGCAGCTGCACGAGGATGGCCAGCGCCAGGGAGGCCAGATCCAGGCCACCGAAGCCGGGGATGATCTTGCGCAGCGGGTTGAGCAGCGGCTTGGTGGCGCGCACCACGAACTGGCTAAGCGGGTTGTAGAAGTCGGCGCGTACCAGTTGCAGGATGAAGCGCAGCAGGACAATCAGCAGGTAGAGGCTGCCGAGGGTCTGGATCACGTAGATGGCAGCGGTGTTGAGTCCGGTCATCGATTACTCCTTATTGGCCCAGTTGTTCGGCCAGTTCAGCCGAACGCCGGTCGGCGGCGTTCAGGGCCTGTTGCACCAGGGCTTCGAAGCCTCCGGCCTGGAAAGTCTTGATCGCCGCTTCGGTAGTGCCATTGGGCGAGGTCACGCGGCGGCGCAGTTCGGCGGCGTCCACGTCGCTGGACACGGCCATGCGTGCAGCGCCAAGGGCGGTCTGCAGGGTCAGTTGCTCGGCGGTGGTGCGGGGTAGGCCAAGCTTCTCACCAGCTGCGGTCATGGCTTCCATCAGCAGGAAGAAGTAGGCCGGGCCGCTGCCGGATACGGCGGTCACGGCGTCGATCAGCCGCTCTTCTTCCAGCCAGAGGGCGATGCCCACGGCCGATAGCAGTTGCTCGGCCTGCTCGCGCTGGGCGGCGCTGACCTCGGTGTTGGCGTACAGGCCGCTAACGCCCTGGCGCAGCAACGCCGGGGTGTTGGGCATGCAGCGCACGATCGGGCGCGGGCCGAGCCAGGCGGCCAGGCTGGCGCAGGTGATGCCGGCGGCAATGGAAACCACCAGTTGGCCATCCTTCAGGCTGGGCGCCAGGGCCTGGCAGACGCTCTTCATGACTTGCGGTTTGGTCGCCAGGACCACCACGTCGGCACCGTCCACGGAGTCGGCGTTGCTTTCGACCACTGTGATGCCGTGTTCGGCGGCGATTTTCGCGCGTTGTTCGACGCCTGGGTCGCTGGCGCGGATATGGTCGGCGGCGACGCCTTGGGCGCGCAGGCCGCCGATCAGGCTGGCGGCCATGTTACCGGCGCCGATGAATGCAATGCGGGGAGTGCTCATGAATGCTTCCTTATCAATGCGGGGGCTGGCCGTAGTCGCGGGCACCGAACAGCGCGGTACCGATGCGTACCCAGGTGGCGCCTTCGGCGATGGCCGCTTCGAGGTCGTGGCTCATGCCCATGGACAGGGTGTCCGGGGAGGGGTTCAGTGCCGCCAGCAACTGGCGCAGGCGTGCGAAGGCGGCGTGTTGCTCCGCCGGGTCTTCCGTCGGTTCGGGGATGGCCATCAGACCGCGCAGGCGCAGGTTCGGCAGCTTGGCCACGGCGGCGGCCAGGGCCGGCAGTTCCTCAGGGGTGCAGCCGGATTTGCTGGCTTCACCGCTGACGTTCACCTGCAGGCACAGGTTCAGCGGCGGCAGATGCGCGGGGCGCTGGGCGGAGAGGCGTTCGGCGATCTTCAGCCGGTCCACTGAGTGCACCCAGTGGAAATGTTCGGCAATGGATTTGGTCTTGTTCGACTGGATCGGACCAATGAAGTGCCAGGTCAGCGCGAGGTCCTGGAGCTCGACTTGCTTGCTCAGCGCTTCTTGCAGGTAGTTCTCGCCGAAATCGGCCACGCCGGCAGCGAAGGCTTCGCGGATGGCAGCAGCGGGTTTGGTCTTGCTCACGGCCAGCAGGCCAATGCTCGAAAATTCTCGCCCAGAGGCTTGCGCCGCCTCACGGATACGCGCGCGAACCTTTGCAATATTGTCTGCTATCGTGGACATTACCTGCGCTCTACAGCCCGGCCTGAGTGGGGTCTGCGGCATTCTAACTGCCGCCGGAAAATGTAGCGAGCGACGGCCAGGCTGATCGGCTTCCATCGCCACGCGGCCCGGTGCAGTGATAATTCAGCGGTCTGCGAACCGTTTGCCTGGAATTGGGGAGCCCCATGGACATTACTGAGCTGCTTGCGTTCAGCGCCAAGCAGGGCGCGTCGGACCTGCATCTCTCGGCCGGCCTGCCGCCCATGATTCGCGTCGATGGCGACGTGCGCCGGATCAACTTGCCGGCCCTGGACCACAAGCAGGTCCACGCGCTGATCTACGACATCATGAACGACAAGCAGCGCAAGGATTACGAGGAATTCCTCGAAACCGACTTCTCCTTCGAAGTCCCTGGCGTCGCGCGTTTCCGGGTCAACGCCTTCAACCAGAACCGCGGCTCCGGCGCCGTGTTCCGGACCATTCCTTCCAAGGTGCTGACCATGGAAGACCTGGGGATGGGCGAGATCTTCAAGAAGATCTCCGATGTGCCCCGTGGCCTGGTGCTGGTCACCGGCCCGACCGGTTCGGGCAAGTCCACCACCCTGGCGGCGATGCTCGACTACCTGAACAGCACCAAGTACCACCACATCCTCACCGTGGAAGACCCGATCGAATTCGTCCACGAATCGAAAAAGTGCCTGATCAACCAGCGGGAAGTGCACCGTGACACCCTGGGCTTCAACGAAGCCCTGCGCTCGGCCCTGCGTGAGGACCCGGACATCATCCTGGTGGGCGAGATGCGTGACCTGGAAACCATTCGCCTGGCGCTGACCGCCGCGGAAACCGGTCACCTGGTGTTCGGCACCCTGCACACCACCTCTGCGGCCAAGACCATCGACCGGGTGGTCGACGTGTTCCCCGCCGAGGAAAAGTCCATGGTCCGCTCCATGCTGTCCGAGTCCCTCCAGTCGGTGATCTCCCAGACCCTGCTGAAGAAGATCGGCGGCGGCCGGGTGGCGGCCCACGAGATCATGATCGGCACGCCGGCCATCCGTAACCTGATTCGCGAAGACAAGGTGGCGCAGATGTACTCCGCCATCCAGACCGGCGGCTCGCTCGGCATGCAGACCCTCGACATGTGCCTCAAGGGCCTGGTCGCCAAGGGGCTGGTCAGCCGCGAGAGCGCTCGGGAAAAGGCCAAGAGCCCGGAAAACTTCTGATCCGCCTGAACGGCGTCGGACCCTCACTGCGAGAACGTCATGGAATTCGAGAAACTGCTGCGCCTGATGGTGGAAAAAGGTGGTTCCGACCTCTTCATCACCGCAGGCGTGCCGCCGTCGATGAAGGTCAACGGCAAGATCATGCCGGTGACCAAGAACGCGATGTCCCCGGAAATGACGCGGGAAACCGTGCTCGGTGTGATGAACGAGCAGCAGCGCCGCGACTTTGCCGAAAACCACGAGTGCAACTTCGCCATCAGTGCGCGGGGCATCGGCCGTTTCCGCGTCAGCGCCTTTTACCAGCGCAACCTGGTGGGTATGGTGCTGCGCCGGATCGAAACCACCATCCCCACCATCGATGAGCTGAAGCTGCCGGAAATCCTCAAGAAGCTGTCGCTGACCAAGCGCGGCCTGGTGCTCTTCGTCGGTGCCACCGGTACCGGCAAGTCCACGTCCCTGGCGGCGATGATCGGCCACCGCAACAAGAACAGCAGCGGCCACATCATCTCCATCGAAGACCCGATCGAATTCATCCACCAGCACCAGAGCTGCATTGTCACGCAGCGCGAAGTGGGCATCGACACCGAGTCCTTCGAAGTGGCGCTGAAGAACACCCTGCGCCAGGCGCCGGACGTGATCCTGATTGGCGAGGTGCGAACCCGCGAGACCATGGACCACGCCGTCGCCTTCGCCGAAACCGGTCACCTGTGCCTGGCCACCCTGCACGCCAACAACGCCAACCAGGCGCTGGACCGCATCATCAACTTCTTCCCCGCCGACCGGCAGCAGCAGGTGTGGATGGACCTGTCGCTGAACCTCAAGGCCATCGTCGCCCAGCAGCTGGTGCCAACCCCGGATGGCAAGGGCCGCCGTGCAGTGATCGAAGTGCTGCTGAACACACCGCTGGCCGCCGACCTGATCCGCAAGGGTGAGGTGCATGAGCTCAAGGCCCTGATGAAGCGCTCCACCGAGCACGGCATGCAGACCTTCGACCAGGCGCTCTACAACCTTTATTCCCAGGGCGAGATCACCTACGAAGATGCCTTGCTCTACGCCGACTCGGCCAACGACCTGCGCCTGTTGATCAAGCTGGGTTCAGAGACCGACGGCGAACACCTGCAGCACATGAGCGACGGCCTGTCGCTACAGGTCTCGGAAGAAGACCCGGGTCGCCGCTTCCGTTAAGCTCGCGCCCGCAAAGAAGCCCGCCTCGGCGGGCTTCTTCATGTCCGCACACATTCGCACCCTGCAGGAGGCAACATGAACTCAACCCAGGACACCCACAGCAAGGCCATCGGTTACCTGCTCTGGATCTTCGGATTCCTCGGCTCCCACCGTTTCTACTACGGCAAGCCGATCACCGGGACGCTCTGGTTCTTCACCCTGGGCCTGTTCTTCATCGGCTGGATCATCGACCTGTTCCTGATCCCATCCATGGACCGCGAGGCGTCACTGCGTTTCAACGCCGGCCAGTACGACTACAACGTCGCCTGGATCCTGCTGACCTTCCTTGGCGTGTTCGGCGTGCACCGCATGTACCAGGGCAAGTGGATCAGCGGCATCCTCTACCTGTTCACCGGCGGCTTCTTCCTCATCGGCGTGCTCTACGATTTCTGGACACTGAACACCCAGGTTTCCGTGCTCAACGCGCGCTGAGCCGAGCATTTCCTTGTGGGGGCGAATTCATTGACTGACTGGACCGCCAGGGCGGGCCTGCGATGCCCTTCGCGAATGAATTCGCTCCCACAGGATCAATTCCCCTCGGTTTGACCCCTTCGTCGGAACCCATGGCGGGTCTCCGGCTCGCGGCCTATGTTCCAGCGTGGGGCGCCTGCTTCGCCCCTGCCTGGTCGCGCAAGGAGGTGACGCCATGAACAGAGTCAAAGATGTCCGTCCCGCGGTGCTCGACCTGATCGGCAACACCCCGCTGGTGCGGGTCACCCGCTTCGACACGGGTCTCTGCACCCTCTTTCTCAAGCTCGAATCCCAGAACCCCGGCGGCTCCATCAAGGATCGCATCGGTGTCGCCATGATCAACAGCGCCGAGCGTGACGGCCGGCTCAAGCCGGGCGGGACCATCGTCGAAGCCACCGCCGGCAACACCGGCCTGGGCCTGGCGCTGGTCGGCCGCGCCAAGGGTTACCGGGTGGTGCTGGTGGTGCCGGACAAGATGTCCACCGAGAAGGTGCTGCACCTCAAGGCCATGGGCGCCGAAGTGCATATCACCCGCTCCGATGTCGGCAAGGGCCACCCTGAGTATTACCAAGACCTGGCGGGTCGCCTGGCGGCGGAGATTCCCGACGCGTTCTTCGCCGACCAGTTCAACAACCCGGCCAACCCACTGGCCCACGAATGCACCACCGGCCCGGAAATCTGGCAGCAGACCGGCCAGGACGTGGACGCCATTGTGGTCGGCGTTGGTTCCGCCGGCACCTTGACCGGCCTGACCCGTTACTTCCGCCGGGTGCAGCCGGCGCTTGAAATGGTCCTCGCCGACCCGGTGGGCTCCATCGTCGCCGAGTACACCCGCAGCGGCACCCTCGGCACGCCGGGCGCCTGGGCGGTGGAGGGCATTGGCGAAGACTTCATCCCCGGCATCGCCGATCTGTCCAGCGTGCGCTGCGCCTATTCCATCAGCGACGAAGAAAGCTTCGGCCACGCCCGCGAGTTGTTGCGCAACGAAGGCATCCTCGGCGGCTCCTCTACGGGCACCTTACTCGCAGCGGCGCTGCGCTACTGTCGCGAGCAGAAGACGCCGAAACGCGTGGTCAGCTTCGTCTGCGATACCGGCACCCGCTACCTGTCCAAGGTCTACAACGACCAGTGGATGACCGACCAGGGCCTGCTGGCGCGCAAGCGCTATGGCGATCTGCGTGACATCATCGCGCGTCGCTACGAGGACGGTCGGGTGATCAGCGTGGGGCCCGACGACACCCTGCTCACCGCTTTTCAGCGCATGCGCCTGGCGGATGTCTCGCAGCTGCCGGTGCTTCGGGACGGGCAACTGGCGGGGGTGGTGGACGAGTCCGACATCCTGCTCGGCGTGCATTCCGACGCCACGCACTTCCGCCAGCCGGTGGCGAGCGTCATGACCACCCGCCTGGAAACCCTGGCGCCGGATGCCAGCCTGGCCGAGCTGCAGGCCGAACTCGACCGCGGCCTGGTCGCCATCATTGCCGACGCCTCCGGCTTCCATGGCCTGATCACCCGTTCCGACCTGCTCAACCACCTGCGGAGGACCCTCGCATGAGTCAGCAGGACGACACATTCCCTCGCGCCTTCGCCACCCGCGTGATCCACGCTGGGCAGGCCCCCGACCCGTCCACCGGGGCCATCATGCCGCCGATCTATGCCAACTCCACCTATGCCCAGCAAAGCCCAGGCGTACACAAGGGGCTGGACTACGGCCGTTCCCACAATCCCACGCGCTGGGCCTTGGAACGCTGCGTCGCGGACCTGGAAGGCGGCGCCCAGGCCTTCGCTTTCGCGTCCGGGCTGGCGGCCATCTCCACGGTGCTGGAGCTGCTCGACAGCGGCTCCCACATCGTTGCCAGCAACGACCTCTACGGCGGCACCTTCCGCCTCTTCGAGCGGGTGCGCCGCGTAAGCGCCGGGCACCACTTCAGCTTCGTCGACTTCAGCGACATCGGCGCGATCGGTGCGGCGCTGACCGACGACACCCGCATGCTCTGGGTGGAAACCCCGAGCAATCCGCTGCTGCGCCTGGCCGACCTCAGTGCCATCGTGGCGCTCTGCCGGGGGCGCGGCATCATCCTGGTGGCCGACAACACTTTCGCCAGCCCCTGGGTGCAGCGGCCGCTGGACCTGGGCTTCGACCTGGTGGTGCATTCCACCACCAAGTACCTCAACGGCCACTCCGACGTGATCGGTGGCATCGCCATCGTCTCCGGTGACATCCGCTGCGAGCCGCTGCGCGAGCGCCTGGGCTTCCTGCAGAACGCAGTGGGTGCCATCGCCGGGCCCTTCGACGCCTTCCTCACCCTGCGTGGGGTGAAGACCCTGGCGTTGCGCATGGAGCGCCACTGCAGCAATGCCCTGGAGCTGGCCCGCTGGCTGGAGCGCCAGCCACAAGTGGCGCGGGTTTACTACCCCGGCCTGGAGTCGCATCCGCAGCACGTGCTGGCGCAGCGGCAGATGCACGGTTTCGGCGGGATGATCTCCCTGGACCTGGCCAGCGACCTGACGGGCACCCGGCGCTTCCTCGAAGCGGTACGCATCTTCACCCTGGCCGAGAGCCTGGGCGGGGTGGAGAGCCTGATCGAACACCCGGCGATCATGACCCACGCCAGCATCCCGGCGGAGATCCGCGCGCAGCTGGGTATCGGCGATTCCCTGGTGCGGCTGTCGGTGGGCGTGGAAGACGTGGAAGACCTGCGCGCGGATTTGGCGCAGGCGTTGGGGAAGGTTTGAAGGCGGCAATCCAGGATCGACCCCGCGCTGGTTGATGGCTTTCCCCCTCGCCCCAACCCTCTCCCTCATGGAGAGGGGGCAGTTTGGCGCGCGTTGGTCGCCTGGATGCAATCCGGGGGCGGCGCTTCAGGAAAACACCGACCTTGCCGGCGTGAGTCACCCCTCTCCCTTCAGGGGCGAAGAGGCACGCCTTTGGAAGCACTGCTTCCGGTGTCGATGAGCGCCTTAGCGCGAAGCGCTAAGGCCGGGGCGCAGAGCGGGGGGCGGGGGTGAGGGCCTCAGCTCCCAGGCACCAGTGTCAGCACCTCACGGCTATTGGCCTTCACTTCATCCTCGGCGAAGTGCATCGGCACGTACTCGCCACGCATGTAGGCCTCGGCCTGGTCCTTGTAGTGGCGGTCGAAGGGCACGCCGCTCTGGCCCACCGGGTTGATGCCCAGCGCATGTCCGGCGTCGGCCATGTCCACCAGGCGACGGGTGGAGGGGCCGTGGAACACTTCCCAAGGGGCCGGGCCGACGCGGTGGGAGAGGTTGTTGGGCACCTCGTGACCACCCGGCGCGGCGAAGGGCCCGACGTTGAACAGCAGGTTCAGCGGCTTCTGCTGGCCCAGCGGATGGCCGTGGGTCAGGGTGTGGCCCTTGCCCCACTGCCATTTAGAACTGTCCTCGCCCAGGGTCTCTTTCAGGTGCGCCAGGCTCGCCTTCCAGGCGGCCTTGACCACTTCCGCGCGGTTTTCCTTTTGCGGCGTATCGCGCTTGTCCCACCAGGGCGAGGTCGGGTCGCCGGTCAGGCGCGGCAGGGCGGCGTCGAGAATGCGCGTCTGCAGCAGGCTGTCGAAGAACGAATCGCCCAGCTCGTCGCGCATCAGTGCATTGGCCAGCTCGTACGTGAGCTGGTTGAACAGCGTGGCGGCGGTGGACTCCAGCGGATGGTCGCCTTGCCAGCTGGCGAGCTGCTCCACCAGGGCGCGCTCGGTGTCGTCCGCCGCTGCCGCACGCAGGTCGCCGAGAATCGGCGCGAGCAGGCGCGGGCCATAGCCGGTGGTGGTATCCAGTTGCAGCGCCTGGCTGTTTTGTACATCCCATTTCACACCGGGTTCGGCCAGGCGCTGGTTCAGGCGCACGCCGCGATCCGGCAGGTTGTAGTAGCCCGGAATGGCCACGCCCGTGGGTGACAACGGCTGGTAGTTGGCCGATACGATGTAGCCGCGCTCCGGGTTTTCTTCATGGGGGTTGGCGCTGAAGGGCAGGTAGCCGGGCTTGTCCGCCTCGCCTGTGCTGCCGTCAAGGATGAAGTACGGGTTCACGCCGTCAGGGCGCTGCGGCAGCTTCGCCGACGCCCACCAGCCGATGTCGCCGCTGGCGTTGACCCAGATCACGTTGAGGCCGGGCGAGTGGATTTTCTCGGCGGCAGTGCGGGCCTTGTCCAGGCTGTCGGCGCGGTTGAGCTGGTAGAAGGCGTCGAGGATCGGGTTCTCGGTTTCCAGGAAGGCCCACCACATGGCAATGGGCGTCTTGCCAGCGGCTGCGCCCAGGGCGTCGTTGATGACGGGGCCGTGGGGCGAGCGGCGCAGGGTCAGCTTGACCGGCTCGCCGTCCTTGACCTGGAGGGTTTCTTCGCGGCTCTCCAGATCCACCCACTTGCCCTGGTACCAGACCTGGTTGGGATTGTCGGGGTTGCTCTTCTCGGCGATCAGGTCGAGGTCGTCATTCTGGAACATGGTCAGGCTCCAGGCGAACTGACGGTTGTGCCCCAGGGAGGCGACCGGGTTCAGGGCCTGGTGGTGGCCGTAGAGTTCGAAGCCCGGATAGCTCAGCTGCGCCTCGTACCACACCGCCGGTACGGCGAAACGGATATGCGGGTCGCCGGCCAGCAATGGCTTGCCGCTGGCGGTGCGGCTGCCGGACACGGCCCAGGCGTTGCTGCCCTCGAATTGTGGCAGTCCGGCGTCGACCAGCGCCTGCTGGCTGAGTTGGGCGAGGCGGCTGAGGTCCTGCCAGTCGCCCTGGGCGAGTGGCTGGCCGATGACGCCTTCGGGGTGCCAGTCGAGGTCGAAGGCCTTGAGATAATCGGCCCCCAGTTCATCGCGCACGTAGGTGATGGCGGGCTCGGTGCGGAAGGCGGCGGCGAAGCTGTAGGCCATGTAGCCGGCCACCGACAGAGTGTCGGCGACGGTGAAGGGGCGCTTCTCGATGCCCAGCAGGTCGAACTCCACCGGTGCCGGGCGGCTGTCCTGGTACTGGTTGATGCCGTCGAGATAGGCCTGCAGGGCCTTGGTGGCCGGGCTGTCCTTGTCCATCTTGCGGGCGTATTCGTCGGCGTGGGCGCGAATCCCCAGGGTGCGGAACAGGCGATCGGTGTCCACCAGACGGGCGCCGAGGATTTCGGCAAGCTCGCCACGGGCCAGGCGGCGCAGCATTTCCATCTGGAACAGGCGGTCCTGGGCATGGACGAAGCCCAGGGCCCGGTACAGGTCGGCTTCGTTGGCGGCCTGGATATGCGGCACGCCACGCTCGTCGTAGCGCACCGTCACCGGGGCCTGGAGATGGGCCAGGGCCAGCTCGCCGTCGCGCAGCGGTTTCTTGCTCTCGCTGTACCAGGCGGCGCCAGCAGCGGCCGAGGCGATGATCACGGCCAGGGCGGTCAGGGTGCGTTTCATGCACGGAACTCCTTGTTGTTAGGGTCGCGGCATTCTCCTCAGCCGGGCCCTGGCAGGCATTGACCAAATACTTGCGAACTGAAAGTCTTCGGTCAATTCCGTGGAGCCTGCCATGACCGATCCCGCCACCTTCGCTCCACTCACCCATTCCGCGACCCTGCGCCGCTTGCTCTACGAGGCGTTGGCGGACCTGGGGCAGGACCCCGGACAGATCTATTTCGGCGTCAGCCAGCATCGGCGCCTGGGGCCGCCGACGCTGGAAGGCCGTCTGCGCCATGACGACGCTCCACAGTTCTGGCTGAGCGCCGATACGCTGATCGGCGACCCCGACATCGGCCTGCACCTGGGGGAGGTGATGAAACCGCGCCTGCTTGATGTCGTCGGCTATCTGCTGCTGGCCAGTCGCGACCTTGGCGAGGCACTGACGAGCTTCCTGCGCTTCCAGCACATCCTGTCCGGCGGTTTCGTTGCCCAGCTGCGGACCGAGGGGCCGCAGGCGCGGCTGGTGATTGACCTCAACTACCTGGGTTTTTCGTCCTTGCGCCAGCAGATGGAGTGCCTGGCGCTCCTGTTCACCAAGCTGCTGGGCTTCATTACCGACGACGAGTTCCGCCTGGAGGGCGTTCAGTTCCGCCATCCCCGGCCGGCACGGGTGAGCGAGCACGTGCGGCTGTTCGGCCTGTTGCCGGCGTTCGGCTGTGAACACGATGCGCTGCTGTTTCCGGCCGCGCTGTTGAAGCGCCCGTCACGTACGGCCAACCCGGACTTGCATCAGGTGCTCTGGCAGCACGCCGAGGCGCAGTTGACGGCACTGGCGGGTAATGACCTGCTCAATCGGCTGCGCTATCTGCTGGGTGTCCGCCTGGGCCGGGCCGACTGCTCGATGGACGCCTGTGCCGCCGAGCTGGGCATGAGCGCCGGAGCCTTGCAGCGCGCCCTGGCCGAGCAGGGCAGCAACTTGCGGCGCATACGCGAGGCAGTGCAACAGGTGCGGGCGGTGGAGCTGCTGCGGGACGGCAAGGCGCTGCGCGAGGTGGCGCGGGACTGTGGCTTCTCAGAGCTGTCGCCGTTTTATCGGGCCTTCCGGCGCTGGTATGGCATGCCGCCGGAGGTCTATCGGGAGCGCATTCGAATCAGCTAGGACGGCTCTCGCCAGGCACAGAAACAGCCCGCCGCCAGCGTGCTGCCGGCGCTGACCGTGCGGTTGCCGATCAGGGCTTCGAGAATCGGCTCGATGAAGCTGTTGGCCGAGTTGCATACGGCGCCCTCGCTGTAGGGGCCGAAGTAGGCCAGGCGACCGTCGCGGTCCCAGATGCCCACGGCAGGCACCGCGGGCAGCTGCTCGGCACCGGGTACCTCGCTCAATGGTTGCAGCGCCTCCAGGCCGGGCGGTAGCTGGCCCTTGCTGCCGGCTTTTTGCAGGGCATAGAAGGCGACGCCCTGCGCGGCGAAGCGCTGGATCAGTTCGGCCAGATGCTGCTGGTTGCCGGCATTGCAGGGGCAGGCAGGGTCCCAGAAATGCACCAGACGAATCGGCCCCGCCCCGGCGAGATTGTCCGGGAGACGCAGTTGCTCACCGGAAAAGACCGTGGCCTGGGCATTGAAGGGGCGGATGTAGCGCGACTCATACCAGCGCAGGGCCAGCAGGATGGCGCTGGCGCAGGCGAGCAGGACGAGGCCGGTGATGAAGGTATTGGGTCTGGGGGCGCGCATGATGGAGGGCCTGTGCGGGGCGCGTAGCTTGCCACGTTGCGCCGGGCAGCAGAATATTGGCAGCCGGCCAGGGACCCAGGCGGTCCTGTGGATATCTTTGCTCCATCCAGGGAAAGCCCGATGCCAGACCCGTTACAGCCCGACCTCCTGCGCTCCCTGTTGCGACCCTTGGCCGCAGGCGCTGCGGACTTGCGCCAGGCGCAGAGCTATCGCGCGTTCTACCGGCTGGATTTCGCTGTGCGCTACCCGGGCCTTTACACCCGCCTGGGTTGTGTCGAGGCGGCTGGGTACACGCTGGTCACGCAGCTCTGGCTGCCGCCCGCGCCGCGCGCCAGCCTGGTGATGCTGCACGGTTACTACGACCATATGGGCCTCTACGGCCATCTGGTGGATTGGGCGCTGGGCATGGGATTCGCGGTCATTGCGTGCGACCTGCCCGGCCACGGGCTCTCCAGCGGCGCACGAGCCAGCATCGGTGACTTCGCCGAGTACCAGTCTGCGCTCGATGCATTGCTGGGCGAGGCCGCCTCCCTCGATCTGCCGAAGCCCTGGCACCTGGCCGGGCAAAGTACCGGCGGCGCCATCCTGCTCGATTACCTGCTGAATGGGACGCCGTGCCCGGGGCTGGGCGAGACGCTGCTCTTCGCCCCGCTGGTACGGCCACGCGCCTGGGGCTGGTCGAAGTTCAGCTACCAGTTGATGCGGCACTTCGTCGAAGTCATTCCCCGGCGTTTCAGCGTCAACTCTGGCGATGCCGGGTTCATCGAGTTCGTCCACCACCAGGACCCCCTGCAGCCGCAGACCCTGCCCACTGCCTGGGTCGGCGCCCTGGCGCGCTGGGTGCCGCGTATCGAGAAGGCGCAGCGCTGCAACCGCCGGCCCCTGGTCATCCAGGGAGATGGCGACATGACGGTGGACTGGCGGCACAACCTCGGGGTGCTGGCCGAGAAGTTCGACCAGCCGGAGGTGCTGATGCTGGAAGGCGCCGGGCACCACCTGGTGAATGAGCTGCCGGCGTATCGGGAGCGGTACTTCGGGTTCTTGCGGGAGCGGCTGGGCTAGATCCGAAGGTTGGTGCCGAGCCCGCGAGGCCCAACAGGCTATGGCCAGGCCGCAACGTGAACTTTACGCAGCCCTGTTGGGCTTCGCTCAGCGCCAACCTACGGTCGATCGAGGGCTTGGTACCGTTCACATTCCTTGCTGCGCCGGCGCCAGGATGGAAGCGTCCTGGCCTACCGCAAGGCCGGCGCGTATGGCGGCCAGGGCTGCCTGGTAATAGGCCTTGCCGTCGGCGGACTGGGCGAAGGTGACGAACTCTTCCAGCTCCGGATCGGACAGCTCGCGATAGACGTAGAGCAGGGTGTTATCCAGGTCGTTGCCGATCTGTTCCATCAGGCGCTGGCGCTGGCCATCGATCATGCCTTGGGCCTGTCCGCCGCCCAGCAGGCCGGGAAGCATCTGGCTCAGGCTGTCGGCGGCGACGCCGGCCAGGGCCAGGCTGACTTCGGCGCCGGCTTCGCGGGCCGGGAGCGCCTGGGCCAGGTGGCGAATCAGCAACCGCCGGGTGGCATCGGCTTCGATGCGGGGCAGGCCGTTGGCGTGCTTTGCCAGTTGGTCGCGGCGAGTGGCCAGGGTTTCGGCCGCGATGATCTTGCGCCCCAGTGCCGACTGGAAGAAGGCCAGGGCGGGGCGCGGGTCGTTCAACTGGCCACGCAGGGCGGTCTGGGCGCGCTGGTCGATGGCCTGGGGCTGGAAGCGCCGGTTGCTGTTGTCCACCAGGGCCTGGTAGACCGCCGGCGGCAGGGTTTTCTGGTAGCGCTGCTGGGCCGCCGTGAGGGCGTCGTTGAAGTGCGCACGCTGCTCCGGCCAACCGGCCGCCTGGTAAAGGTTGGCGTGATCGTCGGCCAGGGCGGGCAAACCGAAGAGGAGGAGGGTGACGGCGAAGAGCAGGCGCATGAAATCTCCTTGATGACGCAGTCCGCTGTTCATATCGGACCCACGCGTACGGCATCGGTTCGGCGGGGGAAAGCGGTGGCGGGCGGGTAGAGCGGGGTTGAGCGTGCGGCTATTCTCTGCGGACTCGGGCTTTATTGTCGAGGTGTCGGAAACTTCGTTAGTCGGTATAAGAAGGTTCTTGTTCGCTGGTAAGATTTCGCAACCATGCACCTACCCGCGACCGCCCCTTTGCTCACCCCCATTCCTGATGACCTGGCCCGCCAGGGCTGGTCCCACCAGCGCTTCGCACTGCCTGCCGAACTCACCGCCGCGTTGGCCGAGGAGTGCCGGGCCCGCGCCGCCTCCGGGCGCCTGGCGCAGGCATCCGTGGGCCGCGGCGAAGGGCAGCAGATCCGCGAAGGGGTACGGGGCGACCGCATCCATTGGCTGGAGCCCGGCCAGTCGTGTGCCAGCGATACCTTTCTGGCGCTGATGGACGAGCTGCGCCAGCAGCTCAATCGCGAGCTGTTCCTTGGGCTGGAAGACTTCGAGTGCCACTTCGCCCTCTATCCGCCAGGCGCTTTTTATCAGAAGCACCTGGACCGTTTCCGTGATGACGATCGCCGTGCAGTGTCGGTGGTGACCTACCTGAATGCCGACTGGCAGCCGGAGCAGGGCGGCGCCCTGCGTCTGCATCTGGACGAGGGCGAGCGAGACATTCCGCCCGAAGGCGGCAGTGTAGTGGCATTCCTGTCTGCGGAACTGCCCCACGAGGTACTGCCGGCCAGTCGCGAGCGGCTGTCTCTGGCAGGGTGGTTCCGGCGGCGCGGTGGCGCGTTCTGACGTCCGGGGCTCAGTGGCCCCAGACTCGGAAATTTCCGCGTAAATCGGTGATGTCGCGGATTTCCAGGCTGCCGAGCCTGCTGTCGCCGATGTGCATGTCGGCCGCCACCCGTACGCGGATGCGCTGGGCTGGAATGAAGCTGGCCTGCAGTTGTTCGTTGATGGTCGTCAGGTCGGGCAGTTCCAGGCGGATTTGCTGGGTGCCCGAAGCGGACTTGACCACATCCAGCTTGAGGGTCGGCTGGTCGGCGCCCAGTGCCGGCACGGTCAGGCCCAGTTGTGCCGGGCCGAGGGCAAAGCTGCCGCCGCTGCCGTTGGGGCAGTCACCGGGTTTGATGCAGCCGTTGTCGACGCGAACGTTGCGTAGCGACAGGCTGCCGCCATCGTCGGTCCAGCGGATGCTGTCGATGCGCGCCATGACATCCAGGCGCAGGTTGATCCCGGCCTGGCCGCTGATCTGGCTGAGGGCCTGGTTGTCCAGGGATTCCAGGGCCGCCTGGCTGGTACCGCTGAGCAGGGCGGTGCCGCAGGCCAGTGCGAGGCGGAGGTTGTTTGTTGTTCTGGGCATGGCACGCTCCTGTGCGGTTGGCGCACAGAGTCTGGCGGGCGGCATGGCCGTCAGCCAGTGGCACTGGGCGTTTCCCGCCTAAGGATGGGGACGGCCGTCGACGTCCTTTGCGACTGGCCTGGCAGTTTTCCGACCGGCGCCCTACCTTCGATCAGGCCTCGGTTCGCGCCGACGTCCGAGGTGTTACTCGGGGTGCCGGGTTCGGTGCCCCTTTGGAGAGCAAGATGCAGAAGATCCTGGTCAGCCGTTGCCTGCTCGGACAGCGGGTGCGATATGACGGCGGTGCCCACGGGCCGTTCGACCTGCTGGAGCGCTGGCAGGCAGAGGGCCGCATCGTGCCGCTTTGCCCGGAAGTGGCTGGTGGCCTGCCGACGCCACGGCCCCCTGCGGAAATTCCCGGTGGCCGGGGCGCGGGTGTGCTAGATGGCGAGCTGCCGGTTCGCACCGACGAGGGGCAGGATGTGACCGAAGCGTTCCTCGCCGGAGCGCGTATTGCCCTTGATCTGGTGGCCGCCCACGGCATCCGTATTGCCCTGCTCAAGGCGCGCAGCCCGTCCTGCGGCAACCGCGAGAACTACGACGGCACCTTCAGCGGTATCCGCATCGCCGGGGAGGGCGTGACCGCTGCGGCATTGCGTCGTGCCGGGGTCGAGGTGTTCAGCGAGGAGGAGCTGGCCGAGGCGGCGGCGCGCCTGGCCGAGCTGGGCGACGATTGAGGTTTAGCGCGAGGCTGCAACCGGTGGTTGGCTGAGGTCCTTGCCCAGCCACTGCTCCGACAGCGAGCCCAGTCGGCTTTCGGCCTTGAGCTTGGCCAGGGCGCGATTGAGGCTGTCGCGGAAGGCCGGGTTGCCCTTCTGGAAGGGAATGGCGAGCGGTTGGACCACGCCGTTATCGCCTTCGGCCTCAGCCAGCGGGAAGGCATAGGGTTCGCTGTACTCCAGGCTGGCGTGCGCGTCACCCTGGGGCGCTTGGCTGAACTGATCCAGCGCGATGTCGTAGCGGCCGGTTTCCAGGCCGTCGAGCAGTTTGCCGTCCTCGTCCACCACGAAGTCCGCTTCTACATTCAGCTCTGCCGCCAGGGCACGTCCCAGTTCCACTTCGAAGCCGGTCAGCTTGCCGTCCTGGCGGTAGCTGTAGGGCGGGCTGTTATCCTCCAGGGCGATGCGCAGGCTGCCGCGTTCCCAGACGTCGTCGAGCAGTTCCGCCTGGGCCAGAGGGGTTAGCAGGGCGATCAGGGCGGGCAGGCAGTACAGCGGACGCATGGGGGACTTCCTCGTTTCGTTATGGTTTCTTCGGCTGGCGCAGGTGGAGCGCCTTGCTCGGACAGCAAGTGAACCGCTCTGGTTGCATCGAGTCTGGTGCGTGGCTCACAAAAACAGGGAGAGGTATTGCGAAGGTTGCAGCTTGTCCAGACCTTGGCGCGTGGGCTGTCCGCGAGCCGGCTGAACGTCAAGTAAAGACGCTGGACACGAAAAAGGGAGGCCGAGGCCTCCCTTTTCCCAACGCAGTATCGCCGACGCGCAGCAGCCCCGTCTTAGAAGAGGACGCGGCTGCGGATCGTGCCATGCACGTGCTGCAGCTTTTCGAGGGCAAGGTCCGAGTAATCGGCATCGACATCGATCACCACGTAGCCGACTTTTTCGTCGGTCTGCAGGTACTGGCCGGAGATGTTGATGCCGTTGTCGGCAAACACCTTGTTGATCTCGCTCATCACGCCCGGCACGTTCTCGTGGATGTGCAGCAGGCGGTGTTTGCCCGGGTGGGACGGCAGGGCCACTTCCGGGAAGTTCACGGAGGAGACTGAGGTGCCGTTGTCGCTGTACTTGACCAGCTTCTCGGCCACTTCCAGGCCGATGTTGGCCTGGGCCTCGGCGGTGGAACCACCGATGTGCGGGGTCAGGATCACGCGGTCCAGGCCACGCAGCGGGCTCTCGAACTCTTCGTCGTTGGACTTGGGCTCGACCGGGAACACGTCGATGGCGGCGCCGATCAGGTGCTCATCCTTGATGGCTTCGGCCAGGGCGTCCAGCTTGACCACGGTGCCGCGCGCGGCGTTGATCAGGATGCCGCCCGGCTTGATGGCGCGGATTTCCTTCTCGCCGATCATCCACTGGGTGGAGGGCAGCTCGGGCACGTGCAGGGACACGATGTCGGACATGCCCAGCAGCTCGTGCAGGTTGCCCACCTGGGTGGCGTTGCCCAGCGGCAGCTTGGTCACGGTGTCATAGAAGAACACCTGCATGCCCAGCGCTTCGGCCAGGACGGACAGTTGGGTGCCGATGGAGCCGTAGCCGACGATGCCCAGCTTCTTACCGCGGATTTCGAAGGAGTTGGCAGCGGACTTGATCCAGCCACCGCGGTGGCAGGACGCGTTTTTCTCCGGAATCCCGCGCAGTAGCAGGATGGCCTCGGCCAGTACCAGCTCGGCGACCGAGCGGGTGTTGGAATAGGGCGCGTTGAACACCGCGATACCGCGCTCGCGGGCGGCACTGAGGTTGACCTGGTTGGTACCGATGCAGAAGCAGCCGACGGCGATGAGCTTCTTGGCGCAGTCGAACACCTCGTCGGTGAGCTGAGTGCGCGAGCGGATGCCGATGAAATGCACGTCGGCGATCTTTTCCTTCAGTTCGTCACCCGAGAGCGCGCCCTTGAGGTACTCGATGTTGGTGTAACCGGCGGCCTTCAGGGTGTCCACGGCGTTCTGGTGGACGCCTTCGAGGAGAAGGAACTTGATCTTGCTCTTTTCGAGAGAGGTCTTGCTCATCTGCGTACCTATGTATCCCGGTAAAAATGACAGAAGCGGGCCGTGGGGGGACTTGGCTGCTACCCGGAAAATCGGCTGGAGAGCGCGATTCGCGGGGTGCGTATGCTAGCATGATCTCCTTTTTCCTTGCTCGGTTGCGACCTGAATCGTTCTCAGGGCGACCATGAATGATTTGAGAGTTCCGCTGATGACCAACGTTGCCCTGATCGAAGAGCTGAAGACCCTGGTTGAGCCCGGCAAGGTCCTGACCGACGCCGCCTCGCTGGACGCCTATGGCAAGGACTGGACCAAGCATTTCGCCCCAGCGCCCAGCGCCATCGTCTTCCCCAAGAGCATCGAGCAGGTGCAGGCCATCGTGCGTTGGGCCAACCAGCACAAGGTGGCGCTGGTCCCGTCCGGCGGCCGTACCGGCCTATCCGCTGCGGCGGTAGCGGCCAATGGCGAAGTGGTCGTCGCCTTCGACTACATGAACCAGATTCTCGAATTCAACGAGTTCGACCGCACCGTGGTTTGCCAGCCGGGGGTGATCACCGAGCAGCTGCAGAATTTCGCCGAGGAAAAGGGCCTGTACTACCCGGTGGATTTCGCGTCCGCAGGTTCCAGCCAGCTCGGCGGCAATATCGGCACGAATGCCGGCGGTATCAAGGTGATTCGCTACGGAATGACCCGTAACTGGGTAGCCGGCCTGAAAGTGGTCACCGGCGCTGGCGACCTGCTGGAGCTGAACAAGGACCTGATCAAGAACGCCACCGGCTACGACATGCGCCAGCTGTTCATCGGCGCCGAAGGCACCCTGGGCTTCGTGGTCGAAGCCACCATGCGTCTGGACCGCGCGCCGAAGAACCTCACCGCGATGGTGCTGGGCTCGCCGGACCTGGATTCCATCATGCCGGTGCTGCATGCCTTCCAGAGCAAGCTGGACCTGACCGCTTTCGAGTTCTTCTCCGACAAGGCCATGGCCAAGGTCCTGGCCCGAGGCGACGTGCCAGCGCCCTTCGAGACCGAGTGCCCCTTCTATGCGCTGCTGGAGTTCGAGGCTGCCAGCGAAGAGATCGCCAACGACGCCCTGGCCACCTTCGAACACTGCGTCGAGCAGGGCTGGGTGCTGGACGGCGTGATGAGCCAGAGCGAGCAGCAGCTGCAGAACCTGTGGAAACTGCGCGAGTACATCTCCGAGACCATCTCCCACTGGACGCCGTATAAGAACGACATCTCGGTCACCGTTTCCAGGGTGCCGGCCTTCCTGCACGACATCGACGCCATCGTCGAAGCCAACTACCCGGACTTCGAAGTGGTCTGGTTCGGCCACATTGGTGACGGCAACCTGCACCTGAATATCCTCAAGCCGGACAAGCTGTCCAAGGACGAGTTCTTCGCCAAGTGCGCCACCGTGAACAAGTGGGTGTTCGAGACCGTGCAGAAGTACAACGGCTCCATCTCCGCCGAGCATGGCGTGGGCATGACCAAGCGCGATTATCTCGGCTACAGCCGCTCGGAGCCGGAGATCGCGGTGATGAAGGCGATCAAGGCGGTGTTCGATCCCAACGGCATCATGAACCCCGGAAAGATTTTTAGTTGAGCAAACAGGCGGTGGAGCGATCCACCGCCTGTTTCGTATGGATACCGTTCAGGAGTCGGTCAATGAGCTACCAGCACCAGTATGTCGATGGCACCCCGATCCACTTTTCCCTAGGCAAGGTGGTTTGCGTCGGCCGCAACTACGCCGAGCACGCCAAGGAATTGAACAACCCCGTGCCCACCGAACCGCTGCTGTTCATCAAGCCGGGTTCCTGCGTGGTACCGCTGGCCGACGGCTTCAGCATTCCGCTGGATCGTGGTGCGGTGCACTACGAGGCAGAGATCGCCGTGCTGATCGGCAAGCCGCTGTCCCGCCACCCGGATGCGGAAGAAGTACGTGATGCCATCTCCGGCTTCGCACCGGCCCTGGACCTGACCCTGCGCGATGTGCAGGCGAAGCTGAAGGAAAAGGGCCTGCCCTGGGAAATCTCCAAGAGCTTCGACGGTGCCTGTGTGCTGGCGCCCTTCGTGCCGGGCGACGCACCGGAAAGCCTCGACGATCTCGGCATCCGCCTGACCATCAACGGCGAGGTTCGCCAGGACGGCAACAGCCGTGACATGCTTAACGCCATCCTGCCGCTGATCCAGCACATGGCTGGCCACTTCAGCCTGCAGCCGGGCGACGTCATCCTCACCGGCACCCCGGTGGGCGTCGGCCCGCTGAACCAGGGCGATGACCTGGTCCTGGAGCTGGTGGGCCACAGCAGTTTCGAAAGTCGGGTCATCTGATCCGACCGACCGGTGGTGAACCATTTCACGGAACTTTCACTGGCACATGGCTATCTCTTAGCCACCCCATCGTCGAGTAGAACCCGATGCTGTTCCGCTTCCCGCAGTTCGTCCGTCGCCGCTGGCTGATGGTGGGATTGGTCGCCGCCGTCGCCGGCACTACCGCACTCACCCGTTACATGCACTGGGATGACCGCGCCCTGGTCTGGCTGGCCGAGCAGCAGCTGACCCAGGAGCAGCGCGCCGACAGCATCTGGCTACCGGGCTACAAGGCCGTGCTGCAAGGCAAGCCGCTGGCTGGCCTGGAGAACGACGAAACCTCCGACCTGGCCTACAACCCCGTTACCGGTACCCTGTTCACCGTCACCGGCAAGTCCCCGACTCTGGTGGAGCTGAGCCGCGAGGGCGAGGTGCTGCGCAAGATACCGCTGAAAGGCTTCTCCAATCCCGAAGGCGTCGCCGTGCTGGAAGGCGGCCATGTCGCCGTGACCGACGAACGCCGCCGCACCCTGTCGATCTTCGAGCTGGACCCGGAAACCCGCGAGCTGAGCGCCGGGAGCACGCCGGAGTTCGACCTGGGCTTCCCGGATTCCGGCAACAAGGGCTTCGAAGGCATCGCCTGGGACCCGGCCAAGGGTCGGCTGATCCTCGGCAAGGAGCGTGGTCCCGTTGCCCTGTTCAGTCTCGGCAGCGATGGCAACGATGCCCTGGATGAAATGCTGCGCCCGCTGCCGAGCTACGGCCTGGGCATGCGCAACCTGTCAGCCCTCAGCATCGATCCGCGCACCGGCCACCTGCTGGTGCTCTCCGCCCAGTCCAACTTGTTGCTGGAACTGGACGAGCAGGGCGAGCCCGTCAGCTTCATCAGTCTGCTCGGCGGCATGAATGGCCTGGAACACGGCATTCCCCGTGCCGAAGGCGTCGCCATGGACGAGACCGGCGACATCTACGTCGTCAGCGAGCCGAACCTGTTCTACGTGTTCCGCAAGGAGCTGGTCGTCAGCGCCGAGAAGGGTTGAGTAGTTCCGGTAGGGTGCGCCGCGCGCACCAAAACCCCGGCATGAGGTCGTTGGTGCGCATGGCGCACACCCGGGCAGTGTCGGTTCTCGCCGTTAAGCTTCGCTTAAGCCGCTTTTAAGCCTCGAAAGTGGAGATTGACGATGAAGACTGGCCGCCCATGTCCATCGATGACAAGGCCACCGTCAAGCTGACCGGCGAAGTGGATCGCGACCTGATGGGCCGCGAAGTGGATGTGGAATTCGTCGAGCGGGTGAACTGAGTCCCGTGATAAACCCTTGTGGGGGCGAATTTCCCCCCTGCACAAGGCCGCCCCCTTTCGCCTGGTCTGGACCGTAGGGTGCGCTGTGTGTTCAGCCGGGATCGGCTTCGGCACCAGGTCAAACCGCCGGTGCGCACGGCGCACCCTACCGGATCGGCTTCATCCTGCCAGCCCGGGCATTCGCATCGTCACAGGCAGAGCCGGTGACTCATGACCACGTCCGCAGGACGTGGTTTCCCAAGCTCAAATGAATTCGCCCCCACATCTGTCTCTCTTGGCGGCCCTCACGCCACGCTATCGAACCCCTGCAGCACATTGATCGCGTTGATGCCGATCTCCTCCACCGCATAACCCCCTTCCATCACGAAGAGCGTCTGCAGGCCGAGCTTGCCGATGATCTCACCCATGCGCAGGTAGTCCGGGCTGTCCAGCTTGAACTGTGAGATGGGGTCTTCCTTGAAGGTATCCACCCCCAGCGACACCACCAGCGCGTCCGGCGCGTACTCGGCGATCTGCCGGCAGGCGTCGGCGAGCGCCAGGCTCCAGACGGACCAGTCGATGCCCGAAGCCAGCGGGTAGTTGAAGTTGAAACCTTCGCCCGCCCCCACGCCTTTTTCGTCTGCGAAGCCCAGGTAGTACGGATACTCGAAGCGCGGATCGCCGTGGATCGAGGTGAAGAGCACGTCGACGCGGTCGTAGAAGATGTCCTGGGTGCCGTTGCCGTGGTGGTAGTCCACGTCCAGCACCGCGACGCGTTTGGCGCCGGCATCCAGCATGGCCTGCACGGCAATGGCCGCGTTGTTCAGGTAGCAGTAGCCGCCCATGTAGTCGGCAGCGGCATGGTGGCCCGGCGGTCGGCACAGGGAGAAGATGCCGCGGGCGCCTTTGCGCAGCTCGGCCTGGCCGCTGAGTGCGACGTTGGCCGAGCTGGTGATGGCTTGCCAGGTGCCGGCGGTGATGGGCGCACCGGCGTCGAAGGAGTAATAGCCCAGACGACCGTCGATATCGGTGGGCTCCACCTGGCGCAGGCGCCGGGTTGGCCAGGCGATGGGCAGCATGTCGTGGCTGCGGCCCTTGGCCTGCCAGTCGCTCCAGGCGTTCTTCAGGAAATTGACGAAACCCTCGCTGTGCACCCGCAGGATGGGCGACAGGCCGAAGTCGACCGGCGCCTGGATGGCGCCCAGGTTCACCGCCCTGGCGCGGTCCAGCACCATGTCGGCACGGCTCGGTTTCTCGAAGCAGGGCGTGAACTGGCCACCGATCAGCTCGTGCTTGCCGTGGTGCAGGTGGTGGTCGTCGGAATAGATCGTCAGCATCAGCGTCTCCTTTCGGCTAGCGGCTCGTTGGACTTACTCGAACTCGGAAAACTGCACCTGCGGTGCCTTGCGGCGGAAACCGCCGGTCAGCACCGCCAGGTAAGCCAGGCCCACGGCGAACCAGCCGAGGCCAATGGCCAGGGTCAGGCCCGACAGGCTGGTCCAGAGCCAGGCGATCAGCGCGAAGCCAATGGCCGGGATCAGGCCGTAGCGCGGCAGGTCGCCCGGCTGGCGCGGGCGGCCATCGAACAGGTGGGTGCGGATCACTGCCAGGTTCACGGCGGAGAAGGCCACCAGGGCGCCAAAGCTGATCATCGAGGCCAGGGTTGCGAGGTCGATGACCACCGCCAGCAACGACACCAGGGACACGATCAGGATGGCGAGGGTCGGCGTCTGGAAACGTCCCGACAGCGTGCCGAACAGGCGACGCGGCAGGATGCCGTCGCGGCCCATGCTGTAGAGGATGCGCGACACCGACGCCTGTGACGCCAGGGCCGAACCGGCGGCACCGGCCACGTAGGTGGCGGTGAAGAAGGCGGCGAGGAACTGGCCGCCGGCCTTGAACATGACTTCATTGGCGGCGGCGTCCACGTCCTGGAAGCTGCTGCCGGGGAACACCAGTTGGGCGACCAGTGCCAGCACGAAGAACAGCACGCCGGCCCCCAGGGTGGTGATGACGATGGCGCGTGGAATGTCGCGTTTCGGGTCACGGGCCTCTTCAGCCAGGGTCGATACCGCGTCGAAGCCGAGGAACGACAGGCAGAGCACCGCCGCGCCGGCCATCAACGGCGCCAGGCCAGGCTGGCTGCCGTCGCCGATGAAGGGTGCGGTGAAGTCGATGGGGGCACCGAACAGGCTCTTGCCGGCCATGGCCAGGAACACCAGGACGAAGATCACCTGCGCGATCACGATCAGGTTGCTCATGCCCGACACCGAGCTGATGCCCAGGACGTTCAGCACGGTAACCAGGCTGATGGCGCTGACCACGAAGACCCAGGCTGGCACTTCGGGGAAGGCGATGTTGAGGAACAGGCCGATCACCAGGTAGTTGATCATCGGCAGGAACAGGTAATCGAGCAGCAGCGACCAGCCGGCAAGGAAGCCCACGCAGGGGCCGAAACTGAGGCTGGCGTAGGAATAGGCCGAGCCGGCAATCGGGTAGCGGCGGACCATGAAACTGTACGAGAGGGCGGTGAAGATCATCGCCAGCAGGGTGGCCACATAGGCGAAGGCGGTGCGCCCGCCGGTCATCTCCGTCACCACGCCGTAGGTGGTGAAGATGGTCAGCGGCACCATGTAGACCAGGCCGAAGAACACCAGGGCGGGCAGCCCGAGTATTCGGCGCAGGGCTGTGCCCTGGGCGCTGTGGGTGTATTCGTTGGGCAGGCTGCCGCTGCTGTCGAGGTTGGCGGAAGGGGTGGTCATTATTCTTTTCTCCAATCTACTGAGCGCCGCTGGGCGGCGCCTGGGTCGCTGTGCGAGCCATCCATACGCGTGCGAGGCCGGGTCCGTTGCGCATCCGGCTGTGCGCGGGCAGTCAGTAAGGGTGGAGGCGGGGTGTCCGCTGGAAGGACGGAGGAAGGGCGGTGTGAAGCGCAAGCGCACGGGACATCTTCATATCTCTCTAGCCATTGTTCTTGTTGGATCGGCACCCGTCTGTGGGGCGCCCGCTAGTTGAATGCGCTTCGATTCTGTCAGTGGAATACCGGGGGCAGAACCCCGCAAAGGGTCAAAAAGGGATCGAGGTGGCCAACATCAATGGCCAGCTGATGGGGTAGGGTGCGCCGTGCGCACCGTGGATTGCGCGCGAACCGACTGGGGCGCGCGGAGCACCCTACTGGCGGGAGGTTATTTCTTCAGCTTGGTCCAGACCTTGCTGCGCAGGCTCAGGGCCTTGGGCGAGCAGAGCTTGAAGGTGCGCAGGCGGTCGAGCTCGTCCTGCGGGGTGTTGATGGCCGGGTCGTCGAAGAGTTCCTTCTCCATGAACTTGTCGGAGCCCTCGATGGTGTTGTTGTACTTGGCGAAGTTGGAGGCGGCGGCGATGTTCTCCGGCAGCATCATCCAGTTGATGAAGGTATGAGCTTCCTCGACGTTCACCGCGTCCTTGGGAATCACCAGGTTGTCGATGAAGACATGGATGCCTTCCTTCGGATAGACGTAGACGAGGCTGTCACGCTGGGCGTGGGCGCGATGGAACGCGCCGTTCCACTGCATGTGCATGGTCACTTCGCCGGCCGCCATGCGCTCGATGGTGCCGTCGCTGTTGTACATGGCCAGCAGCGGCTTCTGAGCCAGCAGCAGGTCCTGGATCTTCTTGGCTTCCTTCGGGTCCTCGGTGCACTGGTCGATGGACAGGTAGTGGGAGGCGGCGATGTAGAGGTCTTCGATCGAGTTCAGTGCCACGACCTTGCCCTTCAGCTCGGCCGGCGGCTCGAAGAAGGGCTTCCAGCTTTCATCCAGCTTGCCGCCCGGAACCTGCTTGCTGTCGTAGCTGTAGCCGGTGGTGCCCCAGAGGTAGGGCACGCTGTAGTCGTGGCCGGGGTCGTAGTCGAGGGTCTGGAAGTTGGCCTTGAGGTTCTTCAGGTTGGGCAGCTTGCTCTTGTCTAATTTCTGCAGCAGTCCGTCGCCGGCCATGATCTGGATGAAACTGTCGGACGGCACCACCACGTCGTAGGCGCCGCCACCGGCCTTGAGCTTGGCCAGCAGGGTTTCGTTGCTGTCGTAGGCATCCAGCGTCGCCTTGATGCCGGTGTCCTTCTCGAACTTCTTCAACAGTTCCGGCGGGTAGTAGTCCGACCAGTTGGCGAAGTGCAGGGTCCCTGCAGCCTGGGCCGAGCCGGCAAGGCCGGAGGCGAGCAGTACGGCGAGTGCGAGCGGGGTACGACGGGTCATGGTCAAGCTCCTTGCTGGTCGAGGACGGGTCAGCGCTTGCGCTGCCCGACGTAGTAGGACAATGCAACGAAGGCTATGGAAATCACGAGGATGATCGAGGAGATCGCATTGATCTTCGGCGAAATGCCCATCCGTATCGAGCTGAAGATGTACACCGGCAGGGTGGTGGCCCCGGCTCCGGCGACGAAGTAGGTGATGACGAAGTCGTCCATGGAAATGATGAAGGCCAGCATGGCGCCGGAGAGGATGCCGGGCATCAGCAGCGGGAAGGTCACTTTCCAGAAGGCCTTCCAGGGCGAGGCGTAGAGGTCGGCGGCGGCTTCGGCCAGGCGCGGGTCCATGCCTTCCAGGCGGGCGCGGATCGGCAGGTAGGCGAAGGGGATGCAGAACACCACATGGGCGATGAGGATGGTGAAGAGCGAAAGCTTGAGCCCGATGAAGGCGAAGAACATCAGGGTGGCGACGGCCGTGACGATCTCCGGCACCAGCAGCGGCAGGCCCAGTACCCCGCTCATCAGCGTCTGCCCACGGAAGGCGCGGCCGCGCATGCCTAGGGCGGCGAGGGTGGCCAGGGCGGTGGAGATCAGGGTGGCGAAGGTGGCGACGATCAGCGAGTTCTTTGCCGCGCGGACGATCTCCGGGTCGTTGGCCACCACCGAATACCACTTGAGGCTGAAGCTTTCCCAGATGGTCGCCGACTGCCCGCCGTTGAAGCTCAGCGCCACCAGCACCAGGATCGGCACATAGAGGAAGGCGAAGAACAGCCAGGCGGTGGGGCGCACACCGGTGAAGCGCCAGAGCGGGTTCTGCATGTTCATGGATGGCCTCCCCCGGCGGCCTGCTTGAAGCGCAGGCTGTAGAGCAGCATCGCCAGCAGCACGAAGCCGAGCAGGGCGAAGGACAGCGCTGCGCCCAGCGGCCAGTTGTGCGATGCGCCGAACTGCAGCTGGATCAGGTTGCCGATCATCAGCGACTTACCGCCCCCCAGCAGCTCGGGAATGATGTAGTTGCCCAGCGACGGGATGAACACCAGGATCGCGCCCGCGACTATGCCTGGCATGGCCAGCGGCACGATGATCCGGCGCAGGGCCTGGATGCGGTTGGCGCCGAGGTCGAACGCGGCTTCCACCAGGCGCCAGTCGAGCTTTTCCAGGCTGGTGTAGATGGGCAGCACCATGAACGGCAGGAAGGTGTAGAGCAGGCCGATCACCACCGCGACATCGGTGTAGAGCAAGCCAAGCGCACCGTCCGACAACCCGAAGACGCCGAGCCCGCTGTCCATCAGGCCGCCATTGCGCAGCAGCAGGATCCACGCATAGACCCGTACCAGCAGGTTGGTCCAGAAGGGCACGGTGACCAGGAACAGCAGCAGGTTGCGTTTGCGCTCGCTCTGCAGCGCCAGGTAGAGCGCGGTGGGGAAACCGATCAGCAGGCAGCCGACGGTGGTCAGCACGGAAAGCCAGAAGGAGCGCTGGAAGATCTGCAGGTAGTCGGTGTTGAACACCAGGCTGTCGTCCAGGTCGCGCTCGTAGAGAAAGTTGATGTACGCCTCCAGTGAGTACTGGTCCCACTTCACACCGCCGTAGTCGCCTGGCGCCAGGACCGACACCAGGAACATGATCCCGAGCGGCAGCACCAGGAACACCAGCAGGGCGAGCATGGCCGGGCTGGTCAGCAGCAGGCGCCGGCGCAGCTGGCGGCTCTCGGCCTGGGCGCGCAGGGTGCTCATTCGACCAGCACCCGGATGGCTTCGCCCGGTACCAGCACCCGCACCTTCTCGCCGGCGGAGTAGCCGTTCAGCGCACCGTTGCGGTTCTGCTGGCGTACGCGGAACCCGCTCTGCCCGGCGATGTTGAGGTGATAGACGGTGTCGGTGCCGACATAGACCACGTTCTCGATTTCGCCGGCCAGGTTGCCCTGCTCGTCGAGGCAGGTGCGCTCCGGCCGGATCGCCAGGGTCACAGGGCCACGACGCGGACTGAAGGCGCTGAGCAGCTGGCCGTCGGGCAGCAGGACGCCACGCTCCAGGGCTTCGCCTTCGAGGAAGTTGGTTTCACCGATGAAGTCCGCCACCGTGCGGTTCAGTGGCGCTTCGTAGATTTCCGTCGGGGTGCCGACCTGGAGGATGCGACCCTTGCTCATCACCGCGATGCGGTCGGACATGGTCAGGGCTTCTTCCTGGTCATGGGTGACGAAGATGAAGGTGATGCCGGTCTCGTGCTGCAGGCGCTTGAGCTCGATCTGCATGTCCTTGCGCAGCTTCTGATCCAGCGCCGAAAGGGACTCGTCCAGCAGCAGCACCTTGGGCTTGTTGGCCAGGGCGCGGGCCAGGGCGATGCGCTGTTGCTGGCCGCCGGAAAGTTGGTCGGCGCGGCGTTTTCCCACGTCCGGCAGCTTCACCAGTTCCAGCATGCGTTGCACCGTCTGCTCGATATCGCTGCGGGATAGCCCTCGCATCTCCAGGCCGAAGGCGATGTTCTGCGCCACCGTCATGTGCGGGAACAGGGCGTAGCTCTGGAACACGGTGTTGACCGGCCGGCGGAAGGGCGGCAGGCCCTGCATGGGCTCACCATAGAGGCGAATGACCCCGGAGCTGGGCTGCTCGAATCCGGCGATGAGCCGCAGGAGGGTTGTCTTGCCGCAGCCGGATGGGCCGAGGAGGGTGAAGAACTCGTTGGCGCGGATTTCCAGGGAAACATCGTCTAGGGCCTTCACGCCCTGCCCCGGATTGCCGAACTCCATGCACACACGGTCGACACTGATCGCGCTAGTCATGCTGATCACAAGCTCTAAGGGTTTGTTCTTATTGGGCTTTTCTTTTTCTGCGGGTGCAGCAGCCCTTGTTTGTCCCGATTCTGTCAGCAGCCTAGTAGGTGCAGAACGATAGATCAGGTCAAAAGGGGATATTTTCGGTCAACTTGTGGGGCGTGATAGAGCGGCGCTGGGCGCCTGCCTGTAGGGGGGATTTCAATCGCCAAGCAGTCCGCAGGTCTGCCCTGCAAGGTCAGCCGGGACAGCTGCGCTGTCCTTGGCGAATGAATTCGCCCCTACAGAAGAGCAGGTCGGAGAGATCGCTAGCGCCGATACAGGCTCGGCGACTGCCCGCTCCAACGCTGGAAGGCATGGCGGAAGCTGGCGGTTTCGCTGTAGCCGAGCTGTTCGGCGATCAGGTAGATGGGCAGGTCGGTCTGTACCAGCAGCTGGCGCGCCTTGTCGTAGCGCACCTCGTCCAGCAGGCGCTGGAAGCTGGTGTTCAGCCGCTGCAGGTGGCGGCGCAGGGTGCGCTCGGAGCGGTGCAGCTGGCGTGCCACGCTGTCCAGGTCGCAGGTCTCGCGCAGGTTGCCGGCCAGGTGCTGGCGGATCTGGTCGAGCACGTCGTGGCGGCTGTTGAGCTGGGCATCCAGCTTCAGGCACTGCTGCTGGCCATAGTGGCAGGTCACCGGGTCGGCCAGCGGCAGGGGCCGGTCGAGCAGGGTGCGGTCGAAGCAGAGGGCGTTGCGGGAGGCGCCGAACTCCACCGTACAGCCGAGTATCTGTTCGTAGGTGGTGGCATGCAGGGGAGGTCGGTAGCTCAGACAGAGGCGGGTCGGCCGGATGCCGGTGCCGAGCAGGTCCTGCACCACGGTGAGGAGCGAGGTCAGGCAAAGTTCACTGTTGAACACCGTCAGCTCCGGCGCATAGCGGTAGCCAATGGCAACCAGGCGGGCTTCCCGGCCATCCTCCTCCAGGCTCAGTTTGAAGTAGGTGCCCAGCAGCGCCGAATGGCCGATGGCGAGGGTCAGGGCATCGCGCAGGGTGCGGCTGGCGAGCATGGTGTAGCCGAGAATGCCGTAGGCCGAAACGTGCATGCGCAGGCCAAGGGACAAGCCCAGGGCTGGGTCCCGGGTACAGGCCAGGGCGTTGGCGAAAACCCGCAGCTCCTGCGCATGGGTGATCAGTTTGTCGGGGGTGTCGAGGTCGGCGCAGGCCACGCCGCTGCCTTCCAGCAGCCGTTCGCGCGCCGTTCCGCTGCTGGCCAGGGTCGCCACCGCCAGGGCGATGGTGTGCAAGGTGGTGAGCGCACGTTCTTCCGGTAGCAGTGAGGTGGCCATTTCCGTCCCCTTTTGTAACGCCTGTCTCGCCCAATGTGCGGGCGTTAAGCTTCAATTCAGGCAGTAGCCCGGTACGCTCTGTATCCTTCGCCGCGTCCTGAACTCCTGAGTCCTTGTCGATGCGCTCTCTTCTGACCCCGTGGCGGCTGGCGGCCGCTCTTTTGCTGCTGGTGCTGCTCCTGCTCGGTATTGCTGCCCAGCAGTTCCGGCTCTTCGAACGGGGCCTGTTCGTCCTGCAAGAATGGCGCCACGCCTCGGAATGGCGGGAACGCTCCATCTGGCTGCCGGACTACCGGGTTGCCATCGAGGCCAAGCCTATCGAGGGGCTGGCCGACGATGTATCCGCGCTGACCTACGACCCTGACCGCCACAGTCTCTTCACCGTTACCAACCAGCATCCGGAAATCATCGAGTTGTCCCTGGATGGCAACCTGATCCGGCGCATCCAGTTGGTGGGGTTCGGCGATCCGGAGGCTATCGAGTACATCAGCAAGGGCGTCTACGTGATTACCGACGAGCGCCTCCAGCGCCTGATCAAGGTGCGTGTCGACGAGGACACCACCTCCATCGATGCCAGCCAATCCCAGCAGCTCTCGCTGGGTATCGGCCTGTCCGGCAACAAAGGCTTCGAGGGGCTGGCCTACGACACGGTTGGCCAGCGCTTGTTCGTGGCCAAGGAGCGCGACCCGGTACGTATCTACGAAATCCATGGCTTCCCCCACACCAACCCGGACAAACCCTTCGCCGTGCACGTGGTCGACGACCCGAAGCGCGATGCCCGCCTCTTCGTCCGCGACTTGTCCAGCCTGCAATACGACGACCGCAGCGGCCACCTGCTGGCGCTCTCGGATGAATCGCGGCTGGTGCTGGAGCTGAACGCCGATGGCCGGCCGATCAGCACCCTGTCGCTGTTTCGCGGCATGCATGGCCTGCAGCGGGCGGTGCCGCAGGCCGAAGGGGTTGCCATGGACAACGATGGCAACCTCTATCTGGTCAGCGAGCCGAACCTGTTCTACGCGTTCCGCAAACAGGCGCGCGAATGATCAGCTCTCGTCGTTGAGGGTGGCGCCGGGGGCGTTGTTCTTCACCGAGTCGATGCCCGCGCTGGCGCTGGCGGCGCTGGCGTACATCTGGCTTTGGCCGATGACCTGGCCGTTGGTGGCCTTGAGCACGAAGTAGAACTTGCCGTTGCTGGCTGTCTTGCTTTCGAAGGCGCCGTCGCGAACGGCGTTCTTGCGCACGGAGTCGATGCCGTTCAAGGCAGAGTCCTTGGCCTTGTACAGCTCGCTGGTGAGGATGGTCTCGCCGTTGCCGGCGTTCAGGTTGAAATGGAACTGGCCATCATTGGCTTTCTTCAGGTGGAATTTCCCGGCCATGGGTCGTCTCCCGGTTCGGTGGCGGTGGACGGCGCCGAAGAGGCGCCCTAGCCATCAAATCTAGACGGTTTGTCAAAGTCCGCAGGCCGGGAGTCCACCGTCAGGCAGTCAGGCTCTTCACGCCGTCCTTGGTGCCGAGCAGCAGCAGGTCGGCCGGGCGGGCGGCGAACAGACCGTTGGTGACCACGCCGACGATGTTGTTGATCTGCTCTTCCAGTTGCACCGGGCTGTCGATGCGCAGGTTATGCACGTCGAGGATGATGTTGCCATTGTCGGTCAGCACGCCTTCGCGGTAGACCGGGTCGCCGCCCAGTTTCACCAGCTGGCGGGCCACGTGGCTGCGCGCCATGGGGATGACTTCCACCGGCAGCGGGAAGGTACCCAGGAGGGGGACCAGTTTGCTTTCGTCGGCGATGCAGATGAAGGTCTTGGCCACCGCCGCAACGATCTTCTCGCGGGTCAGGGCCGCGCCACCTCCCTTGATCAGCTCCAGTCGCTCATTGCTCTCATCGGCGCCGTCGACGTAGAACTCGAGGTCGCTGACACTGTTCAGGTCGTAGACCGGGATGCCGTGGCCCTTCAAGCGCTGGGCGGTGGCTTCGGAGCTGGCCACTGCGCCGTCGAAAGCCATCTTGTGCCGGGCCAGCAGGTCGATGAAGAAGTTTGCGGTGGAGCCAGTGCCGACACCGATGATGCTCTTCTCATCGAGCTTGGGGAGGATGACGTCGATGGCGGCCTGGGCGACGGCCTGCTTGAGCTGGTCCTGGGTCATGCTGTGGAGTCCGAATGGAGGAGTGTCGAGGGCGCGAATTATAGCCGGTCGGCGGGGCAAAACCCCGCATTCTCTGTGGTCGCCCGACGAATCCCTGCGGTAGACTCGGTCCTCCCGTGAAATACCCGCCAGTGAATCCGCGATGCTCGAAGAATACGTGAAGAAGACCCTGACCTCGCGCGTCTACGACGTTGCCGTGGAAACCCCCCTGCAGCCGGCCCGCCAGCTCACCGAGCGCCTGGGCAACCAGATTCTCCTCAAGCGCGAGGACCTGCAGCCGGTCTATTCCTTCAAGATTCGCGGCGCCTACAACAAGATGGCCCAGCTGTCCCGCGAGGAGCTGGCGCGCGGCGTGGTCACTGCCTCGGCTGGCAACCATGCCCAGGGCGTTGCGCTGGCGGCCCGCGAACTGGGCATCAAGGCCACCATCGTGATGCCGCGCACCACCCCCGAGCTGAAAGTGCAGGGGGTGCGCGCCCGCGGCGGCAAGGTGGTACTGCATGGCGACGCCTTCCCCGAGGCCCTGGCCCATTCGCTGAAGCTGGTGGAAGAGAAGGGCTACGTCTACATCCACCCGTACGACGATCCGGAAGTGATCGCGGGCCAGGGCACCGTGGCGATGGAAATTCTCCGCCAGCACCCCGGCCGCCTCGACGCCATCTTCGTGCCGGTGGGCGGCGGTGGCCTGGTGGCGGGTATCGCTGCCTTCGTCAAATACCTGCGCCCCGAGGTGAAGGTCATCGGCGTCGAGCCGGACGATTCCAACTGTCTGCAGGCCGCCATGGCCGCTGGCGAACGTGTGGTGCTGGGCCAGGTCGGGCTGTTCGCCGACGGCGTCGCGGTGGCGCAGATCGGCCAGCACACCTTCGACATCTGCAAGCAGCACGTGGATGAGGTGATCACTGTCAGCACCGACGAGATCTGCGCGGCGATCAAGGACATCTACGACGACACCCGTTCGATCACCGAGCCCGCCGGTGCGCTGGCTGTGGCCGGTATCAAGAAGTACGTCGAGCGTGAAGGCGTGCGCGACCATACCCTGGTGGCCATCGACTCCGGTGCCAACATCAACTTCGACCGCCTGCGCCATGTGGCCGAACGCGCCGAACTGGGCGAGAAGCGCGAAGCCATCATCGCCGTGACCATCCCGGAACGCCCGGGCAGCTTCAAGGCTTTCTGCGAGGCCATCGGCAAGCGGCAGATCACCGAGTTCAACTACCGCTACAACACGGACGCCGAGGCGCACATCTTCGTCGGCGTTCAGACCCATCCGGAAACCGATCCGCGCGCCGTCCTGGTGGAAGCCCTGCGCAGCCAGGGTTTCCCGGTGCTGGACCTGACCGATAACGAGCTAGCCAAGCTGCACATCCGTCACATGGTGGGTGGTCACGCCGCGCGCATCAGCGACGAGCTGGTGTTCCGCTTCGAATTCCCCGAGCGTCCGGGCGCGCTGTTCAACTTCCTCAACAAGTTGGGCGGGCGCTGGAACATCACCATGTTCCACTACCGCAACCACGGCGCTGCCGACGGCCGCGTGGTCGCCGGCCTGCAGGTGCCGGCAGAGGAGCGCGCCCTGGTGCATGCCGCCCTGGACGAGATCGGCTACCCCTACTGGGATGAAAGCGAGAATCCGGCTTATCAGCTCTTCCTGGGCTAATGCAGGCCGGGGTGCTGGACCGGGCGGCTGCTAGGCTTTGTACGAAAAGTCGTCGAGCGAAGGTCAGGCAAGGCGAAATCGGCCGAAGAAGCGCAGTTTACGCGTTGTAAATGAGCATTCTGAGGTCGATTTCAACGCAGCATCACCGAGCGCAGGCACTTTTCGTATAGAGCCTAGGCTTTGACTCAGTCGCCCACGCTGACAAGGACCCGTTCCATGGAAAACTACCTCGTATTCCGCATCCTCCACGGCCTGGCTACCCTGCTGTTCTTCGGCGGGCTGGTGGGGCTGGCCTGGTACGGCTGGCACAATTTCCGCTCCGGCGATGCCTCCGTCATTGGCCGGAGCCTTCGGCGCATCCTGCTGATCGGGGTGCCGATGCTGATCCTCGCCGCCGTATCGCTGCCGGTCAGCGGCTGGTGGATGGTGAACCTGGCAGGGTTGCCACTGGGCCAGACCTGGCTGTTGGGCGGCGCCACCCTCTATCTGTTCGGTTGCATCGCCTGGCTGTTGCTGTTCGGGCGCGTCGCACGACTGCGGGAGCAGTTCCTGGTCGAAGGCGGGCCGGCTTCCGCTCCTGTTCTGCGCAGCCTCAAGTTTGGCGCCGCCTATGGGCTCGTTGGCCTGCTGCTGTTCCTTGCCGTGCTGGCGCTGATGCTGGTCAAGCCACTCTGATGCGTTGCCCGTGCCCGGCATGATCCTGTATTTCCTGCTCAAGATTGCCCACGGCCTGTTGGCTTCCGTGCTGTTCGGTACGGTACTGGGTGGGCTGTTCTTTGCCATTCGGGCCGCCAGGAGCGGCGATGCCGGGCAGATCGCATCCACTTACGCGTCGCTGATGCGCCTTGAACTCTGGTTCATCGCAAGCTCCGCCATCCTGCTGCCGGTGAGCGGCCTGGCTCTTGCCAAGGTGGGCGGCTGGCCGTTGGGGCAGCTCTGGTTGCTGTGGAGTGCAGGGCTCTACCTGCTGGCGGCGCTCTGCTGGTTGCCCCTGCTCTGGCTGCAGATGCGCATCCGCAATCTGGCGCGCCAGGCGCTGAGAGATGGCAAACCTCTCGCACCGCAGGTGATCAGCCATGTGGTACTTCGCAGTGGGCTGGCGGTGGCGGCGCTGGCGCTGTTGGTGGCGGTGTATGTGCTGATGGTGATCAAGCCGCTTTGACCGGCTCGCGCTGGCTTTTCTCGTAGGGTGCGCTGTGCGCACCGAAACCACGGTACGAGGTCGTTGGTGCGCATGGTGTTCCCTACTGTTTCGCCCTAGCGCAGGGATATTACCGGCCAGCCGCGCTGCTCGGCTTCGGTACGCAGCTTCGGGTCTGGGTCTACGGCGATCGGACGGGTCACCTGTTCCAGCAGGGGCAGGTCGTTCAGCGAGTCGCTGTAGAAGCTGCTGTCTTCCAGGTTGAATCCGGTTTCTTCGAGCCAGCGGGCGAGGCGGGTCACCTTGCCTTCGCGGAAGCAGGGCACGTCGGTGGTGCGGCCAGTGTAGCGGCCATCGGCCATTTCGCACTCGGTGGCCAGCAGGGTTTCGACGCCCAGGCGGCTGGCGATCGGCGCGGTGACGAAGCGGTTGGTGGCGGTGATGATCAGCAGCTTGTCGCCGGCTGCCCGGTGCTCGGCCAGCAGGGCTTCGGCCTTGGGCAGGATGATCGGCTCGATGCAGTCGCGCATGAACTCGCGGTGCCACTGGTCGAGTTGCACCCTGTCGGTACGTCCGAGGATTTCCAGGCTGAAGTTCAGGTAGTCCTGAATGTTCAGGCGGCCGGCCAGGTAGTCCTGATAGAACTCATCGTTGCGCGCTTTGTAGGCAATCCCGTCGAGAATGCCGCGTTCGCAGAGGTAATCCCCCCAGGCGTGGTCGCTGTCGCCAGCCAGCAGGGTATTGTCGAGGTCGAAAAGAGCCAGGCGCACGTCGTTATTCCTTGCATCGAAGCGTCGAAGGGCGGCCAGAATAGCCGCTTTGAGCGGAGCTGCCCATCGCGCTAAAGGCTCGCATTGCTGCATTTACGGGCTTTATGGAACAATGCCGTAACATGCGTTTGCGAGGTTGAGTGCCGTGATCGATTCCGATGGTTTTCGCCCGAATGTCGGCATCATTCTCGCCAATGATGCCGGGCAGGTGCTTTGGGCCCGGCGTATCAACCAGGATGCCTGGCAGTTCCCGCAAGGCGGGATCAATCCGCGGGAGACGCCAGAAGAGGCGCTTTACCGGGAGTTGAATGAAGAAGTTGGCCTGGAACAGCAGGATGTGAAGATTCTTGCCTGCACCCGTGGCTGGTTGCGCTATCGTCTGCCCCAGCGCCTGGTGCGCACCAACAGCCAGCCGCTGTGTATTGGCCAGAAACAGAAGTGGTTCCTGCTGCGTTTGCAGTCGGACGAGAACAAGGTACGGATGGACCTGACCGGCAAGCCCGAGTTCGATGGCTGGCGCTGGGTCAGTTACTGGTACCCGTTGGGGCAGGTGGTGACCTTCAAGCGTGAAGTCTATCGCCGAGCCCTCAAGGAACTAGCACCGCGCCTCCTGGCGCAAGACTGACCCGGAGAAAGGCTGCCTAGCCATGCTCAACACGCTGCGCAAGATCGTCCAGGAAGTGAACGCCGCCAAGGATCTGAAGGCGGCGTTGGCGATCATTGTGCAACGGGTAAAGGAGGCCATGGGCAGCCAGGTCTGCTCGGTCTATCTGATGGACCCGGAGTCCAACCGCTTCGTGCTCATGGCCACCGAGGGCCTGAACAAACGCTCCATCGGCAAGGTCAGCATGGCCCCCAACGAAGGCCTCGTGGGGCTGGTGGGCACCCGCGAGGAACCGCTGAACCTCGAACACGCCGCCGATCACCCCCGTTACCGCTACTTCGCCGAAACCGGTGAAGAGCGCTTCGCCTCCTTCCTTGGTGCCCCGATCATCCACCACCGCCGGGTGATGGGCGTACTCGTGGTGCAGCAAAAGGAGCGCCGTCAGTTCGACGAAGGCGAGGAAGCCTTCCTCGTCACCATGAGCGCGCAGCTCGCCGGCGTTATCGCCCATGCCGAGGCCACCGGCTCCATCCGCGGCCTGGGCCGCCAGGGCAAGGGTACCCAGGAAGCCAAGTTCGTGGGTGTGCCTGGTGCGCCTGGCGCGGCGGTGGGCAAGGCCGTGGTGGTGTTGCCGCCTGCCGATCTGGAAGTGGTGCCCGATCGCGCGGTGGATGACATCGAAGCCGAGGTCGAGCGCTTCAAGCAGGCCCTGGAGGCAGTGCGCGAAGACATGCGCCGGCTCTCCAGCAAGCTGGAAACCCAGTTGCGTCCCGAGGAGCGCGCCCTCTTCGATGTTTACCTGATGATGCTCGACGACGCCTCCATCGGCATGGAGGTGAAACGCGTGATCCGCACCGGCCAGTGGGCCCAGGGCGCGCTGCGCCAGGTGGTGATGGAGCACGTGACCCGTTTCGAACTGATGGACGATGCCTACCTGCGCGAGCGTGCGTCCGACGTCAAGGACCTCGGTCGCCGCCTGCTCGCCTACCTGCAGGAAGAGCGCAAGCAGAACCTGGTCTACCAGGAGAACACCATCCTGGTCAGCGAGGAGCTGTCCCCGGCCATGCTCGGCGAAGTGCCGGAAGGCAAGCTGGTGGGCCTGGTCTCGGTGCTGGGTTCGGGTAACTCCCACGTCGCCATCCTTGCCCGCGCCATGGGCATTCCCACCGTTATGGGCGTGGTCGACCTGCCGTATTCCAAGGTCGACGGCATCGAGATGATCGTCGACGGCTACCACGGCGAAGTCTTCACCAACCCGTCGGCCGAACTGCGCAAGCAGTACAGCGACGTGGTGGAAGAGGACCGCCAGCTGGTCAAGGGCCTGGATGCCCTGCGCAGCCTGCCCTGCGAAACCCTGGACGGCCAGCGCATGCCGTTGTGGGTCAACACGGGCCTGCTCGCCGACGTGACCCGTGCCCAGGAGCGCGGCGCCGAAGGCGTCGGCCTGTATCGCACCGAAGTGCCGTTCATGATCAACGAGCGCTTCCCCAGCGAAAAAGAGCAGCTCGCCATTTACCGCGAGCAGCTCGCTGCCTTCCATCCGTTGCCGGTGACCATGCGTACCCTGGACATCGGCGGCGACAAGGCCCTGTCCTATTTCCCGATCAAAGAAAGCAACCCGTTCCTCGGCTGGCGGGGCATACGCGTAACCCTCGACCACCCGGAAATCTTCCTGGTCCAGGTGCGCGCCATGCTCAAGGCCAGCGAAGGCCTGGACAACCTGCGCATCCTGCTGCCGATGATTTCCGGCACCCATGAGCTGGAAGAGGCCCTGCATCTTATCCACCGTGCCTGGGGCGAGGTGCGTGACGAGGGCGTGGACATCCCGATGCCGCCGGTTGGCGTGATGATCGAGATCCCCGCTGCCGTGTACCAGACCAAAGAACTTTCGCGCCAGGTGGACTTCCTTTCGGTGGGTTCCAACGACCTGACCCAGTACCTGCTGGCGGTGGACCGCAACAATCCGCGCGTGGCGGACCTCTACGACTACCTGCATCCGGCCGTGCTGCAAGCGCTGAAGAAGGTGGTGGACGACGCCCATGCCGAAGGCAAGCCGGTGAGCATCTGCGGCGAGATGGCGGGCGATCCGGCTGCCGCCGTGCTGTTGCTGGCCATGGGCTTTGACAGCCTGTCGATGAACGCCACCAACCTGCCCAAGGTGAAGTGGCTGCTGCGCCAGGTCACCATGACCAAGGCCAAGGAATTGCTGGCGCAACTGTTGGCCATCGACAACCCGCAGGTTATCCACAGCTCGCTGCATCTCGCCCTGCGCAACCTGGGTCTCGGTCGGGTGATCAACCCGGCCTCGACCATCCAGACCTGAGGCGCGGCGTAGCGATGCACGCCAGATAGGGTATCGAGTCATTGCTGAAACGTCTGGACGATGGCCTTTACCAGGCCAAGCAGTGGCGTAATTGCATCGCGCCCTGCTGAGTCGTCTTTCGTTCAGCGTTACCCTGAGCAGCACCCGGAATGAAAACGCCCGCCAATCGGCGGGCGTTTTCATGTCGTGTGCATCAACTCTGGAAGATGATTCGGCCGTCCACCAGGGTGTAGCGCACCTGGCCCGGCAGGCAGTGGCCGATGAAGGGGCAGTTGTCGCCCTTGGATTTCCAGGTCTCGCCCGCCAGCGTGGAGGCTTGCGGGTCGAACAACACCAGGTCTGCCGGAGCGCCCACGGCCAGGCGGCCGGCAGGCAAGCGCAGGGCGCGGGCCGGGCCGGCGGTCAGGCGGGCGAGCAGCGTCGGCAGATCGAGCAGGCCGTCCTGCACCAGCGTCATGGCCAGCGGCAGCAGCAGTTCCACACTGCTGATGCCCGGCTCGGTGGCGCCGAATGGCGCGAGCTTGGCATCCGGCTCATGCGGCTGGTGGTGGCTGGCAATGGCCGAGATCACGCCGCTCTTCACCGCTTCGCGCAGGCCGTCGCGGTCGGCACGGGCGCGCAGCGGCGGCTGCACGTGGTAGAGGCTGGAAAAATCGATCAGCGCTTCGTCGGTAAGGATCAGCTGGTACATGGCCACATCGGCGGTCACCGGCAGGCCACGGGCCTGGGCCTGGGCGATCATCTCGGCACCACGGGCGCTGGTGATCTGGCTGAAGTGCGCGCGCACGCCGCTTTGCTCCACCAACAGCAGGTCGCGGGCCAAGGCCACGGTCTCGGCGGTTTCCGGAATCCCGGCCAGGCCCAGGAAGCTGGCGGTCGGGCCTTCATGGGCGAGGCCGCCCTCGGCCAGGGAGGCGTCCAGGGAGTGGAAGACCACAGTGAGGTCGAAGGTAGCGGCGTATTCCAGGGCGCGGCGCTGGACACGGTTGCTGGCGAAGGTGGCCAGGCCGTTGCCGAAGGCCACGCAGCCGACGTCGCGCAGGGCCACCAGTTCGGACAGCTGTTCGCCAGCCAGGCCCTTGGTCAGTGCGCCGATGGGGAAAACCTTGGCGTTACCGGCTTCCTGGGCGCGGTCAAGGATCAGCTCGGCCACGGCCGGGGTATCCAGCACCGGCCGGGTCAGGGGCGGGCAGCAGAGGCTGGTGACGCCACCGCTCACGGCGGCCAGGGTTTCGCTGGCGATGCTACCTTTGCGGCTGTAGCCCGGCTCGCGCAGGGCAACGGAGAGGTCCACCAGGCCAGGGGCGGCCACCAGGCCCGCGGCATCGAGGGTCTTGTCCGCCTGGAAGCCGGCCGGCGCTTGGCCGAGGGCGGCGACCTTGCCGCCTTCGAGGAAGAGGTCGGTGACCTGGTCGTGGCCGCTGGCCGGGTCGATCAGGCGGGCGCCGAGGATGTGGGTACGCATCAGTTCAGCTCCTCGGCGTCCTGGTTGAGTTGGCGTTGCGCGGCCTGTCCGCTCATGGCCATGGAGAGCACCGCCATCCGCACGGCGATGCCGTAGGTGACCTGGTTGAGGATCACCGATTGGGCGCCGTCGGCCACGGCGGACTCGATTTCGACGCCGCGGTTGATCGGGCCGGGGTGCATGACGATGGCGTCCGGCTTTGCCAGTGCCAGGCGCTGGGTGCTGAGGCCGTAGAGCTTGTAGAACTCGCCCTCACTGGGCAGCAGGCCGCCCTGCATGCGCTCGCGTTGCAGGCGCAGCATGATGACCACGTCCACATCCTTCAGGCCTGCGGCGAGGTCGGTATAGACCTTCACGCCATACTGCTCCACGCCCACCGGGATCAGGGTTTTCGGCCCGATCACGCGAATGTCCGGGCAGCCGAGGGTGCGCAGGGCGAGCATGTTCGAGCGGGCTACGCGCGAGTGCAGGATGTCACCGACTATGGCCACCGAGAGGTTCTCGAAGCTGCCCTTGTGGCGACGGATGGTGAGCATATCGAGCATGCCCTGGGTCGGGTGCGCGTGGCGGCCGTCACCGCCGTTGATGATGGCCACGTCCGGGCACACGTGCTCGGCGATGAAGTGGGCGGCGCCGGAGTCGGCGTGGCGCACCACGAACATGTCGGCCGCCATGGCCTCCAGGTTGCGCAGGGTGTCGAACAGCGTTTCGCCTTTGCTGGTGGAGGAGGTGGAGACGTTGAGCGTGATGACGTCGGCGGACAGGCGTTGGGCTGCCAGCTCGAAGGTTGTGCGGGTGCGGGTGGAGTTCTCGAAGAACACGTTGCACACCGTCTTGCCACGCAACAGCGGGACTTTCTTCACCGCGCGGGCGCCGACTTCGAGGAAGGAGTCGGCGGTGTCGAGGATTTCCGTCAGCAGCTCGCGGGGCAGACCGTCGAGCGAGAGGAAGTGGCGCAGCTGGCCCTGGTCGTTGAGCTGCAGCGGGCGCTTGGCGTCTGTCGGCATGGGGCAGGCCCTGAAAGGTTACGAGAATTCGGAAGGGTCAGGCGTGTGAAGCGAGGTCCTGACGCTTGAGGGTGAGCGGCGTGGGGCCGAGCAATTTTACCCGTTCCGTGGCGCCCAGGGACAGGGTTGCACCGACCACGTCGGGGCGGACCGGCAGCTCGCGGGCATTGAGGTCGAGCAGGCAGACCAGCGTCACGCTGGCCGGGCGGCCGTAGTCGAAGAGCTCATTGAGGGCGGCACGTACGGTACGGCCGCTCATGAGCACGTCATCGATCAGCACCAAGTGCTGGCCTTCGACTTCGAACGGTAGCGCGGAGGGGCGCACCTGCGGGTGCAGGCCGCTCTGGGTGAAGTCATCGCGATAGAACGACACGTCCAGGGTGCCCATCGGGCCGGACTCGCCCAGCTGTTCCAGCAGCGCCTGGGCGACCCACACGCCGCCCGTGCGGATACCGATGTAGCGTGGTTCGGCGATGTTGCGGGACTTCAGGTGGGCTTTCAGGTCGCTGGCCATCCTCGGCAGCAGCTCGGCGGGGTTGGGCAGGGTCATCGGCGGTCCTCGCGTTCTGGAATCAGGAAGTTGCGGAGTTTTCGGCCAGCCAGCCTTCCAGCAGCAGGGCGGCGGCCAGGGCGTCCACCGGGCGCTCGCGGTAGCCGTCGCGCTGCCCCTGGGCCAGTCGCTGGCCTTTGGCCTCGAAGGTGGTCAGGCGCTCGTCGTGGGTGAATACCGGGAGATTGAAGCGGCCGTTCAGGCGCCGGGCGAATTTTTCCGCGCGGGCGCTCATCTCGCTGGGGGTGCCGTCCATGTTCAATGGCAGACCGACGACGATGGCATCGGGCTGCCATTCGCGGATCAGGGCTTCGACCTGCTGCCAGTCCGGCACGCCGTTCTGGGCCTTCAGGACTTTCAGCTCGCGGGCCTGGCCGGTTACGGCCTGGCCGACGGCGACGCCGATCTGTCGGGTGCCGTAATCGAAGCCGAGCAGCAGGCGCAGGGGCTTGGGCTCAGCCATCAGGCGTGCCCGGCCTGGGCGGTGAGCAAGCTGAGGTTCACGCCCAGGCGCGCGGCAGCGGCGGCGAGGCGCTGTTCGGACGGGGTGTCGAAGAGAATGGACAGGTCCGCCGGGCAGGTCAGCCAGGCGTTGTCGCTCAGTTCGGCCTCCAGCTGGCCGGCGTCCCAGCCCGCGTAGCCGAGGGCGACCAGGCTTCTCTGCGGGCCGCCGCCATCGGCGATGGCAAAGAGCGCGTCCTGGGAGGTGGAGAGGGCCAGTTCGCCGAGTTCCAGGGTGGCCTGGAAGCTGTGGCCGGTGGGGTGCAGGACGAAACCGCGATCAGTCTGTACCGGGCCGCCGGCGTAGATGGGCAGGCCCTGGCAGCGCGCCGGCGGGGTGATTTCCGGACGCAGCTGCTCCAGCACGTCGCTCAGGCTGAGGCCGTTGGGGCGGTTGATCACCAGGCCCATGGCGCCCTGCTCGTTGTGCTCCACCAGATAGGTGAGGGTCTGGGCGAAGTTCGGATCGGCCATGTGCGGCATGGCGATCAGGAAGTGGTGCTTGAGGTAGCTGGGTGCGCTTTTCATGTCAGCTAGTTTCAGGCTTAAGACGGCAGGCTTCAAGCGGCAAGGCTGCGGCGTGATCACGCGCGTCGCGGGGGCCTTGTTGAAAGCCTAGAGCCTATCCCGGCTCGCCGCTTTCAGTTGCTCGACAGGCGGTCGCCGCGCTCGAAACGCCAGGTGCGAATGATTTCCAGGCGGTCGATGTCCGCCAGGTCGCCGGTGAAGGGGGCGAAGGGGGCGGCGAGCCGGACGATACGCATGGCGCCCTGGTCCAGCACCGGCTGGCCGGAGGACTCCAGTACCTGCACTTCATACAGGGTGCCATCCCGGTTGATCGATACCAGCAGTCGCAGGTTGCCGTAGATGCGCTGGCGGCGGGCTTCATCCGGGTAGTTGAGGTTGCCGACGCGTTCGATCTTCTTGCGCCACTCTTCCTTGTACCAGGCGCCCTTGTCGCGCATGGTCGAGGCCGCGTTGAGGCGATGGATGCGCGGACGCTTGGCGTAGAGCTGGCGCTCCTTGTCCAGTTCGGCTTCCAGGCTGGCGATCTCGGCGGACAGCTGCGAACTGTCGAAGGTCAGCGCCGGCTTACTCTCGGGCTGCGGCTTGGTCTGCTCGCGCTTGATCGTGGTTTTCTGGGGTTGCGGGCTCTTGGTTGCCACCGCGGCCTTGGGTGCCTCCTTCTTCGGCGCCTGGGGCGGCGCGGTGGGCGGCGTGGTCTTGCGGATTTCCTTGTCCTGGAACGGCGCCTGCTCAGTGGTCTTGGGCGTCGCCTTGTGCTCCAGCGTGCCGCTGCCCTGCTGGTTGGCCTGGGCCAGGAAGTCGGCCTTCTTCGGCTTTTCCTCGCTCTTGAAGGTGGCCAGGGTGATTTCCAGTGTCTTGCTGATCTGCTGAGGGTCGGCGACGGTGAAGCCGACTCCGAGGATCAGGGCGACATGCAGCACGGCGGCGACGAACAGGGTAAAGCCCAGCCGATCCGCCGGGCGTACGTCGGCGGACGGTAGGGTGGAGGTATTCACGGCTGCGTTCATCGACAGTCAGCTTGCTTCAGATAGCGGCGCAGTCTGCCGAGCGCCCGCATAAAAGTCTATGAAGCACTCCGCGCCTCGAGCTTGATGGCGATCGCATCCATCAGGCGCTCGCCGATGCGCGTGCCATAGGCGTTATCGATCTCGCGGATGCAGGTGGGGCTGGTGACGTTGATTTCGGTGAGGTGCTCGCCGATCACGTCCAGGCCGACGAACAGCAGGCCTTTTTCCCGCAGGGTCGGTCCGACGATGGCGGCGATCTCGCGGTCGCGTTCGCTCAGCGGGCGAGCCTCGCCCCGACCGCCAGCGGCGAGGTTGCCACGTGTCTCGCCTGCCGCGGGAATGCGAGCCAGGCAATAGGGCACCGGTTCACCATCGATCATCAGGATGCGCTTGTCGCCGTCCTTGATCGCCGGCAGGTAGCCCTGCGCCATGATCTGCTGGTTGCCGTGGGCAGTCAGGGTCTCGAGGATCACCGAGAGGTTCGGGTCGCCGGCGCGGTGGCGGAAGATCGAGGAACCGCCCATGCCATCAAGGGGTTTGAGAATGATGTCACGCTGTTCTTCGGCAAACTCGCGCAGAATGTCCGCTCGTCGGCTGACTACGGTCGGCGGTGTGCACTGGGGGAACAGGGTGGCGAAGAACTTCTCGTTGCAGTCGCGAAGGCTCTGCGGGCGATTGACCACCAGCACGCCGGCACGTTCGGCTTGTTCCAGCAGGTAGGTGGAGTAGACGAACTCGTTGTCGAAGGGCGGGTCCTTGCGCATCAGGATCACGTCCAGTTCCGCCAGCGGGGTGTCGGCTTCGGCTTCCAGCTCGAACCAGTGCCCGGGGTCGAGGAATACCTTCAGTGGGCGCATGCGCGCGCGAGCTTCACCGTTTTTCTGGTATAGGTCCTGCTGCTCCATATAGAACAGTGACCAGCCGCGCTCCTGGGCGGCCAGCAGCATGGCCAGGGAGCTGTCCTTCTTGAAGGAGATTTGCGCAATGGGGTCCATGACGATTCCGAGGCGAACGCTCATGGGGGGTCTCCGCAACAGGTTTCAAGGGGCTCGCGGAACGCGGCGGGCCGGTTGGATAAGGCGCTCAGGGTGGCGCCGGCATTGATTGTGGTCAAGGAAAAAACCTTCCCGAGATTGGGGAGAATCGCAGATGCGGAGGCCGTGTAGCTTGCGTCTGGAGACTGTGCTAAAAAGGCCCGACGATTGGGTCGCAGCCCGTCGGTTGCAGGGCCTCAGGCACATATATAAAGCAGAATAACGACTCACCGAGGCGATGATAGGGCGAACATGGAACAGCATTCCGAGGGTTTGAAAGTCATGGTGATCGACGACTCGAAAACGATTCGTCGCACGGCCGAGACTCTGCTCAAGAAGGTGGGGTGCGAGGTCATCACCGCAGTCGACGGTTTCGATGCCCTGGCCAAGATTGCCGATTCCCACCCGAACATCATCTTCGTCGACATCATGATGCCGCGCCTGGACGGGTATCAGACCTGCGCCCTGATCAAGAACAACAGTGCTTTCAAATCCACCCCGGTGATCATGCTGTCCTCCAAGGACGGCCTGTTCGACAAGGCCAAGGGTCGCATCGTCGGTTCCGATCAGTACCTCACCAAGCCTTTCAGCAAGGAAGAGCTGCTCGGCGCGATCAAGACTCACGTCCCCGATTTCACCCCGGTGGAGCAAGCCTCCTGAAGTCCGGCCTGATGGCCGGTGAAGCCTTTCCGTATGGGGAACACTATGGCTCGTATTCTGATTGTTGATGACTCGCCGACCGAGATGTACAAGCTGACTGCCATGCTCGAGAAGCACGGTCACCAGGTACTCAAGGCCGAGAATGGCGCCGATGGGGTGGCCCTGGCGCGCCAGGAGAAGCCGGACGCCGTCCTGATGGATATCGTGATGCCCGGCCTCAATGGTTTCCAGGCGACCCGTCAACTGACCAAGGACGCCGACACCAGCCACATTCCGGTGATCATCGTCACCACCAAGGACCAGGAAACCGACAAGGTCTGGGGCAAGCGCCAAGGCGCCAAGGACTACCTGACCAAACCGATCGAAGAAGACACCCTGATCAAGACCCTGAATGCGGTACTGGCCGGCTGAATGCCACGCCGGTTGCCGGACGCATAATTATTAGAAACAGGCCAAGGCCGGTCGCCATGTCGGATTCGCAGACTCCCTTCCAGCTCCTATTCGAAATCGACCAGCGCTGTCGCGCGCTGGCGGCGGGTCTGCCTGCGCAAAAGCAGGTGGTGCAGAGCTGGAGCGGCATCGGTTTCCGCATGGGCGAGCGCTTGTTCGTGGCGCCCATGGGCGAGGTCAGCGAAGTGCTGCACGAGCCGCGGCACACCTCGTTGCCGGGTGTGAAAACCTGGGTCAAGGGGGTGTCCAACGTGCGTGGGCGCCTGTTGCCCGTCATGGACTTGTGCGGCTTCTTCGGCAGCGAACTGTCGCCGCTGCGCAAGCAACGCCGTGTCCTGGTGGTGGACTACCAGGAGATCTTTGCCGGCCTGATCGTCGACGAAGTCTTCGGCATGCAGCATTTTCTGGTCGATGCCTTCAGCGAGGCGTTGCCTCCGCTGGAAGCCAGCATCCAGCCCTTCATCCACGGTGTTTTCCATCGCGAGCAGCCCTGGCTGGTGTTCAGCCCGCACGCGCTGGCCCAGCACCAGGCGTTTCTCGAGGTGGCTGTCTAGATTCGACGCGAAGCGCCTGACGCTTCGCGCTGGTCACCGGGACAGCGTTCCCGGGGCCGAGGCTTCAAGGTTGGGCCGGCTCTGCCGGCCCTTTGGCGTTACATGGGAATACAGTGGTTGGTCCAGGCGGGGGCCCGATAATGAAAAGACTGAACGCAGGCAATCTGTTTTCCGGGGTGCGCAGTACGTCGTTGATCGCCGGACTCTTCGTGGTCCTGATCATCGCCATCGTGCTGCTGTTCGCGAACTTCGCGTACCTCAACACCCAGGCTAACTACGACAAGGAATACATCAGCCACGCAGGTGAGCTGCGCGTGCTGTCCCAGCGTATTGCCAAGAACTCCAGTGAATCCGCAGCGGGCAAGGCCGAAGCCTTCGCCCTGCTGAAGGACGCGCGTAACGACTTCGAGACGCGCTGGAACCACCTGGTCAAGGGCGACGCCGCCACCGGCCTGCCTGCCGCACCGGTCGCCGTGAAGGGCGAGATGGATGCCGTGCAGAAAGACTGGGACAGCCTGCGCAAGAACGCCGACGCCATCCTGGCCAGCGAACAGACCGTACTTTCCCTGCACCAGGTAGCCGCTACCCTGGCCGAAACTATTCCGCAGCTGCAGGTCGAGTACGAGGAAGTGGTCGACATCCTCCTCGAAAGCGGCGCGCCCGCCAGCCAGGTTTCCGTGGCCCAGCGCCAGTCGCTGCTGGCCGAACGTATCCTTGGCTCGGTGAACAAGGTGCTGGCCGGTGACGAAGACTCCGTGCAGGCCGCCGACATGTTCGGCCGCGACGCCAGCCTGTTCGGCCGCGTACTGAACGCGATGCTCGAAGGCAACGCGGCGATGGAGATTTCCAAGGTCACCAACACCGAGGCGCTGGAGCGCCTGCAGGAGATTTCCGAACTCTTCGAATTCGTGTCCGGCTCGGTGGACGAGATTCTCGAAACCTCGCCTGAACTCTTCCAGGTCCGTGAGTCCGCCAACACTATCTTCACCGGTTCCCAGACCTTGCTGGACAAGGCTTCCGGGCTGACCAGCGGCTTCGAGAACCTGGCCTCCGGCCGTGGCCTGAACACCCTGGCCGGCTACGTGCTGGGCGCCCTGGCCCTCGGCTCGATCATCCTGATCGGCCTGGTGATGGTGCAGAGCACCCGCAACCGCCTGGCCGAAACCGCTGCGAAGAACGAACGTAACCAGGCTGCGATTCTGCGTCTGCTCGACGAAATCGCCGACCTCGCCGACGGTGACCTGACGGTAGCCGCGACCGTAACCGAGGACTTCACCGGTGCGATCGCGGACTCCATCAACTACTCCATCGACCAGCTCCGCGAGCTGGTGGAAACCATCAACCTGACCGCCGTGCAGGTGGCCGCCGCCGCCCAGGAAACCCAGGCCACCGCCATGCACCTGGCCGAGGCTTCCGAGCACCAGGCCCAGGAAATCGCCGGCGCCTCCGCCGCGATCAACGAAATGGCCGTGTCCATTGACCAGGTATCGGCGAACGCCTCCGAGTCCTCTGCGGTAGCGGAACGTTCCGTAGCCATCGCCAACAAGGGCAACGAAGTGGTGCACAACACCATCACCGGCATGGACAACATCCGTGAGCAGATCCAGGACACCTCGAAGCGAATCAAGCGCCTCGGTGAATCGTCCCAGGAGATCGGTGACATCGTGAGCCTGATCAACGACATTGCCGACCAGACCAACATCCTCGCCCTTAACGCTGCGATCCAGGCCTCCATGGCCGGTGACGCGGGCCGCGGCTTCGCCGTGGTAGCGGACGAGGTACAGCGCCTCGCAGAACGTTCCTCCGCCGCGACCAAGCAGATCGAGGCCCTGGTGAAGACCATTCAGACCGACACCAACGAAGCGGTTATCTCCATGGAGCAGACCACTTCCGAAGTGGTCCGCGGTGCCCGCTTGGCCCAGGACGCCGGTGTGGCCCTGGAAGAGATCGAGAAGGTATCCAAGACGCTCGCGGCACTCATCCAGAACATCTCCAACGCCGCTCGTCAGCAAGCGTCCTCGGCTGGCCATATCTCCAACACCATGAACGTGATCCAGGAGATCACGTCGCAGACCTCGGCGGGTACCACCGCCACTGCGAAGAGCATCGGTAACCTGGCGAAGATGGCAAGCGAGATGCGCAAGTCGGTTTCCGGCTTCAAGCTGCCGGAAACCGAGGAAATAGCCTGACCAGGGGAGGCGCCGCGGCCTGAGGCTGCGGCACGATGGCCATGAATCAAGGGCACGACAGCATGCAGCCAGGCGGCGTCTGGGCCTTGAAACCCCTGGCCGACATGACGACAGCGGAATTCCACGATTGGCAGAAGCTGCTCGAGGAACGCACCGGCGTGGTGGTCAACGAGCAGCGCCGCTCCTTCCTGCAGGCCAATCTCAGTGCGCGCATGCGCGAATTGGACGTGCAGGACTACGCCAGCTACTACCGCCAGGTCACCGACGGCCCGCGGGGCGCGGTGGAATGGTCGACCCTGCTGGACCGCCTGACGGTGCAGGAGACCCGATTCTTTCGTCATGGGCCTTCCTTCGAGCACCTTGCCCACTACTTGCGCGGGCGCGTCGAAGCAGGCCTGGAACGTCCCCTGGAAATCTGGAGCGTGGGCTGCTCCAGCGGTGAAGAACCTTATTCCCTGGCCATGGTGGCGGCCGAGGCGCTTGCCGATACCTGGCAGCCGGATTGCTTCGGCGTGACCGGTACCGATATCAGCCTCAACGCCCTGGCCAAGGCCCGTGAGGGCCTGTATGGCGCCCGGCGCCTGGAACAGCTGGAGGCGCGACTCGCCAAACGCTATTTCCAGGCCCAGGACGATGGCCGTTACAAGGTAGTGCCGAGCCTGGCCGCACGCGTGTGCTGTGCCCGGCTCAATGTGCTGGAACTGGCGAAGGCGCCAATGTCCGGCATGGACGTAATTTTCTGTCAGAACCTGTTGATCTACTTCCGCCGCTGGCGCCGCCGGGACATCCTCAATCGCCTGGCCGAGCGCCTGGCGCCAGGAGGCCTGATGGTGCTGGGTGTGGGCGAAGTAGTGGGTTGGCAGCATCCGGACCTCGAACCGGTGCCCAATGAACAGATTCTGGCATTCACCCGGAAGGGATAGCAGACGGCTATGACTGATCGGCACGACTACGTCGCCCTCGAGTGGGTCAAGGGCGAGATCGCGGAAACCCTGAAGCAGGCACGGCAGGCTCTCGAGGCCTTTGTCGAAAACCCGCAGGACCCGACGCGCATGCGTTTCTGCCTGACCTATATCCACCAGGTCCAGGGCACGCTGCAGATGGTCGAGTTCTACGGCGCGGCTCTGCTCGCCGAGGAAATGGAGCGTCTGGCCCAGGCCCTGATGGAAGGCCGGGCGGCCAACCGGGGCGAGGCCCTGGAAGTGCTGATGCAGGCCATCCTGCAGCTGCCGCCCTACCTGGATCGCATCCAGAGCGCGCGCCGGGACCTGCCGATGGTCCTGCTGCCGCTGCTCAACGACCTGCGCGCCGCCCGCGGCGACAACCTGCTGTCGGAAACCAGCCTGTTCGCGCCGGACCTGTCCAGCGTGATGCCGGCGCTGTCCATGGACAGCCTGGCGCGCATGCGTACGGCCGAGCTGCCGGTGCTGCTGCGCAAGCTGCGGCAAATGCTGCAGACCGCCCTGGTAGGCGTGATCCGTAACCAGGACCTGGCGACCAACCTAGGCTACATGGCGCGAGTCTTCGCTCGCCTCGAATCCCTCTGTCAGGACGCGCCGCTTGGTCCGCTCTGGCAGATCGCCTCCGGTCTCGTGGAAGGCCTGGCCAACGGCAGCGTGGTCAACGGCTCCTCAGTGCGCAACCTACTGCGTCAGGTGGACAAGGAACTCAAGCGCCTGCTGGATCAGAGCGCTGACGGGTTCAACCAGGCCGCCCCGGAAGACCTGGTGAAGAACCTGCTCTTCTACATCGCCAAGGCCCCGGCGCAGTCGCCGCGCATCCGCGCCCTCAAGGAACGCTACCGCCTCGATGAAGCCCTGCCGGACACCGCCGTGGTGGACGAGGAACGCGCCCGTCTGGCCGGCCCCGACCGCGATGCCATGCGTTCCGTGGTCACCGCGCTGTGCGAAGAGCTGGTGCGGGTCAAGGACAGCCTGGACCTCTTCGTGCGCAGCGACCGCAGTGGCGTTGCCGAACTGGACTCCCTGTTGCCGCCGCTCAAGCAGATTGCCGACACCCTGGCGGTGCTGGGTTTCGGCCAGCCGCGCAAGGTCATCCTCGACCAGATTGACGTGATCCACAGCCTGTCCCTCGGCCAGCGTGAGCCGAGTGACGCGGTGCTGATGGACGTGGCCGGCGCGCTGCTTTACGTGGAAGCCACCCTGGCCGGCATGGTCGGCCCGGCGGCGGAGGGCGCGGCCGAAGAAAGCCACCTGCCCACCACCGATGTGGCGCAGATTCACCAACTGGTGATCAAAGAGGCGCGCAACGGCCTGGAGCAGGCCAAGGACGCCATCATCGAGTTCATTGCCTCGCAGTGGAACCACGAACACCTGGCCCGTGTGCCGGAACTGCTGACCCAGGCCCGAGGCGGCCTGGCGATGATCCCGCTGCCGCGCGCCGCTGCCCTGCTGGAAGCGTGCAACCGCTATATCCAGGAGCAACTGCTGGCCCGCAAGGCCGTGCCCAACTGGCAGAGCCTGGACACCCTGGCCGACGCCATCACCAGCGTCGAGTACTACCTTGAACGCCTTTCCGAGGACCACGCCGCCCAGGGCGACCTGATCCTCGACGTGGCCGAGGAAAGCCTGGACGCGCTGGGTTATCCGCTGCAGGAAAAACCCTCCATCCTCGATCGCGAGGACGAGGAAGAACCCCTGGCGCCCCTGGCCGATCCCCTGCAGGAAATCGAAGTCCTGGCCGCTGAAGAGTCGGAACTGAGCCAGCACCTGGATCTGGATGACGCCCCCGAAGCTGCCTTGCCGCAGGCCGAGATGCTGTCCTTCGAAGATATCCCGGCCCTGAGCGAAACTGCGCCGGCCGCCGAAAGCGAGTTGCTGGTGGCCGATGACAACTGGACCCTGGGCGAGCTGGAAGCCGAGCCCGCGTCCGACAGCATCGATTTCAGCCTCGATGCCCCGTTGGAGCTGGCCGCCGTCGCGCCGCAAGTGGAGATCGAGCGGGAACTGCTGGTCTCCGATGACAACTGGAGCCTGGGTGAACTGGAGGCCGAGCCTGCCGCCGAAAGCATCGACCTCAGCCTCGACGCACCGTTGGAGCTGAGCGCGCCGGTCATGCAACTTGCCGAAGGCGAGCCCTTGCCGAGCCTGGACCTGACCGAACTGGACAGCCTGCCGGCCGAGACCGACGTGCCGGTGGCCGGCGATGACGAGCTGCTGGACTTCAGTCTCGACGCGCCGCTGGAGTTCGGCGATGGCCAGCCGCTGCCGAGCTTCGACCTGGCCGATCTGGAAGAGCTGCCGCCAGCGTTGCCGGGGGATCCGGTTGGCCTCGATATGCCGCTGGAGAGCGCCGAAGCGCTGCCGAGCCTGGACCTGGACGAACTGGAAGTTCTGCCCGCCGCCGATCCGGTGGCCGAGCTGGACGCACTGAACCTCGAAGACCTGCCGGCGCCGCTGGAGTGGGACGAAGCTGCCCTGGCAGAGCTTGGTCTGCCGGAAGTGGAACTGCCCAGCGCCCCGGAAACGGCGCCGGTGGAAGCCGCAGCCGCCGAGCGCCCGATGTCCCTGGCCGAAGTCATGTCCGCGCCGATGCCCGCATTCAACCCGCCGGCCCGTGAGGTGCCGCCGAGTCTGTTGCCGCCGCCCGCCGACGAAGAACCCGTGGAAGACGAGTTGCAGGAAGTCTTCATCGAAGAAGCCGGCGAAGTGCTGGAAACCCTGGCCATCTACCTGCCGCGCTGGTATGCCGACAGCCACGACCGTGATGCCCTGGGTGAAGTGCGCCGTGCCTTCCATACCCTGAAAGGCAGCGGTCGCATGGTTCGTGCCCTGGTGATCGGGGAGCTGAGCTGGTCGATCGAGAACCTGTTGAACCGCGTACTGGATCGCAGCATCGAAGCTGGAACGCCCGTGCAGAACGTGGTGCAGGACGTGGTCGACCTGCTGCCCGCGCTGGTCGAGGAGTACGCTGCCAAGGCCCAGCGCCAGCGCGACGACGTCGACCTGCTGGCTGCGACCGCCCATGCCCTGGCCAAAGGGCAAAACCTCCCAAAAACTGACGCCCCGGGTTCAGAGCAGGCCGTCGAGCCCGTGGGCGAGTCGCACGATCCTGTCATCACCGAGTCGGGTGAGGCGCTGGACCCGCAGCTCCTGGAGATATTCCGCAACGAAGCGGAACTCCACCTGGAAACTCTGGCCAGCTTCATCAGGGCCTGCGAACAGGAGCTGCCCCAGTCGGTCAACGACGATCTCCAGCGCGCCTTGCACACCCTCAAGGGCAGCGCGCACATGGCCGGCATCCTGCCGATCGCCGAGATCGCCACGCCGCTGGAGAAGCTGGCCAAGGAGTACAAGACCAACCTCCTCAGCATCGATCTCTCCGAGACTGAGTTGCTGCGCGAGGCGATGAGCCTGCTGCAGCAGGGCGTGGCCCAACTGGACAGCGCGCCGCTGGCGCCCATTCCGGGTACCGAAGCGCTGCTGGAACGCATCCACCGACTGCACCAGGGTCGCCTGGACGCGGCCCATGCCGCGCGCCGTGACGACAAGGGCGAAGCGCGCGACCCGCAGATGATTTCCCTGTTCCTCGCCGAGGGCATGGACATCCTGCTGGATGCCGAGGACTTGCTGCGCCGCTGGCGCGAGCATCCGTCCGAGCGCCAGGAACTGGGCGCGCTGCTGGAAGAGCTGAGCACCCTGGGCCGTGGCGCCGAGATGGCCGAGCTGCCGCAGATCGAAGAACTCTGCGAAGCCCTGCTGGACGTCTATGGTGCGGTGGACGAAGGCAGCCTGCCGGTCAGTGAGCGCTTCTTCAGCGAAGCCGAGGCGGCCCACGAAGCCCTGATCGGCATGATGGATCAGGTGGCCGCGGCCATGGAGGTCAGTCCCTGCCCCGAGCGGGCGCAGGCGCTGCGCAACCTGCTGCAGGAAGTGGTCGACCCCCTCGCCCTGGCGCTGCTGGAGCCCGGCGGCGCCGCCGACCTGGACATCGATGAACTGGATGCCGGCGACGTCGACTGGGCGCTAGCCGAGGACCGTCCGCCGCTGCCTGAGCTGCAGGAAGAGCCGCTGGCCCTGCGGGAGGTCGCGTTGGCGGAACTGGCGGCGTTCGATCCTGAACAGGAACCGGATGCCGCGCCGCTGGACGCGGTCCCGGCTGAGCTGGATGAGGAAATGGTCGCCATCTTCCTCGAAGAAGCGGTGGACATCCTCGATAGCGCCGGCAAGGCGCTGGAGCGCTGGCTCGGCGAGCCGGGCAACAATCCGGCGCTGCTGGCTTTGCAACGTGACTTGCACACCCTGAAGGGTGGGGCCCGTATGGCCGAGATTCGCCCTATTGGCGATCTCGCCCATGAACTCGAGTCCCTTTACGAGGGCTTGGTGGACCGCCGCTACAGCCATTCGCCACGCCTGGCCAAGCTGTTGGAGACGAGCCACGACTGCCTCGCCGGCCTGTTGGAACAACTGCAGGCGCGCCGGGTTCTGATCGATCCGCTGCAGCTGATCCAGGACATTCGCGGCTTCCGCCAGGGCGGCGCGCAAAGCCTTTCGGCCGCCGTTGTGCAGCCGTTGCCGGATCTCGACGCCTTCGATGACGAACTGCTCCAAGACGAAGGGATCGAGCAGGAGGCGGCCATCGAGCTGAACACCCCGTTCGACGCCGCCAACGACGAGCTGGCGGACGAGGTTATCGCAGTGGATCCTGTTGCCGCGCAATCCATAGCCACGGAACCCAATGCCGAAACGTCGCTGGCCGCGTTGCTGGATATCAGCACCGCCGAAGCGTCGGTCGTCCAGGCTGCGCCAGAAGTGCACGCGTTCGACAGCGACCAGGATCCGGAGCTGGTGGAAATCTTCCTCGAAGAAGGTTTCGATATTCTCGACAGCGCCGGCGCCGCCTTGCAGCGCTGGATCGAAGCCCCGGACAACAGCCTCGAAGTCGAGGCCCTGCAACGTGACTTGCACACCCTCAAGGGCGGTGCGCGCATGGCCGAGATCAGCCCCATCGGCGACCTCGCCCATGAACTGGAATTCCTCTACGAAGGCCTTTGTGGCGGCCGTCTGCGTGCCAGCCCGGCGCTCTTTGGCCTGCTTCAGGCCTGCCAGGATCGCCTGAGCGAAATGCTCGAAGCGGTGCGCGCGCGCCGTTCGCTGCCCGATGGCTGCGCGCTGATCGAAGCCATCCAGCGCTGGCGCGCCAACCCCGATGAACAGCTGAGCATGCCCAGCAGCGTGCGCCTGCAGCCGGCCGTGGAAGACAACCTGGAGGCTGTGGCCGAGGCGGATATCCTCGACATCTTCCTGGAAGAGGCCGACGACCTGCTGGAGTCCATGGATGCCGCCATTGGTCGCTGGGAAGAAGAGCGCGGGGAAAATAGCCACTTCGACGAGCTGCTGCGTGTCCTGCACACCCTCAAGGGCGGCGCGCGGCTGGCCGGGCAGAAACGTCTGGGCGATCTTACCCATGACCTGGAACAACACCTGATCGAGGCCCAGCAGCAGGGGGCGCCCTGGCCGGAAAGCCTGTTCCTCGATGTGCAGTCCGGCTACGAAGGCCTTCAGGCCGAACTGGAGGAACTGCGCCAGCAGCTCGATCAGAGCCTGGTAGAAGACCTGCCGGCTGCGGCTCCGGTGCCGAGCCCGGTGGACATGCCGCAGCTCAACAGCCCGATCGTGGCCGCCAGCGTGCAGCCGCAGGCGCTCAGCGAAGAGCGTGTGCTGCCCTTCGTGCTGCGCGCCCGGGAAGCCGCCCAGGAGGCTGCCGCGCGCCGCGCGCCTCAGGAGTTGGTGAAAGTGCCGGCGGAGCTGCTGGAGGGTCTGGTCAACCTGGCGGGCGAAACCTCGATCTTCCGTGGTCGGGTCGAGCAGCAGGTCAGCGACTTCAGCTTCACCCTGAGCGAGATGGAAGCCACCATCGAGCGGGTGCGCGACCAGTTGCGCCGACTCGACACCGAGACCCAGGCGCAGATTCTCAGCCGCTACCAGGCTGAGGCCGAGCGCGCGGGCTACGAGGAGTTCGACCCGCTGGAAATGGACCGCCACTCCCAGTTGCAGCAGCTGTCGCGTGCCTTGTTCGAGTCTGCGTCCGACTTGCTCGACCTGAAGGAAACCCTGGCGGCGAAGAACCGCGACGCGGAAACCCTGCTGCTGCAACAGGCGCGGGTGAACACCGAGTTGCAGGAAGGCCTGATGCGCACCCGCATGGTGCCCTTCGACCGTCTGGTACCGCGCCTGCGCCGGATCGTCCGGCAGGTGGCCAGTGAACTCGACAAGCAAGTCGAATTCATCGTCGGCAACGCCGAGGGTGAAATGGACCGCACCGTGCTCGAACGCATGGTGGCGCCGCTGGAACACATGCTGCGCAACGCCGTCGACCACGGTATCGAACATGCTGAAGCGCGCCGTGCCAACGGCAAGCCGGACACCGGCACCATCCGCCTGAACCTCGGGCGCGAGGGTGGCGACATCGTGCTGACCCTGGCTGACGACGGTGCCGGCATCAAGCTCGACGCGGTGCGCCGCAAGGCCATCGAGCGCGGCATGATGGACTCCGAGTCCGATCTGTCGGACCACGAGGTGCTGCAGTTCATCCTCGAGCCGGGCTTCTCCACCGCCGACAAGGTCACGCAGATTTCCGGCCGTGGTGTCGGTATGGACGTGGTGCATTCCGAGGTGAAACAACTCGGCGGCACCATGAGCATCGACTCCGCGCCGGGCGAGGGCAGCCGCTTCCTTATCCGCCTGCCTTTCACAGTGTCGGTCAACCGCGCGTTGATGGTGCTCTCCGGCGAAGACCTCTACGCCATCCCGCTGAACACCATCGAAGGTATCGTGCGGGTTTCGCCCTACGAGCTGGAAGCCTACTACCAGCCGGATGCGCCGCGCTTCGAATACGCCGGGCAGAACTACGAGCTGAAGTACCTGGGCGACCTGCTGGACAATGGCCAGCAACCCAAACTGGTCGGGCAAAGCCTGCCACTGCCGGTGATCCTCGTGCGTTCCAGCGAGCACGCCGTGGCGGTGCAGGTGGACGCCTTGGTGGGCTCCCGCGAAATCGTGGTGAAGAGCCTCGGTCCGCAGTTCGCCGGGGTCCATGGCATCTCCGGTGCGACCATCCTCGGCGACGGCCGCGTGGTGGTGATTCTCGACCTGCTGGCGACCATTCGTTCGCGCCATGCGCACCTGGTATTGCCCCAACTGCGTTCGGCCAGCGCCAACCTGCTGCCGGTCGATGTGGACGTCGAGCGTCCGCCGCTGGTGATGGTGGTGGACGACTCGGTGACCGTACGCAAGGTCACCAGCCGCCTGCTGGAGCGCAACGGCATGAACGTGCTCACCGCCAAGGACGGGGTGGACGCTATCGCCCTGCTGCAGGAGCAGCGTCCGGACATCATGCTGCTGGACATCGAAATGCCGCGCATGGACGGCTTCGAGGTGGCCACGCTGGTGCGCCACGATGAGCGCCTGAAGGACCTGCCGATCATCATGATCACCTCGCGTACCGGCGAGAAACACCGTGAGCGCGCCATGGCCATCGGCGTCAACGACTATCTGGGCAAGCCCTATCAGGAATCGCTGCTGCTCGAAACCATCCAGCATCTGGTCAAACGGACATGACAGAGAAGACTTCTGCACGCATCGCCGTGCTCGCCGATACCTCGCTGCAGCGCCATGTGCTGCAGCAGGCGCTGACCGGAAATGGCTACCAGGTGGTGCTCAACAGCGACCCCGCCCGTCTCGATGAAGAGGCCCTGGCCGCCTGCGCGGCGGACCTCTGGCTGGTGGACCTGGCGCTTTCCGAAGATTCGCCCCTGGTAGACAGCCTGCTGGAGCACGCCAGCGCACCGGTGCTGTTTGGCGAGGGCCATGCGCCGGAACGTCATTCCGAGCACTACCCACGCTGGGAGCGGCGGCTGTTCGGCAAGCTGAAAAACCTGGTGGGCGATCCGGCGGTGGCGGTAGGCCCGAGCCTGCAAACTCTGCTGGCCGAAGCCCAGCGTCCGGCACGCCTGGAGCTGCCCAAGGCCCTGGCCGACACCCCGCTGGTGGCCGGCGAGCCAGCGCGCCAGGTCTGGCTGCTGGCGGCCTCCATGGGCGGGCCGGCGGCAGTCAAGGCGTTCCTCGATGCCTTGCCGGGTGGCCTGCCGATCGGTTTTCTCTACGCCCAGCACATCGACCCCAGTTTCGAAAGCGTGCTGCCCCAGGCGGTCGGCCGCCACAGCCAGTGGCACGTGAATCCGGCGCGTCCCGGCGACGCCGTGCGTTGCGGCGAGGTGGTGGTTGTGCCGATCAGCCGCGAACTGAATTTCTCCGACGATGGCAGCATGTTGGCCTGCGACCGCCCCTGGCCGGAGCCCTACAGCCCCTCCATCGATCAGGTGATGCTCAACCTGGCCCAGCATTACGGCGCCCAATGTGGCGTCATCGCCTTCAGCGGCATGGGTAGCGATGGCAGTGCCGCCGCCGCCTACCTGCGCCGCCAGGGTGGACTGATCTGGACCCAGAGCGCCGCCAGTTGCGCCTGCCCGAGCATGCCGGACAGCCTGCGCGAAGGCGGCTACAGCAGCTTCAGCGGCGAGCCGCGTGAACTGGCGGCAGCGCTGGTCGAACATCTGGCCGCACAGTGCGGCTAACCCAGGAATTCCCATGAGCGAAGTCGCTACCACCCAGAACACCAGCAACAGCCTTACCGGGCTGTTATTGCCATTGTCCGACCGTACGCTGCTGGTGCCCAACGTGGCACTGGCCGAACTCATTCCCTACCGCGCACCCCAGGCCGCGCAGGGGCTGCCGAGCTGGTTGCTGGGTCAGGTGGCCTGGCGCGACCTGCGCCTGCCGCTGTTGTCCTTCGAAGCCGCTGCCGGCGGCGAGGCCAAGGTCGGCACCGGTGCCCGGGTGGCCGTGCTCAATGCGCTGGGCGGCCGTCCCCATGTGAAGTTCATTGCGCTGCTGCTGCAGGGCATTCCGCGCTCGCTGAAGCTGGAAGCCGACCTCCCACGTGCCGACGCGCCCCTCTCGGTGCTGGAGCTGGAAGCGGTGCAACTGGGCACCGACGTGGCGAAGATCCCTGATCTGATGGCGCTGGAGCAGATGCTGGCAGACGCCGGCCTGATCTGAATGCCGTAGGTTGGTCCGAGCGCAGCGAGGCCCAACATTTCTCCGGTCATCCCGCTCGTTGGGCTTCGCGTAGCTCAGACCAACCTACGGCAGCTAGAAATCGCCCCACAGCTGCTGCGCCACGCTGAGCGCCACGATGGGTGCCGTTTCGGTGCGCAACACCCGTGGCCCAAGGCGCGCGGCGTGGAAGCCTGCCGCCTTCGCCGCCTCCACCTCGGCCTTGGACAGGCCGCCCTCGGGGCCGATCAGGAATGCCAGGGTGCCGGGTCTGGCATGGCTGGCCAGGGGTTCGGCCACCGGATGCAGGACCAGTTTGAGGTCCGCTTCTACCTGGCGCTGCCAGTCGGCCAGGGTCACTGGGGAGTGGATCACCGGCAGCACCGAGCGACCGCACTGTTCGCAGGCACTGATGGCCACCTGGCGCCAGTGGGCCAGGCGTTTGTCGGCACGCTCGTCCTTCAGGCGCACCTCGCAACGCTCGCTGACGATGGGGCTGATCTCGGCCACGCCCAGTTCGGTGGCCTTCTGGATGGCCCAGTCCATTCGCTCCCCACGCGACAAGCCCTGGCCCAGATGCACCCGCAGGGGCGACTCGGCCTGGCCTGCGATGGTTTCGCGCAACTCCACGCGCACCGCCTTCTTGCCCACGTCGACCAGCTCGCCCAGGTACTCCTGGCCGGAACCGTCGAACAGCTGCACGGCGTCGCCGGAGACAAGGCGCAGCACGCGGCCGATGTAGTGGGCCTGGGCTTCGGGCAGCTCGTGCTGGCCGAGGGAGAGCGGGGCGTCGATGAAGAAGCGGGAGAGGCGCATGGGTGTTCGGGGCCAGGGAGGACAGGCGCGCAGTTTAAGGCCTGGCGGCGATGCCGTGTAGGTTGGTGCTGAGCGCAGCGAAGCCCAACAAACGAGTTTTCAGACTGGATCGTTGGGCCTCGCTTAGCTCGGCCCAACCTACGAGAAGGCAGCGCTTAGCCCGGATCGCGGTGGTTAGGGTGCAGGTCGCCGGCCACCTGTACGCTCACCGATTCGCGGGTGGCAATGTCGATGCCTTCGCTGGCCACCTCGGCGAGGAAGTCGATCTGTTCCTCGGTGATCACGTAGGGCGGCAGGAAGTACACCACGTTGCCAAGTGGGCGCAGCAGGGCGCCACGTTCCAGGGCGTGCTGGAAGACCTTCAGGCCACGGCGCTCCTGCCAGGGGTAGGGCGTCTTGCTGGCCTTGTCCTGAACCATCTCGATGGCCAGCACCATGCCGGTCTGGCGTACTTCGGACACCTTCGGATGGCCGGCCAGGTGCGCGGTGGCCGTGGCCATGCGCATTGCCAGCTTGCGGTTGGCCTCGATCACCCGGTCCTCTTCGAAGATATCCAGGGTCGCCAGCGCGGCGGCGCAGGCCAGCGGGTTACCGGTGTAGGTGTGGGAGTGGAGGAAGGCGCGCAGGGTCTGGTAGTCGTCGTAGAAGCCCTGGTAGACGGCATCGGACGTGAGCACCGCCGCCATGGGCAGGTAGCCGCCGGTCAGGGCCTTGGACAGCACCAGGAAGTCCGGGGCGATGCCGGCCTGCTCGCAGGCGAACATCGTGCCGGTGCGGCCGAAGCCGACGGCGATCTCGTCGTGGATCAGGTGCACACCGTAGCGGTCGCAGGCTTCGCGCAGCAGCTTGAGGTACACCGGGTGGTACATGCGCATGCCGCCGGCGCCCTGGATCAGCGGCTCGACGATCACGGCGGCGACCTCGTCATGGTGCTCGGCCAGGGTGCGCTCCATGTGGGCGAACATGGCGCGGGAGTGTTCTTCCCAGCACATGCCTTCGGGGCGCAGGTAGCAGTCGGGGCTGGGTACTTTGAGGGTGTCCAGCAGCAGTGACTTGTAGGTTTCGGTGAACAGCGCCACGTCGCCCACCGACATCGCCGCCACGGTTTCTCCGTGGTAGCTGTTGGTCAGGGTGACGAAGCGCTTCTTGCGTTCCAGGCCCTGATTGCGCCAGAAGTGGTAGCTCATCTTCAGCGCCACTTCGATACCGGAGGAGCCGTTGTCGGCATAGAACACCCGGTCCAGGCCCTTGGGTGTGATCTTCACCAGGCGCTCGGACAGCTCTACCACAGGCGCGTGGCTGAATCCCGCTAGGATCACGTGTTCCAGTTGGTCCACCTGGTCCTTGATGCGCTGGTTGATGCGCGGGTTGGCGTGGCCGAAGACGTTGACCCACCACGAACTGACGGCGTCCAGATAGCGTTTGCCCTCGAAGTCTTCCAGCCAGACACCTTCGCCGCGGCGGATCGGCACCACGGGCAGCCGTTCGTGATCTTTCATCTGGGTGCAGGGGTGCCAGAGCACGGAAAGGTCGCGTTTCATCCAGTCGGCATTGAGGCCCATGAGTCGTTCTCCTGTAGCGATCGGCGAAGCCTATGCAATGCCTTCGCCCTGGACAAGCAGGACGCCGCCTGCTGCCTGGAAGGCACGTCTGTTCCGGCCGACGGGGCTGGCGTATCCTGCGCGCCAATTCAGAATGACGCTGTTTCACCGGGGGAGATTTTCATGCCTGCAGCCTGGCGCGCCTTGGCGCTGATCGTATTGGGAGGGCTCAGCGCAACGGCGCTGGCCAAGGACAAACCGCCGACGGCCATCATCATCGGTGGCGGCATGGCTGGCCTGACCTCGGCCTATGAGCTGCAGCACAAAGGCTGGCAAGTGACCGTGCTGGAGGCCAAACCGAGCATCGGCGGGCGTTCCGGCCTGGCCGCCAGTGAGTGGGTCGGCAGCGCCAAGCTGCAACCCGCCCTGTACCGCTACCTGGACCTGTTCAAACTCAAGGCCGTTCCTGCGCCGGACTACGTGCGCACCCCGGGTTATCTGGTGAGCGGCCGCTACTTCTCCGAGGCTGACCTACTCAAGGAGGCGCCCAGCACCGTCGAGGGCCTGAAGCGCTTCGACAAGAGCCTGGACGACCTGGCCGCCTCCATCGACGATCCGATGAAGCCGCTGGCCAACCACACCCTGCAAACCCTGGACTCCATCTCCGTCGCCCGCTGGCTGGAGAAGCTGAGCCTGCCACCGACGGCCAAGGCCCTGGTCGACCAGCGTATTCGCTCGCGCTACGACGAACCTTCGCGCCTGTCGCTGCTCTACCTCGCGCAGCAGGCCCGTGTGTACCGTGGCTTGCCAGATACCGAGATGCGTGCCGCACGTCTGCCGGGCGGCAGCCAGGGCCTGGCCCAGGCAATGGCCAAGCAGATCAAGACCATCAAGACCAATGCCCGCGTCTCGGCCATCGTCCAGGAGAAGGACGGCGTCACCGTCAAGGTCGGCGGTACCGGCTACAGCGCAGACTACGTGGTGCTGGCCGTGCCGCTGCCGGCGCTGGGCAAGATCAGCCTTACCCCCTCGCTTTCGGCCCTGCAACTGCGCGCCCTGAAGGACATCAACTATGGCTGGCGCGACCAGATGCTGCTGCAGTTCAAGAAGCCGGTGTGGGGCAAGAGCCGGCTTTCCGGTGAGGTCTACAGCGATCAAGGCCTGGGCATGCTCTGGGTCGAACCGGCCCTCAAGGGCGGCGCCAACCTCCTGATCAACCTGTCCGGCGACAATGCCCGCCTGATGCATTCCTTCGGCGACCGGCAGATGGTCGACCAGGTGCTGATCCGCTTCGACCGGCTCTATCCGGGTGCCCGCGAGCAGTTCAAGGGCTTCGAGCTTCGTCGTTATGGCAAGGACGCCCTGGCAGGCGGCGCGTACCTGGCCTACGGTCCGGGTGAGATCAGCCTTTACTGGCGCATGTGGGAGAAGCCCCTGGGCCGCGTGGTGTTCGCCGGCGAGCACACCGACGTGCTCTACCCGGGCACCCTGGAAGGGGCCCTGCGCAGCGGCCAGCGTGCCGCCACCCAGGTGATCGACCTCAAGGCCGGCAAGGCGGTGGGCCCGGTTGAAACCGTGGCCGAGGCCAAACCGGAAGCGGCGCCCAAGGCGTCCAGCAAGGAAGAAAAGAAAGGTTTCTTCTCCCGCCTGTTCAACTGAGTTGCACCTCCGGCGGCGAACCTCCTCGCCGCCGGTCCCCTTCGCCGCACCGTTCGGCCGTGGCTGACGAACTTTCAGGGCTTTCCTTCGACAAACGCCGGCAAAGTCCCATTTGCTGTAAAGATCGTATTACTCGATATTTCAGAGCGAAATTTTCCACTTTAATTCGATAGATTTGCCGCTAGGCTTTATCAACCGCGTTTTCCAGCCTGCGTTGTTCCCAAGGATGTTTCTTCATGCAATGGCGTAATACCCCCTCCCGCTTCGGCCTGGTCAGCATCTTCATGCACTGGGGAGTGGCCCTGGTCTTCTTCGGCCTGTTTGCACTGGGACTTTGGATGGTCGGCCTGAACTACTACAGCAGCTGGTACAAGACCGCTCCGGATATCCACAAGGGCATCGGCATCCTGCTGTTCCTGGTCATGCTGGCGCGCCTGGCCTGGCGCTTCATCAGTCCACCACCGCCGGCCCTGCCCAGCCACGGCGCGATGACCCGCCTGGGTTCTAAGGTCGGCCACCTGGTGCTGTACGCCGGCCTGTTCGCCCTGATGATATCCGGCTACCTGATTTCCACTGCCGAAGGCCGTGGCATCGCCGTATTCGGCCTGTTCGAGGTGCCGGCTACCCTGACGTCCATACCCGACCAGGAAGACGTTGCCGGTGCGATTCACGAATACCTCGCCTGGGGCTTGCTGATTTTCGCCGGTGTCCATGCGCTGGCCGCCCTCAAACACCACTTCATCGATCGCGACGCAACCCTGACCCGCATGCTCGGTCGCGCCGCCAAATAAAGCTGCAACCTCTAAACAAGGAGATTCACCCATGCTGAAGAAAACCTTCGCTGCGCTGACCCTCGGTACCTCGCTCTTCGCTGGCCAGGCCATGGCCGCCGACTATGTGATCGACAAGGAAGGCCAGCATGCCTTCGTCAACTTCGAGATCGGCCACCTGGGTTACAGCTACATCTACGGCACCTTCAAGGACTTCGATGGCAACTTCAGCTTCGACGAGAAGAACCCCGAGGCCAGCAAGATCAAAGTGACCCTGAAGACTGCCAGCGTCGACACCAACCACGCCGAGCGCGACAAGCACATCAAGAGCGGCGACTTCCTGAACGTCAGCAAGAACCCCACTGCCACCTTCGAGTCCACCTCGGTCAAGTCCACCGGTCAGGGTACTGCCGACGTGGCCGGCAACCTGACCCTGAACGGTGTGACCAAGCCGGTGGTTATCCAGGCCAAGTTCGTGGGTGAAGGTGACGACCCCTGGGGCGGCTACCGCGCAGGCTTCAAAGGCACCACCACCATCAAGCTGAAGGACTTCGCCATCCAGAAGGACCTTGGCCCGGCTTCCCAGGAAGCCCAGTTGATCATCTCCTTCGAGGGCGTGCGTTCCTGAACACGCTTTCCCGCTCCAGCAAAACGCCGGCTTCCAGCCGGCGTTTTGCTGTCCGGCCCGGCGTTCGGGACGTGGCGGGCGGACTTCGGGACGTTCGGCCTTGACCGTCGCCGGGGCGAGGCTCAGGGGTAGCGACGTCACGCGTAGCCAGCCCTGGAATATCTCGGCATCGGCAGTGTCAAAAAAAGAAACTGCGGGGGCCATATGCGCTCAATCGATGATGAACGTGCGCGCGGCATACGTTCTCTGGAAATCTGAACGAACTATCCAGACGTTCAACCAGGTCTCTACACAGGATCTCCCGCCCATCAACAAGGAGATTCACCCATGCTGAAGAATACCTTCTCTGCGCTGACTCTCGGCGCCGCGCTGCTCGCCAGCCAGGCCATGGCCGCCGATTACATGATCGACAGGGAAGGCCAGCACGCCTTCGTCAACTTCAAGATCGGCCACCTGGGCTACAGCTACATCTACGGCACTTTCAAGGACTTTGACGGTTCCTTCAGCTTCGACGAGAAGAACCCCGAGGCGAGCAAGATCAAGGTGATCCTGAAGACCGCCAGCGTCGACACCAACCATGCCGAGCGCGACAAGCACATCAAGAGCGTCCTCCTCAACGTCAGCAAGAACCCCACCGCCACCTTCGAGTCCACTTCGGTCAAGTCTACCGGCCAGGGCACTGCCGACGTGGCCGGCAACCTGACCCTGAACGGCGTGACCAGGCCGGTGGTGATCAAGGCCAAGTTCGTTGGCGAGGGCGACGACCCGTGGGGCGGCTACCGCGCCGGCTTCGAAGGTACCACCACCATCAAGCTGAAGGACTTCGCCATCCAGAAGGACCTCGGCCCGGCCTCCCAGGAAGTCGAGCTGATCATCTCCTTCGAGGGCGTGCGTTCCTGAGCACGATTCGATGCGGTAACAGAACGCCGGCCCAGTGCCGGCGTTTTGCTTTCCGTCCAGTGGGGTGCGCAGTGCACCCTACGGCCGATACCCATTGGGCAACAACGAAAACGCCGGCACGAGGCCGGCGCTTTCATGAGCGGGTGAAACTTAGCGGTTGCGGGTCAGCAAGGCCGGTTTCTCGCCACGCGGGCGGTTGCTCTGCTGCAGTTCGTCCAGTTGCTCCGGCGTCGGGAAACGGTCGGTGCGGGACTCCTTCATGATGATTTTCGGTGCCGGCTTGTTGGACCGTGGGTCCTGCACGGCTGGCTCATCACGGCCTCGGGACTGTTGCGAATCATCACGGCGTGGCTCATTGCTACGGCCCTTGGCAGGCTTGCCCTGGCGCTGCTGGCCCGACTTCTGGCCACCCTGTTTCTGGCCCGGATTGCCGCCCTGGCCGCGACCTTGGCCGCTACGGCCCTGACCCTGACCTGAACCCTGGCTCGCCCCTTGTCCCTGGCGCTGACCCTGGCCCTGGCCTTGAGGTTTGCCTTGGCCTTGACCCTGGCCACCGCCGCGGCGCTGGTTCCGGCCCTGGCCCTTGGGTGGATAGGGGCTGATATAGTCGACGCGGTTACCGAAGTTATCCACGTCATCGTCGAGGAACTCTTCGGGGTCACGATTCTGTGCCTGCTGCGGCGCACGCGCCTGCTTGGCCGGTTGCTGCGGTTGCTGCGGTTGCTGCTGTGGACGTTGGCCGCTGGCCTGCTGGCCTGGTTCCTGGCCTTGGCCTTTGCCCTTGCCGCGACGACGGTTGCGACTCTTGCGCGGCTTGCCCTCGGCGCCTTCGACGGTGGCGTCCTTGGCCTCGACAGACGCCTGGGGCGCAGGGGCCTTGCCTTCGCGCTTGGGCTTGTCGGCACGTGGCTGACGCTCGGGGCGCGGCGGACGTGCTTCGGGGCGTTCGACCTCGACGGTGGCCGGGTCGAAGCCCTGGGCATTACCGTCGGGGATATTCTGCTTGGTCAGGCGCTCGATGGCCTTCAGCAGTTTCTCTTCATCTGGAGCTACCAGAGAGATCGCCTCGCCACTACGACCGGCACGACCGGTACGGCCGATGCGGTGTACGTAATCTTCTTCGACGTTGGGCAGCTCGAAGTTGACCACATGCGGCAGTTGGTCGATGTCCAGGCCTCGGGCGGCGATGTCAGTGGCGACCAGGATGCGCACGTCATTGGTCTTGAAGTCCGCCAGTGCCTTGGTGCGCGCGTTCTGACTCTTGTTGCCGTGAATGGCGGCAGCGGCCAGGCCATGCTTGGCGAGGTACTCGGCGAGACGGTTGGCGCCGTGCTTGGTACGGGTGAATACCAGCACCTGTTCCCAGGCACCGACCGTGATCAGATGCGCCAGCAAGGCGCGCTTGTGGCTGGCGGGGAGGCGGAACACGCGCTGCTCGATGCGCTCCACCGTGGTATTTGGCGGAGTCACTTCGATGCGTTCGGGATCGTGGAGCAGCTTGTTGGCGAGGTCGACGATGTCTTTCGAGAAGGTCGCCGAAAACAGCAGGTTCTGGCGCTTGGGCGGCAGCTTGGCAAGGACCTTCTTCACATCGTGGATGAAGCCCATGTCGAGCATCCGGTCGGCTTCGTCGAGCACGAGGATTTCCACGTGGGAGAGGTCGACTTTGCCCTGGCCGGCCAGGTCGAGCAGGCGGCCGGGGCAGGCCACCAGCAGGTCCACGCCCTTGGACAGGGCCTGGACCTGGGGATTCATGCCGACACCGCCGAAGATGCAGGCGCTGGTCAGGCTGAGGTCACGGGCGTAGAGCTTGAAGCTGTCGTGTACCTGGGCCGCCAGTTCGCGGGTCGGGGTCAGGACCAGTACGCGCGCCTGACGCGGGCCATGGCGCTGGGATTTGTCGTGGTGACCGTTAGGGAACAGCAGTTCCAGGACGGGCAGCGCGAAACCGGCGGTCTTGCCGGTACCAGTCTGGGCCGCAACCATCAGGTCGCGACCTTGCAACACGGCGGGAATGGCCCGCTGTTGCACGGGGGTGGGCTGGGCGTAGCCGGCAGCTTCGACGGCGCCGACCAATGCCTCGGAGAGACCGAGGGAAGCAAAGGACATGGGAGATCCTGTGTAGTTCTAAGGGGCTGGCCCGATAGGGTGATCGTGTCTGGCTCGAATCGCGGCGATGGCACGCGATCCCGACCGGTCCTGCTGGCCGAAGGGATGGCTCAGCGTCCGGGCGTATGCCTGACGGAAAGCCGAGTATAACAGCTCCTCGGCAATGTACAGCCATCCCGGCGCTCAACGGTTGCTGGCGCTCGCTTCGATCGGGTCGCGGTAGCGCGCTTCGAGCTGGGCATATTGCGGCTCCTGCTTGAAGCGTCGCAACTCGGCGCTGAAACGTTCGGCCAGGCCTTCCAGGTGCGGCCGGCGACGAAATGCCAGGTACAGGCGGTCGCGGCTTACCACGCGCGAGTGCTGGGCCACCTGCCCGTCGAGCCCCAGCTGCCGGAGCAGGAAATGGCCGGCGCGGCGGTCGTTCACTATCAGGTCGACACGGTCGCGCACCAGCTTGCCGAGGTTGGCTTCATGGGTGGGCGCCGGTTCGCGGATGAACAGGGGCGAGGTGCGGAAAGCCTTGTCGGCGTACCAGTAACCGGGCGAAACGCCGACCTTCAGACCCTGCAGATCGGCCAGGCGCCGGAAGGGGTAGGGGCGTTGTCGCGCGTAGAACAGCACGAATTCGATTTCCGACAGCGGCTCTTTCGGGAAGACCATCTGCGTTTCCCGCTCGTCGGTGTGGAAAATATCCAGCACGGCATCGGCCAGGCCGCTCTCCATCTCCACCAGGCAGCGCTTCCACGGCATCAGGCTCCACTGGACCTCGATGCCCAAGCGCTTGAAGACAATGGCGCTGGCCTCGTAATCCAGACCGCGGGGCTGGCCGTTCTCCTCGAACACATACGGGGCCCAGGGCTCGCTGACAATGCGCAGGGGCTCGGCCCGGGCGGCGAGGTCGAGGCAGGCAAGCAGGACGATGGCGAGGGTTCGGAATGCTGGCATGTAGCCAGATTACGTGGCTGCGGAGGTGATGGGTAGTGCGCTGAAAGTCCAACGCCTTGGGCTGTGACGGCCTTCGCCTCGCTAGAGGCGCAGGCCGTGGAGTCTGCTCGAAGAGTGGGGAGCGCGTTGCGCTTGTGGGGCGGAAAAGGAAAGGCCGGGCGAATGCCCGGCCTGTTCGCCTTCTACGCAGAACTCAACGTGGCAGGTTGAGGTTCTTCCAGATCGCCAGACTCGGTTCGGCCTGGTTCAGGGTGTAGAAGTGCAGGCCGGGGGCCCCGCCTTGGAGCAGGCTTTCGCACATTTCGGTGATCACCTGCTCGCCGAAGGCCTGGATGCTTTGTACGTCATCGCCGTAGGCCTCCAGTTGCTTGCGGACCCAGCGCGGGATTTCCGCGCCGCAGGCGTCGGAGAAGCGGGCCAGTTTGCTGTAGTTGGTGATTGGCATGATGCCGGGCACCACGGGGACATCCACACCCAGCTTGCGCACGCGCTCGACGAAGTAGAAGTAGCTGTCGGCGTTGAAGAAATACTGGGTGATCGCGCTGCTGGCCCCGGCGTTGACCTTGCGCACGAAGTTCGCGAGGTCGGACTCGTAGCTGCGTGCCTGGGGATGCACTTCCGGGTAGGCGGCGACTTCGATGTGGAAATGGTCGCCGGTTTCGCTGCGGATGAACTCCACCAGCTCATTGGCGAAGCGCAATTCGCCGCTGGCGATGCCCATGCCGGAGGGCAGGTCGCCGCGCAGGGCGACGATGCGCCGGATGCCGGCGTCCTTGTAGTGGGCCAGCAGGGCGCGTAGTTCGGCCTTGCTGTCGCCGACGCAGGACAGGTGCGGTGCAGTGGGGATCATCACCTCGCCGTCCAGCTGCAGCACGGTCTGCAGGGTGCGGTCGCGGGTGGAGCCGCCGGCACCGTAGGTGCAGGAGAAAAAGTCCGGCTTGTAGCTGGCCAGGCTGCGAGCAGTGGCCATGAGTTTTTCGTGGCCGGCTTCAGTCTTGGCGGGGAAGAACTCGAAGCTGTAACGGCGTTCTTGCGACATAGGTCTTTCCAGGCTCGAGAGCAGCGGGCGGAAGGCCGCATGCCTTCCGACAGGCGGAAACGGGGGAGGACAAGCCCTGGGGCTCGCCCTCCCGGCACATCAGTAGCGGTAGGTGTCCGGCTTGAACGGGCCTTCCACGGTCACGCCGATGTAGTCGGCCTGCTGCGTGGTCAGCTGGGTGACCACGCCACCGAAGCCCTTGACCATCTCCAGCGCCACTTCCTCGTCCAGCTTCTTCGGCAGCACTTCGACGGTCAGGCGGGCGGCCTTGTCGGCAGCCGACAGGTCGGCGAACTTCTGCTCGAAGAGGTGGATCTGCGCCAGTACCTGGTTGGCGAAGGAGCCGTCCATGATCCGGCTCGGGTGGCCAGTGGCGTTGCCCAGGTTCACCAGGCGGCCTTCGGCCAGCAGGATCAGGTAGTCGTCATTGAGCGGGTCGTAGCCATCGTTGCCGGTGCGGTGAATCTTGTGCACCTGCGGCTTCACTTCTTCCCATGCCCAGGTCTTGCGCATGAAGGCGGTGTCGATCTCGTTGTCGAAGTGGCCGATGTTGCAGACCACGGCGCGCTTCTTCAGCGCCTTCAGCATGCCAGCGTCGCAGACGTTGACGTTGCCGGTGGTGGTGACGATCAGGTCGATCTTGCCCAGCAGCGCAGCGTCGACGCTGGCTTCGGTGCCGTCGTTCAGGCCGTTCTTGTACGGGGAAACGACTTCGAAGCCGTCCATGCAGGCCTGCATGGCGCAGATCGGGTCGACTTCGGAAACCTTGACGATCATGCCTTCCTGGCGCAGGGACTGGGCGGAGCCCTTGCCCACGTCGCCGTAACCGATCACCAGGGCCTGCTTGCCGGACATCAGGTGGTCGGTGCCGCGCTTGATGGCGTCGTTCAGGCTGTGACGGCAGCCGTACTTGTTGTCGTTCTTGCTCTTGGTCACCGAGTCGTTGACGTTGATCGCCGGGACTTTCAGGGTGCCGGCCTTGAGCATGTCGAGCAGACGGTGCACACCGGTGGTGGTTTCCTCGGTGATGCCGTGGATCTTCTCCAGCATCTGCGGGTATTTCTTGTGCAGGATTTCGGTCAGGTCACCGCCGTCGTCCAGCACCATGTTGGCGTCCCACGGCTGGCCGTCCTTGAGGATGGTCTGCTCGATGCACCACTCGTACTCCTGCTCGGTTTCGCCTTTCCAGGCGAAGACCGGAATGCCGGCGGCGGCGATGGCGGCAGCGGCCTGGTCCTGGGTGGAGAAGATGTTGCAGGAGGACCAGCGTACTTCGGCGCCCAGGGCGGTCAGGGTTTCGATCAGCACGCCGGTCTGGATGGTCATGTGGATGCAGCCGAGGATCTTCGCGCCTTTCAGCGGTTGCTGGCCGGCGTACTTGCGGCGCAGGGCCATCAGGGCCGGCATTTCGGATTCCGCGATGATCAGTTCGCGGCGGCCCCAGGCGGCCAGGGAAATGTCGGCGACCTTGTAGTCGTTGAAATCGGCAGGCGTCATGACAGCGCTCATGCGTGAGTCTCCATTCGTAGTGTGCGAATGGGCGCCGTTGATGCGTTTGTCGATCGGCGGGTTGCTGACCGGGTCTACGCCCCTTCCGAGCCTGACAGGCGGAGCCTGATTCGAATCTGGTCGAGTGCCGCAGAAATACTCTGAGGCTCGCAAGATTCGAAACAGGCACCACTTGCTGCAGCGCCCCTCGGACGGGTGGCGGGAAACGGTCGGACTGCGCCGGCCGTTTGAAAAAACCTGCGGATTATAGCGACGCCGACGGGCTAGCCCAAGGTTTTCCGTCGCCCCGGCAGTGCCTATGGGCCCGATTGAGCACCTTGTCGCGACAAGCGGCGGCTCGCCGGTCATGATCTTGCCCTCTCACACCAGGAGAACGCTGCATGAATTTCCATACGCGCAAATGGATCAAGCCCGAAGACCTCAACCCCAACGGCACCCTGTTCGGCGGTAGCCTGCTGAAGTGGATCGACGAAGAAGCCGCCATCTACGCCATCATCCAGCTCGGCAATCAGCGCGTCGTCACCAAGTTCATCTCCGAGATCAACTTCGTCAGCTCGGCCCGGCAGAGCGACATCATTGAACTGGGCATCACTGCCACCGAGTTCGGTCGCACCTCCATCACCCTGTGCTGCGAAGTGCGCAACAAGATCACCCGCAAGAGCATCCTCACCATCGACAAGATGGTCTTCGTCAACATTGGCGAAGACGGACTGCCGGCGCCCCATGGCAAGTCGGAGATCACCTACATCAAGGACCGCTTCAAGGAGTGATCCAGCCGGTCCGGACGGTCAGGGCGATACTCGCAAGCAGGGTCGACGGGGACAGGGGATACGACTGTTCATCGGATTTTCTTCCAGGTGAAATGACGCCGTTCTGGCGGGAAACGCAGGCTGGCGCGGGGTTGATCAGGCCTTCATCGGTCTGCGACAAACTGTCGCCTGGCTTGGCAATTGCCGGGCGGCAGGGAGTACCCTGTCGCCCGCCTTCAGCCTGCCCCGTGATCCTGCCGATGAACGCCAAGAAGTTTTTCATCCTTGCTGCCGCCTGTCTGAGTCTTGCCGCCTGCGGTGGCGTGGACCCCAATTCGCCGCTGGGCAAGCGCCAGGTGATCTTCAAGGAAATGCTGCGCACCAGTGAAGACCTCGGCGGCATGCTGCGTGGCCGCATCAGCTTCGATGAGCAGCGCTTCGCCACGGGAGCGGCCAAGCTCGATCAACTCTCCCGCCAGCCCTGGCAGCATTTCCCGCAGGCCCAGGAAGGCGATGACGACAGCGCCGCGCGCGATGAAGTCTGGCAGCGCCAGGAGCGCTTCCAGCAACTGGTGCGCGAGCTCGAGGCCAGCACCGGCCAGCTTGCCAGTGCCACTCAGGCCCGCCCGCTGACCGCCCAGGGCATGGCGTCCCTGGTGCAGAAGGTGGAAGACAGCTGCGAAGCCTGCCACAAGGAATTCCGCGCTTACTGAGGCGCCCCGAAGCCTGCCACCCCTTCGGCCTGAAGCCGCTCCGCCAGCACCCGTACCTCCGGGTGCTGGAAGAACGCCGCAAGCTGTTCGGCCCTGGCCGGGCCCAGGCCTTCCATCTGTTGCCAATCCGCCGCCGTCCGGCTGCTCAGGCTCGACCAGTCACCTTCCAGCTTTGCCGAGCCTGTCGGCGGAATCCCCAGGGCCTTGAGCCATCGCGCAAAGGGCCTATTTCGGGCTTCGTCGAAGCGTTGCGCCAGTGCCGTTGCGCGGGCAGCGCCGATTCCCGGCCGGGCCGCCAGTCCGGGTGCGTCCAGTGCCAGCCAGTCGAGCAGGCCGTCCAGCGCAAGGCTGGCCCAGGTGCCGCGGCCCACGCCGGCCAATGCCAGGCCTCCGGGTCCGCCCAGCCAGTCCAGGCGTGCGAGGAACTGCGCCTCGCAGCCGGGGCTGCGGCGAAAGCAGCTCAGCGCGTGGTACTGGCGACTGTCGGGCGCCTCCACGGGCAGGCGTTCGGCGGCGCGCAGTACCACTGATTCCAGCCTTGGGATGGTGAGGCCGGCCAGGGCAATGGCCACCTGGTCGCCTGGGCGAACATCCAGTTGCCGCCAGCGTTGCAGGGAGCCGAGCCCGACCCGCTGGATGCGGCGGTCATCCAGCGTCACCGGCTCCAGCTGGAGCAGGGGCGTGACCCGGCCCGTGCGGCCCACCTTGAACTCCACGGCGCGTACTTCCGCCAGTGCCTTGGCGAAGGGGTACTTCCAGGCGATGGCCCAGTTCGGCGGTTGCGGCTTCCACCGTCGTGCCGCAGGCCGGGTGCCCTGGCGAATGACGATACCGTCGCTGGCAAACGGTAGCGGCGACCGGTACCAGTGATCTCGCCAGTGGGCGATTTCGTCGGCGCTTGCGACGGGACGGGTCAGCGCCTCGGCATCGGTGAAACCCATGGCCTGCAGGCCTTGCAGGCGCATTTCCATCTGCACCGGCCCATCCGGCCAGTCCCAGATGAAGAGGCCGATGCCACTGGCATCGCGTCTGGTCAGCTTGCGTCGATTGAGCAGGCCGGCCACCTTTCCGCGTGCCCCTTGGCCGCCACGCTCTGCCTGAACGTGATCTGGCAGGTGCCAGAAAAGTTCGCCCTGCAGCACGCCGTCGCCAATGCCGGCCAGCTTCTGGGGAACTGCCGCGATGCGTCCTGCATGCGGGGTCCAGTCCTGTCCGTGACGGCCATCCCCGCGGCTGATGACTTGCACCAGTCGGCTTTCGCGGTACACCAGCGTCACGGCCACCCCGTCCACCTTGGGCTGTACCCAGAGGTCGCGCCGCTGACCCATCCAGCGGCGCAGTTCGTTTATGTCGCGCAACTTGTCCAGACCGGTCTGGGCCGCGGGATGGCGGACCTTGCCGTCGCTCCCGGCCAGGGGATCGCGAACCGGCAATGCCGCGACGGGAAAGCAGCTGCTCAACCGCGCAAGGCGGGCGCGGGCCTGGTCGTAGAGTTCGTCGTCCACCGCCGAGTGCCCCTCGTGGTGATAGGCGAAGTCCCAGTCGGCGATGCGCCTGGTGAGAGCGTCGAGTTCGGCGTTGGCTCGGTCTGCCGGCCAGTCGGGGCAGGCGTTGGCCAGGGCGAGGCAGGGCAGGAGTAATGGAGCGGAAATCCAGGCTTTCATGGCGAGCCTCCATGCTCGTGGGGGAGGCAGCCAGTCTAGGAACTGGGCGAATAGACGGGCGCTGAATCCCTTGTCCGTTTCGGCGTGGTTCGTTGTGGGGAATGGGGATTGCCGAAGTGCGCCCAACAAAAAGCCCCGCACGAGGCGGGGCTTTCTGCCGATCGGTCAGGGCTTAGAGGCCAGCGGCAATGCGCAGGGCTTCGGCCTTGTCGGTCTTTTCCCAGGTGAACGTGGTGAAGGTGTCGTCACCGTAGGTCATTTCATAGGGATTGCGACCGAAGTGGCCGTAGGCCGCAGTCGGCTGGTACATCGGGTGCAGCAGGTCGAGCATCTTGGTGATCGCGTATGGACGCAGGTCGAAGTGCTCGCGAACCAGCTGCACGATCTTCTCGTCGCTGATCTTGCCGGTGCCGAAGGTGTTGATCGAGATGGAGGTCGGCAGGGCCACGCCGATGGCGTAGGACACCTGGATCTCGCAGCGCTCGGCCAGGCCAGCGGCGACGATGTTCTTGGCCACGTAGCGGCCGGCGTAGGCAGCGGAGCGGTCAACCTTGGACGGGTCCTTGCCGGAGAACGCGCCGCCACCGTGACGGGCCATGCCGCCGTAGGAGTCGACGATGATCTTGCGACCGGTCAGGCCGCAGTCGCCCACCGGGCCGCCGATCACGAAGTTGCCGGTCGGGTTGATGTGGAACTGGGTGTCCTTGTGCAGCAGCTCGGCCGGCAGCACGTGCTTGACGATCAGTTCCATCACGCCTTCGCGCAGGTCGGAGTACTTCACGTCCGGGTTGTGCTGGGTGGACAGTACGATAGCGTCGATGCCGACGACCTTGCCGTTCTCGTAGCGGCAGGTGACCTGGCTCTTGGCGTCCGGACGCAGCCACGGCAGCAGGCCGGACTTGCGGGCTTCGGCCTGGCGCTCCACCAGACGGTGGGAGAAGCAGATCGGGGCGGGCATCAGCACGTCGGTTTCGTTGCTGGCATAGCCGAACATCAGGCCCTGGTCACCGGCGCCCTGGTCTTCCGGCTTGGAGCGGTCGACGCCCTGGTTGATGTCCGGGGACTGCTTGCCAATGATGTTCAGGATGCCGCAGGTGGCACCGTCGAAGCCGACGTCGGAGCTGTTGTAGCCAATGTCGATGATGACCTTGCGCACCAGCTCTTCCAGGTCGACCCAGGCGGAGGTGGTGACTTCACCGGCGATGATCGCAACGCCGGTCTTGACCAGGGTTTCGCAGGCAACGCGGGCGTGCTTGTCCTGGGCGATGATGGCGTCGAGGACGGCATCGGAAATCTGGTCGGCGATCTTGTCCGGATGGCCTTCGGACACGGATTCGGAGGTAAACAGGGAGTATTCGCTCATCTATCGGTTTTCCTATTCGTTACCGGTGGGTGAGTTCGCTTCGTGAGTCCGGTTTGGCGAAGTGCCGCACCTGAATCTGAAAGCCGTTTCGCAAGCCAATGTAGAGGCTCTCGCCGGGCGTGAGCCCCGCGGCATTGGCCCAACGGGCCAGGTCGTCCTGTTCGAAGCCCAACCATAGATCGCCGCAGGCCTCCCTGGCCCAACTCTGGTTGTGGCTGCACAACTCGGTCACCAGCAGTGCGCCGCCTGGCTGCACTCGCTGGGCCAATTGTTTCATCGCATCGGCCGGCGCCGCGAAATGGTGCAGGACCATGTTCAGCACCACGCAGTCGGCGGCCGCCTGCTCGTCATTCAGGGCATCGGTCAGTCGCAGCTCGACGTTGTCGAGGCCTTCTTCGTTGCAACGCATGCGCGCCAGTTCCAGCATGGCCGGGCTGTTGTCCAGCGCCGTGACCTGGCTGAAGCGCCGCGCCAGGTCCGGCAGGAACCCGCCGTCGCCGGGGCCGACCTCCAGTGCAGTGGCGCCGGATTCGAAACCCAGTGCGTCGAGCAATGCCAGCACGCTGTCACGGTATTGCGGCAATCCTGCGATGAGGTCTTGCTGCGCCTGGAATTTTTCCGCCGCACGGGCGAAGAAGTCGCGGCTGACCGCTTCGCGCTGGGCGTGCACTTCGGCAATGCGCCCGGCGATATCGGCCGGCAGCTCCAGGTCGTCCACTTCGGCCAGCAGGGCCGCGTGCAAGATGCCGCCGACCCGTTCGTTCTGCGCCAGGGCGCGGCGGTAGAAGATCGCGTTGCCTTCGCGCCGGGTGGCCACCAGGCCCGCCTGGGACAGCACCTTGAGGTGGTGACTCATGCCGGACTGGCCGGTGGCGAAAATCTGTGTCAGCTCCAGCACGCCGAACGAGTCGTTGGCCAGTACCCGCAGCACGTTCAGGCGCAGCGGATCGCCGCCGGCTTTGCACAGGGCGGCCAGCTCGTCGCTGTCGTCATGGCGGATCTGGGGTACGCGCAGGCTCATAGGTGGCGCAGTCTAGCCCCCGGTCCCGGCCGTCGCAATGCCAATATCAAAAAGTTTTGATATTGGGTGATCGGCGGTCAGCCGGGCTTTTGCGCAACTGACCGGTGAAACTGCGACCATCTGTGATTGCCCGCGACCTGCCGGCTGGGCGAAAATAGCGGCCTTTTTTCGATTAGCCGTCTATTCAGACCTGCAGGAGATAAGCGATGCCCAGCCGTCGTGAGCGTGCCAATGCCATTCGTGCCCTGAGCATGGATGCTGTGCAGAAAGCCAACAGCGGCCACCCCGGCGCCCCCATGGGAATGGCCGATATCGCCGAAGTGCTCTGGCGGGATTACCTGCAGCACAACCCGAACAACCCCGAATGGCCCAACCGTGATCGCTTCGTGCTGTCCAACGGCCACGGCTCGATGCTGAACTACTCGCTGCTGCACCTGAGCGGCTACGACCTCACCATCGAAGACCTGAAGAGCTTCCGCCAGCTCGGCAGCCGCACCCCGGGTCACCCGGAATACGGCTACACCGCCGGCGTGGAAACCACCACGGGTCCGCTGGGGCAGGGCCTCGCCAACGCCGTTGGCTTCGCCATCGCCGAAAAGACCCTGGCTGCCCAGTTCAACCGCGAAGGCCACAACATCGTCGATCACAACACCTACGTGTTCCTCGGCGATGGCTGCATGATGGAAGGCATTTCCCACGAAGTCTGCGCCCTGGCCGGTACCCTCGGCCTGGGCAAGCTGGTTGCCTTCTACGACGACAACGGCATTTCCATCGATGGCGAAGTCCATGGCTGGTTCACTGACGACACCCCGAAGCGCTTCGAAGCCTACGGCTGGCAGGTGATCCGCAACGTCGACGGCCATGATGCCGACGAGATCAAGACCGCTATCGAGACCGCGCGCAAGTCCAGCGACCGTCCGACCCTGATCTGCTGCAAGACCGTGATCGGCTTCGGCTCGCCGAACAAGCAGGGCAAGGAAGAGTGCCACGGCGCGCCGCTGGGCAACGACGAAATCGCCCTGACCCGCGCTGCCTTGGGCTGGAACCACGCACCCTTCGAAGTCCCGGCCGACATCTATGCCGAGTGGGACGCCACGGCCGCCGGCGCCGCCCGTGAGGCCGAGTGGAACGAGCGTTTCGCCGCCTACGCCGCCGCTCACCCGGAACTGGCCGCCGAGTTCCAGCGCCGTATCAAGGGCCAGCTGCCGGCCGACTTCTCCGCCAAGGCCGATGCCTACATCGCTGAAGTTGCCGCCAAGGGCGAAACCATCGCCAGCCGCAAGGCCAGCCAGAACGCCCTGAACGCCTTCGGCCCGCTGCTGCCGGAATTCCTCGGCGGTTCGGCTGACCTGGCCGGTTCCAACCTGACCCTGTGGAAGGGCTGCAAGGGTGTGTCCGCCGAGGATGCTTCCGGCAACTACCTGTTCTACGGCGTTCGTGAGTTCGGCATGAGCGCCATCATGAACGGTATCGCCCTGCACGGCGGCTTCATTCCCTATGGCGCCACCTTCCTGGTGTTCATGGAATACGCCTGCAACGCGGTGCGCATGGCCGCGCTGATGAAGAAGCGCGTGCTGTTCGTCTACACCCACGACTCCATCGGCCTTGGCGAAGACGGCCCGACCCACCAGCCGGTGGAGCAGTTGGCCAGCCTGCGCTGCACCCCGAACCTGAACACCTGGCGTCCGGCCGACGCGGTGGAATCCGCCGTGGCCTGGAAGTCTTCCATCGAGCGCAACGACGGCCCGAGCGCGCTGATCTTCTCCCGCCAGAACCTGCCCCACCAGGCTCGTGACGCCGCCCAGGTGGCGAACATCGCCCGTGGCGGCTACGTGCTGAAGGACTGCGACGGCGAACCGGAGCTGATCCTGATCGCCACCGGCTCCGAAGTGGGTCTGGCTGTCCAGGCCTTCGAGGCGATGACCGCAGCCGGCAGCAAGGTGCGCGTGGTGTCCATGCCGTCCACCAGCCTGTTCGACCAGCAAGACGCCGCCTACAAGCAGGCCGTGCTGCCGGTACAGGTTGGCGCGCGGATTGCCATCGAGGCCGCCCACGCCGACTTCTGGTACAAGTACGTCGGCCTGGAAGGCCGCGTGATCGGCATGACCACCTTCGGTGAGTCGGCCCCGGCTGCCGCGCTGTTCGAGCACTTCGGCTTCACCGTCGACAACATCGTCGCCACCGCCGAAGAACTGCTGGACGTCTGACCCGTTCGTAGGAGCGAGCGCTGCTCGCGAAGCTTTTTGCTTCGCGCAGGGTTCGCGAGCAAAGCTCGCTCCTACAGGGTTTCCTACCCCCAGCCTTGCGAGCGCCCCATGCCTAGCAATCGCCCCTTCAAAGTCGCCCTCAATGGCTACGGCCGCATTGGCCGTTGCGTGCTGCGCGCGCTTCATGAGCGCAGTGGCGGAGCGAGTTTCGAGATCGTTGCGCTCAATGACCTGGCCGACCAGGCCAGCATCGAGTACCTGACCCGCTTCGACTCCACCCATGGCCGCTTCCCCGGTGAAGTGCGTGTGGATGGCGATTGCCTGCATATCAATGGCGACTGCGTGAAAGTGCTGCGCCACGCCGAGCCGGAGGGTATCGACTGGGCCGCCCTGGATGTGGATCTGGTGCTGGAGTGCTCCGGCCAGTACACCCATCGCCAGCAGGCCGAGCGATTCCTGGCTGCCGGCGCGCCCCGGGTGCTGCTGTCGCAGCCAATGAGCAGCGAGGCGGACATCGATGCCACCATCGTCTTTGGCGTCAACCAGGACAGCCTGACCGGCACCGAGAAACTGGTGTCCAACGCGTCCTGCACCACCAACTGTGGTGTGCCGCTGCTGAAACTTCTCAACGAGTCCGTGGGTCTGGAATACGTCTCCATTACCACCATCCACTCGGCGATGAACGACCAGCCCGTGATCGATGCCTACCACCACGAAGACTTGCGCCGCACCCGTTCTGCGTTCCAGTCGGTGATTCCGGTGTCCACCGGCCTTGCGCGGGGCATCGAGCGCCTGCTGCCCGAGCTCACCGGGCGCATCCAGGCCAAGGCCGTTCGCGTGCCCACGGTGAATGTGTCCTGCCTGGACATCACCCTGCAGACCGCCCGCGACACGTCGGCCGCCGAAATCAATCGCGTGCTCCGCGAGGCTGCCGAAAGTGGTCCGCTGAAGGGCCTCCTGGCCTACACCGAGCTGCCCCACGCCAGCTGCGATTTCAACCACGACCCTCATTCCGCCATCGTCGACGGCAGCCAGACCCGCGTGTCCGGCCCACGCCTGGTCAACCTGCTGGCCTGGTTCGACAACGAATGGGGCTTCGCCAACCGTATGCTCGACACCGCGGACCACTATCTGCGCGTTTCCGCTGCTTCTCGTTAACAACCAGCCCCCGTGAAGGACTGACCCCATGACCGTGTTGAAAATGACCGACCTCGACCTCCAGGGTAAGCGCGTGCTGATCCGTGAGGATCTCAACGTGCCGGTGAAGGACGGCGTCGTGAAAAGCGACGCGCGCATCCTCGCTTCCCTGCCGACCATCAAGCTGGCACTGGAGAAGGGCGCGGCGGTAATGGTCTGCTCCCACCTGGGCCGTCCCACCGAGGGTGAGTTCTCCGAAGAGAACAGCCTGAAACCGGTGGCCGACTACCTGAGCAAGGCCCTGGGCCGTGAAGTGCCGCTGTTGGCCGACTACCTGGGTGGCGTCGACGTCGCCCCCGGCCAGGTGGTGCTGTTCGAGAACGTGCGCTTCAACAAGGGCGAGAAGAAGAACGCCGATGAGCTGGCCCAGCAGTACGCCGCCCTGTGCGACGTCTTCGTGATGGACGCCTTCGGTACCGCCCATCGCGCCGAGGGTTCCACCCACGGCGTGGCCAAGTTCGCCAAGGTCGCTGCTGCCGGCCCGCTGCTGGCGGCCGAGCTGGACGCCCTGGGTAAGGCCCTGGGTAACCCGGCCCGTCCGATGGCCGCCATCGTGGCCGGTTCCAAGGTGTCCACCAAGCTGGACGTACTGAATTCCCTGTCGCAGATCTGCGACCAGCTGATCGTCGGCGGCGGCATCGCCAACACCTTCCTCGCAGCTGCGGGCTACAAGGTCGGCAAATCCCTGTACGAGGCTGATCTGGTCGACACCGCCAAGGCCATCGCCGCCAAGGTCAGCGTGCCACTGCCGGTGGACGTGGTAGTTGCCAAGGAGTTTGCCGAAAGCGCCGCGGCTACCGTCAAGGCCATTGCCGACGTAGCGGACGACGACATGATCCTGGATATCGGTCCGCAGACCGCTGCCCAGTTCGCCGAGCTGCTGAAGTCCTCGAAGACCATCCTCTGGAACGGCCCGGTGGGCGTATTCGAGTTCGACCAGTTCGGCAACGGCACCAAGGTCCTGGCCCTGGCCATCGCCGAAAGCCCGGCCTTCTCCATCGCGGGCGGTGGCGACACCCTGGCGGCGATCGACAAGTACGGCGTGGGCGAGCAAATCTCCTACATCTCCACCGGTGGTGGCGCTTTCCTCGAGTTCGTCGAGGGCAAGGTGCTGCCGGCCGTGGAAGTACTGGAACAACGCGCCAAGGCATGAATCACCGGGGGCGTCGCTGCTCCCGGGTGCAGGGAAGGAGATTCGTATGAGAGCCGTATTTGCCCTTGCCGCGATGGCCCTGGTGGCCGGTTGTGCCGGTCAGCAGGCGCCGAGTGATGACTGGACTCGCTGGGTCTGCGACAGCCAGACCGAAGTGCTCTGGCGCTTCGCCGATGCAGGCAAGGAGAGCGTCGACCTGCGCCTGGGCGGTGGCGACATCGTCCACCGCCTGAGGCAGGAGCCCTCCGGCTCCGGCCTGCTCTACAGCGACGGCAGTCTGGCCTTCCACACCAAGGGTGACGAAGGTCTGGTGTACTGGGTGGCGACCGACGATCTGATCGGTCGCGGCTGCAAGGCACCTTGAACGATCTGCTGCGCGTCGGAATAGCGGCGTTGAAAATGGCTTCGGAAAGCCGCTTGCGGCTAACGCGCTTTAGCGCGGCCCGAAGGGCGAGCGGAGCGAGTAATGCTCATTTACAACTTGTAAACTCCGCTTCCTCAGCCATTTTCGCCTTGCTCTTCTCTAGCTCGCGAGATCGTGAGCGGGCACTCTGAAACAGATTGATTCTTCCGGGGCGGATGACCGCTCCTCTCCGGGAACTTGAACCCGGCCTGCCCCTGCGGCAGGCTTTGCAATTTGACAGCCCACCCAATCGGGAGACTGAAACACCATGGCACTCATCAGCATGCGCCAGATGCTGGATCACGCCGCCGAATTCGGCTACGGCGTACCGGCTTTCAACGTCAACAACCTGGAACAGATGCGCGCCATCATGGAAGCGGCCGACAAGACCGATTCCCCGGTGATCGTGCAGGCCTCCGCCGGTGCCCGCAAATATGCCGGCGCCCCCTTCCTGCGCCACTTGATCCTGGCTGCCATCGAAGAATTCCCGCACATCCCGGTGTGCATGCACCAGGACCACGGCACCAGCCCCGACGTCTGCCAGCGCTCCATCCAGCTGGGCTTCTCCTCCGTGATGATGGACGGCTCCCTGCGTGAAGACGGCAAGACCCCGTCCGACTACGAATACAACGTCCGCGTCACCCAGCAGACCGTTGCCTTTGCCCACGCCTGCGGCGTATCGGTGGAAGGCGAACTGGGTTGCCTGGGCTCCCTGGAAACCGGCCAGGCCGGTGAAGAAGACGGCGTTGGCGCCGAAGGCATCCTGGACCACAGCCAGATGCTGACCGACCCGGAAGAGGCCGCCGACTTTGTCAAGAAGACCCAGGTGGACGCCCTGGCCATCGCCATCGGCACCAGCCACGGCGCCTACAAGTTCACCAAGCCGCCGACCGGCGACATCCTCGCCATCGATCGCATCAAGGAAATCCACAAGCGCATTCCCAACACTCACCTGGTGATGCACGGTTCGTCCTCCGTACCGCAGGACTGGCTGGCCATCATCAACGAGTTCGGTGGCGAGATTAAGGAAACCTACGGCGTTCCGGTCGAGGAAATCGTCGAAGGCATCAAGCACGGCGTGCGCAAGGTGAACATCGACACCGACCTGCGCCTGGCATCCACCGGTGCCATCCGCAGCTTCCTGGCCAAGAATCCGGCCGAGTTCGATCCGCGCAAATACTTCGCCAAGACCGTCGAAGCCATGCGTGACATCTGCATCGCCCGCTATGAAGCCTTCGGCACCGCCGGCAACGCCTCCAAGATCAAGCCGATCTCCCTGGATGGCATGTACGCGCGTTACGCCAAGGGTGAGCTGACCGCCAAGGTCAACTGATCCCGTACCGCTTCACGAGGAGCCCCGCAATGCGGGGCTCTTTCGTATCCGGCATAAGGAGTTCCCGATGCGCCTGCCCCTGATGATGGGTATCACCCTGCTGCTCGCAGGCTGTGCCGGCCAAGCGCCGGTGGCACCTGCGCCGCCGCCCGAGCCGATGTCCAGTGATCCGCAGCAGTGCCTGGATCGCACCGACTGCACCACCAAGACCTCCCGCACCTTGATGTTCGTCTTCGACTATGCCGAGGCGGGAGGGGCCCTGGTGCAGCGCAAGGGTGCCTGGCTGTTCACGCCGTCGGCGGCAAAACCGTCCGGTTGGCCGTCGTTGAAGATCCGTCTGGCCGACCCGCCCACCGGGCGCTTCGAGTTCGCCAGCCAGTGCCCGGCGGGGGATTGCCGGATCAGCGAGGGGGACCTGCTCAAGGTGTATCGCAGCTATCTGGGCGGTGATCCCTGCTCGTTGCTCGATCCCAAGGCTCTGGCGCGCTGTGTCGAGCCCGTTACCCTCTCCCCCAGCCCCTCTCCCTGAAGGGCGAGGGGAACTAAACCGTGCCACGATTGAGTGCCTGCCCCAGAAACCACTCCGAACTTGCGGCAGATACAAAAGCTCCAGGCGCGAGTCACCCCTCTCCATCAGGGAGAGGAGCCGGGGGTGAGGGGCTTAGGGTGCCCGATGCTCGATCTTCAGGCTGTAGAAGGTCGCCGCTCCTGCTTCCGTCTCATACCCCTCGTTGTCCTGCGCATACACCCCGGCCTTGAAGTACAGCGGCTTCGGCGCCCAGGCCGTGGAGAGCTGCTGGCTCCACAGGCTGCCGTTGACCATCACGCTGAGCAGGCCCTGCGGTGACAGGTCGATCACGTAGCTGAAACGCTGGTTCAGAGGAATGCTGCTGAGCAACGGGATTACCACGCTGGTTTCGTCGTTGGGTGAGTTGCGCACCTTGGCGACGATATTGGCCGTCTGCGTCTTGGTCTTGAACTGGTACTCCAGCTTGAGCATGGGGCTGCTGCTGCCGTAAGCGTGGATCTGGCCAATCACCAGCTTGCCGGTGGAGGGCACCTGGCTGACAGCGAGGTTGGCGCTGAGCAGGTTGTCGGCGCTGGGGTACGTCCAGTTGCGCAGCGTGCCGTCGGCCCAGGTTTCGCGCAGTTCGCTGCGTGGGTAGATCGCGTTGGCGGTGGTGGTGCCATTGACCGGTACCCAGAAGCGGACGGTGGTACTGTCGTTCTGGAAGTAATAGTCGCGGTAGCCACCCACCAGCAGGGGCGTCTCGATGGTGACGGCGGGCACGCCAACGGGGAGTGTCAGGTTCCAGGTGGAAAGGTCGATCATGACGGAGTTCTCAAGAGGAACTTCCAGTCGGGCGCTGCGAATCCACGTCGCTCTCTGGAGTGGGCGGCATTCCGGCCGGTGGCGCTCGAACCAAAAGTGAGGGTTGCCAGATGGCAGTTGCCTGCCGTGTCGTCCGAAGGCGTTGTGGCCGTCTCGCGAGCGCTTTATACGAAGGTGCTCAGGGCTTGTCAGTTACCGGCCGTCGGCATGTTGACGTCAAAAATATGCCAACAATGCCGATGGCCAGTATTGCGCCATTTCGCCCGATAGCCTGCGGGTGTGCGGCCGGAAATGACTGGCGTTGATCGATAAGGAATTTTTCTCGGGAGGCTGTGCCGGTTTTTTGAAACGCTCTGGCCGGTGCCGCTGGACCTGGCTGCTACGAGCCGACGAAAGGACATGCCGGAAACCTGAACTGGATCTCAATGCGCTGGGCCAGAGGCGTGGCATCGCGATCACGAGCTGGCAAGGCTGCGCTCGGGTAGACTGTCGCCCTTTTCCGCTCCGTGCGTTCCGTCATGTCCCCTCTCAAGTACCTTCGCGGCTACCCGGCCAGCCTCCAGGAACAGATAGCCCAGATGATTGCCGCCGGGCGCCTGGGTGAGTACCTGGAACGCCGTTATCCCGGGCGTCATGAAGTGCAGAGCGACAAGGCGCTGTACACCTACGCCATGTCCCTGAAACAGGAGCACCTGCGCAATGCGCCGGCACCCGACAAGGTGTTGTACGACAACAAGCTCGATGTGGTGCACAAGGCCCTTGGTCTGAACACGGCAATCTCGCGGGTGCAGGGCGGCAAGCTCAAGGCGAAGAAGGAAATCCGCGTCGCCTCGCTGTTCAAGGAGGCCGCGCCGGAGTTTCTGCGGATGATCCTGGTCCACGAGTTGGCGCACCTGAAGGAGCGCGATCACAGCAAGGCGTTCTACCAGCTTTGCGAGCACATGCTGCCCGGCTACCACCAACTGGAGTTCGACCTGCGGGTGTACCTCACCTGGCGCGAGCTGCCGGCCTGAGCTGGCCGTCCCGCGGTCACGCTTCATCGATCCGGCATCGGCGTTTGGCTCGAGCGCGCGGTGGACATGAAAAGCGATGTCCATCCGACTAGGCTCAGGTAAGTAGTCGACCGAGGTCCGCGGACATGCGTCCGAGTTTCCGCACCCTCAGCGTCATTCTCTGGGTGCTGGGCCTGGTCCCCTTCGCCGATGGCCGTGACTTGCTCGCGGTCGGCACCGAGTTCCCTGGCCTCTACGTTCTCGATGCGAAAGGTGAAGCCAGCGGACTGGGCGTTGACGTGATGCGTGCGATCGCCAGCGACCTCGGCGACCAGGTGCGCTTCGAGAGCTACCCGTGGGCCCGTGCGCAGAAGCTGGTGGAGGAGGGCCGCGCCGATGTGCTGATCGGCCCCTATCGCACCGTCGCGCGGGAACGGCGCTTCCAGTTCGCCGAGCCCGGCTTCTATCGCGACAGCGTGGTTTTCTATGCCCGCAGCGACGCGTCCCCTGCCTGGGATGGCAGCCTGGCCAGCCTGATGGGGCAGCGCATCGCGATCATCCATGGCTGGAGCTACGGCGAACGCTTCGACGCCATGCGTGGCCAGCTCGACTTGCACGTCGCGCCGTCGGTGGAGCTGGCGTTCAAACTGCTGATGGCCAACCGTGTAGACCTGGCGGCGAGCAACGAGCGGGATTCCCGGCCGCGTATCGAGGCGCTGGGCATCGCCAGCCAGGTGCGCCGGCTGGAGCCGGTCATCGATACCCAGGTCGGCTACTTCGCACTACCCAGGGGCGAGTCCCACCGCCAACTGCGCGATGACATCGGCCGGGTATTGCGCCAGATGCGTACCGATGGTCGGTTGAAAAAGCTTGCCAGAACCTATGCTGTGCCGCTGCCCTGAGCAGCCCATCCGAATAGATTGACGCGCCCATGGGCGCGGGCGCGGGGCATGGTTACACTGCTGCCACAAAAATGGGGGGGGGAAGCGGATTGAGCGCGCCAGTGTCGGATTACTCGATCTACCGCAAGGTGGTCACGCAGCTGATGAATGGCGAGGAGCAATTGCCCAGCCTGCCGATGATCACCCTGGATATCCGCCGCGCCCTGGCTGATCCGAACGTCACCGTCGTCCGGCTGAAGCAGGTCATCAGCAAGGACCCGGCCCTCAGTGCGCTGCTGATGAAGCACGCCTCCAGCATCATGTTCCGCTCCAGCACGCCGCCCAGGACGCTGGAAGACGTGATCCGACTGCTCGGCCTGCAAGAGGTGGATCGCATCACCCTGGTCCACAGTCTGAAGAGTCTCTTCACCCTCCACAGTGCCGCCCACAAGCAACTGTTCATCGGCGTCTGGGAGCGGCTGACGCGCCAGGCCGCCATCAGCGCCGTGCTCGCTCGCCCCCTGGGCCTGCCTTCGCCGGATCATGCGTTGCTCGCCAGCCTGCTCTGCGACGTCGGCGAACTGGCGATGCTTTCCGCCTTCAAGGACGCCAGCCAGGTTCCGGGTCCGGACGTCTATGCGCGACTGTGCCGTGAATACGGCAAGTCCCTGAGTGTGATCGTGCTGCAGAAATGGGCGGTGGATCAGGGCTACATCGACATCGTACGCAGCGCCAGGCAATGGGAGGCCGACAGCGGCGGCCGGTTCGGCCTGATCGACCTGGTCAATCTCGGGCTCTACCACGCCTTGCGCGCGGAAGGACGCGTGGCGCAGCTTCCGCCCATCGACCAACTGGTTGCCTACCGTAAGCTGGCGCCGCCGCTGGATGCGCTCGATGCCAGTGGCGGGCTGGCGCTGGCGTCCGCCCAGCAGGACGCCATCCAGCGTATGGCTAGCCTGCTGCGTTAGCGGGCGCGCCTTTACTGAAGCGGAGCGCCCGCCGTTGCCGCTAGACCTTCCAGAAGGGTTTCAGGCCTTCTTCAAGCGCCTCGGCGCGGGTCAGCCCGATGTCCCGCAGGGCATGCTCGTCCAGCGCCAGCAGCTGCCGGCGGGTGCGCAGGCGCATCCAGAAACGGCTCCAGCGGTTGCCCTGCGGGGTGGATGCCAGTGCAACAGGAGCGCGCTGCTCCTGTTCCAGTTCCCGTGCGTGGAGAGACAGGCGTACATCGCTCAGGCCGTTCATCGTTGTGTTCCTCATGCCCGGTGGTGGATCGGGGTGGAACCATGATGTCCGTCGGGAAAATCTCAATACAGATCCACGATCTGTATATTTTTTTCATACAGATTGCGTGGTTTCCTATCTGAATCCTCAGTTCAGCACCCATCTGTAATGGTCCTGATGCGTGTTCGCGCCGATCCAGGAGACTGTCATGAAGCTCTATATCAAGCTGGCCGAAACCCTCGGCGAACGCATCGAGCAGGGCTATTACCGCCCCGGCGACCGTCTGCCCTCCGTGCGTGCCCTGAGCCAGGAGCACGGCGTGAGCCTGAGCACTGTGCAACAGGCCTATCGGATTCTCGAAGACGGCGGCCTCGCGGAGCCGCGGCCGAAGTCCGGCTACTTCGTGCCGCCGCGCCGCCAGACGCCGGCTCTGCCAGAAGTGAGCCGCACGCCACAGCGGCCCGTGGACGTGTCCCAGTGGAACGACGTACTCGATCTGGTCAAGCGCAGCGCCAGGGACAACGTGGTGCAACTGGGGCGCGGCATGCCGGACATCACAAGCCCGACACTGAAACCCTTGCTGCGCAGCCTCGGCCGGATCAGCCGGCGCCAGGACGGCAGCGGCCTCTACTACGACAGCATCTACGGCACCCTGGCACTGCGTGAACAAGTGGCACGGCTGGCGCTGGACTCGGGCTGCCAGCTATCCGCGGACGATGTCGTCATCACCACCGGTTGCCATGAGGCGCTGTCGGTGGCGATCCGCTCCACCTGCGAGCCGGGGGACATAGTCGCAGTGGATTCGCCGAGCTTCCACGGCGCCATGCAAACCTTGAAAGGCTTCGGCATGAAAGCCCTGGAACTGCCCACCGACCCGCTCAACGGCATCAGCCTGGAGGCGCTGGAGATGGCGCTGGAGCAGTGGCCGATCAAGCTGATCCAGCTCACCCCGAACTGCAACAACCCACTCGGCTACATCATGCCGGAGGCGCGCAAGCGCGCCCTGCTGACCCTGGCCCAGCGCTACGACGTGCCGATCCTGGAAGACGACGTGTATGGCGACCTGGCCTACCAGTACCCACGCCCGCGCACGATCAAGTCGTTCGACGACGATGGGCGCGTGCTGCTCTGCAGTTCCTTCTCCAAGACGGTGGCGCCAGGTATCCGCGTTGGCTGGATCGCCCCCGGCCGTTACCTCGACCGGGTTCTGCACATGAAGTACATCTCCACCGGCGCCACCGCCACCCAGCCGCAATTGGCGCTGGCTGAATTCCTCGGCAATGGCCATTACGAACCGCACCTGCGGCGCATGCGCAGCCAGTACCAGCACAGCCGCGACCAGATGATCGACTGGGTGATGTGCTACTTCCCCGAAGGCACCCGCGCCAGCCGGCCCCAGGGCAGCTTCATGCTCTGGGTCGAACTGCCCGAAGACTTCGACACCCTGCGCCTGAACCGCGCCCTCTTGCCCAAAGGCGTACAGATCGCCGCCGGCAGCATCTTCTCCGCCTCTGGCAAGTACCGGAACTGCCTGCGCATGAACTACTCCTCCAAGCCCACCCCGGCGATCGAGGCAGCGGTGCGGATGGTGGGGGAGACGATCAGGGAGCTGATGGGGGAAGGGTGACTGTCGTTTTGCAGGGGACCTTTACCTGTAGGGGAAATTCATTCGCCAAGCAGACCAAAGGTCTGCCATTCAGGGTTGCAAGGGGGACGTTTCGCATCCCTTGGCGAATGAATTCGCCCCTACAAGAGATTCGAAGCCATAGGCATCTTCCACAGGTTGGATCAGTCTTTTCGTCGCAACGCTCCGGCCCAGCATTTGTTTGCCGCCCCATAGAGTCATCGCCTTCCGTATCAGGAGGGCAATGGAAATGCCAAGGGATGATCTCCTCAAGGGCCGGGTATCAAGAGCCGGTCAGATCTACCACATCACCACAACCACCGAAGGCCGTCGGCCGTTGTTCAGGGACTTCCATAGCGCCCGCATTGCCGTTGCCGAGCTGCGCCGATTGCACGAGCAGAATGTGGTCAATTCCCTGGCCTGGGTGCTCATGCCGGATCACTTGCACTGGTTGGTCCAGCTCAAGGGTCCCATCGGGCTTTCTACCGTGATCAAGGTGTTCAAGGGGCGCTCCGCCCGGCAGTTGGGTTTGCACGTGGAAACCGCTGGGGCGGTCTGGCAAGCAGGCTTCCACGATCACGCAATGCGGTACGAGGAGGATGTCCGCCAGGTCGCTCGCTACATTGTGGCCAACCCATTGCGGGCCGGCCTGGTGGAACGAATTGGGGATTACCCGTTCTGGGATGTCTGCTGGCTCTGATTCATCTGTAGGGGCGAATTCATTCGCCAAGCAGGCCGAAGGTCTGCTCTTGGAGACTGTCAGGGCAGCTGCGCCGCCCCTGGCGAATGAATTCGCCCCTACAAAGAGCTTGTGCCTCCGGAGCGGGCCTTACGCCACCTTTCGCTCGTTCAGCAGATGCGCCGCCAGGGTCCGCAATGCCCCCAGTTGGCGGCAAATGAGTCCCAGCTCGGTCTGTACCAGGCGCGGGCGGTCGTCCATGTCTTCCGGAAGCTGCTCCAGGGCCTTGGCGAGGGCATCCTCCTCGTCGCGATGGATACTGATCGGGCGGCGGTCGGTCAGGCCCTGGGCGATGCAGTCGAGGCTTTCGGCAATCTGCAGGGCGGCCTGTTCGGAAATCGGCGTAAGCGCTTCGCCGGGCTTCTCGCTGCGGTGCGCACCCAGGGCGGAGAGGTAACTGAGCAGGGTGTGGGACAGCACCAGGAAGCGGAAGCCGATGTCGGCTTCCTTACGGAAGTGGCCGGGCTCCATGAGCATGTTGGAGAGCGTGGTGGACAGCGCCGCGTCGGCGTTATGGGCGTTGCGTCGGGCCAGGCGGTAGGCGAGGTCGTCGCGCTTGCCGCTGGCGTACTGCTGCATGATCTGCCGCAGGTAGCGGCTGTTGCAGGCCAGGGTGTTGGCCACCACCTGGTTGAGCCGGCGGCCTTGCCAGTCGGGTAGCACGAAGATCACCGCCAGGCCGGCGATCAGCGCGCCGAGCAGGGTGTCCACCAGGCGTGGCAGGAACAGGCCGTAGCTGTCGCCGGTCTGGTTGAAGCAGAACAGCACCAGCAGGGTGATGGCGGCGGTGGCCAGGGTGTAGCGGGTGGCGCGGGTGGCGAAGAACACCACCCCGGCAACCACGGCGAAGGCAGACTGCACCAGGGCGCCGGGGAACAGGTCGAACAGTGCCCACCCCAGCGCCAGGCCGAGCAGGGTGCCGGCGATCCGCTGTATCAGCTTACGCCGAGTGGCGCCGAAGTTGGGCTGGCAGACGAATACCGTGGTCAACAGGATCCAGTAGCCCTGTTCGGGGTGGATCAGGTGCAGCACGCCGTAGCCGGTGGCGAGCGCCAGGGCCATGCGCAGCGCGTGGCGAAATATCAGGGACGTCGGCGTGAGGTTCTGCTTGAGGCGTTCCCAGACGTCCTTCAGGCCCTGGGGCGAACGGTCCAGCAGGCTGGCGTCCTGGGCTTCGGCAAGGGCATCGGGGTTGCTGGCATCGATGAGCAGGCGGTCCAGGGTGCCGAGGTTGCGCGCCAGGGCGTTGAGCGAGCGCAGCAGGCCGCGCCAGGCCGGGTTGCTCTGGACGCGCAGGTGTTCCAGGGACTTGTTCAGGTCTTCCAGGGCCTGTGCGCCGTCCAGGTAGTCGAAGGGCTGGCGCATCTGCATGGCGCGGCCCAGGGCCTGGCAGGCGCCGCCTTGCTGGCGCAGCAGGCGTTGGCAGCGGAACAGCACGTCGCTGTGGAAAAAGGCTTCGGCCAGCTCGTTGTAGGGATGGTGGGAGGAGCTGGCGCGTTCGTGGATGTCCTGGGCCAGGAAGTAGAGCTTGAGGTAGCGGTTCACCTTGGGCCCCGGCCGACCGTTGCCGACCCGGTGCAGGATGATCTCCTTGGCCGCATTGAGCGCTGCCACCACCTTGCCGTTCTGCCGGGCCAGTTCCAGGCGCCGGGCTTCCATGTCGAGATGGCGCACCGGTTCCAGCAGGGCGGACTTCAGCTTGAGGTACTGCCCGAGTTCACGGAACAGCCGGGCCAGGCTCTGTTGCACGGGTTGATGGGTGAACAGCGCCTGCCAGAGCACTGAGAGCAGCCCGTACCAGGCGGCGCCGGCCACCAGCAGGACAGGCTCCTGCCAGAGGTTGGTCGGGGCGCCGTCGCGCTGGTCGACGCCGATCATCGTGTAGATGGACAGGATCAGCGTGGCCGACGCGATCGTCGCGTAGCGCTCGCCAAGGGCGCCCAGCATCGTCAGGCCGAAGCTGGCCAGCGCCAGGGCGCTGACGAAGATCCAGGGGTAGGGGAAGAGCAACTCCACCGACAGCGAGGCGACGCTGAAGCAGCCGAGGGTCACCAGCAATGCGGTGAGACGGCCCTGCCAACTGTCGTCGGTTTCCGCCAGGGCACTGGCGATGATGCCGAGGAACAGCGGGATCAGCAGATCCATGCGGTCCTGCTGCCAGCACAGCGCCATGCTCCCGGTCAGGGCGACGAAGACGCGCAGGCTGTAGCTGAACTTGTCCAGCGCCCAGAGGCGGCGCAGCGTTTGAGTGAATCGTGTCGAGGGCATAGGGGCCTTGTGGGCGAATGTCCGGGTACGGCTGAGCGGCCGGTTACAGCCTAAGGGCTGCGAAGGGCGCTGTCAGCCGTCCCGTCGCATTCGATGGTGCCAGCTGGTGGGAGTCACAGGGAGGGAGTGAAAAAAGCCTGTACGGAAGTACCGCATCACGCTGGTTGCGAGTGCGGAATTGGTGCAGGCTAGACCACCCGCTGGCCAAACCTGTTCGCGGATGTCCGTGCATGAGAAAACGCTGTGGTTTTGCCCTGTTCGCCTTGTTGCTCGCTTCGGCGGGTGCCGCTGCTGAAACATTGCGCATCGCCGCGGATGTCTGGCCACCTTTTACCGATGCCAGGCTGCCGGGCAATGGCCTGGCCGCCGAGCTGGTGAGTACCGCGCTCAAGCGCGCCGGGCATCGTCCCGAGTACGTCGAAGTGCCCTGGGCCCGTGCCTTGCGCGGCGTCCAGGTGGGTGACTACGACCTGATCGTCAGCGCCTGGTACAGCGATGATCGTGCCCGCTACGGCCTGTTCTCCAAACCTTACCTGACCAATCGAATTCTCTTTCTCAAGCGCAAGGGCAGTGCCGTCGACTTCCAGGCGCTGGCCGATCTCAAGCGATACAGCATTGCCGTGGTGCGCGGCTACAGCTACCTGCCGAGCTTCGATGCCGACGCCAGCCTCAACAAGGTGCCGGTGAAGGGCTTTCAGATGGGCGCGCGAATGCTGTCTGCCGGAAGGGTGCAACTGACCCTGGAAGACGAACTGGTGGCACGCTTCTACCTGAGCCGAGAGCTGAAAGGGATTCGCGACCAGTTGGTGTTCCTGTCCAGGCCGCTCAGCGAAAACGGCCTGCATATCCTGGTACGCCGCAGCCATCCGCGGCATCAGCAACTGGTGGAGGCGTTCGACCAGGCGATGCAGGCCATGCGCGAAGACGGCACCTATCAGGCGATCTTCGCCCGCCACGGCCTGGCTCAACCTTGAATCAGAGGATGCGCACCTTGTAGGAACGCCCCTTGATCTTCCCGTCGCTGAGGCGCTTGAGTGCCTGCTTGGCGATGCCGCGTTCGACCGCGACGAAGGCCTGGAAGTCGAAGATGGCGATCTTGCCCACCTGGCTGCTGGGTAGCCCGGCCTCGCCGGTAAGGGCGCCGAGGATGTCGCCGGGGCGCAGCTTTTCCTTGCGGCCGCCGTTGATGCACAGCGTGGCCATGGGAGGTAGCAGCGGCTCGCGGCTCTTCACCACCAGTTCGTCGATGCGCTGCCAGTTCAGCGGTGCCTGTTGCAGGCTCTCGATGGCCTGGGCGCGATTGGCCTCGGCCGGCGCCACCAGGCTCAGCGCCAGGCCCTTCTCGCCGGCGCGGCCGCTGCGGCCGACGCGGTGGATGTGCACTTCGGGGTCGCGGGACAGTTCGACGTTGATCACCGCTTCCAGCCCGGCGATATCCAGGCCGCGCGCGGCGACGTCGGTGGCCACCAGCACACTGCAGCTCTGGTTGGCGAAAAGCGCCAGTACCTGGTCACGCTCGCGCTGCTCCAGGTCGCCATGCAGCGACTGGGCGGAAATGCCATTGTCGCTCAGGTGGGCTTCCAGTTCCTGGCACTGCTGGCGGGTGTGGCAGAACGCGACGCAGGACTGCGGGCGGGTGCTCTGCAGCAGGCGCAGAACCGCGTCCATGCGCTGGCGCGGGTCGATCTCGTAGAAGCGCTGCTCGATCTGGTTGTCGTCATGTAGCGCCTCTACCTTCACCTGCTGCGGTTCGCGCATGAAGGTCTTGGCGAGCTGGGCGATACCGGCCGGGTAGGTGGCGGAGAACAGTAGCGTCTGCCGGCGTGCCGGGAGCTGGCCGATGATTTCGGCGATGCTGTCGTAGAAGCCCATGTCGAGCATGCGGTCGGCTTCGTCCAGCACCAGGGTGTTGAGACCATCGAGCACGAGCGTGCCCTTGCGCAGGTGTTCCTGGACCCGGCCCGGGGTGCCGACGATGACATGCGTGCCATGCTCCAGCGAACCCACCTGGGGGCCGAAGGGCACGCCGCCGCAGAGGGTCAGCACCTTGATGTTGCCGTGGCCGCGGGCCAGGCGACGAACTTCCTTGGCCACCTGGTCGGCCAGCTCGCGGGTAGGGCACAGCACCAATGCCTGGCAGCCGAAGAAGCGCGGGTTGAGCGGCTCCAGCAGGCCGATGCCGAAGGCGGCGGTTTTGCCACTACCGGTCTTGGCCTGGGCGATCAGGTCCTGGCCCTTGAGGATCAGCGGCAGGGCCTGGGCCTGGATCGGCGTCATGTCGCGGTAGCCCAGGGTCTCCAGGTTGGCCAGGGTGGCCGCGGAGAGGGGCAGGGTAGAGAAGGCGGTGGTGGTCACGGAGTGGGCCTGCAAGTCGAAATGGCGCGCAGTTTAGCAGGCCCGCGCGTGCTCCCCCCGTCACTCGTCGAGTTCGCGGTCTACCCGGCGCACGGCGCGGCCGCTTTCCCATGGCAGCTGAAAGAAAGTGGCTGCGGCCAGCAAGGCCGTCGGGGATTCGCCTTTCCTGTGGGAGCGATTTCAATCGCGATCGTGCAACGACGTTGTTCCAAGTCGTTTCGCGAATGAATTCGCTCCCACAAGTGGGCTGCCTTACAGCTTGCGTGCCGGCTGGCCGCGCACCGGCTTGTCGCCGGCCACGTAGTAGCTAGCGGTGCTGCGTGGCAGTGGTTTGCGGCCGCGGATTTTGTCGGCGATCTTCTCGGCGATCATGATGGTGGTCGCGTTGAGGTTGCCGGTGATGATCTCCGGCATGATCGAGGCATCGACCACGCGCAGGCCTTCCATGCCGTGTACGCGGCCCTGGCCATCCACCACCGCCATGTCGTCGGTGCCCATCTTGCAGGAGCAGGAGGGGTGGAACGCGGTTTCCGCGTGGGTGCGGATGAACTCGTCCAGCTCGGCGTCGGACTTCAGGTTCGCGCCCGGGCTCAGCTCGCGGCCGCGGTATGGGTCCAGCGCCGGCTGGCCCATGATCTCGCGGGTGATGCGGATGCCGTCGCGGAATTCCTGCCAGTCCTGTTCGTGGGACATGTAGTTGAACAGGATGCTCGGGTGTTGGCGCGGGTCTCTGGATTTCAGGTGAATACGGCCACGGCTCGGCGAGCGCATAGAGCCCATGTGGGCCTGGAAGCCGTGCTCCTTCACCGCGTTGGAACCGTTGTAGTTGATCGCCACCGGCAGGAAGTGGAACTGGATGTTCGGCCATTCGAACTCGGCGCGGGTACGGATGAAGCCGCCGGCCTCGAACTGGTTGCTGGCACCCAGGCCCTTGCCGAGGAACAGCCACTGCGCGCCAATGGCCGGCTGGTTCCACCACTGCAGGGCCGGGAACAGCGACACCGGCTCCTTGCAGGCGTATTGCAGGTAGAGCTCCAGGTGGTCCTGCAGGTTGGCGCCCACGCCCGGCAGGTCATGCACGATCGGAACGTCAAGGTCGCGCAGCACGGCCGCCGGGCCGACGCCGGAGCGCTGCAGCAGTTGCGGTGAGGCGATGGCGCCGCTGCACACGAGCACTTCGCGGCGGGCATGCGCGGTGGTGGGGGTGTCGCTGTTGCCCTTGAGGTAGGCGACGCCGATGGCGCGCTTGCCGCTGAACAGGATGCGATCGCTCAGGGCGTGGGTAACGATGGTCAGATTGGGACGGTTGCGCGCCTGGTCCAGGTAACCGCGACCGGTGGCGGCACGGCGGCCCTCCGGGGTCACGGTGCGGTCCATCGGGCCGAAGCCTTCCTGCTGGTAACCGTTGAGGTCATCGGTACGCGGGAAGCCGGCCTGCACGCCGGCCTCGACCATGGCGTGGAACAGCGGGTTGTTGCCGGTCTTGGGCGTGGTGACGCTCACCGGGCCGTCGCCACCGTGGAAGTCGTTCGGGCCGATGTCGCGGGTTTCCGCCTTGCGGAAGTAGGGCAGGCAGTCGAGGTAGGTCCAGTCTTCCAGGCCCGGTGCCTTGGCCCAGCCGTCGAAGTCCAGGGCGTTGCCGCGGATGTAACACATGCCGTTGATCAGCGAGGAACCGCCCAGGCCCTTGCCACGACCGCACTCCATGCGGCGGTTGTTCATGAAGGGCTCCGGATCGGTCTCGTAGGCCCAGTTGTAGCGGCGGCCCTGCAGCGGGTAGGCGAGGGCAGCGGGCATCTGGGTACGGAAATCCAGGCGGTAGTCCGGGCCACCGGCTTCCAGCAGCAGGACGCTGACCTCGGGGTCTTCGGTCAGGCGGGTGGCCAGCACGTTACCGGCGGAGCCGGCGCCGACGATGATGTAATCGAATTCTTGTGACATTTGACTTACCTGCTAGATGACCCGGATGACTCCGGGGCGCGGCAAACTTCTTTCCCGGATTGCATCCGGGCTACCTGGGCCGGTGCTGCGTCGTAGCCCGGATGAAATCCGGGAGCGCAATGCGCCCCCGAGGTTTCCGTCCTGGCTGGCGTCGGTCAGAACACCGAGTAGTAGTCGCCCATCTCGACCTGCACGGACTTGATACGGGTGTAGTGGGCTAGGGTGGTCAGGCCGTTCTCGCGGCCGACGCCGGATTGCTTGTAACCGCCCACCGGCATTTCGGCGGGAGACTCGCCCCAGGTGTTGATCCAGCAGATGCCGGCTTCCAGCTTGTGGATCACACGGTGGGCGCGGGCCAGGTCGCGGGTGACGACGCCGGCGGCCAGGCCGTACTCGGTGTCGTTGGCGCGGCGGATGACTTCTTCCTCGGTGTCGTAGGCCAGGATGCTCATCACCGGGCCGAAGATTTCTTCGCGAACGATGGTCATGTCGTCGGTGCAGTCGGTGAACACGGTGGCAGCCACATACGCGCCCTTGGCGTAGTCGCCTTCGGTCACGCGCTCGCCGCCAATCAGCAGGCGAGCGCCTTCCTTGCGGCCGGCCTCGATGTAGCCGAGCACACTTTCCATGTGGGCGAAGCTGGTCAGCGGACCGAAGTTGGTGTTGGCGTCCTCCGGGTTGCCCAGGCGGATGCGCTTCACGCGCTCGACCACCTTGGCTTCGAAGCTGGCCTGCAGGGCGCGCGGTACGAAGACGCGGGTGCCGTTGGTGCAGACCTGGCCGGAGCTGAAGAAGTTGGCCATGACGGCGATATCGGCAGCGCGGTCGAGGTCGGCGTCTTCGAAGATGATCAGCGGCGATTTGCCGCCCAGCTCCATGGTCACTTCCTTCAGCGAGGAGCTGGAGGCGCTGGCCATGACTTTCTTGCCGGTGGAGGTGCCGCCAGTGAAGGAGATTTTCTCGATCTGCGGGTGCTCGGTCAGCCACTGGCCGACTTCGCGGCCGCTGCCGGTGAGCACGTTGAACACGCCGTCCGGAACGCCGGCTTCGGTGTAGATCTCGGCCAGTTTCAGGGCGGTCAGCGGGGTGACTTCGCTGGGTTTGAAGATCATCGCGTTGCCGGCGGCGAGGGCCGGGGCGGACTTCCACATGGCGATCTGCACCGGGTAGTTCCAGGCGCCGATACCGGCGACCACGCCCAGCGGTTCGCGGCGGGTGTAGACGAAGCTGGTTTCGCGCAGCGGGATCTGCTCGCCTTCGATAGCCGGAATCAGGCCGGCGTAGTACTCGATCACGTCGGCGCCGGTGACGATGTCCACGGCGCGGGTTTCGGCCAGCGGTTTGCCGGTGTCGAGGGTTTCCAGCTCGGCCAGTTCGTCATTGCGTTCGCGCAGGATGTCGACGGCGCGACGCAGGATGCGCGACCGCTGCATGGCGGTCATGGCGGCCCAGACCTTCTGGCCTTCGATGGCGCTGGCGACGGCGCGTTCGACGTCTTCCTTGCCGGCGCGCTGGACGCTGGCCAGGACTTCACCATTGGCCGGGTTGACGGTCTCGAAGGTGGCGCTGCTGGTGGAGTCGACGTAGCGACCGCCAATGTAAAGCTTCTGTTCTTCGAATCGGGCCATGGTGGTTGTCCTCTCTAGGTCTTGTGTTCGCAAGGCGGGCGGGCGGTTCAAGCCGCCTGCTTGGCCAGTTGTTGATCAAGGAATTCGTACGCGAGCTGGCGCGCCTGCCCGGTATCGAAGGCTTCGCCGGACAGCGCGCCGCGCAACCAGAGGCCATCGATCAGGGCGGCCAGGCCACGGGCGGCGGTGCGGGCGCTTCCAGCATCGAGCTCGCGGCGGAACTGCCAGCAGAGGTTCGAGTAGAGGCGCAGGTCGTTGATGCGCTGCAAACGGCGCAGGGACGGCTGGTGCATGCTGCTGGCCCAGAACGCCAGCCAGGTCTTCATGGCCGGGCCGTTGACCTGGGTCTCGTCGAAGTTGCCGTCGATGATGGAGCGGAGGTAGCCGCGTGCGCTGTCGTCGCGCATGGCCTCGCGGCGCTTGCGCACCGCATCCTGCAGGTCGTTCATGAGGAAGCGCATGGTGGCTTCCAGCAGGCCGTTCTTGTCCTGGAAATAGTGGCTGATGATGCCGTTGGAAACCCCGGCCAGCTTCGCGATGTAGGAAATGCTGGCGTCGCCCATGCCGACCTGATCCACCGCCTCAAGTGTGGCGTGGATCAGCTGGGTGCGGCGCAAGGGCTGCATTCCGACTTTTGGCATTGGGGTTTCCTCGTCTTCCGGGCCTTTCCGGACGGGTTGAAATCCAGCCTACTTTATTTTTATTGAACGTTCAAACAACAAAGAATAAGCTGCGCACCATGGAACGGGATGCGGCAGTTCGCCGCACCTGATTTCAGGCCATCTGCCGGCGGATTCCATTCGTCGCCGGTCGCTGGCGCGGGTCTGTCGTTGCGCCTTTGATGCGCCTGCTTTCACTGCCCTGGAATCTCCAAATGAGTACTGCTTCCATAACAACCAACCATGGGAAGGTGCGCCTGAATCCGGTCGTGTTCTTCGGATCCACTGCGCTCATTCTGCTTCTCACGGTTGCCTTGATCGCGTTCCCCGATAGCGCCGGTGCCTGGCTCGGCAAAGCCCAGAGCTGGCTCTCGCGCAGCTTTGGCTGGTACTACATGCTGGCCATAGGCGCTTACCTGTTCTTCGTTCTCTATGTCGCCTTCTCCCGTTACGGCCATCTGCGCCTGGGGCCCGACGACAGCCGTCCGGACTTCAGCTACGGCGCCTGGGCCGGGATGCTGTTCTCCTCGGGCATCGGTATTTCGCTGCTTTACTTCGCGGCGTCCGAACCCATCGACCACCTCTACAACCCGCCAGAAGGCGAGCCGGGTAGCCAGTCCGCTGCGCGCCAGGCGCTGCAGCTGACCTTCCTCCACTGGGGCGTGCACGGCTGGGCCATCTATGCGCTGGTGGGGCTGGCCGTTGGCTACTTCGCCTATCGCCACAACAAGCCGCTGGCGCTGCGTTCGGCGCTCTACCCGCTGTTCGGCGAGCGTCTGATGAAGGGTTCGGTGGGCAACGCCGTTGATTGCTTCGGCATCTTCGTGACGTTGCTGGGCCTGGTGACCAACCTCGGCATCGGTGCGCTGCAGGTGTCGTCCGGCCTGGAGTACCTGTTCGGCCTGCCCCATAGCCAGGGCGCGCTGCTGGCGGTGATCCTGGTGATGAGTGCGGTGGCCACCCTGGCCGCGGTATCCGGCATCGAAAAGGGCATCCGTCGTCTTTCGAACCTGAACATCATCCTGTTCAGCGGCCTGCTGCTTTTCGTGTTGCTGGCCGGCCAGACGCTGCACCTGCTCAACGGCTTCGTGCAGAACCTCGGCGATTATCTGAATGGCCTGGTGCTGAAGACCTTCGACCTTTACGTCTACACCGGCCAGTCCGGCAAGAGTGAAGAGTGGATGGGCCTGTGGACCCTGTTCTACTGGGCCTGGTGGATTTCCTGGGCGCCCTTCGTCGGCATGTTCGTGGCCCGTATCTCCCGTGGTCGTACCGTGCGCGAGCTGGTCAGTGGCGTGCTGCTGATTCCGCTGGGCTTCACCCTGGCCTGGCTGTCGGTGTTCGGCAACAGCGCCATCGACCTGGTGATGAACCAGAACGCGGCGGACCTCGGCAAGGCGGCGCTGGAGCAGCCGGCCATGTCCATCTACCTGCTGCTGGAGCATTACCCCTGGGCCAAGGCGGTGATCGGCCTGTCGATCTGCGTCGGCTTCGTGCTCTTCCTCACCCCGGCCGACTCAGGTTCGGTGATGCTGGCCAACCTGTCCCGCGAGGAAGGCGACCTGGACGAGGACGCACCCAACTGGCTGCGTATCTTCTGGTCGGTTGTGGTGACCCTGGCGACCATCGGCCTGCTGTTCGCCGGCAACTTCACCGCCATGCAGACGGTGGTGGTGCTGGCCGGTCTGCCGTTCTCGGTGGTGCTGCTGCTTTATATGGTCGCCCTGCTCAAGCAGATGAAGGTGGATGTGGCAGCGCAGGAACTGGCGCCGAGGGCAGTGAACGTCATCCCGCTGCAAGGTGAGGCGGCCTGATCGGCCAACAACCTGCGATGAAAAAGCCCGGTCCATTGGACCGGGCTTTTTCGTCTGTGGGTGGGTTGTTTCCTTGTAGGGGCGAATTCATTCGCCAAGGGCGGCGAAGCTGCCCCTGACGGCCTCCAAGGGCAGCCCTGCGGGCTGCTTGGCGAATGAATTCGCCCCTACAACAAAGCCATCAGCCATCAGCCATCAGCCTTGGCCAGTTGCTGGTCGAGGTAGTCGTAGGCGATGTGCAGCGCGTGCTCGATGTTGAAGGCATCGCCCGACAGGGCGCCGCGCAGCCACAGACCGTCGATCAATGCGGCGAGGCCGCGGGCGGCGGAGCGGGCCTGGTCGCGCGGCAACGTGCGGCGCAGTTCGCAGCAGAGGTTGGAGTAGAGCCGGTGGTCGTTGATCCGCTGCAGGCGGCGCAGGGAGGGCTGGTGCATGCTGGCGGCCCAGAAGGCCAGCCAGGTCTTCATGGCCGGTCCGCTGACCTGGCTGTCGTCGAAGTTGCCAGCGACGATGGCCCGCAAGTGCGCGCGCGGGGTGTCTTCGCGCAGGGCGGCACGGCGTTGGCGCACAGCGCTGCTGAGGGCGGCCATCAGGTGGCGCATGGTGGCTTCCAGCAGGCCGTTCTTGTCCCGGAAGTAATGGCTGATGATGCCGTTGGACACGCCGGCGATGCGGGCGATGTAGGCAATGCTGGCATCGCCGAGGCCGACCTGGTCGACGGCTTCGAGGGTGGCCTGGATCAACTGCGAGCGACGGATCGGCTGCATTCCGACCTTGGGCATCGGGCACTTCCACCATTTTGTGTGGGAATTGGGAGCGCGCAGTCTAGGGGGAATTTGATTGATCGATCAATCGAGGGGGTTGATCGGCGAAAGCCTTGTAGGGGCGAATTCATTCGCCAAGGGCGGCGCAGCTGCCCGCTTCGGGGGCGCAGGGCAGGCCTGCGGCCTGTTTGGCGATTGAAATCGCCCCTACAGAGAATCTGCCCCACAAAAAACAAACCCCCACGGGCCGGAAAGCCGGTGGGGGTTTGGGTGACGCGCGAACGGCTTACTTCAGCCATTCCTCCACGCGCTGCGGGTTCTTGGCGATCCAGTCCTTGGCTGCCGCTTCCGGCTTGGCGCCTTCGCGGATGGCCAGCATCACAGCGCCCACTTCCTCGCCGCTCCAGGAGAAGTTCTTCAGGAACGCGGTGGCGTCAGCAGCCTTGGCTTCCAGGCCAGGGTTGACCACGGTGTCGACGTGCTCGTCATCGCCATAGACCTTTTTCGGGTCTTCCAGGAAGCGCAGCTTCCACTTGGCGAACATCCAGTGCGGAATCCAGCCGGTTACCACGATAGGCTTCTGGGCTTTCTCGGCGCGGGTCAGGGCGGTGGCCATGGCCGGGCCGGAGCTGGGCATCAGCTTGATGTCGAGGTTGTATTGCTTGATCGCGTCTTCGGTGCGGCGCATCACGCCAGCGCCAGCGTCGATGCCGGTGATCTTGCCGTCGAAGTCCTTGCTGTACTTGCTCAGGTCTTCGATGGATTTGGCCTGAACGTAGTCCGGCACGATCAGGCCGATCTTGGCGCCCTTGTAGTTGGAGCCCAGCACCACGACCTTGTCCTTCAGCTTGGCGTAGTACTCGCCGTGGGTGGCTGGCAGCCAGGCCGAGAGGGTGGCATCCAGGTCGCCACGGGCCACGCCCTGCCACATGATGGCCGGCTCAACGGGTTTCAGCTCGACGCCGTAACCGAGTTTTTCCTTGAGGATTTCGCCCGCGACGTGGGTGGCGGCGACACTGTCGTCCCAGCCGTTCACGTAGCCGATCTTCAGGGTCGGTTTGTCAGCGGCGTTGGCCATGCCCATGCCGAGGGCAAGGGTGGCGACGCCGAGCGTCTTGAAACAAAGGGATTTCAACTTGCGCATACGTATTGCTCCATCAGGTGGGATTGGCAGCCAACTACGTGGTCGATGGCCCGTTCTGAGGCGGGTTTCGCGACGGTGCCCCTCGCAGCCCATTGACCGGGCCGCGATTGGCGAATTGCAAGGAAACGGGCTCCGTGCAGAGCCCGGGGCGGGTGTTACAGGCCGAGGTGTTTCTTCACGGCGGCGGCGCCGTCCTGGCCGTCATAGGTGGTAACGCCGGCGAGCCACTTGTCCAGCACGGCCGGGTTGGACTTGAGCCAGCCGGTGGCGACTTTGACCGGGTCTTCCTTCTGCAGGATCTTGTCCATCAGCTGGCTTTCCATCTCGACGTTGAACTGCAGGTTGTTCAGCAGTTTGCCGACGTTGGCGCAGCGCTGTTCGTAGTCCGGCGGAACCACGGTGTAGACCTTGGCGGCGCCGTAGTCCGGGCCGAACACATCGTCACCACCCGCCAGGTAAGTGATGTCGAACTGGGTGTTCATCGGGTGCGGGGCCCAGCCCAGGAACACCACCGGCTCCTTCTTCTTCACCGCGCGCTGCACCTGGACCAGCATGCCGGCCTCGGAGGACTCGACCATGCGGAACTTGCCCAGGTCGAACTGGTTGCCCTTGATCATCTTGTCGATCAGCAGGTTGCCGTCGTTACCCGGCTCGATGCCGTAGATCTTGCCATCCAGCTGGTCCTTGAACTTGGCGATGTCCTGGAAGCTCTTCAGGCCGGCTTCAGCCGCGTAGGTCGGAACGGCCAGGGTGTACTTGGCGCCTTCCAGATTCGGCGTCGGCAGAACCTTCACGCCGTTGTCCTTGGTGAAGGGCTCGATCACCGCGTCCATGGACGGAGCCCAGTAGCCGAGGAAGACGTCGATCTGCTTGTTCTTCACACCGGTGAAGGCGATGGGTACCGAAGCCATGATCTTGCGCGGGGTGTAGCCCAGACCTTCGGTCAGCACCATGGCGACGCCCGTGGTGGCGGAGATGTCGGCCCAGCCGATTTCGGCAAAGCGGACCTGCTTGCAGCTCTGCGGTTCCTGCGCCCAGGCACCCTGGGTCAGCGCGCAGGCCAGCAGGCCCAGTGCAGCGATTTTCTTCATTCTTTTCATTAGCGACTCCCTGACATTGAAAGGTGAAGCGTTCTTATTGCGCTTGCTGCCGCTGCAGTTTTGCACCGAGTCGGCCGAAGATACGACCACGGGGCGAGGTCTGGCGCGTCCCGAAGCTCTCGGTGATGCGGTCGAGGATGATTGCCAGCAGTACCACCGCCATGCCGCTTTCAAAGCCAAGGCCGATGTCCAGGCGCTGGATACTGGCGAGCACGTCGTTGCCCAGCCCGCCTGCGCCCACCATCGACGCGATGATCACCATGGACAGCGCCATCATGATGGTCTGGTTAACCCCGGCCATGATGGACGGCATGGCATTCGGCAGCTGCACTTTGTATAGCAGTTGCCAGCTGTTGCAGCCGAAGGATTGGCCGGCTTCGACGATCTCCTTGTTCACCTGGCGGATGCCAAGAGCGGTCAGGCGCACGGCTGGCGGCATGGCGAAGATCACCGTGGCGATGATGCCGGGCACGCGACCGAGGCCGAAGAGCATGGCCGCCGGGATCAGGTAGACGAACGCCGGCATGGTCTGCATGAAGTCCAGGATTGGACGGATCACGACGGCCACGCGCTCGCTCTTGGCCGCCCAGATCCCCAGCGGGATACCAAGCAACAGGCTGATCAGGGTGGACGAGAAGGTCAGGCCGAGGGTGACCACGGTCTGCTCCCAGAAGCCGGTCATCACGATCAGGATCAGCGAGGCGGCGGTGAAAGCGGCGAACTTGGCGCCAATGCGCCAGAAGCCGAGGCCGACGAAGATCGCGATCAGCACCCAGGCCGGCGGCCACATCAGGAAGCGTTCGATCAGCTCGGAGAAGCCGCTGACCACATTACCGACGCTTTCGAAGGCGCCGCTGTAGTTTTCCAGCAGGTGCTGGACGACATCGTTGACCCAGCTACCCAGGTCCAGTTTCTCGCTCATCGTCATTCTCCCCGCAGGCGGCTCAGCAGGCGGCCTTTGCTGATCGCTCCGCTGTAGCGGCCACTCTGGTCGACCACCGGGATCGGCCCTTCATTGATCACCAGGCGCTGGATGACGCTGTCCAGAGGCAGGTCTTCCGGTACCGGGTCGATGTGCTTGAGCAGGTCCTGCTCCAGGTCCAGGGTGCGACCGCCTTCAACCAGCAGGGCGATCTTTTCCAGGCTGATGGAGCCGCGGAAGTTGTTCTTCTCGTCGACGATGAACGCGTAGTGCTTGTCCATGGACTGCAGCTTCTGGCACACGGTTTGTGCGTCGGGCGCCTTGCCGTTGTGCACGAACAGCGGAACGCTGTCGGACTTGAGCTGGCCGGCGGTGAGGTAGCGGCTGGTATCGACCGTGTTGAAGAAGTTGCGCACGTAGTCGTTGGCCGGGTTTTCGATGATCTCCTGGGGCGTGCCCACCTGGATCAGCTTGCCGCCTTCCATGATGCCGATGCGCGAACCGATGCGCATGGCTTCCTCGATGTCGTGGGAAACGAAGATGATGGTGCGGCTGTGCTTCTTCTGCAGGTCCAGCAAGACGTCCTGCATTTCGCGACGCTTGAGCGGGTCAAGCGCGGAGAAGGCCTCGTCCATGATGATCATCGACGGGTCCACCGCCAGCGCACGGGCCAGGCCGACGCGCTGCTGCATGCCACCCGATAGCTCATGGGGGAACTTGTGGGCGAAGCTGGCCAGGCCAACCTGTTCCAGCACTTCCATGGCCCGCTTCTCGCGTTCCTTCTTGCTCTTGCCGGCCACTTCCAGGCCGAAGGCAGCGTTGTCCAGCACGCTGCGCGAGGGCATCAGGGCGAACGACTGGAACACCATGCTCATGTCGCGGCGGCGCAGGTCGATCAATTGCGACTTGGGCAGCTTGGCAACGTTCTGGCCGTCGATGAAGACATCGCCGGCGGTGGGTTCGATCAGGCGGTTGATCAGACGGATCAGCGTAGACTTGCCCGAACCCGACAGGCCCATCAGCACGAAGATTTCACCTTCGTTGACGCTGAAGGACACGTCGCTGACGCCAATCACGGCACCGCGTTCGGCCAGGATCTTCTCCTTGCTCCAACCCTGCTTCAGTAAATCGATTGCTTCTTGTGGCTGTTGCCCGAAAACCTTGTAAAGGTTTTGAACCACGATCTTTCCAGACTGCATGGGATATTTCCCCTTCAGTAGACATCCAGGTCAGTTACATGGAGCCAGAGCCAGCGCTCGATGACGCTCAGCCTGGTGATGCCGACTGCCTTGCCTGTGTGGATAACATTGTTTCGAGAACCTGACGATCCTCTGGCAGTGTTACAAAACCCATTCCCTGGGCGGGTTCAGCACCTCGACCAGAGGTGCGCGTACTTCCGAAATTTCTTATTAGGCCGGCCTCAACTCGGTGGGGGGCGGCCGCTTGTGTTCTTCGGTCCGGAGCGGAGTGCTCACGGTCTGCCTGTTCACGGGAACCGACAGCGACGAAATCGGGTGTCTCAACGATAAAGCCTTGAGGCCTTGGCAATTGTCGGTTTGCGACGTTCATATGTTGGGCGGCGACATGGCCCATGGATATCGCAAAATGTGCCGCGTCACGGCGCTTTGGCCTGGGCGAGTGTCGCGGGGAGCGGGCCTCCGTCGCGCGAGGTGACGCCCTGCAGCCAGGCGCTCAGCGTGTCGGGGTTGGCCTTCAACCAGGCTTTGGCTTCGCGCCGGCGATTGGTGCTCTCATTGAGTATGGCCTCCATCAGGTGGTTCTCCATGGCCAGGCTGAATTTGAGGTTCTTCAGCAGCTGCCCGAGGTTCGGACACTCCTGGGTGAGGCCCTTGCGCACGTTCGTGTAGACCGTGGCGCCCCCGTAGTCAGGGCCGAACCAGTCATCGCCACCGGCCAGGTAATGCATCTTCAGCTGGTTGTTCATGGGGTGAGGTTCCCAGCCGAGGAACACCGCCCACTGCTCGAGGTGCTCGGCACGCTTGACCTGCGACAGCATGCCGTTTTCGCTGGACTCGACCAGTTTGAAATCGCCGAGGTTGAAGGCGTTCCCCGTGATCATCTTCTGGATCAGCTTGTTGCCGTCGTTGCCCGGCTCGATGCCGTAGATCTTCCCGCCCAACTGCTGCTTGAACTTCGCCAGATCGGCGAAGCTCTTCACGCCGCCATCCCAGGCCGCCTGGTTCACCGCCAGGGTGTACTTGGCGCCGGTGAGGTTGGCGCTGAGGGTTTCCACTGTGCCTTTCTCCCGATAGGGGCGAATGTCGTTTTCCATGCTCGGCATCCAGTTGCCGAGGAACACATCGATCTTGCCGTCGCCCAGCGCCTTGTAGGTGTCGGGCACGGACAGGCGCTTGACCTTGGTGATGTAGCCGAGCTCGCTCAGCACATGGCGCGTGACGGCGGTGGTGACGGTAATGTCGCTCCAACCGACGTCGGCGAAATGCACGGTGGAGCAGCGTTCGGGGTCGGCGGCCAGGACCGGTTGGGTGGCGCAAAGGGAGGCGGCCAGCAGAGACGCGGCCAGCAGGGGAGTGGTGGGTCGAGTCATGGGATGGGGTCCGTCCACAGCAGGATTTATTGTCGTTTCCGGACTCGCGTGGCTGTCGGACTGCTGCAGGCCCCCGCCCCCGGGCGCCGGAATGATGCGGGCCAGACGCATCGCCTGACTACCGACCCGGTCGCACTCAGAACTTATCTGTCGCGGGTAATGCAAGGCAACAGATGGATTGCCTGTGGGAGCGATTTCATTCGCGATTTCAGGCCGCTGGCCTGCCGCTTGTCAGCCCATGGGGCCGCTGCGCGCCCCTTTCGCGAATGAATTCGTTCCCACAAGGAACAGGCCGTTACGCGCATCGACCACGGCGTATTTGGATACGAGCAAGTCGGTGTGGGAAGTCTCCGCTTCGGTGAAATGCCGATCATGTCGCCAAGTGTCATCCTTACCGGAGTTGCCCCGTGGCTATCAGTGTGTTCGACCTGTTCAAGATCGGTATCGGCCCCTCCAGCTCGCACACCGTGGGCCCGATGCGGGCGGCGGCGCTGTTCGCCACGGCGTTGCGCGAGCGCGGCCTGCTGGAGCAGGTGACGCGGGTCGAGGTGCGCCTGTATGGCTCGCTGTCGGCCACCGGCGTCGGCCACGGCACCGACCGCGCGACCCTGGTGGGGCTGATGGGCGAATGGCCAGACCAGGTCGACCCGAAACAGATCGCCCCGCGCATCGAGGCGCTGCAGGCAGCCCGCGAACTGCGGCTGGACGGCACGCACCCGGTGCCGTTCGACTGGCAACGCGACCTGCTGCTGCTCGACGAGAACCTGCCGTACCACCCCAACGCCATGACCCTGATCGTCGAAGGTGAGGCGGGTGAACTGCACCGCGACACCTACTACTCCATCGGCGGCGGCTTCGTGGTCGACGAGGCCCAGGCCAAGTCCGGCCAGCTGGACCAGGACGCCACCGCACTGCCCTACGATTTTTCCAGTGCCGAAGAGCTGCTGGAACTCTGCCAGCGCCACAACCTGCGCATCGCCGAACTGATGCTGGCCAACGAGAAGGCCTGGCGCAGCGAGGCGGAGATCCGCGCCGGGCTGCTGAAGCTCTGGGACGCCATGCAGGAATGCGTGACCAACGGCCTCGGCCACGAAGGCATCCTCCCCGGTGGGCTGAATGTGCGCCGGCGTGCCGCCAAGCTGCACCGCAGCCTGCAGGAGCTGGGCAAACCCAACGTGATCGGCTCGACCATGAGCGCCATGGAATGGGTCAACCTCTACGCCCTGGCGGTGAACGAAGAGAATGCCGCCGGCGGGCGCATGGTCACCGCGCCCACCAATGGCGCGGCGGGGATCATCCCGGCGGTGTTGCACTACTACATGCGCTTCAACCCGGAGGCCAGCGAGGACGACGTGGTGAACTTCTTCCTCGGCGCGGCGGCGGTGGGCATCCTGTGCAAGAAGAACGCCTCGATCTCCGGCGCCGAAGTGGGCTGCCAGGGCGAAGTGGGTTCGGCCTGTGCGATGGCGGCAGCGGGACTGGCGGAAGTACTGGGGGCGACCCCGGCGCAGCTGGAGAACGCGGCGGAGATCGGCCTGGAACACAACCTGGGGCTGACCTGCGACCCGGTGGGCGGACTGGTGCAGGTGCCGTGCATCGAGCGCAACGCGATTGCCGCGGTGAAGGCGATCAATGCGGCGCAGATGGCGCTGCGCGGCGACGGCGAGCACTTCATCTCGCTGGACCAGGTGATCCGCACCATGCGCGACACCGGGGCGGACATGCACGACAAGTACAAGGAAACCTCGCGCGGTGGCCTGGCGGTTAGCGCCATCGAGTGCTGACCCGATATCGTCCAGCGCGTCCGCCGCTGCCCCGTCATGGTGCGCAAGGTGGTGGATAGGCGTATGACTTGCCAGTCATAGTCGGAGCCGTCCGTCTGTTACTGGCAAGTGTGTCCTACGGCGCGGGGTGACATCCGCTGACGCCACCAGTGCTACCTAAGTCCCCAGGCCCCAGCGCGCGCGGGACCTGCCGGTCGTAAACAGAATAATTCTGTCGTTCACGCCTAGGCCCGGTGGCACGGGCCTTGGATGAATTTCCTCATTTTTAATTGAACGATCAATCAACTTAGGCACGACCTTTGCGTAGATTTGGTATTCCCTGGTTTCGCCGTACCAGGCCATAACTAAAAAAGCCTCGAAACGGGGCTCCGCTCCATGCCTAGCCTGAGGATTTCACTGATGTCACAGTTCAACCAAGGGGCTCAACCCCAGAACCGTGTTCCCCAGTCCATCGGTTTCCTGCTGCTGGACAACTTCACCCTGATTTCCCTGGCGTCCGCGGTGGAACCGCTGCGCATGGCCAACCACCTCTCCGGCCGCGAGCTGTATCGCTGGTTCACCCTGAGCCAGGATGCTCGTCCGATCAGCGCCAGTGACGGCTTGCAGATCACCCCGGACAGCGGCCTGGACAACGGCCCGGCCCTGGACGCCGTGATCGTCTGCGGCGGCGTCGATATCCAGCACAGCGTCAGCCGTGAACACGTGCAGTGGCTGCAGTCCCAATCCCGCCAGGGCCGCCAGCTGGGCGCGGTTTGTACCGGCAGCTGGGCGCTGGCCAAGGCCGGCCTGCTCGATGGCTTCGAATGCAGCGTGCACTGGGAATGCCTGGCGGCCATGCAGGAAGCCTTCCCCCGCGCCGGCATCAGCACCCGCTTGTTCTCCATTGACCGTAACCGCTACACCTCTTCCGGCGGCACCGCGCCCATGGACATGATGCTGCACCTGATCGCCCGTGAGCACGGTCGCGAACTGGCGGCGGCGATCTCCGAGATGTTCATCTACGAACGTATCCGCAACGAGCAGGATCACCAGCGTGTACCGCTCAAGCACATGCTCGGCACCAACCAGCCGAAACTGCAGGAAATCGTTGCGCTGATGGAGGCCAACCTGGAAGAACCCATCGACCTCGACGAACTGGCCTGCTACGTCGACGTCTCGCGCCGCCAGCTGGAGCGCCTGTTCCAGAAATACCTGCACTGCTCTCCGTCGCGCTACTACCTGAAGCTGCGCCTGATCCGCGCGCGCCAGTTGCTGAAGCAGACCGCCATGTCGATCATCGAAGTGGCTTCGGTGTGCGGCTTCGTCTCCACCCCGCACTTTTCCAAGTGCTATCGCGAATATTTCGGCATTCCGCCGCGCGACGAACGCGCCGGCCAGAACGCCAACGTGGTCGCCCTGATGCCGGTGCCGGACGAGTTGGTGCGCAACGCACCTTCCACCGCGGGGGTTGCCCTGAGCCGTGCCCAGGGCGAGTCCACCTTCGCCAGCGTGCGAGTGGTCTGAAGTCTCGGGCCTGTGGGAGCGATTTCAATCGCGAATGAATTCGCTCCCACGAAGAGGCTTATGTAGGGTGCGCTGTGCGCACCAAGTATTCCCTGGTGCGCACAGCGCACCCTACGGGAATCAAAAAGGGCGCCATGGCGCCCTTTTTTGTATCCGGGTATCGCAGCTCAGCGCGGTACCAGGGCCGGCAGCAGAGTGCGGGAGATCGCCTCGCGCACATTCGGCAGCAAGGTCGCGCTGCCCCCCAACAACTCTTCCACCAGGCGCCGCAGGGCCAGTGCGCGTTCCGGGCTGAGGCCGCTCACGGCCTGCTCGCAGGCCTGCTCGGCAGTGACACCCGGCGGGATGCTGATACCCAGCGCCACCAGGCGCTCACGAAAATCTTCCTGGTCGATCAGATCGGCATGCATCATCGCGCTATTCCTCCGCATTGGGTGCTGCGCGGTCAGCGCAGCACACCCTCTTCCAGTAACAGTTTGAAGATAGCTTCGGCGCCCGCCTGCGGCGAGACATCCTTGAGTACCTGGCCGCCACCGCCGGATGCCTTGGCGGTCGCCGCCTTCATCCGCTCGGCTCCGGTCTTGGCCTTGATCACCTTGAGCCGCTTGGGCCGTGGGCGAGCCGGTTGCAACTGGGCCTCGGCAAACAATACATCCTCCACCAGCTCCACGTCTTCGGCATCGATACGGCCACGACGGGCCGGACCGAAGGCGCTCTGGCGCGCCGTGGGGGCCGCGTTGTCGACGCTGGCGACGAAGGGCAGGCGCACCTTCAGCCGGCGGCGCTGGCCACGGGGCAGGGCCTGGAGAATCTGGGCCACGCCGTTGTCGACCTTCTCCACCTCGGCCAGGCCCACCACCAGCGGCCAACCCAGGCGCTCGGCCAGCAGGTAGGGCAGCATGCCCGACCCTTCGCCGGTTTCCGCCTGACTGCCCGTGAGCACGAGCTGGGCACCGCTTTCGTGCAGGTAGTCACCGAGCGGGTGCAGCGCATCATCCTGCGGGCCCTGTTCGAGAACGACGAGCTCATCCAGCCCCATGCCCAGGTAAGCACGCAGCGCGTCTTCGTGGGGGTTGCCGGCATGCACCACGCGCAGGTGCGAACCCGCCAGGCGCAGGCCCAGCTCGACGGCGCGGGCGTCCTGGTCGGCACGGCGCGCGCGGCCCGAGGTCGGGTGCGCGCCGATGGAGACCAGGCTGACGATCTTCAGTGCGTCATGCGGCATCGCGTGCCCCTCCCTGACGGTATTCGGTGGCCAGCTGGATCAGCGCGTTAAGCACTGCGCCGGAGTCGCCGATGACCGAGAGATCGGCGCGTTTGATCATGTCGCAGCCCGGGTCCATGTTCACCGCCACCACCTTATCGCAGGCGCCTATGCCTTGCAGGTGCTGGATGGCGCCGGAGATGCCGACGGCCAGATAGACCCGTGCGGTGACCCAGGTACCGGTGGCGCCTACCTGGCGGTTACGCGGCATGAAGCCGTCGTCTACCGCGACGCGGGAGGCGCCTTCGGTGGCGCCGAGGGCCACGGCGGCGTCGTGGAACAGGGCCCAGTCCCTGACCCCGTTACCGCCGGAAAGGATGAACTCCGCTTCGGCCATCGGGATCTGCGCCGGGTCCACGGCCACCGGACCGAGGTCTTCGATACGCGGCAGGCTGTGGGCAATGTTCGCGGCCAACTCCAGCGGGCGGGCTTCGTGGCGGCTTTCGCTGACCGGCTCAGCGCATTCGGCAGCGGCAAGGATCAGGCGCGGTACTGCGCGCACCAAGTCCTCCCGGCCTGCGCCAGCGCGGCCGGTGGCGTGTTCGTTGGCGACCTGCCACACCCGTGTGGCCGGGCGCTCGCCCAGCTTCGCGGCCAGCCGTCGCCCCAGTTCACCGCCGCCGGTGCGGCTGTCGGGCAGCAGCCAGTGGCGCGGCGCCAGTTGGCTTTCCACGGCGCTAAGGGCTAGCACGCGGGCTTCCGGCGCGTAGCCGTCGAATGCATCGCCGGCGATACGCAGGACGCGGTCAACGCCGGCGGTGTCGAAGGCTGCCTCCTTGTCGTCGCCAAACAGCACGGCGACCACCGCACCGTCGCTGCCGGCCAGCTTGTTGGCCAGGCCGAGCAGGTCCTTGTCGTGGCTGGAGAGGCGGCCACCGACCATGTCCGGTACCACACAGATGTGGAAGGCCGGTTGCTCGACGACATGCAGCGGCAGTTGCACCGCTTCGGTGGCGGCGCTGCGCCTGCTGGCGGTGCCTTGCTGGGCGCCGCTGCGGTCGATGCGCTTGAGGCCATTGGGGCCAATGAAACCGGCCGCAGCGGCATGGGGGTTCTTGCGGATCAGGCCATTGGGGCCCATCCAGCTCGTCTGCCCCTGGGTCTGCATGGTGGCATGCAGGGGGTGCAGGCGGTTGCGGGCGATCCACTCGGCACGCGGGTCGCGGCGGATGATGTCGCTCATGCGATGGACTCCTGCTCAGGTACAGAAAGTCCCCTCTCCCCCAGGGGGGAGAGGGTTAGGGAGAGGGGGTAAAGGGCTGGCACGGAGCGGCTGGCAGCCCTCTCCCCCGGCCCCTCTCCCAGAGGGAGAGGGGAGAAAAGCGAGTGGCGAGCGAGCTTCATCACACCACCTCCACGGCAGCTTTAGCCGCTGACGGCTTTTTTGCTTCCACCGGCGCCTCGATCAGCACGTCCGCCACCAGTTCTGCGATGTCCTTGATCTCCGGACGCGGGGCGACCACGCCTTCGAGCATCGCGGTGCACTGCGGGCAACCTACGGCCACCAGTTCGGCGCCGGTTTCCTTGATGTCGACCATGCGCATATCGGGAATCCGCTGCTTGCCGGGGATGTCGGTGATCGGTGCGCCGCCGCCACCGCCACAGCAGCGGGAGCGGAAGCCGGAGCGTTGCATTTCCTTCACGTCGATCCCGATGGCCTTGAGCACGTTGCGCGGTGCTTCGTACTCGCCGTTGTAGCGGCCCAGGTAGCACGGGTCGTGGTAGGTCACGCTGCCGCCCTTGTGCTGGCCGAGGTTCAGGCTGCCGCGTTGCATCAGCTCGTCGATGAAGGTGCTGTGATGCTGGACCTCGTACTGGCCGCCCAGGGCGCCGTACTCATTCTTCAGCACGTGGAAGCTGTGCGGGTCGCAGGACACGATCTTCTTGAAGCGGTACTGGTTCAGCGTGGCGATGTTGCGCTTGGCTAGTTGCTGGAAGGTGGCTTCGTCACCCAGGCGACGGGCCACGTCACCGCTGTCGCGCTCTTCCAGGCCGAGCACGGCGAAGTCGACGTTGGCCGCCTTCAGCACCTTCACGAAGGCACGCAGGGTGCGCTGGTTGCGCATGTCGAAGGCACCGTCGCCGACCCAGAACAGCACTTCGGCCTGTTTCTTCTCGCTCATCAGCGGCAGATTCAGGTCCGCCGCCCAGTTCAGGCGGCCGCCGGGGGCGAAGCCGCCGGGGTTGTCGGTGGCGATCAGGTTTTCCAGCACCTCGGCGCCCTTGTTCGGGGTCGCGCCTTTCTCCAGGGTGAGGTGACGGCGCATGTCGACGATGGCATCGACGTGCTCGATCATCATCGGGCACTCCTCGACGCAGGCGCGACAGGTGGTGCAGGACCAGAGCGTGTCCGCCTCCACCAGGCCCTTGCCGCCCTTGACCACGATCGGCTGGTGCGGGCCGCCGGCGTGTTCGCCCAGCGGAATGCCCGGGTAGGGGCTGCCGGCGAACTTGGCGTCATCACCACCGGCGAGGCCGATGACCATGTCCTGGATCAGCTTCTTCGGGTTCAGCGGCTGGCCGGCGGCGAAGGCCGGGCACACCGCCTCGCACTTGCCGCACTGCACGCAGGCGTCGAAGCCGAGCAACTGGTTCCAGGTGAAGTCGGTGGGTTTCTCCACGCCCAGCGGGGCGTTCGGGTCAGCCAGGTCCAGCGCCTTGAGGCCGGTGGAGCGGCCGCCGCCGAAGCGCTCGGCGCGGCGGTGCCAGGCCAGGTGCAGGGCACCGGCGAAGGCGTGCTTCATCGGGCCGCCCCAGGTCATGCCGAAGAACAGCTCGGATACGCCCCAAGCCACGCCGATGGCCAGGATGCCGGCGAGGAACCAGCCGCCGAAGCCTTCCGGCAGGATACCGGCCACCGGCAGGGTGGCGATGAAGAAGCTCACCGAGAACATCAGCAGGCTCTTCGGCAGGCGCATCCACGGGCCTTTCGACAGGCGTGCCGGCGGGTTGCGGCGGCGCTTGGCGACGAAGAGGGCGCCGACGAACATCAGCACGGTCGCGGCAAGCAGGGCGAAGCCGAGAATCCGGCTGTGCAGGCCAAAGCCATGCACCACGATCGCCAGCAGCGCCGACAGCACGAAACCGCCGGCGGTGGCGACGTGGGTCTTGGACATGTACTTGTCACGCTCGACCACATGGTGCAGGTCCACCAGGTAGCGGCGCGGCATTTTCATGAGGCCACCGATCCAGTCGACCTTCGACGGTCGGCCCCGGCGCCACATGAAGAAGCGCTTCGCGGCGCCCAGCACGGCAAGTGCCAGGGCAGCGAAGAGCAGGATGGGAAGAAGGGTGTTCAGCATTCTGATTGGTCTCCTTGCAGGGACCGAAAGGGGTGCTCCGAACCAGTCCCCTCTCCCTGAGGGAGAGGGTTAGGGAGAGGGGGAGGCCGGAAACGCTGGAGTCGCCGGCTTGCCCTCTCCCCCCGCCCTCTCCCGCAAGCGGGAGAGGGGGCCGTCCGTGTGTGCGCTTAGAAATCCTTGCACAGACGCAGCGCGTCGTAGATCGCCGCGTGGGTGTTGCGTTGGGCCACGCAGTCGCCGATACGGAACAGCAGGTAACCGCTGCCGGACTCGCTGAGGCAGGGCTGCGGCTTGATGGCGAACAGTGCCTCGACGTCGATCTGGCCCTTGTTGCGCGAACCGTCCTTGAGCGCGTAGTACAGGCTCTCGTCCGGGCGCACGCCGTTCTCGATGACGATCTGGTCCACCACACGCTCCTCGCGGGCGCCGGTGTATTCGTTCTCCAGCACCGCCACCACCTTGTCACCCTCGCGGTAGACCTTCTCCAGCGTGAGGTCGCCGGTCATGATCACTTCCTTCGGGTACATGCTGCGGTAGTAGGTCGGGAAGGACGTACCGCCGATGGCGATGCCAGGCTTGATGTCGTCGGTGACGATCTCCACCTGGGCGCCCTTGTCGGCGAGGAAGTCCGCAGCCGACATGCCGCCGAACTCGCAGATGGTGTCGTACACCAGCACGTTCTTGCCCGGTGCCACCTTGCCGTCGAGCACGTCCCAGGCGCTGACCACCAGGCCTTCCGCCGCGCCCCAGTGCTCGTTCTGCTCGATGAACGGGTGGCCGCCGTTGGCCAGCACCACGATATCCGGGCGCAGGTCGAGGATGGTTTCCGGGTCGGCGCCGGTGCCCAGGCGCAGGTCGATGCCGAGGCGGGCGATCTCCAGCTGGTACCAGCGGGTGATGCCGGCGATCTGGTCGCGTTGCGGCGCCTTGGAGGCGGTAGTGATCTGGCCGCCGAGCTGGTCCTTTTTCTCGAACAGGGTCACGTCATGACCGCGCTCGGCGGCGACGCGTGCAGCCTCCATCCCGGCCGGGCCACCGCCGACGACGACGACCTTGCGCTTGACGCCGGTGGTCTTCTCGATGATGTGCGGCACGCCCATGTATTCACGGGAGGTCGCGGCGTTCTGGATGCACAGCACGTCCAGGCCCTGGTACTGGCGGTCGATGCAGTAGTTGGCGCCGACGCACTGCTTGATCTGGTCAACCTGGCCCATCTTGATCTTGGCGATCAGGTGCGGGTCGGCGATGTGGGCGCGGGTCATGCCCACCATGTCCACGTAGCCGCCTTCCAGGATACGGGTGGCCTGGTTCGGGTCCTTGATGTTCTGCGCGTGCAGCACTGGCACGTTGACCACTTCCTTGATGCCGGCCGCCAGGTGCAGGAAGGGCTCCGGCGGGAAGCTCATGTTGGGGATCACGTTGGCCAGGGTGTTGTGGGTATCGCAACCCGAGCCGACCACGCCGAGGAAGTCGAGCATGCCGGTGTCGCTGTAGTACTTGGCGATCTGCTTCATGTCCTCGTGGGACAGGCCGTCCGGGTGGAATTCGTCACCGCAGATACGCATGCCGACACAGAAGTCGTCGCCCACTTCGGCGCGCACGGCCTTGAGCACTTCCAGGCCGAACTTCATGCGGCCTTCGAAGGTGCCGCCCCATTCGTCGGTACGTTTGTTGACGCGCGGGCTCCAGAACTGGTCGATCATGTGCTGGTGCACGGCCGACAGCTCGACGCCGTCCAGGCCGCCTTCCTTCGCCCGGCGCGCAGCCTGGGCGTAGTTGCCGATCACACGCCAGATCTCTTCCACCTCGATGGTCTTGCAGGTGGCGCGGTGCACGGGCTCGCGGATGCCGGACGGCGACATCAGGGTCGGCCAGTTGAAGCCGTCCCAGCGCGAGCGACGGCCCATGTGGGTAATCTGGATCATGATCTTGGCGCCATGCTTGTGCATGGCGTCGGCCAGATTCTGGAAGTGCGGGATGATGCGGTCGGTGGACAGGTTCACCGAGCTCCACCACTCCTGCGGGCTGTCGATGGCCACGACCGAGGAACCTCCGCAGATAGCCAGGCCGATGCCGCCCTTGGCCTTCTCTTCGTAGTACTTCACGTAGCGCTCGGTGGTCATGCCGCCGTCGGTGGCGTAGACCTCGGCGTGGGCGGTGGACAGCACACGGTTGCGGATGGTGAGTTTGCCGATCTGGATCGGCTGGAACATTGCTTCGAATGCCATTTCCCGAGCCTCGCCTTAGAGGGGTTTGACGATGAACAGGCCGTCGTCGTGGCCTTCTTCCGAGCCGCCGTAGACCTGCTCGGCAACGGTGCGGATGCTGCTGCCGCGTGCCTGGAGAATCTGGTCCATGGCGCCGGCGAACCAGCCGGTGAACATGTAATCGACCTTGCGACCGACCTTGCCGTACACGTAGACGAAGGCGGAGTGCTTCAGGCGCACCTCGGCGGTGCCCTTGTCGAGGTCGATCGACTCGATCTGGAACAGGCCCCAGCCACGCTGAGACAGGCGCTTCATGTAATGCTCGAACACCGCTACGCCTTCCAGACCGTGGCATTCGGCTTCCTTCTCGCACCAGTGCCAGGCGGACTTGTAGCCGGCCTTGTAGAGGATTTCGGCGTAGCGCTCCGGGCCCAGCTCGGCTTCGATGCCCATGTGGTTGTTCACGAAGAAGTGACGGGGCACGTACAGCATCGGCAGGGCGTCGGTGGTCCAGACACCGGTTTCGCTGTCGACTTCGATGGGCAGTTCGGGGGCGTGTTTGGCCATGTGGGTAACTCCGAATTCAGGTCAGGTGTAGGGTGGATGGCGCTTCACTCATCCACCGGAAAGGTCGACCACCGCGCGGTGGGCTGGTGGATGAAAAGAGCGTCATCCACCCTACGGATCGTGTGCGGTTCGCTATTGAAAGGGGGGCGTTACTCGCCCCAGACGTCCTTCAGCACGCGAACCCAGTTCTCGCCCATGACCTTGCGCACCACGCGCTCGGGCATGCCGCGTTTGAGCAGGGTTTCGGTGAGGTTGGGGAACTCGCCCACGGTGCGGATGCCCAGCGGGTTGACGATCTTCCCGAAGTTGGTCAGGCGGCGGGCGTAACCCTTGTCGTGGGTCAGCCACTCGAAGAATTCCTTGCCATGGCCCTGGGTGAAGTCGGTGCCGATGCCGATGGCGTCCTCGCCCACGATGTTCATCACGTACTCGATGGCTTCGGCGTAGTCGTCGATGGTCGAATCGATGCCCTTGGCCAGGAAGGGGGCGAACATGGTCACGCCGACGAAGCCGCCGTGATCGGCGATGAACTTCAGCTCTTCATCGGACTTGTTGCGCGGGTGTTCTTTCAGGCCGGACGGCAGGCAGTGGGAGTAGCAGACCGGTTTCTTGGATTCGAGGATGACTTCCTCGGAAGTCTTGGAACCCACGTGGGACAGGTCGCACATGACGCCGACGCGGTTCATCTCGGCGACGATTTCGCGACCGAAGCCGGAGAGGCCGCCGTCACGCTCGTAGCAGCCGGTGCCGACCAGGTTCTGGGTGTTGTAGCACATCTGCACGATGCCCACGCCGAGCTGCTTGAACACCTCGACGTAGCCGATCTGGTCTTCGAACGCGTGGGCGTTCTGGAAACCGTAGAGGATGCCGGTCTTGCCCTGCTCCTTGGCCTTGCGGATGTCGGCGGTGGTGCGCACCGGGATCACCAGGTCGCTGTTCTCGCGGATCAGCTTGCTGCTGGCGGTGATGTTGTTCACCGTCGCCTGGAAGCCCTCCCAGACCGACACGGTGCAGTTGGCTGCGGTCAGGCCGCCCTTGCGCATGTCTTCGAAGAGTTCACGGTTCCACTTGGCGATGATCAGACCGTCGATGACGATGCTGTCGGCGTGCAGTTCGGCTGGGCTCATCAGGCTGTCCCCTGTTATCCATGCGCCGAATCTTCTGCCGGCGCTTTGGGGGGAGCATATCCCTGGGGGATTTGGCGCTATCGCGCAAAAGCGACCGGGGTATTGCCGAAAGCGTCAAGCCAGTCGCGAATGGGTAAGTTGGGTTCGGAAGGGGGGCACGGAGGTTGGACTGAACCTTGTGGGAGCGAATTCATTCGCGAAAGGGCTGCGCAGCGGCCCCATCAGCCAGGGGTAGGCCTTTGGCCTGCAATCGCGATTGAAATCGCTCCCACGATGCTGCCCAGCGGCAACCGCAGGTCCGCCCCTTGCCAACCTTCTGGCAGAAGCACCTATAAAGAAGGAGCGAGCGCCCATTTCCCCGTCGCGCTATCCAAGGTCGGTTTCAGGATGCGCAGCGTCGTTGAGGTGCAATTTCCGAACGGCGGGAATGGCAAGCTCCCTGAATGCCTCGGACTAGTGCGCGCAGACGCCCGGCCGGGACGCTAGAGCGGTCACCAGCAAAGCCACGCTTACGTGACGTGGCGGGTGAGCCGCAGCCGAGACCTCCGGGCGGCGGGCTTCAGCCTGTCGTCCGCGAAGCAGAGGAACGCTGTATGCCTGATGAGATGCTTCACCTGCCTCTGATCCACAGCGTGCTGGAGCGCGAGAAGGACACCCCCGGTGCCCTGCTGCCAATCCTCCACGCTATCCAGGCGGGCGCTGGGTACATCCCCGACGTCGCCATTCCCGAGATCGCCCACGCACTCAACCTCAGCCTGGCCGAGGTGCGCGGGGTGATCAGCTTCTACCATGACTTCCGCACCTCGCCGCCGGCGCGCCACACCCTGCGCCTGTGCCATGCCGAGTCCTGCCAGAGCATGGGCGCCGAGCGCCTGGCCGCGCAGTTGCGCGAGCACCTGGGGCTGGACGACCACGGCACCAGCGCCGACGGCCAGATCAGCCTGCGGCCGGTGTATTGCCTGGGCGCCTGCGCCTGCTCGCCGGCGCTGGAACTGGATGGCCGCTTGCATGCGCGGCTGACACCCGAGCGCCTGCGCGCACTGGTCGAGGGTTGCCTGGAGGACGGGTCATGCTGACGCTGTGCATTCCTTGTGACTCCGTTGCCCGCGCTGTCGGTGCCGATGGTGTGGCAGCTGCGCTCGCCCATGAGGCCGAAAAGCGCAACCTGCCGCTGGAGATCAAACGCACCAGCTCCCGTGGCCTGTATTGGCTGGAGCCGTTGCTGGAGCTGGAAAGCCCCGCAGGCCGTCTCGGGTTTGGCCCGGTGGCGCCGGAAGACGTGCCGGCCCTGCTGGACGCCCTGCAAGGCGACGCCAGCACCCATCCCCTGGCCCTGGGGCCGGTGGAGGAACTGCCTTATCTGAAGAGCCAGCAGCGTCTGCTGTTTGCCCGTGCCGGTATCACCCGGCCGCTTTCGCTGGATGACTACCGCGCCCAGGGCGGTTTCGAAGGGTTGGCTCGCGCCATTGCCCTGAGTGGCGAGGAAACCGTCGCCGCCGTGCTGGATTCGGGCCTGCGCGGCCGGGGTGGCGCCGCCTTCCCGGCTGGTATCAAGTGGCGCACCGTGCGTGAGGCCAGGGCCGAGCAGAAGTATGTGGTGTGCAACGCCGACGAAGGCGACTCCGGCACCTTCGCCGACCGCATGCTGATGGAAGGCGACCCCTTCCTGCTGATCGAAGGCATGGCCATCGCCGGTCTCGCTGTCGGCGCAACCATGGGCTACATCTACGTGCGCTCCGAGTACCCGCAGTCGGTGGATACCCTGCGCGCCGCGCTGCAGATTGCCCGTGACGCCGGCTACCTGGGCACCAATGTCGGTGGCAGCGGCCGTGCGTTCGACCTCGAGGTGCGGGTGGGCGCTGGTGCCTACATCTGCGGCGAGGAAACCGCGCTGCTGGATTCACTGGAAGGCAAGCGCGGCGTGGTTCGCGCCAAGCCGCCGCTGCCGGCGCTGCAAGGCCTGTTCGGCGTGCCGACGCTGGTGCACAACGTGCTGACCCTGGCGTCGGTGCCGGTCATCCTTGCCCGTGGGGCGCAGTTCTACCGCGACTTCGGCATGGGCCGTTCGCTGGGCACCATGCCCTTCCAGCTCGCCGGCAACGTCCGTCACGGCGGGCTGGTGGAGCGCGCTTTCGGTCTGACCCTGCGCGAGCTGGTGGAAGGCTATGGCGGCGGTACCGCCAGCGGCCGGACGCTGAAGGCCGCCCAGGTGGGCGGGCCGCTGGGCGCCTGGGTGCCGCCGTCGCAGTTCGATACGCCGCTGGACTACGAGGCCTTCGCCGCCATGGGCGCGATGCTCGGCCACGGTGGCGTGGTGGTGGCCGATGACCGCCTGGACATGGCGCACATGGCGCGCTTCGCCCTGCAGTTCTGCGCCGAGGAATCCTGTGGCAAATGCACGCCTTGCCGCATCGGCTCGACCCGTGGCGTGGAAGTGGTGGACCGCCTGTTGGCGGCGCCCGATGCCGCCGCGCGGGACGAGCAGGTGATCCTCCTCAAGGACCTCTGCGACACCCTGACGTACGGCTCCCTCTGCGCCCTGGGCGGGATGACCTCCTACCCGGTGACCAGCGCCCTCAAGCATTTTCCCGCCGACTTCGGTCTGGCGACCCCGGAGGCCGACCAATGATCAACATCTTCGACCCCGCCAGCGACATCGACCTCGGCACCCCGGCCCGCGAGAGCGAGGTGCAGGTCAGCTTGAGCATCGATGGCCGCGAGATCAGCGTGCCGGCCGGTACCTCGGTGATGCGCGCCGCGGCGCTGCTCGGCACCACCATCCCGAAACTCTGCGCCACCGACAGCCTGGAAGCCTTCGGCTCCTGCCGCATGTGTCTGGTGGAGATCGACGGCATGCGCGGCTACCCGGCCTCCTGCACCACCCCCGTGACCGAGGGCATGGTGGTGCACACCCAGACGCCAAAACTTGCCACCCTGCGCCGCAACGTGATGGAGCTGTACATCTCCGACCACCCGCTGGACTGCCTGACCTGCTCGGCCAACGGCAACTGCGAGCTGCAGACCGTCGCGGGCCAGGTGGGCCTGCGCGAGGTGCGCTACGGCTACGACGGCGCCAATCACCTGGACGAGCAGAAAGACGTCTCCAACCCCTATTTCGACTACGACCCGAGCAAGTGCATCGTCTGCAACCGCTGCGTGCGCGCTTGTGAGGAAACCCAGGGCACCTTCGCCCTGACCATCAGCGGGCGCGGCTTCGAATCGCGGGTCAGTGCGGCCGGCGGCGAGAACTTCCTCGACTCCGAATGCGTGTCCTGCGGCGCCTGCGTGCAGGCCTGCCCGACCGCCACCCTGATGGAAAAGAGCGTGGTGGAAATGGGCCAGCCGGAGCGCAGTGTCATCACCACCTGCGCCTACTGTGGCGTGGGTTGCTCCTTCCGCGCCGAGATGAAGGGCGACCAGCTGGTGCGCATGGTTCCGGACAAGAACGGCCAGGCCAACCACGGCCACTCCTGCGTGAAGGGTCGCTTCGCCTTCGGCTACGCCACCCACCCGGATCGCATCACCAAGCCGATGATCCGCAAGCACATCGACGACCCCTGGCAGGAGGTCAGCTGGGACGAGGCGGTGACCTATGCCGCCAGCGAATTCCGCCGCATCCAGCTCAAATACGGGCGCGACTCCATCGGCGGTATCACCTCCAGCCGCTGCACCAACGAAGAAACCTACCTGGTGCAGAAGCTGGTCCGCGCCGGCTTCGGCAACAACAACGTCGACACCTGCGCCCGTGTCTGCCACTCGCCCACCGGCTACGGCCTCAAGCAGACCCTGGGCGAGTCCGCCGGCACCCAGAGCTTCGACTCGGTGATGCAGGCCGACGTGGTGCTGGTGATCGGCGCCAACCCCACCGACGCCCACCCGGTGTTCGGTTCCCAGCTCAAGCGCCGCCTGCGCCAGGGTGCGCGGTTGATCGTCATCGACCCGCGCCGCATCGACCTGGTGGATTCGCCCCACGCCCGCGCCGAGCTGCACCTGGCACTGCGCCCGGGCACCAACGTGGCCATGCTCAACGCCCTGGCCCATGTGATCGTCACCGAAGGGCTGGTCAAACAGGACTTTGTCGACGCCCGCTGCGAAGCGACTGATTTCGCCCGCTGGCGAGATTTCGTCAGCCTGCCGGAAAACTCCCCCGAGGCCATGGGGCCGATCTGCGGCGTGGCGCCTGACGATATCCGTGCCGCCGCCCGTCTGTATGCCACCGGCGGCAACGCGGCCATCTACTACGGCCTGGGCGTCACCGAGCACAGCCAGGGCAGCACCTCGGTGATGGGTATCGCCAACCTCGCCATGGTTACCGGCAACATCGGCCGCGAGGGCGTCGGCGTGAACCCGCTGCGCGGCCAGAACAACGTCCAGGGTTCCTGCGACATGGGTTCCTTCCCCCATGAGCTGCCCGGCTACCGCCATGTCTCCAACGACGCGGTGCGTCACCAGTTCGAACAGGCCTGGGGCGTGACCCTGCAGCCCGATCCGGGCCTGCGCATCCCCAACATGTTCGAGGCGGCGCTCGGCGGCACCTTCAAGGCGCTGTACTGCCAGGGTGAGGACATCGCTCAGAGCGACCCCAACACCCAGCACGTCACGGCGGCCCTGTCGGCCATGGAATGCGTGGTGGTGCAGGACCTCTTCCTCAACGAAACCGCCAAGTTCGCCCATGTGTTCCTGCCGGGCAGTTCCTTCCTGGAGAAGGATGGCACCTTCACCAACGCCGAGCGGCGCATTTCCCGCGTGCGCAAGGTGATGGATCCGCTGGGCGGCAAGGCCGACTGGGAAGCCACCCAGCTGCTGGCCAACGCCCTGGGCTACAAGATGGATTACAAGCACCCGTCCCAGATCATGGACGAGATCGCCAGCCTGACGCCCACCTTCACCCGTGTCAGCTACGCCGAACTGGACCGTCACGGCAGCCTGCAATGGCCGTGCAACGACGCCGCGCCGGACGGCACCCCGACCATGCACATCGAGGAATTCGTGCGCGGCAAGGGGCGCTTCATGCTCACCGGCTACGTGCCCACCGAGGAAAAGGTCAACAGCCGCTACCCGCTGCTGCTGACCACCGGGCGCATCCTCAGCCAGTACAACGTTGGCGCGCAGACGCGACGCACCGACAACGTCGCCTGGCACGAGGAAGATCGCCTGGAAATCCACCCCACCGACGCCGAGAGCCGCGGCATTGTCGAAGGCGATTGGGTCGGCGTGGGCAGCCGCGCAGGGCAGACGGTCCTGCGTGCCAAGGTTAGCGAGCGGGTGGCGCCGGGGGTGGTGTACACCACCTTCCACTTCCCCGAATCGGGGGCCAACGTGATCACCACCGACAACTCCGACTGGGCCACCAACTGCCCGGAATACAAGGTCACGGCGGTGGAGGTTTCGCGGGTTTACCAGCCCTCCGAATGGCAGAAACGCTATCAAGAGTTCAGTGACGAACAGCGGCGCCTGCTCAAAGAGCGCCGTCGGACCGAGAAAGCCGAGGTACGTAGATGAGCACCGACAACCTGATCAAGATGGCCAACCAGATCGCCCAGTTCTTCGCCTCGGAACCGGACAAGGAGCAGGCTGTGCGCGGAGTGTGCCAGCACCTGCAGAGCTTCTGGACGCCCGCCATGCGCATCGAACTGATGGCCTGGCAGGTGGAGCATCATGGCGCCAACCTGCACCCCTTGGTGCAGGAGGCCCTGGCCGAGCAGGGGAGGGCGGTGTAGCTCAGCTGGCAATGGGCCGCTGTGCGGCCCTTTCGCGAATGAATTCGCTACAACTGCACGGCGCCCGGGCTTTTCCTGTGGGAGCGATTTCAATCGCGATTGCAGGCGGCAGGCCTGCCTCAGGCCCTGACCTTGGGTGAGTTGTGCTCGCCTTCGCGAATGAATTCGCTCCTACCCTGATCCGGATGCTCATGCCGGTCCTGGCTCGGGCATGTGCTGAAGCGCGCGCGGTAGGCGCGGGAGAAGTAGGACGACGACTCGAAGCCGCAGGCCAGGGCTACTTCCAGCACGCTCATGTCGGTCTGGCGCAATAGCTGGCGGGACTTGTCCAGGCGCAAGCCCAGGTAGAAGTTCGACGGCGTTTCCTTCAAGTGCAGGCGGAACAGTCTTTCCAGTTGGCGCGGTGTGACGTTCACCCGCTCGGCCAGCTCCCGTGAGCTCAGCGGCGCCTCGCTGTGCCGCTCCATTTCCCCGATCACCAGCACCAGCTTCTTGTTATGCACGTTGAAGCGGGTGGCAACCTGCATGCGCTGGTGGTCCTGTTGGGTGCGTATGCGCCCCAGCACGAACTGTTCGGATACCTGCAGCGCGAGGGCCTCGCCATGCCCCTTGGCGATCAGGGTGAGCATCAGGTCGAGGCTGGCGGTGCCGCCGGCACTGGTGATGCGCCGGCCGTCGATCTCGAAGAGTTCCTGGGTGACGCTGAGCGCCGGGTAGCGTTCCTGGAAGGCTTCGATGGCCTCCCAATGCAGGGTCAGGCGCTGGCTGGCAAACAGTTCGGCTTCGGCCAGCACGAAGCTGCCCGTGTCGATGCCGCCGAGCTGCAGGCCATCGCGATCGGCGCGGTTGAGCCAGTGGGCGAGGCGCGGGCTGAAGCTGGCCAGGGGCTCGAAGCCGGCCACCACGAACAGGCAATCCCCCACGAGTGGCGCATCGGGCCCGGCATCGACGTTCAACGACATACCGTTGCTACCCTGAACGGCGCCGCCATCGAGGCTCAGCAGCCGCCAGTGGTACAGGTCGCCGCGGAAACGGTTGGCCACCCGCAGCGGCTCGATGGCCGACATCAGGCCCATCATGGAAAAACCTGGCAACAGGAGGAAGCTGAAGGTCTGGGACATGGCCGCTTTCCACGAAGGCGATAACGCACTAGAAAGCACTGTGCCCGTGAGTGCAAGCAAGGTGGTCGTTCGTGTTCAACAGATGGTCGTTTTAGTTCGAATCGGCGGACGCAACGCTGCGTAGATTTTGCTCATCGGGTTGTAGTGGTGCCCGAAAACGGAGGGAGTCGCCCCCGGCTCCTGAACAACAAATAAATAACCGTTTGGCCGCAAGGGGAGCATCAATGAAACGTCTCACCGCATTTGCTGGTTGCTGTTTGTTCGCCCTCTCCAGTTCCGCCGTATTCGCCGCCGAAGACGCCAGTTGCCAGAAGATCCGCGTCGGCGTGGTGGGCTGGACCGACGTCGTCGCTACCACCGCCGTTGCCAATGAACTGCTCGGCAGCCTGGGTTATCAGACCACCCAGACCCAGGCCTCTCAGCAGATCATCTTCGCCGGAATCCAGAAGAAACAGGTCGATGTCTTCCTCGGGTACTGGAAGCCGATCATGGATGACAACATCAAACCCTTCCTCGAAAGCCAGTCGGTCAAGGTAGCCGCCGAACCGTCGCTCAGTGATGCCATTGCCGTACTCGCGGTGCCCACCTACACGGCCGAACAGGGCCTGCGCACCTTCGCCGATATCGCGAAGTTCAAGGACCAGCTGGACGGCAAGATCTACGGCATCGAGTCGGGTTCCGGCGCCAACACCGCGATCCAGAAGATGATCGACACCAACCAGTTCGGCCTGGGTGGCTTCAAGCTGGTGGAGTCCAGCGAGGCGGCCATGCTCACGGCAGTCAAGCGGGCGGTGAAGAACAACAAACCCGTGGTGTTCTTCGGTTGGAAACCGCACCCGATGAACATCCAGATGCCCATCACCTACCTCACCGGCAGTGAAGATGTGTTCGGCCCTGACGACGGCGCCGCCACGGTCTCCACCGTCACCGCTCCGGACTTCGCCCAGCGCTGCCCCAACGCCGATCGCCTACTGACCAACCTGCGCTTCACCAGCGCGCAGGAGGCCGAGCTGATGCAGCCGATCATGGAGCGCCAGGCCCCGGCCAAGGTCGCCCGCGAATGGCTCAAGGCCAATCCGGACGTGCTCAAGAGTTGGCTCGCCGGGGTCACCACCTTCGACGGCAAGAACGGCGTCGAAAGCGCCCTCGCCTCGCTGAAGTAAAACAACGCAACGCCCAGTGCGCGGGCTTGCCCGCGCACAGTTTCCGATCGCCTCGCAGAAGGAAGTAGAACCGTGAACTACGAAGTCATTGTCACCTGTGCAGTCACCGGCGCCGGCGATACCGTCGGCAAGCACCCGGCCATTCCCGTCACCCCGAAGGAAATCGCCGCGGCTGCCATCGAAGCGGCCAAGGCGGGCGCCACGGTCGCCCACTGCCATGTGCGTGACCCGAAGACCGGCAAGCCCAGCCGCGACGTGGCGCTATACCGCGAGCTGGTAGAACGCATCCGTGAGAGCGACACCGACATCATCATCAACCTCACCGCCGGCATGGGCGGCGACCTGGAGATCGGCAAGGGCGAGCAGCCCCTGGAGTTCGGCACCGGCACCGACCTGGTCGGCCCGCTGGAGCGCCTGGCCCATGTGGAGGAGCTGCTGCCGGAAATCTGCACGCTGGATTGCGGCACCCTGAACTTCGGCGATGGCGACTTCATTTACGTATCCACCCCGGCGCAACTGCGTGCCGGCGCCAAGCGCATCACCGAACTGGGGGTGAAGGCCGAACTGGAAATCTTCGACACCGGCCATCTCTGGTTCGCCAAGCAGATGCTCAAGGAAGGTCTGCTGGAAGACCCGCTGTTCCAGATCTGCCTTGGGATTCCGTGGGGCGCGCCGGCCGACACCACCACCATGAAGGCCATGGCCGACAACCTGCCGGCGGGCTGCACCTGGGCCGGCTTCGGTATCGGCCGCATGCAGATGCCGATGGTCGCCCAGGCCATGTTGCTGGGCGGCAACGTGCGGGTCGGCCTGGAAGACAACATCTGGCTCGACCGCGGTGTACATGCCAGCAATGGCCAGTTGGTGGAGCGCGCCATCGAGATCATCCAGCGCCTTGGCGGCCGCGCCCTGACACCGGCCGAGGGCCGCGAAAAGATGAAGCTCAAGCGTCGCTAGCTTTTCTCCCCTCTCCCTTCAGGGAGAGGGGCCGGGGGAGAGAGTGACCCGCCTTGCGCAATGCCCTCTCCCCAACCCTCTCCCGCAAGCGGGAGAGGGGGGTTGAATCCATTCGTCCCATCAGGAGCCCCACATGCCCTTCGTCACCCAGATCAAGACCTTCGCCGCTCTCGGCAGCGGCGTCATCGGCAGCGGCTGGATCGCCCGCGCGCTTGCCCACGGCCTCGACGTCATCGCGTGGGACCCGGCCCCCGGTGCTGAAGCCGCGCTACGCGCGCGCATCGCCAACGCCTGGCCGGCGCTGCAGAAGCAGGGCTTGGCGCCCGGTGCCGCGCAGGATCGCCTGCGCTTCGTCGAAACCATCGAAGAATGCGTGCGCGACGCCGACTTCATCCAGGAAAGCGCGCCGGAGCGCCTGGACCTCAAGCTCGACCTGCACGCCAGGATCAGCGCTGCGGCGCGCCCGAACGTGATCATCGGCTCCAGCACCTCGGGCCTATTGCCCAGCGAGTTCTATGCCGATGCCAGCCATCCGGAACGCTGCGTGGTGGGCCACCCGTTCAATCCGGTCTACCTGCTGCCGCTGGTGGAAGTGGTGGGCGGTGAAAAGACCGCGCCGGACGCCGTGCAGGCCGCCATCGAGATCTACACCGCGCTGGGCATGCGCCCGCTGCATGTGCGCAAGGAAGTGCCGGGTTTCATCGCGGACCGCCTGCTCGAAGCCCTTTGGCGCGAAGCGCTGCACCTGGTCAATGACGGAGTGGCCAGTACCGGCGAGATCGACGACGCCATCCGCTTCGGCGCGGGGCTGCGCTGGTCCTTCATGGGCACCTTCCTGACCTACACCCTGGCGGGAGGCAACGCCGGCATGCGTCACTTCATGGCCCAGTTCGGCCCGGCCCTGCAGCTACCCTGGACTTACCTGCCGGCGCCGGAACTGACCGACACCCTGATCGACCGGGTGGTGGAAGGCACGTCCGAGCAGCAAGGCTCGCGCAGCATTGCCGAGCTGGAGCGCTATCGCGATGACTGCCTGCTGGCGGTGCTCGGCGCCATCAAGGACACCAAGGCCAATCACGGCTTTGCCTTCGCCGAGTGATCCATTCGTTGGGCCTCGCAGGCTCAGGCTCAGCGCCAACCTACGGGATTGCGGTAGGTTGGCGCTGAGCGGAGCGAAGCCCAACATCCTGTATCGGAGTCATAGCATGCCCACCGCCCTGACCACCTACCGCACTACCATCCTTCCCGACTGGGTGGACTACAACGGCCACCTGCGGGACGCCTTCTACCTGCTGATCTTCAGCTACGCCACCGATGCCCTGATGGACGAGATCGGCCTCGACGAGCAGGGTCGCGCCGCCACCGGCCATACGCTGTTCACCCTGGAGTGCCACCTCAATTACCTGGCGGAAGTGAAGCTGGGGGCTGAAGTGGAAGTCCGCACCCAGTTGCTCGACCATGACGCCAAGCGGCTGCAGATCCACCATGGGCTGTATCTGTGTGGGGGAGAAGAGCTGCTGGCGGCCAGCGAGCAGATGCTGATGAACGTGGATGCCGGGGCTTCGCGCTCGGCGGCCTTTGCCGCACCTGTGGCGGCGAAGGTCGAGACCATTGCGGCGGCTCATTGCGAGCTGCCGCGGCCTCGCCATGTGGGCTGTGTTATAGGGCTACCGCCGCCTCGTTGAGGCGGCGTCGACCTTTGGGGGGGAAGGATGCTCAGGGAGGGGGCATCACGTAACGGCGGGCGAAGTCGATCAGGTCGACCTGATTGCGGGTCTTCAGCTTGTCCATCAAGCGGGATTTGTAGGTGCTTACTGTCTTGTGGCTGATGAACAGCTGCTTGGCGATTTCCTGGTTGTTCTTGCCATTGGCCAGGTTTTGCAGGACCGCCAGTTCACGGTCGGAGAGGGTATCGAGCAGATGGCTGTCGCCGGATTCACCCCCCAGCGAGCTGCATGGCAGGTGCACGGTGCTGGGGAACAGGCTGTAGCCGGACAGCACCGAGCGCACGGCGGAGATCAGGCTCACTGCCTGCTCCTGCTTGGACAGGTAGCCGGTGGCGCCGGCCTGCAGACAGCGGTTGGCGTAGAGCGAGGCGGGCAATGAGGTCAGCACCAGCAGCTTCACGTTGGCGTCCATGCTGTTGAGCCGGCCCAATACTTCCAGGCCATCGAGCTTGGGAATGGCGATGTCCAGTATCACCAGGTCGGGTCGCAGCGAGCGGGCCATGCTCAGGCCTTCGACTCCGTTTTCCGTCTCGCCGACCACGTCGTAGTCTTCGCGCTCCAGCAGTACGCGCGTTGCAAATCGGATCATCGGCTGATTGTCGATCAGCAATACCTTGTTCATCCGTTGGTTCTCCTTGTCAGGTTTCCAATGAGTACGGAGGGCACGCAGGCCTTCTGAAAGATGCCGTTGGGAACGTGCGCTTCCCGGATTTGCGGCGGCCACTTCCACCCGTTGGCGCTGTGTGCTCGCTGCGTTCAGTGCCGAGAAGAGTCAAGTTGGCTTTCGCTGAGAACTTCTTCAGAATCGAGCGACTTGTCTTTCAGACTGATCCGAGTACTTCGTACTAACTTTCACCAAGATCTGAAACTTATTGACCCCATAAGGGGCACTTCGAAGTAATCGGTGAATGTATAAGGCCGGAAGTATATTGGCGGTTTGCCTTTTGATTGGGTCTTTAGGAAGTTTCCTACATAGCGTGTAGGTGGATTTCCTGGCGTGGCCCCAGACCTGATGAAAGCTGCCTGTTTCAACTATTGTTCTGTTCACTCAATTCATCGAGGCAGATTGGTCAGGTGACCCGTATTTCCTTTTTCAGAGCGCTGTCGCGGCCTGTCTGGTTCGTCTTCTGGCTACTGATGGCGGGGATGACAGCCCACGCAGGAGAGGATGCCCGCCTACTGACGCTCTCCAGCCAGTTGGTGGTCGATCAGCAAGAACTCGTCATCAGCGAGGAGGACTGGCACTGGCTGCGACAGAAGCGTGAACTGGTGCTGGGGGTGGCGGCTGATGGCTTCGCGCCGCTGGAGATCGTCGGGCGAGACGGCAGCTACGAGGGGATTGCCGCCGATGTGGTCGCCCTGGTCCAGCAGTTTCTGGGCATGCAGGTCCGGTTGCGCCGCTACGCCGACCGGCCGGCCCTGCTGCAGGCACTGGTTGCTGGAGAAGTCGACCTGCTGATCGGCGATGGCCAGGACGGCACGGGCCTGCCCGTCGTCCGCAGCCTGCCATTCGCCTCCGATCGCCTGGCGATGTTCCGGCGCTACGACGACTCGCGCGCCTTCCCGAAGGACCTCGCCGGCGTCACGGTTGCGCTGCTGCCCGGGCACGACCAGGCGCTTGGTCAGCGCTATCCCGGTGCGCGGCAGGTGGTTGCCGACTCGGTTGAGGATGGTCTGGCGGCAGTGGCGTTCGGTCAGGCCGACCTGCTGCTGGGCGACTTGTTGCCGGTCTACTACCAGCTCAACCGCAGCTTCTACGGCATGGCCAAGTTCGACCGTTTCGTCGACCGGCCGGATGTCGGCATTGCCTTCATCGTCCGCGAGGGTGACCAGCGCCTGCTGCGTGGCCTCGACAGCGCGCTACGCGCGGTCGGCCGGGCGCGGCTGGACGAGACTTCTCGGCGCTGGGTGGGCAGCGGTGTGATTCCGGCGCGAGACCTGCTTCCGTTGTCCCCCGAGGAGACACGCTGGATGGAGCGCCATCCATTGGTGCACCTGGTGATCGACGACGACATGGCGCCGTTGGCGTTCTTCGATGACAACGGCCAACTGCGCGGTACAGTAGCGGACCTGCTGGAAATGGTGGCGCTGCGCACCGGTCTGCGTTTTGAAACGACCAGCCATGCCGGCGGTTTTGCCAGGCAGCTCGAGAGCCTGCAGAACGGTGACGCGGACCTGGCCATCCTGACGGCGAGCAAGGAGCGGGAAAGCCTGCTGCGATTCACCCGGCCGATCGCCAGCGGCCCTTTCGTGCTGGTGGCGCGTGCCAGTGAGGGCGGTGCGGTCGCGCAGCCGGGTGCCATGAGCGGCCAGCGCCTGGCGCTGGGCAAGGGCCATGTCGCGCGGGAGGAGGTGCGCCAGGTCTATCCGGACATGCGCCTGATAGACACCGGATCATCCCTGGATGCGATGAACCTGGTCTATTCGGGCGAGGCTGATTACGCCCTGGTGGCCATGCCCGTGGCGCAGTACTACACCGTGCGCCTGTTCCAGAACAGCCTGAAGATCGCAGCCTTGTTACGGATCGAGCCGGCCCATGCCAGTTTCGCCGTGCGTCGCGCCGATACCGAGCTGTATTCGATCATCGAGAAGGCCCTGGCCAGCATCTCGCCGGACGAGCTCAACGCCACGTCCAACCGCTGGCGCGGCATTCCGGGCATGAGCCCGCAGACTTGGCGGGACTACAGCACGCTGATCCTGCGCATTGTCATCGGCGCCGCTCTCCTGCTCCTGCTGGTGCTGGCCTGGGTCCTGCGCCTGCGTCGCGAGGTACGCCGCCGGCAGACCGCCGAGCGCCAGCTCAACGACGAGCTGCGCTTCATCGAGACACTGACCGACAGCATGCCGCCGCCGCTTTATGTGCGCGATACCGAGGGGCGCCTGCTGTCGTGCAACCGCAGTTACTTGAACAGCCTCGGCCTGCCGCTGGAGCAGATACGCGGCCTGACGGCGCTGGAACTGCCTGCCGAAGCCTTCGAGGCCGCACCGGACTTCCATCGGCTCTATCTTCAGGCCATGGCGGAAGGGCGGATGATCCAGGGCGTCCACTCCGTTCGCCGCGACGGCAGGCTGCTGTGGATCGATCACTGGATCCAGCCCTTCCAGGACTCCAGCGGCAAGGTGAAGGGCGTGATCTGCGGCTGGCTGGACATCACCGAGCACCGTCACCTGGTGCAGGAGCTGGAGGCGGCGAAGAACCTGGCGGACGAGGCCAGCCGCGCCAAGACCACCTTCCTGGCGACCATGAGTCACGAGATCCGCACGCCGATGAATGCGGTGATCGGCATCCTCGAACTGGCGCTGAAGCGCGCCGCTGATCAGCCCATCGAGCGTTCCAGCATCGAAATCGCCTACGGCTCGGCGCGCAGCCTGCTGGTGCTGATTGGCGACATCCTCGATATCGCCCGTATCGAATCCGGCCGCCTCAGCCTGGCGCCGCAACGGGCCAACCTGCGCGAACTGGTCGAGTCGGTGGCGCGAGTGTTCGACGGCCTGGCACGGCAGAAGCGGCTGAACCTGGTGCTCGATATCGACTCCAGCATTCAGGGCGATGTACTGGTGGACAGCATGCGCTTCAAGCAGATCCTGTCGAACCTGGTCAGCAATGCCATCAAGTTCACCCGGGAGGGCAGCGTCCGCCTGCAGATTCACGGCGAAGGCGTGGAACCGGGGCTGTTGCGCGTGAACCTCAGTGTCGAAGACACCGGCATCGGTATTTCCGAGGAGGACCAGGGCTGCCTGTTCCGTCCGTTCGCCCAGGTGGAGCGTGGCTACCGCCAGACGGAGGGCGCGGGGCTGGGGCTGGTCATCTGCCGCTCGCTCTGCGAGATGATGGGCGGGCGCCTGACGCTCACCAGCGCCCCCGGCGAGGGTACGCGGGTCGACGTGGAGTTGCGTCTGCATCGCCTTGACCCGGTTGCCGAACCCGTCGCGGCTGTGGCGGCGCACATGCAGGGGCAGCGCCGGCTGCGGGTACTGGTGGTGGACGATCATCCGGTGAATCGGCAGATCCTCGCCCAGCAGCTGGGTTTCCTGGGACATGAGGTGGTCGAAGCGGAGAACGGTGAGCACGCCCTTGCGTCATGGCGGGCCCGGCATTTCGACGTGGTGGCCACCGATTGCCATATGCCGCAGATGAGTGGCGCAGAGCTCGCGCGTGCCATCCGCGATGCAGAACGCGAGCGTCCCGGTGTGCCGACGCTGATTCTCGGGCTGACTGCCGACGCCCAGCCGGAGGAGGTTGAGCGGGCTCTCCACGCGGGCATGGACGACTGCGTGATCAAACCCATTGGGCTCGATGTGCTGGAAGAGAAGCTGCGTGCCGCGTCGGGGGGCACGCTGGCGGTCCAGGCTGCTGCGCGTATCGAGGGGGAGGCCAACGCCGGCCTGTTCGACCTGGCGCCGCTGGCGCCGTTGACCGGTGGCAATCCGACACTGATCCGCAATCTGGTGAACGAGCTGCTGGAGACCAATCGGCGGGACCTGGAACCGCTGGGAGAACTGGCCAATCAGGGCAATATACCGGGGCTGTTGGAGCTCGCGCATCGGCTCAAGGGCGCTGCCCGGGTGGTCAAGGCCGAGCCGCTGATCACCGCCTGCATCAACCTCGAACAGACCTGTAAGTCTCCGGCACCGGACCCTTTGGCCCTGCAGGAAACCGCCGAAGCGCTGCAGCACGCGATGCTGGAGCTGGAACGCGCGCTGATGGCGCGGATAGCCGCAAGGGATCAGTGAGACCCGGCGCTGCTCGTGCTCGACAGCAGGGCGTAGAAGCTGTGGCGATCCTGCGGTCGGGCAAAGAGGTAACCCTGGGCCACCTGGCAGCCGAGCGACAGCAGGCGTTCGCGCTGCTCGACGGTTTCCACGCCCTCCACCACCAGCGTCATGTCCATTGCGTTGGCCAGCGCGACTGCGCTGCTGATGATGGCGCCGCTGCGGGGCTGGCTCACGAGTTTGCGGACAAAGACGGCATCCAGCTTGACCTGACTGAAGGGCAACTCGCAGAGCCGGTCGAGCGACGAGTAGCCAGCGCCGAAATCGTCCATGGCCAGTCCGCACCCCAGCAGGCGCAATCTCACCAGGCTTTCCAGGCTGGCGGCGGGGGCTTCCAGCAGGCCGGTTTCGGTGAGTTCGAACGTCAGACTCTTGCCAGGTACCCCGGCGTCCGCCAGGGCTTTCCCGACGCGCTCGGCAAGGTCTTGATCGCTAAGCTGCTGGGGCTGGAGGTTGAACGCGAGGTTCACCTGTTGCCCGGCGCGGGCAAGGTCCTGCTGCAATGTCAGGCCTTGCGCGAGGAGCTGCCAGAACAACCGGTCGATCAGGCCATGGGCCTCCATGGCCGGCAGGAACCGGGAGGGCGGGAGTATGCCGTGCTGCGGATGGCGCCAGCGGGCCAGGACTTCAGCGCCCTGCATCTTCTCGCTCTCAAGGTGGAATTTGGGCTGGAACCAGGCTTCGAACTCGCCCTGCCCGAGGCCGCGGAGAATCTCGTCCAGGCCAAGTGGTTCGATGAATTCTCGAATGGGCTTCATGTCGGCCGGCTGTGGCGTGTGCCGCCCGAGCAGGGCCTCGGCATGCTCGATGTTGAAGGGCTTGCCCAGGTCGCCGAGAAAGTGAAATCCAAGGCAACGAATCATGGAAATGGTCGCCTGGCGCAACTCCGGTTCCACTTCGCTGCTGAGAATGACCGAGCGGACGGTACCCGCCTGGCTGGCATGGCGCAGGAAGGCCAGGCCGTCCATGCCGGCCATGCGCAGGTCGCAGAGCACGATGTCGACTCCGCCACAGGCTTCCAGGCGTGCCAGTGCCTCGGCGCCGTCGGCTGCTTCATGGATGCGCTCGAGCCCCAGTTGCCGCAAGGCGGTGACGGCGATCAGGCGCTGGAATGGTTCGTCTTCCAGAACCAGAATGCTGATGTTCTTCATGTTGGGCTCGACAGGGTTTGGGATACCGGCCACGTTACTGAGGGTGGATCGTCCCCGGCTAGGCGACGCTTCCTGTGAGGGTGTAGGAAATTTCATCGGTGGTAGATTAACGGCCACCACTGAGGGCAATGCCAATGGTGCTCGCCCCACTGATATCGAGGTTGCAATGAGAAGTGCCCTGATAGTCGACGATCACCCGGTCATCCGGATGGCCGTCCGCATGTTGCTGGAGCGCAATGGAATCGAGGTCGTCGGCGAAGCGGACAATGGCGTCGACGCCTTGCAACTGATCCGCCAGCACGAACCGGACATTGTCATCCTGGACATCGGGATTCCGCGCCTTGATGGTCTCAATGTCATCTCGCGAATTCGCGCCTTAGGCCTGGACAGTCATGTGCTGGTGCTGACGTCCCAGCCGGCGGAAGGCTTTTCCCAGCGTTGCTTCCAGGCCGGTGCAAAGGGTTTTGTCAGCAAGGAAGAAGACCTGCAGCACCTGCTGACCGCCATCAACGCCATCAGTGCCGGTTTCACCGTTTTCCCTTCCAGCACCTTGAACGGTGGACAATCGCCCGCTCTAAGCGAGGCTGAACTGGTCGAACGGCTCTCCAACCAGGAGCTGATGGTGTTGCAGTACCTGGCGACCGGGTTGTCGAACAAGGACATTGGCGAGCGCATGCTGCTCAGCAACAAGACCGTCAGCACCTACAAGACGCGCATCCAGCAGAAGCTGAACCTGGGGTCCCTGCTGGAGCTGATCGAGTTTGCCCGGCGCAATGAGCTCACCGCCCGGCGGGAAGGCTAGCGACCCGTACCCGTGGAGCCATTCCGCCCGGTCAGCCCTGGCAGGTAAGGCGGTAGCGCTGATAGTTGCTGGGTTTGTCCTGCGGCGGGAGCGAGTAGGCGGCGGAGCACTGCGTGCCGCCCCACTTGATGGTCAGCGTGGCCTGCTCTTCTTCGACTAGCGCCAGCGCCCGGCCGCTGGGGTCGGAGATGGCCAGTTGCTTGCCGCTGGCGTCCTCCAGCGAGGCGCCGAACGGAATAGCCTGCCCCAGACTGTCGAACAGCTCGAACTGGACGCGGCGCCCCTTCTTCCCTTCGTATCGGGCGCGCACCACAGCGCCGCGGCGTGGCACGACCTGTTGCGTGGCATTGTCGATGTCGATGTCGCCGCCGAGGTTGCGCGTGTTCAAGGAGATCCAGTTCACCCGGTAGGGCTGTGCGTTGGGTATCACTGCATAGCCGTTGTAGCCGGTTTTCACGCCAGTGTAGTTGCTGATTTCGACGCCCGGAATGTCGGGTACTTCCACCAGGGCGAAGGTCTCCCCCACCGGCTGCCCCAGGTTTATCCCGCCCGCATGGGCAACCAGGGCGCCGGCCACGGTCAGGTTTTCCGACGTGAAGCCTCGCCCCTTGCTGTAACCCAGGGTGATGTCCGCCATCGAATTGCGGCTGTTCAGGCTAGCCGAGCCCGAGTTGCCGCTGCCACTGCTATTGCTGCCTTGCACCGAGTAGGAGAGGTCATTGTCCTCGGACAGGTAGCCGTTCACCCCGACCTGTGTGCTGTCGCTGTGTTTCTGGCTGGTGGCCGAGACATAGGCTCGTGGTGCGCGCGGTTTTGATCCCAAGGGGAAGGAAACCGAGAGGCTGACCTGGGTGTCGTCGTTCGACTGGCCGTAGGTGCTGGTGTTGCGCGTCTGGCTGACGCTGAAGCTGTAGCTGACGTCCCGCCAGCCATTGGAGTAACCGGCGGATAGGCTGCGCGAGCCGCCGCGATTCCAGTAACGCTCGTCGCTGGCGTTGATGTAGAGGTTGCCGTACTGGCGTTGCCCCAGGGTCTGGTTGACGGTCAGGTCGGTGCGGATCTTCGAGCGGCCACTGGTAGCGGGCAGGCCGCTGCTGAGCTCCTGGACATGCTCGGTGAGTGTCCGGTAGCCCTCGGTGGAGTAGCGGTAGGCCGCCAGGGTGAAGCTGGTATCGGTATCGGTGAAGGTCTTGGCGTACAGGGCTCGCACACTGTTGCCCCGTGCGGACAGCCCTCTTACACGGCTGGCGGAGTGGGTCAGGTCGAGCGATACGGCGCCAATCGAGGTGTTCCGGCCAGCACCGACCGAAACAGCGTTGAAGTCCTGGGTGGCCTGGGCGCCGACAATGCCGGTGAGGTTGCTGCTCACGCCGTAGGCGGCGGTTCCACTGACGAATCCGGGGGTCTTCTGGTCGTCACTGTTGCTGTTGAACTGGCCGGCTGAAAGGCTGTATTTCAGTTGGCCTTCGCGAACCATGGTCGGCAGGCTGGAGAAGGCCTGGCGGGTTACCCGGCGGCGGCCGTCCGCCTCGATGACGGTGATTTCCAGGTCGCCGTTGGACCCGGTCGGGTAGATGTCGCTGATCTCGAACGGACCGGGTGATACGGTCGTGGAGTGGAGGATGTAGTCGTTCTGGCGGATTTCCACCGTCGCGTTGGTTTCCGCGACGCCGCGGATCACCGGCGCATAGCCGCGCTCGCCGTCCGCCCGCATGGCCTCGTCGGAAGCCAGCTTGATACCGCGATAGCGCACGCTGTCGAACAGGTCGGTGTCGGAGTAGATCTCGCCCAGGGCGAACTGCCCCTTGAGGCGGGTGACGTCGTGCTGCAGATAGGTGCGGTTGCTCTTGAAGGTACTCGGGCGACCGGTGCCGGTCCGGTAGTTGGACTCGTTGCGCAGGCGCCAGGAGCCCAGGTTGATACCGTTGCGCAGGCCCAGGTTGCTGGCGGTCTGCCGGCCGTAGTCGTCCCGGCTCCTGTTGGTGTTGAACTGGTAGTTGATGAAGGCCGCGTTGACACCATGGTCCCAGAGCGCTGGGTCAACGTAGCCGCGGCGCCCCCGGAGCATGGCGATCTGTGGAATGCTGGCGTTCAGGCGCAGGCGGGTCGAGTCGAAGCGCAGCACGGCCTGGTCGATCAGGGTCGACAGGTCGTAGCAGGTGTCCACGGCCTCGGGGTCGAGCTTGCCCTGTTCCATCAGCTTGGCCATGTCGATGCCCAGCAGATGCAGCAGGTCGAAGTTCAGGCAGGCCTCGACGATCCCAGTCTGCGGGTTGCGCTGGAAGTCGATGTCCCGGCGGCCGACCAGTATCTCGTTGGCATAGAGGTCGACCCGGTAGTTGCCGGGCAGGACATTGTTACTGCGCAGCAATTGCTGCACGTCCACCGTCCCTGAAGCGCCTTTCAGGAAGGTCGTGTTGAAGGATGCGACCTGCGCGTCTTCCACCGGCAGCGGCTGCGGATACTCGGCAGCGAAAGCTGCTGCGGGAATAGCCAGGGAAATGGCTAGCGCAAGTCTGCTGGGGCGAATCATCGACGGGAGCAGCTGGCTGCCAATGGCCGGCCGCGCGCACTGTCCCGAGGTATGCCTGGGCCAATTGCTCATTTCTGAATGCCTGCAATAAGCCTGGCCCACCTCCGCCGAAAGAGCGGTGTCGCGCAGGCGTGCGTGACGCCCGCTAGAGGTGAGCCAGAGGATTGGGGAGAGCCGTTACGAGGCCCGGTCGGCGCGCTTCGCCGTAGTGCCCGTTGCACCGCTGGCCGAGATACGGGCGGAGTAAGGCACTTGCGCCCCGTAGTCATTGATGCTGGAGAACGACAGATCGACAGCGCCTGCGGAAATCGAACGTGGGACGGTGAAGGTCTTTTCTTCGCCAGGCGCAACCATCGTGGAGTCGACAGCGACCTCGCTTCCCAGCTTCACGTCGCTCATGGACACGTGATAGTTGCCAGGGTTGCGCACCTTGAGTTCGGTCTTGCCGGCCCCTGACACCAGTCGCCATTGCAGTTCCTCTGGAGCCAGGCTGGCCTCGCCGGTCAGCCCCGCCGGGCGGAAGAACACCTTGATGCGCTGACGTACCGCCAGTTGCAACGTGTTCTGGCCGGCGGTGGTCTGGGGGATCTCCTGGACATTCAGCCACACCACCGACTCCCGGTCGCCAGGCATGCCACTACCCTCGAACAGGATGCGCAGTAATTGCCGCTCGTTAGCCGGCAGACGGACGAGGGGCGGGGTTACGGCAAAGGGCGCGGCAGTGTCGGTGTCGTTCCCGCCGTCGATCCAGGACTGCACCAGGACGTCCTGGCCAGCGTTGCGGACCGTGACGCTAGCCTCTTTGTTGGAGCTGTTGAAAACGATGCGGGTGGAGCTGAGGGATATACCCGCGCAAGCGTGTGACGCCAGCACCAGGCTCAGGGCGCCCACGCAGGCAGAGATCGTACGACGGAGCATAGGTATTACCACCAGGTACTAGGGAGGTGGCGAGGCCGGGTGGCCTCGCCTATCTTCAGGGACGCAGTACCTGCTTACTCGTACTCGAGGGTGAACGGCAGGGTCGCGTTACCGTCACCCGCGGTGGCGGACGACGGGTCAGCGGTGGTGACGTAGGCGGCCGCGAAGTTCAGGGTGGCGTCGGAACCCTTCAGGTCGGCCTCGATCTTGGCGGTGGCCGGGGTGCTCAGGTCGACGGGTTTGCCGTCGCTGTCGAGGATGGCGATGCCGACGTTCTTGGCGGTGTTGGTGCCGGGGTTCAGGGCCAGGACCTTCTTGCCGGCAACGACGCCGGAACCGGACGTGGCGTCGAACAGCATGGCGACCTTGGTGCCTGCGTTGCAGTTGATTTTCAGGTTGAAGTCAGCAGCTGCCAGACGGCCGCCGTTCGGAGCTTCGGCGGTGCCGATGTCCTTGATGGAGACGGTGCCCATGTCGACGGTGACGGCCTTGTTTTTGCCCTGGCTGCCTTCGACCGAGCAGGCGTCGTTGTTGATGAAACCAGTGAAGTTGATCTGGCCCTGACCTGCCGGGGCAGCGAAAGCGGAACCGCTGGCCGCGATGACGGACATGGCGATGAACGCGAGGGAAAGCTTTTTCATTCTTTACTCCAAGAGATATTGATCACAAAAAGTGATGCATCGAAATGCCCAGCCACGATAAACATCGATGAGTTCCGGGTATATCAGATGAGGTTCTTGGTTCTGTAAGGAATGACCGCCATGGTCGGTAGCCCGTTTCTGGCCTGAGCCTCAAGACCACAGTTAGCGGGAGTTCGGCCGGATCGGGATTCGACTGATGGATAGCCGCCGTCCACATCCGGACCGGTTGATCGCGAACGAGAACATTTTGTGTTGAAAGGTGCCGTGTTCGCTCACGGGAGCCGCCAGACCCCACCACTTATGCCGGGGAGCCGTGGCGACGCTCCGTGGCGCTTCATCCTTTCAATTGAAGGTCACCACCACCACCTTGCCGCGCGTCGTGGTCCTGGAAGTACCTGCGACTTCATAGGTGCTGATCGAGGATGTATCGCTGATCCCGGCGCACCTATTGCTCGGGGCTGGGACCGCCCCGGCACGATCCGGACTGGAACTGTTGGTGCGACCGGCGTGTTGGTGCCAGGTGGCCGTGGGATATTCACATGGAGCCCTACTTATGCTTCCGACAAAGTGAATGATGCCGTGGATCGTCTTTTCTTCGTTTGAGTAGGAGTCGGCTGAAAATGCAGTCAGCAGCAGAGCGGTAGAAGCAAGGATAATTTTCATGGTGTGACCCTCTATCTGGCTCAGGGTCAGTAAAAATCAGAAGACTCTTACTCGCCACATCTTGGCTGTCCGGTTTTTCTGTAGGAATTCATGGTCTATCTGAAGAGGCTTCTCATCTTTCGGACAATTCCCTGGCAAATTGAGTACTTGTCCTCAATCTGTCTGTATTAGGAAATTTCTTACCCCCACTTGCTTACTGGAACCAGAGATCATTGGAGGTTTTTCCATTGCTGCCTGAAGGCAGCTTCTGTCAGGAGGACGCCCCCGGTGCGCGTGGCGAGGGATCGTTCAGGCAAAAAAAGCCCCCGCCGGGGCCGACATCCCAGCGAGGGCGAGGGTGGTCCTTGAGGGACCTCAGTGTGAACGTTCGGACCAGGCCTTGAGCAGGCTCGAGGCCAGTCCGTAAAACGTCAGGAGGATGGCGAAGCCGAGGCACACGGACATGGCTGTTCCCCCGGCTCCGGGAGGTCGGCCTAGGCCGCCTCGCGGAGCGCCTCGATGCGTTACTCGTTGACCTGGCGCAGCTTGGTGGCCGGGGTATCGCCCAGGTTGTTGAGCATGCGTTCGCTGTACCAGTCGAGGAAGTTGATCACGCCGAACTCGTAGGTCTTGGAGTACGGGCCCGGCTGGTAGGCGGTGGAGTTGATGCCGCGCTGGTTCTCTTCGGCCAGGCGGCGGTCCTGGTCGTTGGTGGCGTCCCAGACTTCGCGCAGGCGCGCCACGTCGTAGTCCACGCCTTCCACGGCGTCCTTGTGCACCAGCCACTTGGTGGTGACCACGGTTTCCTGGGCGCTGATGGGCCACACGGTGAAGACGATCATGTGGTCGCCCATGCAGTGGTTCCAGGCGTGCGGCAGGTGGAGGATGCGCATGGAGCCCAGGTCCGGATTCTTGATGCGGCCCATGAGTTTCTTGCAGCCCTGCTTGCCGTCCATGGTCATGGACACGGTGCCGTCGAGCAGCGGCATGCGCACGATGCGGTTGCGCAGGCCGAAGCTGGCGTGGGCGTAGGGGATCTTCTCCTCGTCCCAGGCCTTGGTGCAGGCGGCAACCTGATCCTTGAACGCCTGGCTGGCGCGCGGGTCGGTGACGTCGTCCCACTCCAGCAGGGTCTTCAGCAGTTCCGGGTGCGAACCGTTGCAGTGGTAGCACTCGCGGTTGTTCTCGATCACCAGCTTCCAGTTGGCGGCTTCCTTCAGGGTGGTCTGCACGGCCACCTTGGTGTTCTCCATGTCGTAGGGCTCCATGTAATGGGCCAGGGTGGAGAGGAAGTCGTCGATGGCCGGCGGGTTTTCCGACAGGTTGACGAAGATGTAGCCGCCGGCGCTCTTCACGTGCACGGGCTTGAGGTTGTAGTCCTTGAGGTCGAAGTCGGCGCCCATTTCGGTGCCGGCGAACAGCAGGCGGCCGTCCAGTTCGTAGGTCCACTGGTGGTAGGGGCAGACCAGCTTGGCGACCTTGCCCTTGTCGCTGACGCACAGGCGCGAGCCACGGTGGCGGCAGACGTTGTGGAAGGCGTGAATCTGACCTTCGGCGCCACGGATCACGATGATCGGGTTGTCGCCGATCTGCAGGGTCAGGTAGTTGCCCTTGGCGGGGATCTCGCAGGTCATGCCGGCGATCAGCCATTCCTTGTGGAAGATCTCCTGCATGTCGATCTGGAACAGGCGCTCGTCGCTGTAGAACGGCTGTGGCAGGGAGAAGCTGTGGTCGCGCTCGCGGAGCATGTCGGCCGTGGCCTTACGTGCGGGTTCAAGCGGGTCGCCCAGACTCAGGGTGGAAGTGACGTCCATCGGTAACTCCTCAATGGCTGGTCGCGCTGGCGACCGCCGCAAATAAGTGGCTGGTTCGGTTTACACGCAAGGCGGCGTGGCCTGCCCTCGCTGTTCGCCTCTGCTGCGAGTGCGAGGGTGGTTCGCTCGGAAGCCTTATGGTTCGGCTGGGACTGAGTGTGCTGGCGCTGTGAGGTACGACCTTGCCCATGGGCGACATGCGAACATCCGTTTCCGACGCGCAAGGCCCGGTGGTTGCTGGCAGGTCGCGATAAGCATGTGAATGTCGCAGACAGGTAAATGGGCCGTTTTTGCGTTATTCACAATCCGTCGCAATAGGCCGATATCCGGCCGCGCGCGGAGCAGCGTCCATGACCAACAACTTCCTCAATCCCATCACGACCCAGACCTGGACCAACGGCCGGCACATGGTTCGCTGCGTCAAGGCGATCCAGGAAACCTGGGACGTGCGCACCTTCTGTTTCATGGCTGACCAGCCGATGGTGTTCTTCTTCAAGCCGGGGCAGTTCGTGACCCTGGAACTGGAGATCGACGGCCAGCCGATCATGCGCTCCTACACCATTTCCAGTTCGCCTTCGGTGCCTTACAGCTTTTCCCTGACCATCAAGCGCGTGCCGGGCGGCAAGGTCTCCAACTGGCTGCACGACAACCTGAAAGAAGGTGATGTGATCCCGGTGCATGGCCCGGTGGGCCTGTTCAACGCCATCGACTTCCCGGCGGAAAAGGTGCTGTTCCTTTCCGGTGGCGTCGGTATCACCCCGGTGATGTCCATGGCGCGCTGGTTCTTCGACACCAACGGTGCGGTGGACATGATCTTCGTCCATAGCGCGCGTACGCCGAAGGACATCATCTACCACCGCGAGCTGCGCCACATGGCCTCGCGCATCAACAACTTCAAGCTGCACCTGATCTGCGAGAAGTACGAAATCGGCGAAACCTGGTCCGGTTATCGCGGCTACCTGAGCCGGGCGATGCTTGACCTGATCGCCGGCGATTTCATGGAGCGCGAGATCTTCTGTTGCGGCCCGACGCCCTACATGGCGGCGATCAAGCGTCTGCTGGAAGCTTCCGGCTTCGACATGAAGCGTTACCACGAAGAGGCCTTCGGCCCGACCCCGCCGGAAATCCGCGCGGAAGTAAATGAGCACGCCGCCGAGGCGGCCGAGGCCGCCGCCGAAGTACCGGCGGGCGCCATGAACCTGGTGGAATTCACCGGCACCGGCAAGAGTATCCGCATCGCCCCCGGAGAAACCGTGCACACGGCTGCCGCCAAAGTCGGCCTGCACATTCCCAAAGCCTGCGGCATGGGCATCTGTGGTACCTGCAAGGTGATGAAGACCGCCGGCGAAGTGGAGATGGAGCATAACGGCGGCATCACCGACGAAGACGTTGCCGAGGGCTACATCCTTTCCTGCTGCAGCATTCCCAAGGGCGATGTGGCCATCGATTACTGATGGTTTTTTGATCAGACTCCGCCGGCCCGCGCCAGTCGCGGGCTGGCGCCATCTATCCACAGCTTGTGGATACGGCGATGCACAGTTGTTGTGTGCAACTCACTGAAATCGCTGGAAAAACCACCAATTCTCGGCAGCGCCCGCAGACCGTGGGCGAGCGGCAGGAACGAACAGCTTGTCCACAGGCTGATCCACGGAATTCGGGGGTAATGCGCAGGCTGACCTTTGGGAGATTGCAGGGTAGGCCTGCGGCCTGCTTTCGCGAGTAAAGATCCACGTTCGTAGAACGTGGACTTGTGTTTGCCCCCTATAAGGGGGCCATCCTCACACGCAGCACCCAGCTGATCTCCGCCACCTTGCCCAACAGTAGGGTGCGCCATGCGCACCGCGGCGATGGTGGCGACTCCGAGTCTGTCTCCCGGTGCGCGCGGCGCACCCTACGGGACTAGCAGTATCCTGCTGGTTCGCTGACTCGAATCGTCACAGGCAGAGCCGGTGACTCATGACCACGTCCGCAGGACGTGGTTTCCCAAGTTCAAATGAATTCGCCCCCACCAAAGACTGAGCAATGGTCCACTGCTCGCGGGGATAATCCCACTATGCTTGTTCCCGTGCCTTTTGCCGGCGTCCTTTCGCGCCGGTTTCCCGTGGCCTGCCAGAGGATCAATCGCGATGAAACTCTTCTATTCCCCCGGAGCCTGTTCGCTCGCCGTACATATCGTCCTGCGCGAGATCGGCAAACCCTTCACCCTGGAAAAAGTCGACCTGGCCGCCCACAAGACGGGGGCTGGCGAGGACTACTACCGCAGCAATCCCAAGGGCTATGTCCCCTTGCTGGAACTGGACGGCGGCCAGGCGCTGACCGAAGGGCCGGTGATCTGCCAGTACCTGTGCGACCAGGCTGGCCGCACCGACCTCATGCCGGCCGCTGGCGAGTTGCTGCGCTACCGCGTCATGGAGTGGCAGGCGTTCATCAGTAGCGAAGTGCACAAGAGTCTCGGCGCGCTGTTCAACCCGATGCTGGATGACAAGGCCAAGGCGACCTACGCCGGCATGGCCCATCGGCGCCTGCAGTGGGTTTCGGAACAGTTGCGCGGCCGGCAGTTCCTCACCGGCGACGACTTCACGGCCGCGGATGCCTACCTCTTCACCGTGGCCGGCTGGGCGCCTTATGTGAAGATGGACCTCTCCGATTGCCCCGAGCTGCAGGCCTTCCAGGGCCGGGTGGCCGCCCGCCCGGCCGTGCAGGAGGCGTTGAAGGCGGAGGGGTTGGTTTGAGGTAGAAGGCCAGTCTCGATCGTGGGAGCGATTTCAATCGCGATTGGCCGGCGCCCGTTTTCGCGAATGAATTCGCTCCCACAAGGAACCGAAGCCACCGGGGCCGCCCGGTGGATCTCCCTCAATCCTCCTCCTGCACTGCCTTGTAGGTCCCGGCGAGCTTCTGCTGCACCTCCTGCGGTGCGGCGCTGTAGTGGCTGAGGACCATGCTGTAGGCACCGTGGCCCTGGGTGATGGCCTTGAGCCGGCCGGCATAGCCATCCAGCTCCGCCAGGGGTACCTGGCCATGGACCAGTGCCAGACCCTGGGAGAGGGATTCGGTGCCGGTGACCTGGCCGCGGCGGCCGATCAGATCGGTGGTGATGTCGCCCAGATTGGTTTCCGGCGCGCTCACCTCGACGGCGACCACCGGTTCCAGCACCACTTCACCGGCGGCGCGCAGGGCGTCCAGCATGGCTTTGCGCCCGGCGGCCTGGAAGGCGATGTCCTTGGAGTCCACCGGGTGGTGCTTGCCGTCGTACAGGGTGACCTTCACGTCCGCCACCGGCAGGCCAGCCAGGGGGCCGCAGCCCAGTACCGAACGCACGCCCTTTTCTACCGAGACGATGAACTGGGACGGAATCACGCCGCCCTTCACCTCATCGGTGAAGGCGAAGCCGCTGCCCCGGGGCAGTGGTTCGATGCGCAGGAACACCTCGCCGAACTGGCCCGCACCGCCGGTCTGTTTCTTGTGCCGGCTGTGGCCCTCGGCGGGGCGGGTGATGGCTTCGCGATAGGGCACCCTGGGCGGGCGGGTTTCCACCTCGAGCTTGTAGGTGCCAGTGATGCGGTCCAGCAGGTAGCGCAGGTGCAATTCGCCCATGCCGCGCAACACGGTTTCCTGGGTGGAGGCCTGGTAGTCGAGCTTCACGCAGGGGTCTTCGGCCTGCAGGCGGCTCAGCACTTCGGCGATGCGCTGCTCGTCGCCGCGGCGCCTGGCCTCGATGGCGAGGCCCTGCATGGGCGCGGGGAAGTCCAGGGGCTTGAGGTGGATCTCGTCCTCGTCATGGGAGTCGTGCAGCACCGCGTCGAACTCCACCTCATCCACCTTGGTGAGGGCACCGAAGTCACCGGGGATAAGCCGGGTCACTTCTTCGTGACGCTTGCCCTGCAGGCGTAGCAAGTGGCCCAGTTTGAAGGGTTTGCGGCCGTCACCGACGAACAACTGCATATCCCGCACCAGGGTGCCCTGGTGCACGCGGAAGATGCCGAGCTTGCCCACGAACGGGTCGATCACCACCTTGAACACATGGGCCAGCACATGCTCCTGCGGGTCCGGCCGGGAGCGGAACGCCCTGGCCTGCGCGCCCTCGCCCTTGAGAAAGAGCGGCGGGTTGCCTTCAGTCGGGTTGGGCGCCAGGCGCGCGAGGATCTCCAGCAGCTCGGCCACCCCGGCGCCGGTGCGTGCGGAGGTGAAGCACAGGGGAATCAGATGCCCTTCGCGCAGCGCCCGCTCGAAGGGCTCGTGTAGTTCCGCCGGGGAGATCTCGCCCTGTTCCAGGTAACGCGCCATCAACTCCTCGTCCACCTCCACCACCTGGTCCACAAGGGCCTGATGCGCGTCGGCCACGGACGAGAAGTCGGCTTCGCCGGCAGGTTCGAAGAAGCAGTCCACCACGCGGCTGGCGTTGTCCGCCGGCAGGTTCAGTGGCAGCACTTCCTTGCCGAAGACCTCGCGCAAGCTGGCCAGCAGGGCAGGGAGGTCGACACGCTCGGCGTCGATCTTGTTCACCACCAGCATCCGGCACAACCCGCGCTCGGCGGCCATGGCCATCATGCGGCGGGTGGTGAGCTCGATGCCGTTCTGCGCATTGACCACCACCAGCGCGGTTTCCACCGCAGCCAGGGCGGCGATGGATTGGCCGATGAAGTCCGGGTAGCCGGGGGTGTCGATCAGGTTCAGCTCGGCACCGGCATGGCTGCAGTGGGTCAGGGCCGTGGCGAGGGAGTGGCGGTACTCGCGCTCCAGTGGGTCGAAGTCACAAACCGTATCGCCGCGCTCCAGGCTTCCGGCGCTGGCAATCGCGCCGCTGCGGTGTAGCAGGGCTTCGGTCAGGCTGGTCTTGCCGCTGTCGCCATGGCCGACCAGGGCGACCGTTCGAATGGATTCCACCGAGTAGTTCGCCATGAGCACCTCCGCGCGCTGGGGTGTTTCCAGTATAGGCAGGCGCCCCATGCCTGCCCCGGAAGCTCAAGGTTTACCACAACCTGTTGATACTGCTCGAAAAATGAACATATCTTGGCAGCCCGCGCCAGCCGTGGCCCTGGCGGGTATCTGTACAGCTTGCCCACAGAAGGTTCCACTGGCTTTGTGAGTAAAAACAGGATTTTCCACCGCTGAACGCACGACCAAGGGCGTGGAGAAGTGGAAAAGTGCGAGTGATCGGTAATTGATCGGTAGGCTGTACAGCCCGTGAATGCTGGGTATGGATAACTTGCCAACGGTTTTTCCACAGGGTTCTTCACGACTTTTGTGCGCAAGTTTTCGGCGAGCGGGATCTCTTGTGCGTGAAATTGGCTGAAAGCCAGGAGCGATGGGGATTTGGCTATACAGCGGCATCAACAGATTTTCCACAGGATTATCCACATGGTCTGGGGGTAATCCGGTTGTCGATGCTTGGAGATCAAAAAACGAACAGCTCGGTGTATCGCAGGTGAGATAAGGGCTGCAGGCTGTTTTCCACAGCTTGTGTACCTTTCGCTGCACAGAATTTGTGTGGAAGAAATTGCAAGTTGTTGAAATGGATCAGAAAATAACCAGTTCGCTGGAGGGCTCGAGCGGCGCGGCCTGCAGCCGTGGCTCTACAGATTGTCCACAGGTTGGTCCACGGAAAACGGGGGTAAGGCGGGGGAGGGGAGAGCGGAAAAACCTGTAGGGGTGATTTCAATCGCCAAGCAGACCGAAGGTCTGCCTTGCTGGGTTTAGCAGGGCAGCTGCGCTGCCCTTGGCGAATGAATTCGCCCCTACAGTGGTTCAGCGGTCAGCGGTGCGAATCAGGCCCCCATCGCCGCCCGGATATCCGCCGCCAGCTCGCGCACGCGGTCCATCTCGGTGTCCCAGGAGCACATGAAGCGGGCACCGCCGGCGCCGATGAAGGTATAGAAGCGCCAGCCCTTGGCACGCAGGTATTCCAGCGCGGGCTCGGACATCTGCAGGAACACGCCGTTGGCTTCCACCGGGAACATCAGGCTGATGCCGGGGACGTCAGCGACCAGTTCGGCCAGCAGTTGTGCACTGGCATTGGCGTGCCTGCCGTAATGCAGCCAGGCGTCGTCCTGTAGCAGGCCGACCCAGGGCGCGGCGAGGAAGCGCATTTTCGACGCCAGTTGGCCAGCCTGCTTACAGCGGTAGTCGAAGTCCTCCGCCAGTTCGCGGTTGAAGAACAGGATGGCCTCGCCGACGGCCATGCCGTTCTTGGTGCCGCCGAAGCAGAGCACGTCGACACCGGCTTTCCAGGTCAGCTCCGCCGGCGAGCAGCCGAGGAAGGCGCAGGCGTTGGCGAAGCGCGCACCGTCCATGTGCAGGTTCAGGCCTAGCTCCTTGCACACCTGGCTGATGGCGCGAACTTCATCGGGGCGGTAGACGGTGCCCACTTCGGTGGCCTGGGTGAGGGTGACCACACGGGGCTTCGGGTAGTGGATGTCCTGGCGTTTCAGGGCAATTTCGCGGATCGCCTCGGGGGTCAGCTTGCCGTCGACGGTTTTGGCCAGCAGCAGCTTGGAGCCGTTGGAGAAGAATTCCGGGGCGCCACATTCGTCGGTTTCGACGTGGGCGGTCTCGGAGCAGATCACGCTGTGATAGCTCTGGCACAGCGATGCCAGGGCCAGGGAGTTGGCGGCGGTGCCGTTGAAGGCGAAGAAGACTTCGCAGTCGGTTTCGAACAACTGGCGGAAATGGTCGGCCGCGCGGGCCGTCCACTGGTCATCGCCGTAGGCGCGCTCATGGCCGCGATTGGCCTCGGCCATCGCGGCCCAGGCTTCCGGGCAGATGCCCGAGTAGTTGTCGCTGGCGAATTGCTGGGTCTGGTCGGTCATATCCTGGTCCTTCTGTCCGTTCGCCTGCAGGCACAGGCGTATGGGGGCTAACTTTACGCCAGGTTGGACGCACGGGATTCGTTCGAGGCGACATCCTTTTCTGCCTTCGGCGCCTGGTCAGGAACAGGGAACTCAATCCTCCCCAGGCATCTCAGAACCCAAGAGCGCGCGTGAATGCGACGCCCCACCCTGGAAGGAGGAACCGACATGCGTTACCCGACCCTGATCGCTCTTTTCGTTCCCGTGCTGATCGGCCTGCCGGCCGTTGCCGCCGAGTGGCCCAGCGGTGAGCGCGACCGCTTCATCCAGGACTGCAAGACCAGTGCACAGGCCAACATCGCTGCGGACAAGCTGCAGCGCTACTGCGGTTGTGCCGCCGATCGGGTCAGCGTGGAGTTCAGCAGCGCCGAGTTGGCCGCGCTGAAAAGCCAGAAGACCCCGTTGCCGGAACAGACCCACCAGCGGTTGATCAAGGTTTCCCAGTCCTGCCTGAGCCAGCTGAACGACTGATCGAAATTTGATCGCCTGACCGTAGCCTGCGCACTGCGCGGGCTGCGTGGCCGACTCCACAGTTTTTCCACAGGGCGGTCCACGGTTTCTGTGGGCGAGGGCGGTGGACAGGTGCATTTTGGGGTCGGATACGGACAGATTTTGCCGATGCCGGATCAGGAGAATCCTGTAGGAGCGAATTCATTCGCGAAAGGGACGCGTAGCGTCTCCAGGCAGAGAAACGAAAGGCCAGGCCTGTGGCCAGTAATCGCGATTGAAATCGCTCCCACAGATGTAGTCGGGGAATCGGCATGGCCATCAGTGTGTTCGACCTGTTCAAGATCGGTATCGGCCCCTCCAGCTCGCACACCGTGGGCCCGATGCGGGCGGCGGCGCTGTTCGCCACGGCGTTGCGCGAGCGCGGCCTGCTGGAGCAGGTGACGCGGGTCGAGGTGCGCCTGTATGGCTCGCTGTCGGCCACCGGCGTCGGCCACGGCACCGACCGCGCGACCCTGGTGGGGCTGATGGGCGAATGGCCAGACCAGGTCGACCCGAAACAGATCGCCCCGCGCATCGAGGCGCTGCAGGCAGCCCGCGAACTGCGGCTGGACGGCACGCACCCGGTGCCGTTCGACTGGCAACGCGACCTGCTGCTGCTCGACGAGAACCTGCCGTACCACCCCAACGCCATGACCCTGATCGTCGAAGGCGAGGCGGGTGAACTGCACCGCGACACCTACTACTCCATCGGCGGCGGCTTCGTGGTCGACGAGGCCCAGGCCAAGTCCGGCCAGCTGGACCAGGACGCCACCGCACTGCCCTACGATTTTTCCAGTGCCGAAGAGCTGCTGGAACTCTGCCAGCGCCACAACCTGCGCATCGCCGAACTGATGCTGGCCAACGAGAAGGCCTGGCGCAGCGAGGCGGAGATCCGCGCCGGGCTGCTGAAGCTCTGGGACGCCATGCAGGAATGCGTGACCAACGGCCTCGGCCACGAAGGCATCCTCCCCGGTGGGCTGAATGTGCGCCGGCGTGCCGCCAAGCTGCACCGCAGCCTGCAGGAGCTGGGCAAACCCAACGTGATCGGCTCGACCATGAGCGCCATGGAATGGGTCAACCTCTACGCCCTGGCGGTGAACGAGGAAAACGCCGCCGGCGGGCGCATGGTCACTGCGCCCACCAATGGCGCGGCGGGGATCATCCCGGCGGTGTTGCACTACTACATGCGCTTCAACCCGGAGGCCAGCGAGGACGACGTGGTGAACTTCTTCCTCGGCGCGGCGGCGGTGGGCATCCTGTGCAAGAAGAACGCCTCGATCTCCGGCGCCGAAGTGGGCTGCCAGGGCGAAGTGGGTTCGGCCTGTGCGATGGCGGCAGCGGGACTGGCGGAAGTACTGGGGGCGACCCCGGCGCAGCTGGAGAACGCGGCGGAGATCGGCCTGGAACACAACCTGGGGCTGACCTGCGACCCGGTGGGCGGACTGGTGCAGGTGCCGTGCATCGAGCGCAACGCGATTGCCGCGGTGAAGGCGATCAATGCGGCGCAGATGGCGCTGCGCGGCGACGGCGAGCACTTCATCTCGCTGGACCAGGTGATCCGCACCATGCGCGACACCGGGGCGGACATGCACGACAAGTACAAGGAAACCTCGCGCGGTGGCCTGGCCGTGAGCGCGGTGGAGTGCTGATGCCATGACCGCCTATCAAGCCCTGCCGCAGTCTGAAACCCGCTTCGAATCCATCGGCTTCCTGCTGTTGGAGGACTTCAGCCTGATCGCCCTGGCCGGCGCACTCGAGCCGCTGCGCCTTGCCAACCAGCTGTCCGGAGCGGGGCTCTATCGCTGGTGCACCCTGACTTGCGACGGCACCCCGGTGCGCGCCGGCAACGGTATGCAGCTGACACCCGAAGGCAGCCTCGCCGAGGCACGCGAACTGGACGCCCTGATCCTCTGCGGCGGCGACGGCGCTCCGCTCGCCGATGCCGGATTGCTCGCACAGCTCCGCGACCTGGCCGCGCACGGCGTGAAGCTGGGCGCGCTGGAATCTGCCCGCGCCGTGCTGGCCGAGGCCGGTTTGCTTCAGGACGGCGAAAGCATCCCGGCCTGGGCCAGCCGCCTGACCCTGCGCGAGGCCCTGGCCAGCGCCCAGCCGAAGCTGCAGGAAGTGATCGCGCTGATGGAGGCCAATCTGGAGGAACCCATCGAACTGGATGACCTGGCCAGCTTCATCGAGTTGTCGCGGCGGCAGCTGGAAAGGTTGTTCCAGAAGTACCTGCACTGCTCGCCGTCGCGCTACTACCTCAAGCTGCGCCTGTTGCGCGCCCGCCAACTGCTGCGCCAGACCGCGTTGCCGGTGGTGCAGGTGGCCTTCGGTTGCGGCTTCCTCTCCGCGCAGAACTTCTCCAAGTGCTACCGCGAGCATTTCGGTATTCCGCCCAGCAACGAGCGACTGGACAAGCCGCAACTCTGCCGCGCCGCCCTGCACTGACACCGAGCGACACCACCTTCGGGCCCGCCCGTGCCTGGCAGCACGGTTCGGGCCTGTTTTTTGGTGGGGTGGGTAGGTGATTCCCGTGTGGGGGCGAATGAATTCGCCCCTACAGAAGAGCTCCGTGTCGGCCTCAACATCCCTCACCCCCGGCCCCTCTCCCGCAGGGAGAGGGGTGACTCAGGCCCACCTTGCGCACGGACAGCTCCCTCTCCCTCTGGGAGAGGGTTGGGCGGGCCGCGTTCGGATGAGGGCAATTGATCCCCGCTCGAGCCCCCACCCCACCCCAGCGGATCTGACCAACTTCGGGTCGGATTCGTACAAAAAGTGGCGGAGGGCTTCTGTTGCAATGCTTTCCAACGGCCCACCAGTCCGGTGTGTCGAGTCAGTGGAAAACAACAAGGGTTCACCGCCATGCAAATGCCCAAGACGCTCCGCATCCGTAACGGCGACAAGGTTCGCTCCACCTTCTCCGCCCAGGAATACGCCAATCGCCAGGCCAAGCTGCGTGCTCATCTGGCGGCGGAGAACATCGACGCCGCGATCTTCACCTCGTACCACAACATCAACTACTACTCCGACTTCCTCTACTGCTCCTTCGGCCGCCCCTACGCGCTGGTGGTGACCCAGGACGACGTCATCAGCATCAGCGCCAACATCGACGGCGGCCAGCCGTGGCGCCGCACTGTCGGCACCGACAACATCGTCTACACCGACTGGCAGCGCGATAACTACTTCGTCGCCATCCAGCAGGCCCTGCCCAAGGCTCGCCGCATCGGCATTGAGCACGACCACCTGAACCTGCAGAACCGCGACAAGCTGGCCGCCCGCTATCCGGATGCCGAGCTGGTGGATGTGGCCGCTGCCTGCATGCGCATGCGCATGATCAAGTCCGCCGAAGAGCACGTGATGATCCGCCACGGCGCGCGCATCGCTGACATCGGTGGCGCGGCGGTGGTAGAAGCGCTGCGTGACCAGGTGCCGGAGTACGAAGTGGCGCTTCACGCCACCCAGGCCATGGTCCGTGCCATCGCCGATACTTTCGAGGACGTGGAGCTGATGGACACCTGGACCTGGTTCCAGTCCGGCATCAACACCGACGGTGCGCACAACCCGGTCACCACCCGCAAGGTGAACAAGGGCGACATCCTCAGCCTCAACTGCTTCCCGATGATCGCCGGCTACTACACCGCGCTGGAGCGCACCCTGTTCCTCGACCATTGCTCCGACGACCACCTGCGTCTGTGGCAGGTCAACGTCGAGGTGCATGAAGCCGGTCTGAAGCTGATCAAGCCCGGTGCGCGCTGCAGCGATATCGCCCGCGAACTTAACGAAATCTTCCTCAAGCACGATGTGCTGCAATACCGCACCTTCGGCTACGGCCACTCCTTCGGCACCCTCAGCCACTACTACGGCCGCGAGGCCGGGCTGGAGCTGCGTGAGGACATCGACACTGTGCTGGAGCCGGGCATGGTGGTGTCCATGGAACCGATGATCATGCTGCCGGAAGGCCTGCCGGGTGCCGGTGGCTACCGCGAGCACGACATCCTGATCGTCAACGAGAACGATGCCGAGAACATCACCAAGTTCCCCTACGGCCCGGAGAAAAACATCATCCGCAAATGATCCAGTCCACGCCCGCGCAGCGCCGACCTCCTGCGCGGGCCGTGGTTTCACGCATCACCACAACAAGAATCGACGCGCGGCATTCACGGGGTCCAGACCCTGCGCACGCGCCGCCCTTTGACTACCCGCTGCCGAACTACACGACATAACAATAGAGGTACAGGCGATGGTCAGGTTTATTGCAGGAACGCTCCTATGGGGAGCGGCCGACAGTGTGTCCTTCAACAACGGTCGGGGCACTCCCGTCCATACTCCAGGCATCCAGGCGCAACTCCCGTATGAAGGGGGTGCCCGATGAGCTCATCCAATCAGACCCTGGCCTACGGCCAGGCCGGAAGCCAGATGGCCAGCAGCGAGCGCAGCACGCTCCGCCGCGCGGCGACCGCCAGCTTCATGGGCAACTTCGTCGAGTGGTTCGATTACGCCGCCTACGGTTACCTGGCGGCGGTGATAGCCGTCGTGTTCTTCCCTGCCACCGACAAGACCACCGGCCTGCTGGCGGCCTTCGCGGTGTTCGCGATCTCCTTCATCGTCCGCCCCATCGGCGGCATCGTCTGGGGCCATATCGGCGACCGTTACGGCCGGCGTAACGCCCTGTCCCTGTCCATCCTCATCATGTCCGGCGCCACCTTCTGCATCGCGTTGCTGCCGACCTACGCCCAGGTGGGCATGTTCGCGCCGCTGCTGCTCCTGCTGATCCGGCTGGTGCAGGGCTTCTCCGCCTCCGGAGAATACGCCGGCGCGGCGGCCTTCCTCGCCGAGTACGCCCCGGACAACAAGCGCGGCTTCTACACCTGCCTGGTGCCGGCCAGCACCGCGGCGGGGCTGCTGTTCGGCTCGTTGTTCGCGGCACTGCTCTATTCGCAGCTGGACACCGAGCAACTGCACAGCTGGGGCTGGCGCATTCCCTTCCTGCTGGCGGCGCCCCTGGGGCTGATTGGCCGCTACATCCGCCTGCACCTGCAGGACACACCCAAGTTCCGCGAAATGGAACAGGCCATGGAGAAGAAGGAAGCCGAGCACAAGGTGCCGATCCGCGAACTCATGGGTGTGCACCGTGTGAAGGTGCTGGTGGCCATTGGCGTCACCTGCCTCAACGCGGTGGCCTTCTACCTGATCCTCAGCTACATGCCGACCTACCTCTCCACCGAGATGGGCATGACCGAAACCGATTCCTTCCTGGCCTCCACCGTGTCACTGGCGACCTACATCGGTTTCATCTTCCTGATGGGCAAGCTGTCCGACCGCTTCGGCCGCAAGACCATGCTGATTGCCGCGTCGCTGCTGTTCCTCGCGCTCACGCTACCGCTGTTCGGCTTGCTGGAAGGCCAGGGCTTCGCCTTCATCCTGCTGATCCAGATCGCCTTCGGCCTGATGCTGGCGATGAACGACGGCACCCTGCCGTGTTTCCTCGCGGAAGTTTTCCCGACGCGGGTGCGCTACAGCGGTTTTGCCTTCAGCTTCAACACCGCCAACGCCCTGTTTGGCGGCACCGCACCGTTCATCGCCACCTGGCTGATCAGCCAGACCGGCGACAAGATGGCTCCGGCCTGGATGCTGGTAGCGGCGGCGGCCGTGGCGCTGCTGGCGATGCTGTGCATCTGCGAGACGGCGCACAAGGCCCTGGCGGACGACTGAGGACTGGCGATCCTGCCAACTTCGGGTCGGATTCGTACAAAAGCCGGGGCGTCGATTTTGCTAAAACGGCCATCAATAGAAGACCGTCTGCGCTCCGCAGAGCCGTCCAGCAGCACCGGCCCCCGGTACATCCGGTGCAAAAACCACACTGATCCACTTCGATGCCTGTCATGCCAACAGACTGGCGGGTTCTCCATGCACGTCAGGAGCAAACCGACGACAAACCAGGAAGGCCAGGAATAACGGCAACACCTTTCCACGCTTCAGGAGAGACAACAATGAAGAACCGTACCGACCTTTCACGCCGTAACTTCATGATCAGCACCGGGGTTCTGGCCGGTGGTGTCGCGCTTTCCAGTCTGCTTCCAATGCGCAGTGCCGCCGCGGCGGAAAAGGAACTGGTGATCCTGGCTTGGGCCGGCCACGCGGAGCCGGATATCGTCGCCGACTTCGAGCGCCAGCATGGGGTCAAGGTCCGCGCCAAGTACTACACCGGTGGCGACAACATGCTCGGGCTGATTTCCCAGTCACCGCCCGGTACCTTCGACCTGATCCTGTCCGACGCCGAATACGTGCAGCAGCTGAAGGCTGCCGAGTACATCGAGCGCCTGGACCCCGCCGACTATCCGTTCGACGACTTCTTCCCGGAATTCCAGCACTTCCCCGGCCACTGGGACGGCAACGCGCTGTATTCGGTGCTGATCCGTTTCGGTTTCCTCGGTATTGCCTACAACACCCAGCTGGTTCCCGAATCGAAGGTACGTAGCTACGGGATGTTCTGGGACGAGTCGCTCAAGGGCAAGGTCGGGCACTTCGACTGGCACCTGCCGAATCTCGGCCAGATCAGCCTGTACAACGGCAACAAGCATCCCTATGACATCGACGCGAAGAGCTGGAAGGGTGTGCAGGAGAAGATGATGACCCTGCGCCCGCAGATCGGCGGGTTCTTTGACTACGGCGGCACCTTCTCGTCGCTGAAGAACGGCCAGATCCAGGCAATGTGCGGTATCGGCGACTGGATCACCGGCGTGCTGCAGCGCTCCGGGGCACCAGTGAAGACAGTGGTGCCGGAAGAAGGCGGCCTGCAGTGGACCGAGTCCTACTGCATCGCCAGGAACGCTCGCAGTCCGGAACTGGCGAAGAAGTTCATCCAGTACATCACCTCGCCCGAAGGCCAGGTGAAGTCGGCGCGGATGCTCGCCTACCCCGCCCTCATCCCCAGCCAGCGCGGTTGGGCGCTGCTCAACCAGGTCGATCCGGCCGAAGCCAGGCGCCAGGGCATGCTGCTCGGCCAGCGCAACGTGATGGACGACATCCGCGAGGGCCGCATTCAGTACCGCCAGCTGCCGATACAGCAGGGCCTGGAGGAGTGGAACGACTTCTGGTCAGAGTACAAGGGCGCCTGAGGGCACTCGGAGGCAACGGCAATGACGCTACACAAGCTGCAAACCGCTCCGCCAGCTGCCGAAATCGAAAGCCCCCGGGTCAGCCCCGGCCGCAAGCGCGGCTACCGGCCCTGGTACGGCCTTGGTTTCTCGCTGCCCATGCTGTTCTGGCAACTGGCCTTCTTCGTTTTTCCGCTGGTGTTCCTGGTCACCATCAGTTTCTGGATGGTGCGCAACTTCCGCATGGTGCCGACCTTCGAGTGGCTGAACTGGAGCTACGTGCTCGGTCGCGGCTACTTCTGGGATGCCTATGCGCACACCCTGGCCATGGCCGCGGGGGCCACGCTGCTGATCAGCCTGCTGGCGTTCCCCTGCGCCTACGCCATCGCCTTCAAGTTCCGCGCCTCGGCCCGGCAACTGGCGATACTGCTGCTGATCACGCCGTTCTTCACCAGCTACCTGGTGCGCACCTACTCCTGGCAGGTGTTCCTCGCCGACAACGGCATCCTCAATGCCTTGCTCGGCCAGTTCGGCATCGGCGCATTGCCAATGTTGAACAGCGTGTTCGGCACCTACGTCGGCTACTTCACCCTGTGTCTGCCGCTGGTGGTGGTACTGCAGGTGTTCAGCCTGATGTACATGGACCGTTCGCTGGTGGAGGCCGCGCACAACCTCGGTTGTGGCCGCCTGCGCACGGTGCTGCGGGTGGTGGTGCCGTCGGCGCGCACCGGCATCGTGGTGGCGGCGTTGTTCTGCTTCATCCTCACTTTCGGCGATTTCGTCAGCCCGCTCTACCTCGGCGGCGGCCAGCCACCGACCCTCAGCACCCTGATCGCCGACACCACCAAAGCCGGCCAGCAATGGCCGCGCGCCGCGGTGATCGCCACGATGATGATCGCAACATTGCTGTTGGTAGCTTTTGCAGCGGTCCGCTTCGCCTACCGGAGGCGCGCATGAACGAGCATCGCCTGATCAACTTCCTGCTGCGTGGCTACGTGGGGCTGGTGTTCCTGTTCATCTTCACGCCGATCCTCGGCAGTATCGTGTTCTCCTTCAATGTGGACCGCTTCCCGTCACTGCCGCTGGGTGGGTTCAGCCTGCACTGGTACCAGACGGTGGCCGGCGATCCGGCGGTGTGGCAGGCGTTCGGCAACAGCCTGAAGGTCGCCGTGGTGGTGTCGCTGGTGTCCACCTTCCTCGGCTTCACCGCGGCCTATACCGACTTCCGCTACCACTTCTTCGGCAAGCCGGTGTACATGGCGCTTGCCCTGCTGCCGCCGACCATTCCGGTGGTGATCATGGGCCTGGCGATGCTGGCGTTCCTCTCCCGCGTCGGCCTGTCCGGCGAAATCCACGCGGTGATGATCGCCCACATCGTGATGTGCGCACCCTTCGCCATGGCTGTGATACGCATGCGCCTGGCGCAGATGGACCCGATCCTCGAAGCCGCCGCCTGGAACCTGGGCGCCAGCCAGTGGAAGGCCATGCGCCATGTGATCCTGCCATTCGCCGCGCCGAGCATCTTCGCCGCGCTGTTCGTGACCATGGCGGTGTCCTTCGACGAATTCGCCGTCGCCTGGTTCGTCTCCGGGCTCAACGAAACGGTGCCGATGCGCATCCTCAGCACCCTGCAGGGCCAGGTCAGCCCGACCATCAACGCCATTGGCACCTTGGTGTTCATCACCACCACGGTCCTGGTGATCCTCGCGCAACTGCTGCTGATACGCCGGCGTAAGCCGGCCTGAGCCCCCGACAACCATTCGAATCACAGGTAACCCCACCATGAGTCAGCCGCTGGTCGTGTTCGATAATGTGGTCAAGCACTTCGGCGAGTTCGTCGCCGTCGAGCGCATGAATCTGGAGATCTACAAGGGCGAGTTCGTCGCGATCATGGGTTCCAGCGGCTGTGGCAAGACCACCACGCTGCGCATGCTCGCCGGGCTGGAGAAGCCGAGCGAGGGCGAGATCCGCCTGAACGGCGAGCGGATCAACGATCTTCGCTCCTGGGAGCGCGATACCCCGCTGGTCTGGCAGAACCTGGCGCTGTTCCCGTTCCTCAACGTGGTCGAGAACGTCGAGTTCGGCCTGAAAATGCGCGGCATGGCCAAGGCCGAGCGACACCGCAAGGCACTCGAATGGCTGGATCGCCTCGGCCTCGCCGAATTCGCCACGCGCGACATCGCCCAGCTCTCCGGTGGCCAGCGCCAGCGCGTGGCGTTGGCCCGTTCGCTGGTCACCGAGCCGCCGATCCTGCTGCTCGACGAACCGCTGAGTGCCCTCGATGCCCATCTCAGTGTGCGTATGCAGGGCGTGCTGACCGGGCTGCAGAAGGATCTGGGCATCACCTTCGTGTATGTCACCCACAGCCAGTCGGAAGCCTTCGCCATGGCCGATCGCGTGGTGATCATGAGCCGCGGCCGGATCGAGCAGGTTGGCACGCCGCAGGCGGTGTTCCGCGAGCCGCACAACCGCTTCGTCGCCGAGTTCGTCGGCGGCAAGAACATCCTCGGCGGTAACGTCGCCGGCTTCGACGAGACCGGGCTGGTGCGCATCGAATCGGAGCACGGCGCTTTCCTGGCACGTCCGCCGAAGGAGCGCACGGTCGTCTCCGGCGATCAGGTGAGCGTCTGTCTGAGCGCAGACCATATCCAGCTTGGCGAACGGGCAGCCCTGCCCAATCGCCTGGAATGCCGCGTGGTCGGCGAGGAGTTCATCGGCTCGATGGTGAACATCCACCTGGAAACCGCTAGCGGACTGGAGCTGCAGGTACAGAAACCGCACGCCGAATACGCCGGTCTTGGCCTGCAGGGCGGGCAGAGGGTATTCGCCGGCTGGGACAGCGCCAATGCGCTGATCCTGCGCGGCGAGTGAACGAATCCCCGGCTCCTGGCCGGGATGAGCAACTGTTGGAGAAGTATCGATGAGCAAGAGCGTTTTCGTGGGCGAGCTGACCTGGAAGGAATACGAAGCCAGGGTCGCCAGGGGGGACTGCGTCATGCTGTTGCCGGTCGGCGCGCTGGAGCAGCATGGCCATCACATGTGCATGAACGTCGATGTACTGCTGCCCACCGCCGTTTGCAAACGAGTCGCCGAGCGCATCGACGCGCTGGTGCTGCCGGGATTGCAGTACGGCTACAAGTCGCAGCAGAAATCCGGCGGCGGCAACCATTTTCCCGGCACCACCAGCCTGGATGGCGCGACCCTGACCGGCACGGTGCAGGACATCATCCGCGAGCTGGCGCGCCATGGCGTGCGCCGCCTGGTGCTGATGAACGGGCACTACGAAAACTCCATGTTCATCGTCGAAGGCATCGACCTCGCCCTGCGCGAATTGCGCTATGCCGGCATCCAGGACTTCAAGGTGGTGGTGCTGTCCTACTGGGACTTCATCAGGGACCCGGCGGTGATCGAGGCACTCTATCCGGAAGGTTTCCTCGGCTGGGACATCGAGCACGGCGGCGTCTTCGAAACCTCGCTGATGCTGGCCCTCTACCCGAACCTGGTGGACATGGACAAAGTCGTCGACCACCCCCCCGCCACTTTCCCGCCCTACGACGTGTTCCCGGTGATCCCCGAGCGCACGCCGGCCTGCGGCACGCTCTCTTCGGCGAAGAACGCCAGCCGCGAGAAGGGCGAGCTGATCCTGCAGGTGTGCACCGAGGGTATCGCCGCCGCCGTGCAGGAGGCGTTCGCGACGCCGTCCTGATCGATTCCACTCCGTTCCGCGAAAGACCCCAGTCCAACAAGAATACGAGGGTAACCACGATGTCCACGCCTGTTTCCACCGGTGGCCCGGCCCTGGCCGCCGAACTCAAGCAGCGCCACGTCACTATGCTGTCCATCGCTGGCGCCATCGGCGCCGGCCTGTTCGTCGGCTCCGGCCACGCCATCGCTTCCGCCGGTCCGGCGGCGATCCTGGCCTATCTGATCTCCGGCACGCTGGTGGTGCTGGTCATGCGCATGCTCGGCGAGATGGCTGTGGCCGCGCCCGATACCGGCTCCTTCTCCACCTACGCGGAACGGGCTATCGGCCGCTGGGCGGGCTTTTCCATCGGCTGGCTGTACTGGTGGTTCTGGGTGCTGGTGATCCCGCTGGAGGCGGTCGCCGCCGCAGCCATCCTCAACGCCTGGTTCCCGGCGGTGGCGACCTGGCAGTTCGCCCTGGCGGTTACTGCCCTGCTCACCGCGACCAACCTGTTCAGCGTGGCACGCTACGGCGAGTTCGAGTTCTGGTTCGCCCTGCTCAAGGTCATCGCGGTGATCGGTTTCATCATCCTCGGCTTCTTCGCCCTCAGCGGCGGGCTGCCTGACCGTGAGGTCAGCGGCGTGATGAGGCTCACCCAGGAGCATGGAGGCTTCATGCCCAACGGTTTCAGCACGGTGCTCGGGGCGCTGCTGACCACGGTGTTCAGCTTCATGGGTACGGAAATCGTCACCATCGCCGCCGCGGAGTCGAAGAACCCGGCGAAGCAGATCACCCGGGCGACCAACTCAGTGGTCTGGCGGATGGGCATCTTCTACATCGTGTCGATCTTCCTGATCATCTCCATCGTGCCGTGGAACGACCCGCTGCTCACCGAGGCCGGCTCGTACCAGCGCGCCCTGGAGATCATGAACATCCCCAACGCCAAGCTGATCGTCGACATCGTGGTGCTGGTCGCCGTGGCCAGCTGTCTGAACTCGGCCATCTATACCGCCTCGCGCATGGTCTTCTCCCTCAGCAAGCGCGGCGACGCCCCGCGCTTGCTGCAGAAGACCTCGCCGAAGGCGGTGCCCTACGCCGCCGTGCTGGCCAGCACCGCAGTGGGCTTCCTCACCACGATCATCAACTACTTCGCGCCGGAGAAGGTCTTCGCCTTCCTTCTCGCCAGCTCCGGCGCCGTGGCCCTGCTGGTGTATCTGGTGATCGCCATCTCGCAGTTGCGGATGCGCCGCCAACTGGTCGCCTCGGGCAAGCCGCTGGAATTCAGCATGTGGCTGTATCCCTGGCTGACCTGGCTGGTGATCCTGTTCATCCTGTCGGTGCTCGGCATCATGCTGGCGATGCCGGACCATCGTGCGGAGCTGCTGGCCACCGGCATGCTAACGGTCGTAATCGTCTGCCTGGGGCTGCTCGACAGCCGCAAGGGGCGGGCGCGGCAGGTGGCACCTGGACTCGCGCAGGCCGATTTGCAGTGAGTGATTCCGGGTTCGAAGGGATTCGATGAGGCTGTGGAAGCCGTACCCCAAGCGGGTACGGCCTTAGAAGTTGTCGCTTCAAAGCAGACCATAGGGTGCGCTGTGTGTGCGCACCGATTGCGGGATTGGCTTCGCGCAGGTGCGCATGGCGCACCCTACTGGATCAGCGGGCTCTGCTTGCGCTCCCCTGCGGCGAGTGGCCGAAGATGTTGTCGCGTAGGGTGCGCTGTGCGCACCGATTGCGGGATTGGCTTCGTGCAGGTGCGCATGGCGCACCCTACTGGATCAGTGGACTCTGCTTGCGCTCCCCGCGCGGTGAGTGGCCGAAGAAGCGGCTGTAGCACTTGGAGAAGTGCGCCGGGGAGGCGAAGCCGCAGGCCAGGGCGATGTCGCGTACCTGGGATTCGCTGCGCAGCAGCAGGTCGCGGGCGCGGTTCAGGCGCAGCTCCAGATAGTACTGGCTGGGGGTTCGGTCCAGGTACTTGTGGAACAGGCGTTCCAGTTGGCGCACCGACACTTCGTTGAGCTGGGCCAGCTCTTCCAGTTCCAGCGGTTCTTCCAGGTTGGCTTCCATGATCGCGACGATCTGGCTCAGCTTCGGTTGGGCGTGGCCGAGCTTCTGTCGCAGCGGAACGCGCTGTTGTTCGCGGGCGCCACGCATGCGGTCGCAGAGCAGCAGTTCGGCGGCGCGGGTGGCGATTTCCACGCCGCCCGGCTCGCGGGCGATCAACTGCAGGGTCATGTCCATGGACGCCGTGCCGCCGGAGCAGGTGTAGCGGTCGCGGTCCAGCTCGAACAGCTGGTTGGAAATGATGATGCCAGGGAACTTGTCCTTCACCTGCTCGATGTCTTCCCAGTGCACGGTGCAGCGGTAGCCCTTGAGCAACTCGGCGCTGGCCAGCAGGTGGCTGCCGGTGCAGATGCCGCCCAGCGCCACGTCGTGCTGGGCCAGCTTGCGTACCCAGTGCAGCATGCGGCGGTCGTAGCGGGTCGGCATGGGGTTGGAACCGACGACGAACAGGGCGTCCAGTTTGGGTGCGTCGTCTAGGCTGTGGTCGGGGACCACGCGCATGCCGTTGCTGGCTTGTACCGGTTCGTGGTCGGCGGCGATCAGCAGGGTACGGAACAGGGTGCGCTTGGCGGCCAGGTTGGCCATGCGCAGGGTCTCGATCGCCGAGGCGAAGCCGATGGTGGTGAAGTTGGGGATCAGCAGGAAACCGAAGGTCTTCACTCCGGCCGGCCGGACCTGGCCTGATGGTTTGTCGACGGGCGGCGCCGCAAGGTTCGCAACAGCCATTGGTTCTTCCTCCACTGCATCGACTGTCGTTTTTGGGTATAGGCGGGTGAGGCAGAAGTCGAAATGCAGTTCTGTCTTTTTATTGTTCTGCGGCGCGGGAGCTGGCCTGCGCCGGGGTTCAGCTTACACCCATTCCAGCCCCGCATCAGCGGCGTCCCTGCGTGATATCCGGGGGCCGGCAGGGAGGTCGCCGCTAATCGAACGGTTTTACTTCGCTGCCTGGGTAGGTTTGGGCATTTACACGTCGCAAACAGGCAAACGGGGTGTCGGGCTATTTCGCACAATCGGTCGCAACAGGCAGGTGCCGACCGTCTTCCAGTCATCGGTGCAGGGCCCCCAAAACAACAGAGACGACAGCGGGTTGTCGCAGGAGATCATCGATGTTCAGCAAGCAAGACCAGATCCAGGGTTACGACGACGAACTGTTCAGCGCGATGCAGGAAGAAGAGCACCGTCAGGAAGACCACATCGAGCTGATCGCCTCGGAAAACTACACCAGCAAGCGCGTGATGGAAGCCCAGGGCAGCGGCCTGACCAACAAGTACGCCGAAGGCTATCCAGGCAAGCGCTACTACGGTGGCTGCGAGTTCGTCGACAAGGTCGAACAGCTGGCCATCGACCGCGCCAAGCAACTGTTCGGTGCCGACTACGCCAACGTCCAGCCGCACTCCGGCTCCCAGGCCAACAGCGCCGTCTACCTGGCCCTGCTGAACGCCGGTGACACCATTCTCGGCATGAGCCTGGCCCATGGCGGCCACCTGACCCACGGCGCCAAGGTGTCGTCCTCCGGCAAGCTGTACAACGCCGTGCAGTACGGCCTGAACACCGCCACCGGCCTGATCGATTACGACGAAGTCGAGCGCCTGGCCGTGGAGCACAAGCCGAAGATGATCGTCGCCGGCTTCTCCGCCTACTCCAAGACCCTCGATTTCCCGCGCTTCCGCGCCATCGCCGACAAGGTGGGTGCGCTGCTGTTCGTCGACATGGCCCACGTTGCTGGCCTGGTTGCCGCCGGCCTGTACCCCAACCCGCTGCCCTACGCCGACGTGGTCACCACCACCACCCACAAGACCCTGCGCGGTCCGCGTGGCGGCCTGATCCTGGCCAAGTCCAATGAAGAGATCGAGAAGAAGCTGAACTCTGCCGTCTTCCCCGGCGCCCAGGGTGGTCCGCTGATGCACGTGATCGCCGCCAAGGCGGTGTGCTTCAAGGAGGCGCTGGAGCCTGGCTTCAAGGAGTACCAGGCCCAGGTGATCCAGAACGCCCAGGCGATGGCCAAGGTGTTCATCGAGCGCGGCTATGACGTGGTCTCCGGCGGCACCGACAACCACCTGTTCCTGGTCAGCCTGATCAAGCAGGGCAAGACCGGCAAGGAAGCGGACGCCGCCCTCGGCCGCGCCGGCATCACCGTGAACAAGAACGCCGTACCCAACGACCCGCAGTCGCCCTTCGTGACCTCGGGCATCCGCATCGGCACCCCGGCCATCACCAGCCGTGGCTTCAAGGAAGAGCAGTCCACCGAGCTGGCTGGCTGGATCTGCGACATCCTCGACCACCTCGGCGATGCCGACGTCGAAGCCCAGGTGGCCAAACAGGTCGCCGGCCTCTGCGTCGACTTCCCCGTCTACCGCTGAGCCAATTCACCCTCTCCCCCGGCCCCTCTCCCACAAGTGGGAGAGGGGAGTAGAACCAGGAGCATTCCATGCAACGTTATTCCGGCTTCGGTCTGTTCAAGCACTCCCTGAGCCACCACGAGAACTGGCAACGCATGTGGCGCAACCCGACGCCGAAGCCGGTTTATGACGTGATCATCGTCGGCGGTGGCGGCCACGGTCTGGCCACTGCCTACTACCTGGCCAAGGAATTCGGCGTGAAGAACGTCGCGGTGGTGGAGAAGGGCTGGCTGGGTGGTGGCAACACCGCGCGCAACACCACCATCGTCCGCTCCAACTACCTGTGGGACGAGGCGGCGCAGCTGTACGAGCACGCGATGAAACTGTGGGAAGGCCTGTCCCAGGACCTGAACTACAACGTGATGTTCTCCCAGCGTGGCGTCTACAACCTCTGCCACACCCTGCAGGACATGCGTGACTCGGCGCGCCGGGTGAACGCCAACCGCCTGAACGGCGTCGACGGCGAACTGCTGGACGCCCGCCAGGTAGCCGAGGAGATTCCCTTCCTCGACTGCAGCAAGAACACCCGTTATCCGATCATGGGTTCCACCGTTCAGCGTCGCGGCGGCGTGGCCCGTCACGATGCCGTGGCCTGGGGCTACGCCCGTGCTGCCGACGCCCTGGGCGTCGACCTGCTGCAGAACACCGAGGTGCTCGGTTTCCGCAAGCAGGATGGCGCGGTGATCGGTGTCGAAACCAATCGCGGCTTCATCGGCGCCAAGCGCGTCGGCGTGGTCACCGCCGGTAACTCCGGCCACATGGCCAAGCAGGCCGGCTTCCGCCTGCCGCTGGAATCCCACCCGCTGCAGGCCCTGGTGTCCGAGCCGATCAAGCCGATCATCCACAGCGTGATCATGTCCAACGCCGTGCATGGCTACATCAGCCAGTCGGACAAGGGCGACCTGGTCATCGGTGCCGGTATCGACGGCTACAACGGCTACGGCCAGCGCGGCTCCTACGGGACCATCGAACACACCCTGCAGGCCATCGTGGAGATGTTCCCGATTCTTTCCCGCGTGCGCATGAACCGGCAGTGGGGCGGCATCGTGGATACCACGCCTGACGCTTGCCCGATCATCTCCAAGACCCCGGTGAAGAACCTGTTCTTCAACTGCGGTTGGGGCACCGGCGGCTTCAAGGCCACCCCGGGTTCGGGCCACGTCTTCGCGGCGAGCCTGGCGCGTGGCGAGATGCACCCGCTGGCCAAGCCCTTCTCCATCGACCGTTTCCACTCTGGCGCACTGATCGACGAGCACGGCGCTGCTGCCGTGGCTCACTAAGGAGAACCGCCATGCTGCACATCTTCTGTCCTTACTGTGGCGAGCTGCGCTCCGAAGAGGAATTCCATGCCAAGGGCCAGGCGCACATCCCGCGTCCCCTGGACCCCAACGCCTGCACCGACGAGGAGTGGGGCGACTACATCTTCTTCCGCGACAACCCGCGCGGCATCCACCACGAGCTGTGGGTGCACGCCGCCGGCTGCCGCAAGTATTTCAACGCCACGCGCCACACCGTGAGCTACGAGATCCTCGAAACCTACAAGATCGGTGAGAAGCCCACTGTCACCGAGGCCAACGTCGGCGAGAAGAAAGCCGCGACCGCAGGAGTAACGGCATGAGCCAGGTCAACCGTCTTCCCAAGGGCGGCCGCGTCGATCGCAGCCAGCCGCTGACCTTCACCTTCAACGGCGAGAACTTCCAGGGGTTCGCCGGTGATACCCTGGCCGCCGCCTTGCTGGCCAACGGCGTCGACATCGTTGGCCGCAGCTTCAAGTACTCCCGTCCGCGCGGCATCGTCGCCGCCGGTGCCGAAGAGCCCAACGCCGTGCTGCAACTCGGTTCCACCGAGAGCGCCCAGGTGCCCAACGTGCGCGCCACCCAGCAGGCGCTGTACGCGGGCCTGGTGGCCAGCAGCACCAACGGCTGGCCGAGCGTGAACAACGACGTGATGGGCATTCTCGGCAAGGTCGGCGGCAAGATGATGCCGCCCGGGTTCTACTACAAGACCTTCATGTACCCGCAGAACCTGTGGCTGACCTACGAGAAGTACATCCGCAAGGCGGCTGGCCTCGGTCGTTCGCCGCTGGAAGTCGACCCGGACATCTACGACCACATGAACCAGTACTGTGACGTGCTGGTGGTCGGTGCCGGCCCGGCGGGCCTGGCCGCTGCCCTGGCCGCCGCTCGCAGCGGTGCCCGTGTGATCCTGGCTGACGAACAGGAAGAGTTCGGCGGCAGCCTGCTGGATACCCGCGAAACCCTGGACGGCAAGCCCGCTTCCGAGTGGGTGGCCAAGGCTATCGCCGAGCTGGAGAAACTGCCGGAAGTGACCCTGCTGCCGCGCGCCACGGTGAACGGCTACCACGACCACAACTTCCTCACCATCCACCAGCGCCTGACCGATCACCTCGGCGAAGTCGCCCCCCGTGGCCAGGCTCGTCACCGCGTCCATCGCGTCCGCGCCAAGCGCGTGGTGCTGGCCGCCGGCGCCCACGAGCGTCCGCTGGTGTATTCCAACAACGACGTGCCGGGCAACATGCTCGCCGGCGCCGTATCCACCTACGTGAACCGCTACGGCGTGGCCCCGGGCCGCCAGCTGGTGCTGTCCACCAACAACGACTACGCCTACCGCGTGGTGCTGGATTGGCTCGACGCCGGCCAGCAGGTGGTGGCCGTGGCCGATGCCCGCAGCAACCCGCGCGGCGCCTGGGTGGAAGAAGCCCGCGCCCGTGGCGTGCGCATCCTCACCGGCAGTGCCGTGGTCGAGGCCCGTGGCAGCAAGCGCGTCAGCGGTGCCCGCATCTGCGCCATCGACCTGAAGAACCACAAGGTCACCAGCCCCGGCGAAGTGGTGGACTGCGACCTGATCGTCAGCTCCGGCGGCTACAGCCCGGTGGTACACCTGGCGTCCCACCTGGGCGGCAAGCCGATCTGGCGTGAAGACATCCTCGCCTTCGTTCCCGGCGAAGGTTTCCAGAAGCGTCACTGCGCCGGCGCCGTGAATGGCGTGTTTGGCCTGGGCGATGCCCTGGCCGACGGTTTCGAAGCGGGCGCCAAGGCCGCCACCGAAGCGGGCTTCAAGGCGGTCGAAGGCAGCCTGCCGAAGACCGAGAAGCGCAAGGAAGAGGCCACCGTGGCGCTGTTCCAGGTGCCCCACGACAAATCCACCTCCCGTGCGCCGAAGCAGTTCGTCGACCTGCAGAACGACGTCACCTCTGCCGGTATCGAGCTGGCGACCCGCGAGGGCTTCGAGTCGGTCGAGCACGTCAAGCGCTACACCGCGCTGGGCTTCGGTACCGACCAGGGCAAGCTGGGCAACATCAACGGCCTGGCCATCGCCGCCCGCTCGCTGGGCATTAGCATCACCGAGATGGGCACCACTATGTTCCGCCCGAACTACACCCCGGTGACCTTCGGCGCCGTGGCGGGCCGTCACTGTGGCCACCTGTTCGAGCCCAAGCGTTACACCGCCATGCACCGCTGGCACCTGGAGCAGGGCGCGGAGTTCGAAGACGTCGGCCAGTGGAAGCGCCCCTGGTACTTCCCCAAGCGTGGCGAAGACATGCACGCCGCCGTGGCCCGCGAATGCAAGGCCGTGCGTGACAGCGTGGGCATCCTCGATGCCTCCACCCTGGGCAAGATCGACATCCAGGGCCCGGATGCGCGCGAGTTCCTCAACCGCGTGTACACCAACGCCTGGACCAAGCTGGACGTGGGCAAGGCCCGCTACGGCCTGATGTGCAAGGAAGACGGCATGGTCTTCGACGACGGCGTGACCGCCTGCGTCGGCGAGAACCACTTCATCATGACCACCACCACCGGCGGCGCCGCCCGCGTAATGGAATGGCTGGAGATCTACCACCAGACCGAATGGCCGGAGCTGAAGGTGTACTTCACCTCGGTCACCGACCACTGGGCCACCATGACCCTGTCCGGCCCCAACAGCCGCAAGCTGTTGGCCGAAGTCACCGACATCGACCTGGACAAGGATGCCTTCCCCTTCATGACCTGGAAGGAAGGCCAGGTGGGTGGCGTACCGGCACGGGTGTTCCGCATCTCCTTCACCGGTGAGCTGTCCTACGAAGTCAACGTGCAGGCCGACTACGCCCTGGGCGTGTGGGAAAAAATCGTCGAGGCCGGCAAGAAGTACAACCTGACCCCCTACGGCACTGAAACCATGCACGTACTGCGGGCCGAGAAGGGCTTCATCATCGTCGGTCAGGACACCGACGGCTCGGTGACCCCGGACGACCTGAACATGGGCTGGTGCGTTGGCCGCAGCAAGGCCTTCTCCTGGATCGGCTGGCGCGGCATGAACCGTGAGGACTGCGTGCGCGAAGACCGCAAACAGCTGGTGGGCCTCAAGCCCATCGACCCGAACAAGGTGCTGCCGGAAGGTGCCCAGCTGGTGTTCGATCCGAAGCAGTCCATCCCGATGAAGATGGTCGGCCACGTCACCTCCAGCTACATGAGCTCGACCATGGGCTATTCCTTCGCCATGGCCGTGGTCAAGGGCGGCCTGAAACGCATGGGCGAGCGCGTGTTCGCGCCGCTGGCCGATGGCAGTGTGATCGAAGCCGAAATCTGCAGCTCCGTGTTCTATGACCCGAAAGGGGACCGCCAGAATGTCTAACGTGAACGTCTACAAACAGCGCCCCGACTCCGCCCACGCCGAATCGCCGCTGTACCACGCCGGCCTCGACGAGGCGGCACGCAAAGGCAAGAGCAGCGCAGGGGTGACCCTGCGCGAGAAGAAACTCCTCGGCCATCTGGTGATCCGTGGCGACGCCAAGGACCCGGCCTTCGCCGGCGGCGTGCACAGCGCCCTGGGCCTTGAGCTGCCGGTGGCACTGACCCTGGTGGCCAGCGGCGACACCTCGCTGCAGTGGCTGGGGCCGGACGAGTGGCTGCTGATCGTGCCGAGCGGCCAGGAGTTCGAGGTCGAACAGCGCCTGCGCAAGGCGCTGGAGGGCCAGCACATTTCCGTGGTCAACGTCAGCGGCGGCCAGACCATCCTCGAGCTCTCCGGGCCCAAGGCCCGCGAGGTGCTGATGAAGTCGACGCCTTATGACGTGCACCCGAGCAACTTCCCGGTGGGCAAGGCCGTGGGCAGCAACTTCGCTAAGGCCTCGCTGGTGATCCGCCACACCGGCGAAGACACCTGGGAACTGCTGATCCGCCGCAGCTTCTCCGACTACTTCTGGCTCTGGCTGCAGGATGCCAGCGCCGAGTTCGGACTGGCGGTGAAGGCCTGAAATAGCCCCTCTCCCCTTGGGAGAGGGGTTGGGGTGAGGGACGCCCCGCAGCACGCGGACCTGCCCTCACCCCCGGCCCCTCTCCCGCAAGCGGGAGAGGGGAGATATGACATCGGAGTCCGCATATGAGCCGCACCCCCGATACCTGGATTCTCACCGCCCAATGCCCGAGCGTGCTCGGTACCGTGGATGCGGTGACGCGCTTTCTCTTCGAGCAGCGCTGCTACGTCACCGAGCACCACTCCTTTGATGACCGGCTGTCTTCGCGCTTCTTCATCCGCGTCGAGTTCCGCCAGCCGGACGACTTCGACGAGCAGGCCTTCCGTGCCGGCCTGGCCGAGCGCCTTGCCCCCTTCGACATGCAGCTGGAACTGACGCCGCCGGGCTATCGCGCCAAGGTGGTGCTGATGGTCTCCAAGGCCGACCACTGCCTGAACGACCTGCTCTATCGCCAGCGCATCGGCCAACTGGCCATGGACGTGGTGGCGGTGGTGTCCAACCACCCGGACCTGGAACCGCTCGCCCGTTGGCACGGCATTCCCTACCACCACTTCCCCCTCGATCCTAACGACAAGCCGGCGCAGGAGCGTCGTGTGCTGCAGGTGATCGAGGAATCCGGCGCCGAGCTGGTGGTGCTCGCCCGCTACATGCAGGTGCTGTCGCCCGAGCTGTGCAAGAAGCTGGATGGCTGGGCGATCAACATCCATCACTCGCTGTTGCCCGGCTTCAAGGGCGCCAAGCCCTACCACCAGGCCTACCAGAAGGGGGTCAAGCTGGTGGGGGCCACGGCGCATTACATCAATAACGACCTGGACGAAGGCCCGATCATCGCCCAGGGCGTCGAAGCGGTGGATCACGCGCACTACCCCGAAGACCTGATCGCCAAGGGCCGCGACATCGAGTGCCTGACCCTGGCCAAAGCCGTGGGCTACCACATCGAACGCCGGGTGTTCCTCAACGCCAACCGCACGGTGGTGCTTAACGCTTGAGGCGTTTCTCCCTCTCCCTTCAGGGAGAGGGCCGGGGAGAGGGTGCGCCTTCTTCCTCCAGAGCAATGGTGCGCACGGCGCACCCTACTTTCACGGAACCCGCCTCTGCCAGGTTTCACCGGCGCGTTCCGGCAACAGATGCAAGCTCCAGTGCAAGGCCGCGCGGCCGTCGGTCGCGCCTTTGTGTTCACAACAACAACGGAGAATTACGCATGTCTGGTAATCGTGGTGTCGTTTATCTCGGTTCGGGCAAGGTCGAAGTCCAGAAGATCGACTACCCCAAAATGCAGGACCCCCGCGGCAAGAAGATCGAACACGGGGTCATCCTCAAAGTCGTCTCCACTAACATCTGCGGCTCGGACCAGCACATGGTGCGCGGCCGTACCACCGCCCAGGTCGGCCTGGTGCTCGGCCACGAGATCACCGGTGAGGTGATCGAGAAAGGCCGTGACGTGGAGAACCTGCAGATCGGCGACTTGGTATCCGTACCCTTCAACGTGGCCTGCGGCCGCTGCCGCTCCTGCAAGGAGCAGCACACCGGCGTGTGCCTGACCGTCAACCCGGCCCGCGCCGGCGGTGCCTACGGCTACGTCGACATGGGCGACTGGACCGGTGGTCAGGCCGAGTATGTGCTGGTGCCCTACGCCGACTTCAACCTGCTGAAACTGCCGAACCGCGACAAGGCCATGGAGAAGATCCGTGACCTGACCTGCCTCTCCGACATCCTGCCCACCGGCTACCACGGCGCGGTCACCGCCGGCGTCGGCCCGGGCAGCACCGTGTATGTCGCCGGTGCCGGCCCCGTTGGTCTGGCTGCTGCCGCCTCGGCCCGCCTGCTGGGCGCCGCCGTGGTCATCGTTGGCGACCTCAACCCCGCCCGCCTGGCCCACGCCAAGGCCCAGGGCTTCGAGATCGCCGACCTGTCGCTGGACACCCCGCTGCACGAGCAGATCGCCGCGCTGCTGGGCGAGCCGGAAGTGGATTGCGCAGTGGATGCGGTGGGCTTCGAAGCTCGCGGCCACGGCCATGAAGGCGCCAAGCACGAAGCCCCGGCTACCGTGCTCAACTCGCTGATGCAGGTCACCCGCGTGGCCGGCAAGATCGGTATCCCCGGCCTCTACGTCACCGAAGACCCGGGTGCGGTGGATGCCGCTGCCAAGATCGGCGCCCTGAGCATCCGCTTCGGCCTCGGTTGGGCGAAATCCCACAGCTTCCACACCGGCCAGACCCCGGTGATGAAGTACAACCGCGCGCTGATGCAAGCGATCATGTGGGACCGCATCAACATCGCCGAAGTGGTGGGCGTGCAGGTCATCAGCCTGGACCAGGCCCCCAATGGCTACCACGAGTTCGATGCCGGCGTACCGAAGAAATTCGTCATCGACCCGCACAAGACCTTCAGCGCGGCCTGAACGACTGCAATACCCCCGACGCCGTGGGTGTGACAGCCGCGGCGTCTGTCCCTCAAGGGGCCCTTCGGGGCCCCTTTTTTTGTTTGTCTCCCCTCTCCCTCCGGGAGAGGGGCCTGGGGTGAGGGAAGTCGGGTCCCGCTGGATGCCACCCTCTCCCCAACCCTCTCCCTGAAGGGAGAGGGGGCAGGCGGTTCATTCCTCCTCCACCTCCACAAACCGCTCCAGATCGACCACCTCCAGTTTGATCCGCCCGACGAAGGCAGAGAACGCCAGCGCGGCCGCCAGGCGGCGCAGGTCGGAAGCCCAGGGCGGTACGAAACGAGGCTGTTCCAGCCAACCGGATTCGAACGGCGGCGCCATACGCACAACATCGCCCGCGCTCATGCGCCCGGCGAACAGCTGGCGCAGCAACTCCGGACGGTTGTCGCGTACCGCGACCCGTAGCAGGGTATGCACGCCGAGCATGCCGATCACGTAGCAGGCGTCCTTGGTGAAGGCGCCGCCGCCATGCACATCGGCGCCACGGAAGACCCGCTGGGTCGAGCGGAAGGACTCCTCTTCCGACTGCCCGGCCTCCAGGAAGCCCTTGAACACCTCGATGAAGTCGGCGCCGTCGAGTGCCTGTTGCACCGCTACCACTCGCAGGGCAACGCGGCGCAGGCGCTGGATGTCGATGCTGCCGGTGAGCAGCTCGGCCAGCATGGCGATGCCTTCCTGGGTCAGGGTGGTGCGCGGCGCGCCCAGGGCCAGGCTGGTCAGGCGCGTCTGGGCGCGTCCGTTCAGCGCTGTGGCGACGTGTACGAAGGCTTCGTGCTGGAGCAGCTGCGCCTTGTCCAGCTCTGAGAAGCGCGCCGAGGCCCGCAGGCGGATGCGCGTGGCACCGGCGATGGCCTTGGACGCGAGGTCCGGGTCCAATACTACGCGCACCTGGCCTGGGCCGAAGAAGGCGTCCACCTCGGTGCGCATCCAGGCGGCGAAGTCCTCGGCCGGGATCGTCGCTTCGGTGGCGGGAATGCAGCGGCTGTCCAGCAGGGCGTCAGTGGTGTCGAGGAAGAAGCGCGCTGCATCCAGCGGAGTCATTTTCTGCCGCTCGTAATAGTGGTCGGGCCGCTGGTAGAGGCGTGCGGAATAGTCGGTGAAGGCCGACGTGCCGATGGCGCCCAGCATGCGCCCGGCGCAGGCATAGCTGCGGGCGGTGGCGGCGAGGAAGGCGCCGGCCGGATGGCCCACGTCGCACTGGTTGGCGAGGGTTTCCAGGGCTACGATCTGCGCACCGTGATCCCGAGGTTTCAACGACACGTCCGGGAGTTTCGGACGACCGGCCCGCCAGTCGGCAAGGAAGCGCTCCTCGATCCCATCCGGCCAGGCGATGGCTTCGAGCACGCGGATCTTGCGCGCAAGGCCGGGGATGGCAGCATCGAGTTCGGCGATGCGGGATTCGTTCATGGCTACGGGCCGGGGAGGGTGGTCTTTGAAGGCTAGTTCACGGCAGGCGTGTGCAGGTCCGGTAGGGTGCGCCGTGCGCACCGAGACTCACGCGCGGGATCCCGGTGCGCACAGCGCACCCTTGTATCTCGACTACCACCCTCTCAAGGGGTGATAGTCCCCGACTGATCATCGGGGGAGAGCCAGGAAGCCGTGTCCACCCTTAGGCCTCGAGCCCGACCCGTAGATAGTGCCCTGGCCCTCCACACTCACTCAGATAGCTCGAACGGTATCTAGAGCCCACTTCAAGTGAGAGCTCGCATTCACAAGGCCGGGCCGGGTGCAGTGATGATCACTCTGGATGGATTGAGGAGGTTGCATGTCCAGCATCGTCGGCATTGACATTGCCAAGCACAGTTTCGATATCGCCACCCTGCAGGCCAACGGCAAGTACCGCAGCAAGGCCAAGCTGATCAACGCCGCAGAGGGCTTTCAGGTGTTGCAGGAGTGGTTGAACAAGCACAGCGAACCTGGGGCCTGGATCGTGATGGAGGCGACGGGTACCTACCACGAGGCGCTGGCTGAGCACTTTTACGCGCTGGGCTACCGGATTTGCGTGATGAATCCTGCGCAGATTGCCTATTACGCGCGAAGCCAGTTGCAACGGGTCAAGACGGATCAGGTCGACGCCAAGCTGATTGCCAGCTACGGCGAGCACCATCAAGATGAGCTGCGCGCCTGGCAACCCGAGCCTGCCGCGATCCGCCGTCTGCGTGCCCTGGTGCGGCGCCTGCAGGATCTCAAGGAGATCGAGCAGATGGAGCGCAATCGTCTGGGGGTGGCCGATGCCAGCGTGCAAGAGTCGATTCACTCAGTGCTGCAGCGTGTCGAAGAGCAGATTGCCGAGACCCTGAAAACCATCCGCGACCATATCGATGATGATCCAGACCTGCGGGGTAAACGCGATCTGCTGACCAGCATCGATGGTATCGGCGAGCAGACTGCCGCCCTGCTCCTGGCGGAACTGGGTGATCCGCTGCAGTTCGAGAGCGCGCGAGCGATCACTGCCTTTGCCGGGCTGAATCCGAAGCTACAGGATTCGGGTAAGCATAAAGGGCACGTACGCATTTCCCGTGTGGGCTCAGCGCGGCTACGCGCGGGCCTGTACATGCCGGCGATCACCTCGATGACCCACAACCCCGCGATCAATGCCCTGGCACAGCGCCTGCGCGCCCGCGGTAAGGCCGGAAAGCAGATCGTCTGCGCGGCCATGCGCAAGCTGTTGCATATCGCCTATGGCGTACTGAAATCCGGCCAGCCATTCGATGCCCAACTGGCCCTTGCCCGGGGCTAAACAAGACGGTATCTACGGGGATGTCCGGGGGCGACGCCAAGCAACCGACGGACTGCCGGGAACACCGTCCCGGTTGCTGCAGTCATAAGGCCGAGTCTCCACTCACAGTCCGGTACGTAGTGTTCCGGCGCGGACTTTTCCTTGAGGTCGACCTATGCACATTCCCCGAAGCCTGACCCTGGCCGCGCTGCTCAGCCTGGCCGCCAGCCCGGTGTTCGCCGTTACCCTGGGCGATGTCGTTGCCGCCGCTGCCAGCGGTGCCCCAACGCCTGGGTGGTCTACGACCTGTTCCATGAGGTGGCCAAATACGGCCGAGAAGTGATCGACCACGTGCGGGCGGATGAGGCCAATCAACTGCGCCACGACAAACCCTCCTCAATGTCAGATGATGCCTAACAAGACCGCTTTGACTGCGGCAGCTGTTCTATTGGTGACATCCATTTTTTGCATGATGCTTACAGCGTGATAGGTGACTGTTCGCTCGGTTATCCCCAGTAACTGCCCTATGACTTCTCCGGTTTTTCCGTCGGCAATCCATTTCAGTATCTCTATTTCCCGCAAACTCAACGCCTCATGAAGACGTGGAGGGTGCGCGGGCATCAGCACCTCCGATACGCAGGCGTGTACCTCTCTGACCAGAGATGACATCCTGGCTTCTTTGCTATCCAGCTCCTTTCTGGAAATAGGGATCGCGCTGCGTGATAACGAAACGAATCCCTTGCTGCATGGGGTTGCCCAAGAGGACTGTGTCCATCCATGACTAAGTCCAAATGCCTTTGCATGCTCGTACAGGGTCCGGTTTGAGCTGAAGCTTTGCTCCGACCAAGTAATTGGGGAATTGGAACTCAGACAGTGCTTGATAATGGGGTCAGATGCGAAATAGTTATTCTGCTCGTACTCCTTGTTCCAAGCCTCGGGGTAGTTATTCAACGTGAAAACGCGGGGGGCGGTGATGGGTATTGAATAGCGCAAGCGGTAGGATATGAACTCGAAATCCAGTGCTAAGGATTTTTTTTAGAGTTTCAACAATGGTCGAGGTGTCCCTTTTTTTGACAGCGTTGTAGAGATCCAAAGTAGATGAAATCATATAACGTCCTGTTATTTGCTGTTGTAAAACCTGGGTTCAGTCTGTGGAGCAGTACAAGATATTTTTAGTGCGGTGGATGGGTTTTAATTGATTTCGTCGTGCTAAAGCACTGGCGGCTGCTCAGCTCGCAGACGATGAAAGGTGGATACCCAGCATGATGAGATCAAAGTCCTGATTCCTCACTTTCGCGACCTTGGGGAAATAGCCCCAGCGCTCGAATCCAAACTTTTTGAACAGGCGGATACTGCCAGTATTGTGTGCAAAAGCAGTGGTGGCAAATGTATCTATACCCAGCGCTGAAGCCTGATTGATTGCGAAATCCAGCAGCAAGGAGCCCACGCCCTTTCCTTGATACTGCGGGTGTATGTACACTCCCATATCCGATGTTCTGAAGTACCCGGGACGTTCGTTCATGAAGTAAGACAGCGCAAGGTAGCCGATTGCCTTAATCCGGCCGTCAGCGGTGTCTTCAGCTACCCACACAGGACGCCGGCTACCGATATGTGCGGCAAGCCAGTCACGCCATTGCTCGGCGGGAATAGGGGAGACATCGCAGGTACTATTGCCCTCGGCAATTGCAAAATTGTAGATCGCAACAATGTCTTCTAGGTCCGACATGAGCGCTGGACGCAGTTGGATATTAGTAGGCATGATCAGTCGTTTTCTCGAAGTCAAGCGAGAAGAAACCGGAACACACCTGTGCAACAGACCCGATCAATGTGCTGCTGCCATCACGGTCCAGAAACAGCGATACGTTGCCGCCGGGCATCTTGATCAGGGCACTATCCTCTACCAAGCCCATTTCGAAGCACACGGCCATGGCGGCACAGGCACCGCCGCCGGATGCTTGCGTAAGCCCCGCTCCAGGCTCCCAGCATGTCAGTTCTATGCAGTTATCCTGAATCGACTTCGCAAGAAGTAGATTGCAACGCGGGGGCAGGATATCCAGCGCGGTAATTTCAGGGACGAGCGTTGACAGTTCAAGGGTATTGGCGGTGCGAGGAATAAAAACGCCGTAGGGATTTGTGATGTTCACGCAGGACAGTGAAAACTCATGACCCGCCAGCATGACCAGCTTATCGAATATCACCTCTGGACGTTGCCCGGTTGATGCGCTCTTTTCGAATTCAAATGAATAACTTCCCATGTTCACCACGAACTGGTTGCCCGCGGAGGTTTTATGAACCTCCACAAGGTGCTTTTCTGGAAGTAGCGCAATGCGTACGGTATTGGATTGGCAGTAATCGTGGTCAATAAGATAGCGAGAGAAAATACGCAAGCCATTACCGCTTCTGGCGCACGTACTACCGTCGGAATTGTAAGTGAACAGGCCAAGGCCTCCCCCTTTCAGGTGAGGGCTATGTAAAATTCCGTCGGCACCAATACCTGTTCTGCGATCGCAGATCTTCTTGATGTTCTCTGGCGTCATCGGGAGGGTTACTCTATTCGGGTCAATGACAATATAATCATTGCCTTGGGCAGCATATTTTATGAAGTCCATGTCTATTGCTCTAGTATGTAATTCCTTGGTTTTCCGGAAGTGCCAGCATGATGTTCATGTTTTGAATGGCTGCGGTCGCTGCGCCTTTACCGAGATTGTCGAGTTTGGCGAGTAGTATCAGTCGACCAGTCTTGTAAAAAGAGTGGTCCGCCAGAACATGCAAATAGATAGTATTGGATCCAACTTTTACCTGGGTGTCGATTGTTGATCCGGCCAGCACTTGGGAGACAGTTACAAATGGCTCGTTGGAATAGTAAGACGTCAGTGTTTGCAAAATATTTAAGGCGCTGGACAAATGTTCCTGATGTAGCGGGATCATGACGACCATGCCCTGGTAGAAACTCCCAACGCTGGGAAGGAACACCGGGGGCTCTTTCAGTCCTGTGTAGAAAATAATTTCCGGCAGGTGTTTATGTGCGAGTTCAAGGCCATAGAAGAGCATATCGCCAGTGCTGTCAGAGGCCTCGTACTTATCGATCATGGTACTACCACCACCGGAATAGCCGGAGACAGCATGGATCGAGATCTGTGCCTCTCGGTCAATCAGTTGGTGTTGGATCAATGGATTGAGCAGCAATATCACGGCTGTTGCAAAACAGCCGGGGTTGGTAACCAGGCGTGCGTTCGCGATCAGCTGCCGTTGGCTTGCGCAAAGTTCTGGTAAACCATATATCCAATTCTCTGCCGTCCGATGGCATGAACTGGCATCAATGATTCGGGTCGCCGTCTCTTGAGCAATCAGAACCGCCTCCCGCGCAGCCGCGTCCGGTAAACACAGTATGCTAATATCAGCCTTGAGCATCAGTTCTCGTTTGGCTGCAGGGTCTTTTTTGTATTTCGCCTCAATACTCAATATTTCCACCCCGGGGTGAGTATCAAGTTGGCTACGGATCCTGAGGCCGGTAGTTCCATGCTCGCCGTCAATGAATATTTTTTTCAACATTTGAAAAGTTCGCTATAGGGCTAATACATCGAGAGTGGAAAACGGAATTGGTTTTTTATTCTTTGTAAGCCCTCTTTTAGCTCTTCCAGAGGCCGCGCGAAGGTCAGTCGCATACCGTGACGTTGCCCAAAGAGTTCAGCGGGCATGGTCAACACGCGTTCCTTCTCAAGTACCCGGCGGCAGAAGGCCAGTGAAGATTCGGAGGTGGTCAAATGCGCCCAGCAGAAGGGCGTATCTTCCGGGGGAACCAACTCGATCATTGGGAAACAATTTTTCGCCCATTGCTCGAGTGTCTCGAAGCCAGCCTGGCAAAGCTCTTTATAGGCTTGGATTCGGTGGTCATGTTCCTCGAGTATCTGAAGAGCGATACGCTCGCACAGCACAGAGTTGGAAATGGTTGTGAAATGTTTGTAATTCATAGCGTTGTCAATGAGCGCTTTATCACCACATATCCAGCCGATTCGAAGCCCAGGCGCACCATGGATCTTTGATATCCCTGAACTGATGATTATATTCACAGCCCGCCCGGCCAACGACTCGCGCGGATCGACCAGATACTCCTCGTCGACAATTACATATATACCTCGTGTGTGGGCTATATCGAGAATGGTCGTGAGTTCTTCGGGTTGTATTTTCTTGCCTGTCGGGTTGCACGGATTGTTCAGAATAATGGCTCTGGTAGTGGCCGTCAGCGCGTGGGTAATCGCATTCGAGGTCACCTTAAGATCACGGTTGTAATCGAGTATGGATACGTCACATGCAATGTCCTGGGGGACTCGCCATGCTTGTTTCCAGCCCGGAGTGAATGTGATGACATGATCTCCTGGACGCAATAATGTGCGGTAAAGGAGGTACAACGCCTCCTGCACACCATGTGCAATGCCAATCGAAGAAATATCAACGCCATAGAGCGCTGCTACTTTATTTCGCAACGCCAGGGCGCCGCGATCTGTACCGTAATCCAGCGCAGTTCTGGCGACAACTGGAAGGAACTGTTCAATGGTTATGCAGGGGGCATTGCTGTCCCCCAAGTCGATATCGTAGTTACCCAGGGCCTCTCGAAAAACCCAGTCTTGCATGCTGTGAGAACGATCCATCGTTGCTATCACCCTGAATGAGTTTATGAGCGTTGGACTTCGTTGAACGCATTTGCCCGCAGGTCGAATTCGTAGCTGTGCGGCACGGGCTTGAGATGGAATTCCATCTTCAGTAACAGCATCAGCGCAATCATCGAGCCGAACGAAGTTGCCATCAGGCAGGTAGCGCTCAGTGACGAGACTTTCCTGGCAGAAAAATCAAGTTGGGGCGAATCAATGTAGCGTTTGTGCAAGGCTGAGGGGGCCAGTGACTCTCCGAATTTTCGCAGTTTGTTTTCTTCGCTTGCCTGAGGGTCAATGCCTGCATAATCTTCGAAGGTCATGCCGTCGGGCATGAAAATGTGCGCCGTTACACCAAAAGCGACCGGGCAGCAGAGTACGACCGGGATATTTCTACGGCGCGCTTCCTGGTAAAGAAGTACACGGGGTTCGATCACGAAAAAGTCCAAGGTGTCACAAATTACGTCGACACCGTCGAGGTATTTATCGACGTTGGATTCACTCAGGAAGTCGACGCTATTCACTTGGATGGCGGGGTTGATGCAAAGGAGTCGCTCGGTAAGCACTTCGGAGTTCTTTCGGCCAATCGTGTGGGTCGAACAGCCGAACTGGCGATTCATGTTCTCAGGACCAAAGGTATCGGCATCGGCGATATTGATAGCGCCCACACCCATCCGGACCAAGCACTCGGCGTAGGTATAACCGGTTCCACCACAGCCCGGAATTGCAACGCGCTTTCCTTCCAGGGTCTGAATGTCAGCTTCGCTCACCAGACCAATCATGCGACTGAAAAGTACGTCACGGCTAAAGATGGTCTCATTACCCATCAGGACATTCCTTGTATTTATACAGTTGTGGATTCAATTACTTTGTTTTCGAACTCTTCTCCGTGCCAGCGCTCGGCCCAGGGAGAGAATGCGACCACGAAGATGTCCCGGTATCCGGTTTCTTCAAGCGCAGTTATTTCGGTGACGTCGTGCAGCAGTGTCTGGTCGTTCAATAAGGCAGCCTGACCTTCCCATACCGTTCCAACATAAAATGGCGTTGTATCCTGGGGGGTTCTGTAGAGTTTCATGACTGCACCCTGAATGCCCTCACGTTTAACCACGCCGATCATCACGAAAGAATGACCGTCGCGGTGGCGCCCCTCAGGTACCGTGATACCTTCCAATGAAGGTGTGACGATAACCCTGTATTGATGGACGTTAATTTGCCAGTCATGTGAAGGATCTAGAGGTATGCAGGTTGCGGCCTGTTCTATATAGGGGGTGAAGTCAACTTCCAGAGGTTCGTAGAATCGCTTGATACCACCGGCAACCGGGTTGTATTTGGAGAACGTCATGTAAGGGCGATGTTCGAGTTTTTCAAAGCTCCAACGTTCGTTGAATGACATTCGGTACTGTGAAAAACGTCTGAATCGGTTTGCATTCCCCATGTAAGGGTCCGCGACCAGGTGCGTGTAGCTTTCAATAATCTCGTTGCTGAACGGGGCCAGTTTGATGATTTGGTGATCATGCTCCATCACAGTCATGTTCTTCTCCGTTCAGACAGTCAGCGGGGTGGTGGTTGAAAGTTTTTTCGTGAGTTCGTCGAGGTAGCGCGCCGACGAGTTGATGCGCATGAGTGCACCTTTAGCGATCTCTTCGCCGATGCGCGGGTCTTGCTCGACCAGTGGTGCGACAACGTTATTGAACCAACCATTGGCGTGTTCGGTATCGATGTAGATATGCAAGTTGTGGTACTTCGCGCCATCGACGGGCAAGTTATTGCGCTTCCAGGCTTTTATTACGTGTTTGAAGCGACGTGGTGCGAGGTATTCGGTCACGCCAAAATACCCAACGGCCTTATAGAAGTGGCGTCGTGACAAGACCAGGCAGGCACTGAGGTTTCCCGACGCAATCGAGTTGGTCAGCATGTTGCGGGAGAAGTCATGGGGTGTGGCGCCGACCGCTTCCAGTGTCTCGAAGAATATTCGGGAATGAACCTCGGCGGCCTGGCCATTCCCCATCTCGTCAAAGTAGTTTTTGGCGAGTTCAATCTTTTGCTCAACGGGAAGTCCGACTTGCATGAAGGCTAGAATGTCGTCAAATCGCGGATCCAGATTTGTTTCTTGGATCAAGTAATACTTCAAGTCTTCGGCGGTAGCGCGCTCACTGAGAAATTCGGTGTAGAACTCATGAACACTGGAAGGGCACTGTGAGATCAGTTTTTTCAACCACTTTACGTACTGTGTGCCTTGTGCTGGATAGTCCAGTGTGTTGGTCGGTCCGATTTCTCGAATCTCATGTTGAAGCATGGCGTCTTCGAGAATTGATAGTATTTCGCTCAGTATCGGGCGTGCTTCAATATCAATGTGGTCGAACTGGGTGCATTCGAATTCGTGACGGTAGATCAGGGACAGACACTGATGAAGCTGTGTCAGGGCATGGTCGTCCTGTTCGCTGTAGGCGCGGATGGCAAGGTTTTTTGCTGCGCGACAAAGTTGCTCGCGTTGCGCATGGTTGTTGTTGGCCGAAAACCATGGTTCTTTCGAATCCCACGCAGTTTTTAACCACGCCTGCAGGTTGATGATTTTTTCGTTCATCAGGATATTCCTTGTTGGTGTTTAGTTAAAATTAATTTCTTAGAGATTTGCAAAGCGCAGGTGCTGACTTGGCCAGTTGCGTATTTATTTTCAGCGAGTCAATGAAGTAGGGGTCTGCCAGGTCAGGAGGCAGAATAGCGTCGACAGGGCATTCAGGTTCGCACACACCGCATTCAATACAGGTGTGCGGGCAAATGACCAATTGCATTGGTACTTCACGGAATGCATCGACGGGACATACATCGACACAGCGCGTGGATTTACACGATACGCATTCAGCGGCCACCACGTATGGCATAAGACGTTCCTTCGTCATGTCAGGATTCGGCACTGCCTGGTGCGTCATTCAAGGGGTGCCGGTGGACATATAGTTTCGTCGTGGCGGAAGTGTGTCACCTGTAGAAAGATATAGTTTCGTTATTGCATGGCGTATGGCGGCGCTTGAATGGGTCTATTGGTCCTTTATTTGGGTGCGAATATTCTGGTTAACTTGTCCGTGCTGTCGGACACTTACTTTCGCATTTCTATATAGAGCTGCTAATATTCGCCTCGGCAGGGATATCAAAAGGAACGCCTATGTACCGTCTTTACTACTCACCGGGTGCCTGTTCGCTGGCGGTCCATATTTTACTGGAAGAACTGGAGTTGCCCTTCGAACTGGAGTTGCGTTCTGCATTGAAAGGCGTCGGACCCAGACACCTGAGTACTTGTCGATCAACCCCAAAGGTCGAGTACCCGCTCTGCAATCAAGTTCAGGGAACATCGGTGGCGTCAGCGGTGTCCTGACCGAACTGCCGGCCATATTGCTTTTTCTTGCTTTTCAGCATCCCGAAAGCCATCTCGTTCCACGCGAGCCTGGAGCGCTGGCACGTTGCGTCGAGTGGTTGAACTGGTTGTCGGGTACCGTTCATACGCTGGCATACGGCCAGATCTGGAGACCTCAGCGAGTCATTGATGATCCGGCGTGCTTTACCGATGTCGTGGCCAAGGGAATGAAGAATGTCGCGCGGGACTACGCCTTCATCGAACACCAGTTGCAGGCAATGCCCCTCACTGAAACCTACACCATCGTTCATCCCGTGCTTCTGGTGTTCTGGCTTTGGGGCAAATGGATCAATCTGGATATGAACGGAGAGTATCCGGTGTGGGCCCAAACCATTCGTCTTGTCGTCGAGCGACCGGCTGTTCGACGAGCGTTGGCTACCGAAGGTATTGATCTGAGCCTGTTCGCTTGATCATTCAGCCGGGCTCTATGCGCTGGGGCCGATCGGTATTTTTGGGTGTGTGGCACGCGGGTCGGTCGGCGGACTTGTCGTAGGGGCCAATTCTCTTGCCAAGCGGACCGAAGGTCTGCCTTGTGGGGGCGAGTGGGGTTTGCCGTACCGGCCTTGGCGAACGAACGCGCTCCCTCCAGGCGGGTCTCAGGTCGACGTTGCGTCGAACCGACGGACTGCCGGGAACACCGACCCTGGTGCCGCAGTCATAACGCCGAGTCTCCGCTCACAGTCCGGTACGTAGTGTTCCGGCGCGGACTTTTCCTTGAGGTCGACCTATGCACATTCCCCGAAGCCTGACCCTGGCCGCCCTGCTCAGCCTGGCTGCCAGCCCGGTGTTCGCCGTTACTCTGGGCGATGTCGTCGCCGCCGCTGCTGCCAGTGGTGCGGGCAGCCGGGAGGAGCAGGCGCCGGGTATTGCGCCCGCGGAATCGGCGGCGTTGCTGGAGCAGTTGGGCGGCCAGTTGCAGATCACCCCGGAACAGGCCCTGGGCGGCGCGGCCGCGCTCTTCGGCCTGGCGCGCAACAACCTGCCTGCTGACCAGTTCGCGCAACTCGACCAGGCGGTGCCAGGCGTTGGTGTGCTCACCGACCCCAATACCCGGGGCCTGCTCAGCAGCATCGGCGGACTGCTTGGACAGCAGGCGGGCAATACGGGGGCGCTGGGCAGTTCGCCGGGCGTGCTGGCGGGGCAGCCGATGAACAGCATGGCCGACGTCGGTCAGGCATTCGGTTCGCTGGGCATGGATAGCGGTCTGATCGGGCAGTTTGCGCCGCTGATCCTGTCCTTCCTGGGCCAGCAGGGTCTGGCCAACAACCTGCTGGAAAGCCTGGGCAATCTGTGGAAGTGGACCATTCCGCCAGTGACTCCGGGATTGCAGCAGGCGCCCGTGCAGCAGACCCCGGTACAGCAGATGCCCGTGCAGCCGGCGCCGGTGAACGGCCTGTCGACCTGAGCCCCGTTCGAGGCCTGCTCAGCGGGCCTCGCCCAGTTCCCCGCGCAATTGGCTGATGCGCGCATCCTTCTCTTGCCAGAGCTGGCTGACCCAGGTCTGCACGTACTGGCGGAATTCCCCGTCGTTCTCGTAATCACCCTGCCACAGGGCCGGGTCCAGTTCGCGCGTGCGGATGTCCATGATCACCCGTGGCACCCGGCCGGACAGCAGCGCCCAGAAACCGGGCACGCCCTTGCCGGGGTAAACGAGGGTGACGTCGAGGATGGCATCCAGCTGTTCACCTAGCACTGCCAGCACGAAGGCCACGCCGCCGGCCTTGGGTTTCAGCAGGTGCCGGTAAGGCGAGCCCTGCCTGGCATGCTTGGCAGGGGTAAAGCGCGTGCCTTCGAGGTAGTTCACCACGGTCACCGGCAGGCGCTTGAACTTCTCACAGGCGGCCTTGGTGATCTCCAGGTCCTTGCCTTTCATCTCCGGGTGCTTTTCGAGGAAGGCCTTGCTGTGGCGCTTCATGAAGGGATAGTCGAGCGCCCAGAAGGCCAGGCCGAGGAACGGCACCCAGATCAGTTCCTTCTTCAGGAAGAACTTGAAGTAGGGCGCCTTGCGGTTGAAGGCCTGGACCAGCGCGGGAATGTCCACCCAGGTCTGGTGGTTGCTGATGACCAGGTAGGAGGTGTCGCTGCGCAGGCCCTCGCCGCCACGGATGTCCCAGTGGGTGGGGGTCAGCAGGGAGAAGACGCGCTTGCAGTTTTCCGCCCAGGTTTCGGCGATCCACATCACGCCACGCGAGCAGGCATCGCGCAGTGGCTGGCCGGGCAGGATGAACTTGAGTAGGGCGATGGCCAGCATCGGGCCGATCAGGATCAGGGTGTTGAGCAACAGCAGCAGGGTGGTGGCGATTCCGGTCAGCAGTGGCCGCATGGGTCTTCGGCTCCTCGTCCTCTGGTGTGCGGGTCATGATACTCAGTCACCGCCGATGCGACGAGCGGTCGGCCCGGGATACGGGCGCCTGTATGTGCCGTGCCGGGGTGGATTATGCTGTCGCCCTGATATCGCCTGCCTTGCGAACTTCTCGTGCTGAAACGAATAGCCGTCACTGATCTGCGGATCGGCATGTACATTCAGGAACTGTGCGGCTCCTGGATGGACCATCCGTTCTGGAAAACCAGCTTCCTCCTCGCCAGCGGCAAGGACCTGCAACGTATCCAGGACAGCGCCGTGGGCGAGGTCTGGATCGACACCGCCAAGGGGCTGGACGTGGACGCGGGGGAAAGCGCCGAGCAGGTCGATGCCCAGGCCGAGAGCCAGCTGCAGTCGGCGCAGCAGCAGCCCCTGGCCGAAAGAGTCGAGCCCGTCAGCCTGGACGAAGAAGTGGGCCGCGCCCTGCGCCTGTGCGCCCGCTCCAAGCAGGCGCTGGTGGCGATGTTCAACGACGCCCGGCTCGGCCACGCGGTGGAGGTGGCCCAGGCCGAAGCCCTGGTGGAGCAGATCACCGAATCGGTGATCCGCCATCCCAATGCCCTGATCAGCCTGGCGCGGCTGAAAACCAGTGACGAATACACCTACATGCACTCGGTAGCCGTCTGCGCCCTGATGGTTGCCCTGGCGCGCCAACTCAGGATGGATGAGGAGCAGGTGCGCGAGGCAGGTCTGGCAGGCCTGCTCCACGACATCGGCAAGATGGCCGTGCCGCTGGAGTTGCTGAACAAACCGGGCAAGCTCACCGACGGCGAGTTCATCGAGATGCGCAAGCACCCCACGGCCGGGGCTCGCATCCTGCTGGACAGCCGCCAGGTCAGCGCTGCCATATTGGACGTCTGCCTGCACCACCATGAGAAGTACGACGGCTCGGGCTACCCGCACCGTCTGGCGGGCGAGAAGATCAGCCTGCTGGCGCGCATGGGGGCGATCTGCGACGTGTACGACGCCATCACCTCTGACCGCCCCTACAAGAAGGGCTGGAGCCCTGCCGAAGCGCTGCGCAAGATGGCCGAATGGACCAAGGGCCACTTCGACCCCCTGCTGTTCCAAGCCTTCGTCAAATCCGTTGGCATCTACCCCACCGGCTCGCTGGTCCGTTTGGAGAGCGGCCGTCTCGGCGTGGTGCTGGAGCAGCACCCCTCCTCGTTGCTCACGCCCTGGGTGAAAGTGTTCTTTTCGGCGCTCTCCAGGGGGCCCATTCCCCAGGAGGTGGTCGACCTGTCCAGGGGCGACCGCATCCTGAGCCGCGAGTCTCCGGAGGAGTGGGGTTTCAAGCAACTCGATGAACTCTGGAGCGGCGTGACAACGGGGCGCGGCTCCATCTTCGACTGAATTCGAACCATTGGCCGTCAGGCCAGTCCCAGAACCGTACCCCTCAACCAGGAGATGCTGCGTTGAAACCCCTGATTGCCCTGCTTGCCCTGGTGGCACTGCCCGCGATGGCCGCCCAGGAACCCACCCTCTACGGCCGCTATGAATACGTGCGTCTGCCGGAGATCGGCCAGACCCTCAAGGCCAAGATGGACACCGGCGCCCTGACCGCCTCGCTCTCGGCCAAGGACATCGAACTGTTCAAGCGCGACGGCGAGGAATGGGTGCGCTTCCGCCTGGCCACCAAGAGTGCGGATGAGACGCTGTACGAGCACCGTCTGTCGCGCATCAGCAAGATCAAGAACCGCGCCGATGAGTTGGGCGAAGAAGACGAGGCCCCCTCGGCGGAGATTTCCAAGCGTCCGGTGGTGGACATGGAAATGTGCCTGGGCGGCGTCAAGCGTACGGTGGAGGTCAACCTCACCGACCGCTCCAGCTTCAACTACCCGCTGCTGATCGGCGCCAAGGCCCTGCGCGAGTTCAAGGCCGCCGTCTACGCTGGACGCAAGTTCACTGCCGGCAAGCCTCAGTGCTGATTGACGGGGAGAGGGCCCTGCGGCACTTTCCCCTGTCACCTCCATGAGCCGGGACGCCCATGCCGCACATCCTCATCGTCGAAGATGAATCCGCCATCGCCGACACCCTGGTCTACGCGCTCGAAGCCGACGGCAATGCCACCACCTGGCTGAGCCTTGGCGGTCCGGCGCTGGAGCTGTTGCGCCAGCAGCCGGTGGACCTGGTGATACTCGACGTCGGCCTTCCGGACACCAGCGGCTTCGAGCTGTGCAAGGCGCTGCGGCGTTTCTCCGAGGTGCCGGTGCTGTTCCTCACCGCACGCAATGCCGAGATCGACCGGGTGGTGGGTCTGGAGATAGGCGCGGATGACTACGTGGTGAAACCCTTCAGCCCCCGCGAAGTGGCCGCGCGGGTGCGTGCCATCCTCAAGCGCACGGCGCCCCGCGAGTCGGCACCTGTACCCGCCGCCAACGGGGTCTTCCAGGTCGACGCCGAGCGTGTACGCATCCTCTACCACGGCCAGCTCCTCGGTCTGACGCGCCACGAGTTCCGCCTGCTCCAGGCCCTGCTGGCGAAGCCCGAACGGGTGCTCAGCCGCGAACAATTGCTGGATGCCCTGGGCGTGGCCGCCGACGCCGGCTACGAGCGCAATATCGACAGCCACATCAAGAGCCTGCGCGCCAAGCTGCGCCAGGTGGCGCCGGCCGCCGAACCCATCCAGACCCATCGAGGCCTGGGCTACAGCTACTCACCGGGCCACGCCTGATGCCTCTGGGCATTCGCATCTTCCTGGTCTACTTCCTCTTCGTCGGGCTGGCCGGCTGGTTCGTGCTCAGCACGGTGATGGATGAAATCCGCCCCGGCGTGCGGCAGTCCACCGAGGAGACGCTGGTGGACACCGCCAACCTGCTGGCGGAAATCCTCCATGACGACGTGCGCGCCGGCACCCTGAACCAGGGCCGCCTGCCCGAGCTGCTGGGTGCCTACGGCGAGCGCCAGCCGGGGGCGGATATCTGGGGCGTGCGCAAGACGCGGGTCAACCACCGCATCTATGTCACTGATGCCCGTGGTGTGGTGCTGCTGGACTCCAGTGGCGCGGCGGTGGGCCAGGATTACTCGCGCTGGAACGACGTCTACCTGACGCTGCGCGGCCAGTACGGCGCCCGCTCCAGCCGGGAAGACCCGAATGACCCGGATTCCTCGGTCATGTACGTGGCCGCCCCCATTCGCGATGGCGACCGCATCATCGGCGTCGTCTCGGTAGCCAAGCCCAACGCCTCGCTGCAGCCCTACATCGAACGTTCGCAGCGGCGTCTGGCCTGGCTCGGTGCCGGGTTGATCGGCCTGGGTCTGCTGGTGGGCGGCTTGCTCTCCTGGTGGCTCAGCCGCTCGCTGCGTCGCCTTCGCGACTATGCCCAGGCGGTGAGCGAAGGCCAGCGCGCCGAGCTGCCAGGCATGAGCGGCGGCGAGCTGCGGCAACTGGCGATTGCGGTGGAGCGCATGCGTACCCAGCTGGAAGGCAAGGCCTACGTCGAGCGCTACGTACACACCCTGACCCACGAACTGAAGAGTCCGCTGGCAGCCATTCGTGGCGCCGCCGAGTTGCTGGAAGGCGAGATGCCGGCCGAACAGCGACAGCGTTTCGTGGCCAATATCGGCAACGAAGGTGCGCGCCTGCAGCAACTGATCGAGCGCCTGCTCAATCTGGCCCAGGTGGAACAGCGACAGGGCCTGGAAGAGCGTGTGGCGGTGCCGCTTCGTGAACTGGCCGAGGAGCTGCTGCAAGCACAGGCGGCGCGTATCGAGAGGACCGGCATCAATGTGGAGAACCGGATCGCACCAGGATCGTGCGCAGTCGGCGAGCGTTTCCTGCTCAGCCAGGCCCTGGCCAACCTGCTGGACAACGCCCTGGATTTCACCCCGCCCGGCGGCCTGCTGTGGCTGGACGCGGTGCGCGAAGGCAGCTGGCTGGAACTGCGCCTGTTCAACCGGGGCGAGCCCATCCCCGCGTTCGCCCTGCCGCGTCTTACTGAACGCTTCTACTCCCTGCCGCGCCCTGCAACGGGGCGCAAGAGCACGGGGCTCGGCCTCAATTTCGTGCAGGAGGTGGCCGGGCTCCATGGTGGACATCTGCAGGTGACCAATCGCGAAGGCGGCGTGGAAGCCTGTCTGCGACTTCCCTTCGTCGCGGATTGACATGCGGCCGCCGCCCGGCGACGCCGGCCGCACTGGCCTTCGGCTATAAATTGATCAGGACGGCGCCCTGACTTTTGGCGGGCGTCGCGACCCTGTAACCCGATTTTGGCTTGATTCTTGATGCGGCCCTTTTGCACAGCGCCGAGCTTCGACTACAAGAAACACAGGCCCTTCAGGAGCTGCCGGATGAAAACAGTCGCCGAGATTCTCAGAGCCAAATCCCACACCCAGCTGTTCAGCGTCGAGCCCACCACCACCGTTCTGGAAGCTGCCCTGTTGATGGCCGACAAGGATATTGGTGCGTTGGTGGTGATGCAGGGCGGGGAGCTGGTCGGCATCGTCACCGAGCGTGACTTCGTGCGCCGCGTCGCCGCACTGGAACGCTCCGCCTACGCCACCACCATCGAAGAGGTGATGACCTCCAACCTTTTCGTGGTGACCCCGCGTGATAGCAACCAGTACTGCATGCAGCTGATGACCGAGAAGAACCTGCGCCATTTGCCCGTGTTGCAGGACGGCAAGCTGGTGGGGCTGCTCTCCATCCGCGACCTGGTACGCGATATCACCGCCGAACAGGAAAGCCTGATCCATCATCTGGAGCAGTACATTCGCGGGGCGTAGGCAACGCTTCCCGATCAGGAAAAACCTGTGGGAGCGAATTCATTCGCGATGGCGGGCAAAGCCTGCCCTGATACATTTGGGGAAGCTGCGCATCCCTTTCGCGAATGAATTCGCTCCCACAAACAAGCCAATACTCTGAATCCGCTACCACCCCATCCTCACACAATCTCCACATTCCCCCCATAACCCCGCCACGGGCGCTCCCCAGACTCTTCCCATCCCAACACAAGGAGAGTCGCCATGACCCGTACCCTGGGTTTCAAGCTGGGCACCATCGCCCTGTTGATGCTGCTACTGATGATTCCGCTGATGCTGATCGACGGTCTGATCAACGAGCGCCAGTCCGCGCGAGATGGGGGGCTGGCCAACATCGCCCAGAGCTCCAGCTACAGCCAGCGGATCACCGGACCCATCCTGGTGGTGCCCTACACGCGCACCGTGCGCGAGTGGAAGACCTATGAGCAGACCGGCCAGCGCCATCTGGAAGAGCGCGAGGTCAGCAGCCGGCTGTACTTCCTGCCGGAGCGCTTCAGCCTGACCGGCAGCGTGGACACCGAATTGCGCGCCCGTGGCATCTACAAGGCGCGCTTGTACAAGAGCGATAGCCAGATCAGTGGGCAGATCTTGGTGCCGGCTAACTACGGCATTAGCGACAACCTGGCGGATTACCGCTTCGAGCAGCCCTTCCTCGCCGTCGGCATCAGCGATATCCGGGGTATCGGCAATGCCCTGAAACTGCACATCAACGGCCAGACCCTGGATTTCCAGCCCGGCAGCGGTGATCGCCTGCTCAACGGTGGCGTGCATGTGCCGCTGGCGGCCCTGCAAGCCGGGGTGCGGCAGAGCCTGGACTTCGCCTTCGACCTCAAGCTGCAGGGCACGTCCAGCCTGAGCGTGACGCCGGTAGGACGTGATTCGCGGGTGGAGCTGAGTTCGCCCTGGCCGCACCCGAGCTTCATTGGTGAGTTCCTGCCCAGTGAGCGCAGTATCAACGCCAAGGGCTTCAGTGCGACCTGGCAGACCAGCTTTTTCGCCACCAACCTGCAGGAGGCGCTGGCCGAATGCGTGAGCCAGCAGCAGTGCAATGCGTTCTACTCCCGCGACTTTGGCGTGAGCTTCGTCGACCCGGTGGATCAGTACCTGAAGACTGACCGCGCCATCAAATACGCCCTGCTGTTCGTTGCCCTGACCTTCGCCGGCTTCTTCCTGGTGGAAGTGCTCAAGCGCCTTGCGGTGCACCCGGTGCAGTACGGCCTGGTGGGCCTGGCCCTGGCGTTCTTCTACCTGTTGCTGTTGTCGCTGTCCGAGCACCTGGAGTTCGCCGTTGCCTATGCCATCTCTGCGTCGGCTTGCGTGGCGCTGGTGGGCTTCTACGTCAGTCATGTGCTGCACAGCTGGGTGCGCGGCTGCGGTTTTACTCTGGGGCTTGCGGCGCTCTACGGGATGCTCTACGGCCTGCTCAGCGCCGAGGACTACGCGCTGCTGATGGGTTCCCTGCTGGTGTTCGGCCTGCTGGCCTGCGTGATGGTGCTGACCCGCAAGCTCGACTGGTACGGCGTCGGTCGTGCCCATCCGGCCAGTGGCCACTGAGGAAGGGCAGGGCGATGGGCGAATTCGGCGGCTGCTTCCTGCTCGGCCTGGTGATGTTGGCGCTGGGCAGGCTGTTCAACGCCAGCCTGCCCCGCCCAGGCCCGATATCAGTGAACAGGCGCCGTGGCCTGCAGCGAAGGACGCTGGGCGACGGTTGAATACCAGTTGGCCAGTTTCGGGTAGTCGCGACGCCAGTTCAGACCGGGCATGCGGAAGTCCAGGTAGCCCAGGGCGCAAGCCGCGCTGATGGCGGCCACGTCGAAACGCTCACCGAGTTCGTCGGCGGCCTGCTCGAAGGTTTCCAGGGCGCGGTCGATTTTGCCGCACTGGCCCAGGACCCAGTCGTCCCAGCGCTTGTCTTCCGGGCGCAGAAAGGTTTCGTAGCGCACCAGAATGGAGGCATCCAGCACCGCGTCGGCCAGGGAGGCCAGCGTCAGTCGCCGCCAGCGCGCGGCACCGTCGCGGGGAATCAGGGGCTCACCGTCGTGCTGGTGGTCGAAGTAGTCGAGGATCACGCGGCTGTCGTGCAACACGCTGCCATCGGCCAGTTGCAGGGCCGGGATCTTGCCGGCGGGGTTGTGCTCGTTCACCTCGGCACTGGGGTTCACTGGGGTCAGGGTCACGCCATGGAGGCTGACCGCGTCCAGTTGGCCGGTCTCGTGGAGCAACACCATGACCTTGCGGACATACGGGGACGTGGGGGAGAAGAACAAGGTCAGGCTGGCGCTCATGCGGAGTCCTCGGCGGCTGCGATGGTGCAATGGCGCAGTTATACCGCATTGGATTGCCGCCGGGCAGACGGGGGGGCTTTGGCCGGGAGGCTAGCTTCAGAGCGCGGGCGCGTGTTGCCGGCGTTGCCAGCGGGCCAGTTCGGAGGCCAGCGCGGCAGGGCTTTCCAGGCCGTGGCGGCGGGCGCGGCTGAACAGGATCAGGGTGATCTCGGCGGTGACCAGGGCATCGGCGCTGGCGTTGTGGCGTTGCTGGACCTGCAGGCCGAAGTAGTCCACCCATTCATCCAGGCCGCCGTTGCGTATGCCGGCTTCGGGGCAGAGCATCGGCGCCAGTTCGGCGATGTCGAGGAAGCAGTGGCGCAGGCGGTAGTCGAGGTCCTGCTTGAGGGCGCGGCTCAGCATGCGCTGGTCGAAGGTGGCATGGAAGGCCAGCAGCGGGCTGTCGCCAAGGAACTCCATGAACCCCAGCAGGGCTTCGGCCGGCGCCACGCCAGCCGCCAGTTCACTGGGGGCGATACCGTGGATCAGCACGCTGGAGCTGAGCTTGCCGGTGTCGCGCTGCAGGGTGCACTCGAACGGATTGCCGAGGTCGATGGCGCCGTCGTCGATGCTCACCGCGCCGATGGACAGCACCAGGTCGCGGCTCATGTTCAGGCCGCTGGTTTCCAGGTCCAGGACCACGAAGCGCTGTTCCCGCAGGGGGCGTTCGTCCAGTGGCAGGGGCTCGGGCAGGTCATCGCGGCGGGCAGCGATGACCGGGTCCAGTGGCGTGCGGCGGGAGAACCAGGGAAAACCGTTCATAGCTGATAACGTAGCGCCAGGCTGGATTGCAGGCGCTGGGCCTGACGGAAGGACTCGCGCAGGATGCGCCGGTCCAGGTGGTTGAGGGTGTCCGGATCGAGCCGATTGGAGTACGGCAGCCCTTGCCGCGCCTGGTGCTGGTGCTGCTGCATGCGGGTCTGCTGGATGAAGTGGTAGGCCTCTTCATAGGCAGCGCCGTCCTGGGCGTCCACCACTTCCCGTTCCACCAGTTGGCGCAGGCGCTCCAAGGTGCCGCAGGCACTGATGCCGTGGGCCAGCGCGAGCAGCCGGGCGCCGTCGACGAAGGGCGTCAGGCCCTGCACCTTGAGATCGAGGGTATCTTTCTCGGCGCCTTTGCGGGCCACCACGAAATCACGGAATCGCCCCACCGGCGGGCGCTGGCGTAGGGCGTTATCGGCCAGCATGCGCTGGAACAGGCTGTTGTCGGCCACCAGGACCAGCAGCTCCCGCTGCAACGCCTCGCAGCCTTCGGGGGGACCCCAGACGGCGCGCAGGTCGAAGTAAATGGAGGAGCCCAGCAGGTTTTCCGGCGTCGCCTCGCGGACGAAGCTGGCGAAGCGCCGGCTCCATTCGCTGCGCGACAGGCAGAGCTGCGGGTTGCTCGCCATGATGCCGCCCTTGCACAGCTCGAAGCCGCACTGCGCCAGGGACTGGTTGATGCGTTCGGCCAGCGGCAGCAGGCGCCCGCGAATGGAGGCCGCTTCCACCGCGTCGGCTGCCTCGAAGAGGATGCCGTTGTCCTGATCGGTGTGCAGGGTCTGCTCGCAGCGCCCTTCGCTGCCGAAGCACAGCCAGGTGAAGGGGATGCCCGGGTCGCCCATTTCCTCGATCGTCAGCTCGATCACCCGGCACACGGTGTGGTCGTTGAGCAGGGTGATGATGCGGGTGATCTGGGTGGAGCTGGCGCCGTGGGCCAGCATGCTGTCCACCAGGCGCTGGATTTCGCCGCGCAGGGCCGCCAGGGTCTCGACCCGCCCCGCGTGGCGGATGGTCCGCGCCAAGTGCACCAGGTCGACCCGCTGCAGCGAAAACAGGTCGCGCTCGGAGACCACCCCCAGCAGGCGCTCGCCACTGACCACGCAGACGTGGGCGATGTGCCGCTCGGTCATGGCCAGCGCGGCGTCGAAGGCGCTGGCTTCAGGCGGCAGGTGGAAGGGCGCCTGGGTCATGATTTCGGCGATGGGCTGGGCGAGGTCGGCGCTGGCGTCGGCGATCACCCGGCGTAGGTCACGCAGGGTGAAGATGCCCAATGGGCGCTGCCCGGCATCGACTATCACGATGCTGCCGACCTGCTGCTCGTGCATCAGCCGCACGGCATCGCGCAGGGGCAGTTCCGGCCGGCAGGCGATGGGCTGGCGCACCGCTAGTTCGCCCAGGCGGGTATCCAGGGAGTACTGCGCGCCCAGGGTTTCCACCGCGCGCAGCTGCACTTGCTGGTTAACCTGGTCGAGCAGGCTGCTGACCCCGCGCAGGGCGAAGTCGCGGAAGGCGTTGGACAGGGCGAAGAGCTTGGCGAAGGCCGCCTTGCCCAGCAGCAGGCAGAAGGTGTCTTCGCCGGCCAGGTGCTCGGTGCGGGTGGCGCGCTCGCCCAGCAGCGCGGCCAGCGGAAAGCACTCGCCGCGGGCGATCTCGAACGTGGTCTCGGTGCCACGTCTGGCCGAATGCGGGCGTTCCCCCACCACCCGCCCCTGCTTGACGATGTAGAAGTGCTCTACCGGCCCGTCCTGGGGTTTGATGATGGACTCGCCAGCGGCATAGAAGCGCAGCAGGCAGTGTTCGACGAGGAAGGCGAGGTGGGCGCTTTCCATCTGGTTGAAGGGCGGGTACTTCTGCAGGAACTCCATGGTGCCGTGGATGTTCTGCATGACCGCCTGCTTGCCGGCCTGGGCAAAGGCATCTGCCTTGTTCATGGACCTGCCTGCTGGTTCTTGTTAGAGGGTTCATGCTGCGCGTGACAGCCGGTGACTCAAATTGGACGTAAGTCTAAAAGCCGGCAAGGGGCTGGAGGCGACGACCGGTGCGACCGTTCGGCGGAAGATGCGCTCCGCACGGGAACTTGCCTGCATTTTTTGCATCCGACCAGCGTGCCCCGTGCTAAAGCTTATTAGCGAGGGGAGCTGGGCCTGCTAGGGAAGGCCCCTTCGAGGACGACCCCATGAGTTACGGTGACCTGCTGAGCGAGGCCGAACTGCAAGCGCTTGATGAAATCATGCGCGTGCCCAGTGCGCCGCCCAGCGTTCTGCTGGTGGATGACGACGAATCCGGACGCGATGCCTTGGCCGATGCACTGGTGGCCCAGGGGATTCCGTGCATCACCGCGGACAGCGGCGAACAGGCCCTGGCACTGCTGGTTACCCGACCCTCCATCGGCCTGATGATCACCGAACTGCACATGCAATGCGGCAGCGGCCTCGAGTTGGTGCGCCAGGTGCGCCAGTCGGCCCGAGCGAGCCTGCCGGTGATCATCGTGTCCGGCGACGCCGACGTGCGGGATGCCATCGAGGCAATGCACATGAAGGTGGTGGACTTCCTCCTCAAACCGGTGGACATGACACGGTTCACCAACCTCGTGCGCAATGAACTAGGCACCCCGCCGGAACCTAAGGCCCCTCCACCGGAGGTGCGACCCAGGCCGGCGAAAGCGAAAACCAAAGCGAAAGTCATCGCGCTGAAAAGCGCTTGAAGGAACCGCCAGGGACAGGCGGTTTTTTTATGCCTGGCGAATGAAGCCGACCGCCCCAAAAAGAAAAACCGCCCCGAAGGGCGGTTTTTCATGGGCGGGTCTTACAGGCCGTTCTTGGCCTTGAACTCGCGGCGACGACGGTGCAGGACCGGCTCGGTGTAGCCGTTGGGCTGCTTGGTGCCTTCCACCACCAGTTCCAGCGCAGCCTGGAAGGCCACGTTGCCTTCGAAGTTCGGCGCCATCGGGCGGTACAGCGGGTCGCTGGCGTTCTGGCGGTCGACCACGGAGGCCATGCGTTCCAGGCTCTCGACGATCTGCGCCTGGCTGACTACGCCGTGACGCAGCCAGTTGGCCAGCAACTGGCTGGAGATACGCAGGGTGGCGCGGTCTTCCATCAGGCCGACGTCGTTGATGTCCGGCACCTTGGAGCAGCCGACGCCCTGGTCGATCCAGCGGACCACGTAGCCGAGGATGCCCTGGGCGTTGTTGTCCAGTTCGTTCTGGATCTCGTCGGCGGTCCAGTTGGTGTTCGGCGCCAGCGGGATGGTCAGGATGTCATCCACCGAGGCCGGAGCGCGCTTGGCCAGTTCGGCCTGGCGGGCGAACACGTCGACCTTGTGGTAGTGCAGTGCGTGCAGGGTGGCGGCGGTCGGCGACGGGACCCAGGCAGTGTTGGCGCCGGCCATGGGATGGCCGATCTTCTGCTCGAGCATGGCGGCCATCAGGTCCGGCATGGCCCACATGCCCTTGCCGATCTGCGCCTTGCCCTGCAGGCCGGTGGCCAGGCCGACGTCGACGTTGTTGTTTTCGTAGGAGCCGATCCACTTTTCGGTTTTCATGGCGCCCTTGCGCACCATGGCGCCGGCTTCCATGGAGGTGTGGATTTCATCGCCGGTGCGGTCGAGGAAGCCGGTGTTGATGAACACCACGCGCTCGGCAGCGGCCTTGATGCAGGCTTTTAGGTTGACGGTTGTGCGGCGCTCCTCGTCCATGATGCCGACTTTCAGCGTGTTGCGCGAAAGGCCCAGCACGTCTTCGACGCGGCTGAAGATTTCCGCGGCGAAGGCCACTTCCTCCGGACCGTGCATCTTCGGCTTGACGATGTACATCGAGCCGGTGCGGGTGTTCTTGCGGCTGGTGTTGCCTTTCAGGTTGTGCAAGGCGATCAGGCCGGTGAACAGGCCGTCCTGGATGCCTTCCGGCACTTCGTTGCCAGCGGCGTCGAGGATGGCCGGGTTGGTCATCAGGTGACCGACGTTGCGCACGAACAGCAAGGAGCGGCCGTGCAGGGTCAGCTCGGAGCCATCGGCTTTGGTGTAGACGCGGTCCGGGTTCATGGTGCGGGTGAAGGTCTGGCCGCCCTTGCTGACAGCTTCAGCGAGGTCGCCCTTCATCAGGCCCAGCCAGTTGCGGTAGACCACGACCTTGTCGTTGGCATCGACGGCGGCAACGGAATCTTCGCAGTCCATGATGGTGGTCAGTGCGGACTCCATCAGCACGTCCTTCACGCCAGCGGCGTCGGTCTGGCCGATGGGGCTGGACGGGTCGATCTGGATTTCGAAGTGCAGGCCGTTGTTCTTCAGCAGCACGGCGGCCGGTTTGGCAGCGTCGCCCTGGACGGCGATGAACTGGGCGGCATTCTTCAGGCCGACTTCGTTGCCGTTCTTCAGGGTCACGGCCAGTTGGCCGTTCTTCACGACGTAGGCGGTGGCGTCGACGTGGGAGGCGCCTTCCAGCGGCGCTGCTTCGTCGAGGAAAGCGCGAGCGAAGGCGATCACCTTGTCACCGCGAACCTTGTTGTAGCCCTTGCCCTTCTCGGCGCCGCCTTCTTCGCTGATGGCGTCGGTGCCGTAGAGGGCGTCGTACAGCGAGCCCCAGCGGGCGTTGGCGGCGTTCAGGGCGAAGCGCGCGTTCATCACCGGCACCACCAGCTGCGGGCCGGCCATGCGGGCGATTTCTTCATCAACGTTCTGGGTGGTGGCCTGGAAGTCGGCCGGTTCCGGCAGCAGGTAGCCGATCTCCTGGAGGAACGCCTTGTAGGCCACGGCGTCGTGAGCCTGGCCGGCACGCGCCTGGTGCCAGGCATCGATCTTGGCCTGCAGTTCATCGCGTTTGGCGAGGAGGGCTTTGTTCTTCGGAGCCAGGTCGTTGATGACGGCTTCCACACCGGCCCAGAACGTCTCGGCCGCAATGCCGGTTCCGGGGATGGCTTCGTTGTTCACGAAGTCGAACAGGACTCTGGCGACCTGAAGGCCACCGACTTGAACGCGCTCAGTCATTGCTTGCCTCACTCTGCTCAATATCCGCTCGGACCGGGGCTTTCCCTTCTTGTAGTCCGAAGCGCGGCATACTACATGAAGCCGTCGTGAAAATCAGTGGGGTCGCGTCGCTATGCGACTAAAAGCTGGTTTACGGTCACAACGGCGGACAGAATGGTCGCAAAAAAGTGGCGCTTTGTTCCAGTTAAATCTGAAAAATGTACACGATTTATTTTTCGGAAGAACTGCGACAGGCCGTCGCACGGTCTACCGAGCCATTTTTTTGGGGCTTTTCTATACTCCTGCGAATTCGACCAGGAGCCCTTCCATGCCCGTACACGCCGCCACGTTCCACGATCTTGACGACCTGTCCCAGCTCTTCGCCGGGTACCTGGCGTTCTACCAGGTGCCCCGTCCGTTGCCGGAAGTCCGCGATTTCCTGCAACAGCGCCTGGACCGCGGTGATTCGACCCTGTTCATCGCCCGCGACAGCGATGGCGCGGCGCAAGGGTTCGCCCAGTTGTATCCCTTTCTCTCGTCGCTGGCGCTGGCACCGGCCTGGTTGTTGAGCGATCTTTATGTAGTGCCTGCTGCCCGGCGCATGGGCGCGGGCGAAGACCTGATGAACGCCGCTCGCGCCCATGCCGAACGCACCGGCGCTTGCGGCATCCAGCTGGAAACCGCGAAGACCAACCTTGCCGGCCAGGCGCTGTACGAGCGACTGGGCTATGTGCGGGACGAGGTCTTCTTCACCTACTGGCTGAGCCTGGCCTGAAGCCTGCTGCCGGTTGCCAATATAAGGAGTCGAGCGTGGATCATTTGGTATTGACGGTCATAGCGGCGGACCAGCCCGGGCTGGTGGAACGCGTCGCGCAGTGCATCGCCGCCCACGGCGGCAACTGGCTGGAGAGCCGCATGTCGCGCATGGCCGGGCAATTCGTCGGGATCTTGCGGGTAGCGGTTCCGGCCGAGGGCTATGACGAGCTGGTGGAAGGGCTGCAAGGCCTGAGCGCCCATGGCATCCGAGTGATGCTCGCGCAGAGCGGCATCGAGCCCGCCTGCACGTGGAAGCCGATCTTGCTCGACCTGGTGGGCAATGACCGGCCGGGGATTGTCCGGGATATCACGCGCCTGCTGGCGGAACTGGGGGTGAACCTGGAAAGCCTGGTCACCGAGGTGATGCCGGCGCCCATGAGCAGCGAACCGCTGTTCCATGCCGAGGCGGTGCTGGCGGTGCCGCTGACCCTGTCACTGGACGTGTTGCAGGCCAAGCTGGAGAGCCTGGCGGACGAGCTGATGGTGGAGCTGAACCTGCACCAGGACAAGTGAGCTGTTGGTAGGTTGGTCTGAGCTTGCGAAGCCCAACGTGCCTGCTACGAAGGCGTCCGTTGGGCTTCGCTTCGCTCTGACGGAACGCCGCCCGCACCAACCTACAGGAGCGTCTCAGGAGTTGCGTCGCAGGGTGAGCCAGGCGTCGACGCTGTAGATCGCCAGGCCTGCCCAGATGAAGCAGAAGGCCAGCAGCTTGCTCGGGTCGAAGTGTTCGCCGAAGAGGAAGATCGCCTGCAGCATCACCAGGGTCGGCGCCAGGTACTGAAGGAAACCCAGGGTGGTGTAGGGCAGGTGGCGCGCAGCGGCGTTGAAGCACACCAGGGGGACCAAGGTGATCGCGCCGGCTGCGATCAGCCAGAGGGCTTCGGGCGTCGACCAGAAACTCGCCTGGGCGGAGGTGGCGGTTGGCGTCAGCAGCAGCCAGCTGATGGCCAGCGGCAGCAGCAGCCAGGTTTCCACCACCAGGCCTGGCAGGGCTGCCACCGGCGCCTGTTTGCGGATCAGCCCATAGAAACCGAAGGTCAGCGCCAGGGTCAGGGACACCCAGGGCAGCGCACCCACTTGCCAGATCTGCTGGGCCACGCCGACGGCCGCAAGCATCACGGCAACCCACTGCAGGCGGCGCAGGCGTTCACCGAGGATCAGCATCCCCAGCAGCACGTTCACCAGCGGATTGATGTAGTAGCCCAGGCTCGCTTCCAGCATGCGACCGTTGTTCACTGCCCAGACGTACACCAGCCAGTTGCCGGCGATGAGCATGCCGCTGGCAGCCAGTACGCCGAAGCGCCTGGGGTTCTCCCGCAGTTCCCGCAACCAGCCGGGATGTTTCCAGACCAGCAGCAGGGCGGCGCCGAACAGGGCAGACCACAGCGCGCGATGGACGATGATCTCCAGCGCTGGAACGTTCTGGATAACTTTGAAGTAGAGCGGAAACAGTCCCCAGATGATGTAGGCGGTGAGCCCCAGGATATACCCGCGTCGCGGGTCGGCGGTGGCCATGGAATGTCCTTGCTTAGGCAGCTAACGAGTGGTGCGACATTCTAGTTGGCGCCGTTATGGCTTGTCTGTGTGCTCAGGTTTTTTCGCAAGGCTGTGCAAGCGAAACGCGTAAGGGCTTCTTTACGGCCGGGAGCAGCTTGCCCTGTGGGAGCGATTTCAATCGCGAATGAATTCGCTCCCACTTGGGGAGTGGAGGCGAAAATCAGAACAGCCGCAGCGGCTCTTCGTCCAGCGCCGCCCGTTGTTCGCGCAGGGTGAGGATCTGGTCGCCCCAGTAGCGTTCGCTGCCGAACCAGGAGAAGTGCATGGGGAACGCCGGGTCGTCCCAGCGGCGGGCGATCCAGGCGCTGTGATGCATCAGGCGCAGGGCGCGCAGTCCTTCGATCAGGGGCAGTTCGCGCGGGTCGAAATCATGGAATTCCTGATAGCCGTCCATCAGTTCGGAAAGCTGGACGAGACGTTCCTGGCGATCCCCCGCGAGCATCATCCACAAATCCTGCACCGCCGGGCCCATGCGGCAGTCGTCCAGGTCCACCACATGGAAGACCTCATCGCGGCACAGCAGGTTGCCGGGGTGGCAGTCGCCGTGCAGGCGGGTCGGTTCGTATCGCACCTCGGCGAACAAACGGTCCAGGCGCTTGAGCAGGTCGCGCGCCACCGATTCGTAGGCCGGGAGCAGGCTGCGGGGAATGAAGCCGCCTTCCAGCAGGGTTGCCAGCGACTGGTGGCCGAAGTTGTCCACTGCGAGGGTTTCGCGGTGCTCGAAGGGGCGTGCGGCGCCGACGGCGTGGAGGCGGCCGAGCAGTTGGCCCAGGCGGTACAGCTGGTCCATGTTGCCCGGCTCCGGTGCGCGGCCACCACGACGGGGGAAGAGGGCGAAACGGAAGCCTGCGTGTTCGAACAGGCTTTCGCCGTCGCGGACCAGGGGCGCTACCACGGGCACCTCGCACTCGGCCAGTTCGGCGCTGAAGCTGTGCTCTTCGTGAATCGCCTCGTCGCTCCAGCGCTGGGGGCGGTAGAACTTGGCAATCAGTGGCTCGGCGTCTTCGATGCCCACTTGGTAGACGCGGTTCTCGTAGCTGTTCAGCGCGAGGATGCGCATATCGCTGAGGAAGCCAAGGCTTTCCACGGCATCCAGAACTAGGTCGGGGGTGAGGTCATCGAAGGGGTGGGACATGGGTAGCTCCGGCAGTAAGGCGCCCAGTCTATCCCTATCGGCGCACGATCGGCTGCGCGACCGTGAACAGGCCCGTTAGAGCGCAGTGCCAAGCAGTACCTGGCCGGGCGCGAACTGCGCACGCACGCTGTTGCCAGCCTTGAGGCCGAGCTGGGCCAGGCGCTCGGGCTCGACCAGCGCACACAGCGTCTGGCCGTTGGCGAGATCGATGCGTACCTCGCTGGGGCCGTCGTCGGCGTCGAGGATCTCCGCAATCTGCCCCTGCAACTGGTTCAGGGTCTCGTCGGGCTGTTCCGCCAGGGATTGCAGGCGTAGCCAGCCGGCCTTGATCAGGGCAACCACGCTGCGGCCCGGGGCCAGTTCCAGCTTTTCGGTGCTGTCGTGGGTGATCTGCGCCGAGAGCCGCACGCCACCGGACAGCTCGAGGGTGACCAGGTCGTTGCGGCCCTTCGATTCAACAGCGAGCACGCGGCCACTCAACTGGTTGCGGGCGCTGGTGCGCAGCATCAGGCGGCCCAGCAGCTCCAGGTCTTGCTCGCTTTCGGCGCTTTCCAGCAGGCGTGCCTGCAGGCTTTCCAGGCGCTTGTAGAGGGCCAGTAGCCGCTCGCCTTCGGCGGACAGCCGTGCACCACCGCCACCCTTGCCGCCTACCGAGCGCTCCACCAGAGGTCTGTCGGCGAGGTTGTTCAGCTCGTCGATGGCGTCCCACGCGGCCTTGTAGCTCAGGCCGGCAGCCTTGGCGGCGCGGGTGATGGAGCCTTGCACGGCGATCTGCTCCAGCAGCGCCAGGCGCTGCGGACGGCGGGTAAGTTGCTGGGTGAGGGCGCTGGTCAGGCTCATGGGCGAACGGATTCGTCAGTGTGTCTGGCGCGCAGGCTGCTCCCGCGCATTAGTTGCGTCAAGCTTTCAGAGGTCGCCGGGCCGAGGCGTGCGAGCCAGGCAGTAGATGTCCACCCGCGCGGCGCCCGCGCGCTTCAGCAGGCGCGCGAGGAAGTGGGCGGTCGTACCGGTGGTCAGCACGTCGTCGACGATGGCCAGGTGCAGCCCGCGTACCTCCGCGCGTTCGTCCAGGGCAAAGGCTCGGCGCAGGTTGCGCCGTCGGGCGGCGGCATCCAGTCCCTGCTGGGGTGGCCCATCCTCGACACGTTTCAGCCAACCCTCCTGCAGCGGAAGTTGCAGTTCGTCGCTCAGCCAGCGAGCCAGCATCTGCGCCTGGTTGAAGCCGCGCTGGCGCAGGCGGGCCGGTGCCAGGGGCACCGGCAGCAGGGCGTCGGGATGCGGCAGGCCGTCGTGGAATGCGTGATCGAGGTGGCGGGCCAGCATGTCTCCCAGCAATCTGCCGAGGGGCCAGCGGCCCTGGTGCTTGAAGCGGGTGATCAGGCTGTCCACCGGAAAGCCGTAGCGCCAGGGCGCCTCCACCCGGTCGAACGGCGGCGGTCGTTTCAGGCAGTCACCGCAGGGCAGGCCCTGGGTGGGCAAGGGCAGGGCGCAGATGGCGCAGTGACCGAAAAGCCAGGGCAGTTCCGCTTCGCAGCCGGCGCAGATGGGCAACGCGCTGCCAGGGCCATGGCAGAGCAGGCAGCCAGGTGTATGGCGAAGCCAGGCTGGTCGCAGCCGGGCGAGCAGTGAACGCATGGTCCCCTCCTTGGGACTTGATTCAGGACAGGGGCTCAGACGATCAGCCAGCTCATCACGACCAGGCCCAGAAAGGTCAGCACCAGGCCGCCAATGATGGATTTGCGGATAAAGGCGCGGACGCCGCTGTAGAGCAGGAGCAGGCCGATGATCAGCAGGATCAGGCTGAAGAACGAGACGTCCATGCCAATGGCCCGTGCCAGGCCGTTGAGAAAGTCGTTGATAGCCTGGCCAATGCTGTCGAGTACGCCGGACAGCAGGTCGACGACAAAACGGATGACGGTGCCGATTATTTGGCCGAGCCACTCGAAAAATCCTTCGGTACGCATTGCGGTGTAGTGCTCCTTCAGCGGCGGGGCTGCCTGGATTGGAGCGTCGCCGGGGGTCGGGGTTCAGTTGCTGCTATTGATTAATAAATGATCAGATGTCGACCTGTGTCGCAAGACTGGTTGACAGCGTCTCAGCTCCACATATGATGCCCTAAGCCTGAATTCCCGGATTCCGCGTCCGGGTATCCCTGACAAGAGGCGCCACACAGCGTCGAAGGAAACCTCCATGAGTGCAACCGCATCCATCGCTACCCGTCACGACTGGTCCCTCGCCGAGGTGAAGGCACTGTTCGAACAGCCGTTCAACGACCTGTTGTTCCAGGCCCAGACCGTTCACCGCGCGCATTTCGACCCGAACCGGGTTCAGGTTTCCACCCTGCTGTCGATCAAGACCGGCGCCTGCCCGGAAGACTGCAAGTACTGCCCGCAGTCCGGCCACTACAACACCGGCCTGGACAAGGAAAAGCTGATGGAAGTGCAGAAGGTCCTCGAGGCCGCTGCCGAAGCCAAGGCCATCGGCTCCACGCGCTTCTGCATGGGCGCTGCCTGGAAGCACCCGTCCGCCAAGGACATGCCTTACGTACTCGAAATGGTCAAAGGCGTGAAGAAGCTTGGCCTGGAAACCTGCATGACCCTCGGTCGCCTGGATCAGGAGCAGACCCAGGCGTTGGCCGAGGCTGGCCTGGACTACTACAACCACAACCTCGACACCTCGCCGGAGTTCTACGGCAACATCATCACCACCCGCACCTACAGCGAGCGCCTGCAAACCCTGGCGTACGTGCGTGAGGCGGGAATGAAGATCTGCTCCGGCGGCATCCTCGGCATGGGCGAGTCGGTAGACGACCGCGCCGGCCTGCTGATCCAGCTGGCCAACCTGCCTGAGCACCCGGAATCGGTACCGATCAACATGCTGGTCAAGGTCAAGGGCACTCCGCTGGCGGAGGAGAAGGACGTCGACCCGTTCGACTTCATCCGCACCCTGGCGGTAGCGCGCATCATGATGCCGAAGTCCCACGTGCGCCTGTCCGCCGGCCGCGAGCAGATGAACGAGCAGATGCAGGCCCTGGCCTTCATGGCCGGCGCCAACTCGATCTTCTACGGCGAGAAGCTGCTGACCACCACCAACCCGCAGGCAGAGAAAGACATGCAACTGTTCGCCCGTCTCGGCATCAAGCCGGAAGAGCGCGAAGAGCATGCCGACGAAGTTCACCAGGCCGCCATCGAGCAGGCCCTGGTGGAGCAGCGCGACTCGCAGCTGTTCTACGACGCCGCCTCTGCCTGACGCGTTACGTCTTCTCCCCTCTCCCCCGGCCCCTCTCCCGCAAGCGGGAGAGGGGAGATTTCTCTCCACCGCACCCGACGCCCATGCCTTTCGACCTCGCCTCGCGCCTAGCCGCCCGCCATGCGGACAACCTCTATCGCCAGCGTCCGTTGCTGGAAAGTCCCCAGGGGCCGCAGGTCGTGGTGGATGGCCAGCCCATGCTGGCCTTCTGTTCCAACGACTACCTGGGCCTGGCCGACCACCCCGAGGTGAAGGCCGCGCTGCAGCGTGGCGCGGAGCGTTGGGGTGCCGGTGGCGGTGCCTCGCACCTGGTGATCGGCCATAGTGGCCCGCATCACGAGTTGGAACTCGCTCTGGCCGAGTTCACTGGCAGGCCGCGCGCGCTGCTGTTCTCCACCGGCTACATGGCCAACCTGGGCGCGGTCACCGCGCTGCTCGGCAAGGGTGATACCGTGCTGGAGGATCGCCTCAACCACGCCTCCCTGCTGGACGCTGGGCTGCTCTCCGGGGCGCGTTTCTCACGCTACCTGCACAACGATGTGGAGAGCCTCGCCAGCCGCCTGGAGAGAGCCGAAGGCAATACGCTGGTGGTGACCGACGGCGTGTTCAGCATGGACGGCGACCTGGCCGATCTGCCCTCCATCTGCGCCGCTGCCAAGGCCCGCGGCGCCTGGGTCATGGTGGACGACGCTCATGGTTTCGGCCCGCTGGGCGCCAGTGGTGGCGGCATCGTCGAACACTTCGGCCTGGGCCTGGAGGATGTGCCGGTACTGGTGGGCACCCTGGGCAAGGCCTTCGGTACGGCCGGTGCCTTCGTCGCCGGTAGCGAGGAGCTGATCGAGACGCTGATCCAGTTCGCCCGTCCTTACATCTACACCACCAGCCAGCCCCCGGCCGTCGCCTGCGCCACCCTGAAGAGCCTGGAACTGCTGCAACGGGAAAACTGGCGCCGTGAGCACCTGGACAAGCTGATTCGTCGCTTCCGCGAAGGTGCCGCCGAGATCGGCCTGACCCTGATGGACAGCCCGACGCCCATCCAGCCCATCCTGATCGGCGACAGCGCCCGCGCACTCAAGCTTTCCGCCTTGCTGCGCGAGCGCGGCATCCTGGTCAGCGCCATCCGCCCGCCCACCGTGCCGGCGGGCAGCGCGCGGCTGCGCGTGACGTTCTCCGCCGCTCACAGCGAAGAGCAGCTTGAATCCTTGCTGAATGCCCTGGCCGAATGCTGGGCAACCCTGGCGAAGGAGGAAGCCCCCGATGCGTGAGCGCCTGATTCTGCTGCCCGGCTGGGCCATTGGCCCGGCCGCCCTCGAACCCCTGCGCGAAGCCCTGCTGGAGCGTGCGCCGCATCTGACGGTGGACATTGAGCCGCTGCCCTCCCTTGAGCAGGCCGGCGCCTGGCTCGATGAGCTGGATGCACGACTGCCGCAAGACAGCTGGCTGGCCGGCTGGTCCCTCGGCGGCATGCTGGCCGCCCAACTGGCCGTCCGCCGTGGCGGTGCCTGCCGTGGCCTGATCGGGCTGTGCAGCAACATGGCGTTCCGCGAACGCGACGATTGGCCTCGCGCCATGTCACAGGAAATCTTCGCGGCCTTCCACGAGGCGTGCCGGCTCGATCCGGCGCAGACCCTCAAACGCTTCACCATGCTGGTGGCCCAGGGTGCGCGGGATGCCCGTACGCTGGCGCGCCAGCTGCAAGTCACCCAGCTGCCCACCGAGCCCAAGGTGCTGGACGCCGGCCTGCGCCTGCTGGATGTGCTGGACATCCGCGCGGCCATCCAGGGCTACAGCGGCCCGCAACTGCACCTGTTCGCCGGGCGCGATGCGCTGGTGCCGGCCGCCGCCGCGGAGGCGCTGCTCGACTGGTTGCCGGATGTGGAAGTGCAGGTCTTCGCCGATGCCAGTCACGGGCTGCCCCTGGAGCAGCCGGACGCCGTGGCGGCGGCCATCCTCGGCTTCATGCGCGAGGGTGACGATGACTGATTCGCGAATCGCCGCCGAGGCCGAAGGGCACCTGCCGGACAAGCGCCAGGTGGCGGCTTCCTTCTCCCGTGCGGCGAACAGCTACGACAGCGTTGCTGCATTGCAGCGGGCGGTGGGCAGCGAGCTGTTGCGCCGCTTGCCGGAAACCTTCGTGCCGCAGCGTTGGCTCGATCTGGGTTGCGGCACCGGTTACTTTTCGCGGGCCCTGGCCGAACGCTTCCCCGACAGTGATGGCCTGGCGATGGACATCGCCGAAGGCATGCTGCGCCATGCCCGCCCGCTGGGGGGCGCCGGACAGTTCGTCGCGGGCGATGCCGAGCATCTGCCGCTGGCCAGTGGTTCCCAGCAACTGATCTTCACCAGCCTTGCCGTGCAATGGTGTGCTGACTTTGCCGCCGTGCTCGCCGAGGCTCGCCGCGTGTTGCAACCGGGCGGCGTGTTCGCCTTCAGCAGCCTGTGCGTCGGCACCCTGCAAGAGCTGCGCGACAGCTGGCAGGCGGTGGACGGCTTCGTCCACGTCAACCGCTTCCGTCGCCTGGAGGACTACCAGGACCTCTGTTCTGCCAGTGGCCTGCTGCCGCTGGACCTGGGGAGCGAGCCCGAGGTGCTGCATTACGCCGACCTGCGCACCCTGACCCATGAACTCAAGGCCCTCGGCGCCCACAACCTCAACCCGGGTCGCCCTGGCGGGTTGACCGGTCGGGCGCGCATCCTCGCGCTGGTGGACGCCTATGAGCGCTTCCGCCAGCCCCAGGGCCTGCCAGCGACCTACCAGGTGGTCTACGGCGTACTGAAAAAGGAAGACTGACATGGCGGCGGCTTACTTCGTCACCGGTACCGATACCGAGATCGGCAAGACCACCATCGCTGCGGGCCTCCTGCATGCCGCGCGGGCCAAGGGATTGTCCACCGCTGCGGCCAAGCCCGTGGCTTCGGGGTGCGAGGACACCGCCGACGGTCTGCGCAACGGCGACGCCCTGGCCTTGCTGGGCGAGTGCTCGCTGCCGCTGACCTACGAGGAGGTCAATCCGCTGGCCTTCGCGCCGGCTATCGCGCCGCACCTCGCCGCTCGCGAAGCCGGCATTCAGCTGGATGTGGACACCCTCGCGGGCCCGGTGCGCCGTGTCCTGGCCAAGGGTGCCGACTTCAGCCTGGTTGAGGGGGCGGGCGGCTGGCGCGTGCCGCTGGCGGGCTCCGCCAATCTGTCCGACCTGCCCATCGCCCTCGGCTTGCCGGTCATCCTGGTGGTCGGTGTGCGCCTGGGTTGCATCAATCATGCGGTGCTTACCGCCGAGGCGATTCAGCGCGACGGCCTGAGACTGGCCGGCTGGGTGGCCAATGTGGTCGACCCGCACACCTCGCGACTGGAAGAAAACCTCGCCACCCTCGCCGAACGCCTGCCGGCGCCGTGCCTGGGCCGCGTGCCGCATCTGGCCGAGGCATCCCCGGCTGCAGTGGCAAGCCACCTCGACCTGGCGCTGCTGGGTACCTTCATCCCGCGTTGATTGCGCAGGTCCGTGCCGCCTGCTTCAATTGCCGGCATCGCCCAATGAGTATCGGTATCTGCCATGGAAATCCCGAGTAGTGGCTTCAGCGCCGGTCTTGGCGCCATCCAGTCCGGCCTGCGCCGCCTCGACCAGACGGCGGGTGAAATCGCCAGCACCAATGTGCGCTCTGCCGATGCGTCGACGCAGAGCAGCGCTGAACTGGCGGGCAACCTGGTCGAGCTCACCGTCTCCAAGCTGCAGACCCAGGCCGGCGGCAAAGTCGTCGCCACCGCCGACGACGTGCTCGGCACCCTGATCGATACCCACGCCTGATCCCCCTGCCGCCGTCCGTCGCGGCCCATTCCATTTCCTGTCGAATCGCGGCGTCCGTCCGGGCGCTGCCTTGCTGTTTCTTGATCTTTACTGTCTGAAGGCGGGGCCTTCGGCTACCTGCCAGGGGTGTGACTGGCCGGTCGGGCGCAGCGCTTGACAAGGTTTTGGCGTAAACGTATGTTTCAAACGCATGTTTGATTGCTCCCGCGATCACCACCAGATGCCGCAAGCGACCGGCGCTCCGGTCAGCTGAACTAGGAACCCACCGCAGAGGTTTACCGCTATGCCTGATTACAAGGCCCCCTTGCGTGATATCCGCTTCGTTCGTGACGAGTTGCTCGGCTACGAAGCGCACTATCAGAGCCTGCCTGGCTGCCAGGACGCCACCCCGGACATGGTCGACGCCATCCTTGAAGAAGGCGCCAAGTTCTGTGAGCAGGTGATCGCTCCGCTGAACCGTGTAGGTGACACCGAGGGCTGCACCTGGAGCGAGTCCGGTGTGAAGACGCCGACCGGCTTCAAGGAAGCCTACAAGCAGTTCGTCGAAGGCGGCTGGCCGAGCCTGGCCCATGACGTCGACCACGGTGGTCAGGGCCTGCCGGAATCCCTGGGCCTGGCTATCAGCGAGATGGTCGGCGAGGCCAACTGGTCCTGGGGCATGTACCCCGGCCTGTCCCACGGCGCGATGAACACCCTGTCCGCCCACGGCACCGACGAGCAGAAGCACACCTACCTGACCAAGCTGGTATCCGGCGAGTGGACCGGCACCATGTGCCTGACCGAGCCGCATTGCGGTACCGACCTGGGCATGCTGCGCACCAAGGCCGAGCCCCAGGCTGACGGTTCCTACAAAGTTTCCGGCACCAAGATCTTCATCTCCGCCGGTGAGCACGACATGGCCGATAACATCGTCCATATCGTTCTGGCCCGCCTGCCCGATGCCCCGGCTGGCACCAAGGGTATTTCCCTGTTCATCGTTCCGAAGTTCATGCCGAACGCCGATGGTTTGGCTGGCGAGCGCAACGCCGTTTCCTGCGGCTCCATCGAGCACAAGATGGGGATCCACGGCAACGCGACCTGCGTGATGAACTTCGACGGCGCGACCGGTTACCTGATCGGCCCGGCGAACAAAGGCCTGAACTGCATGTTCACCTTCATGAACACCGCTCGCCTGGGTACCGCGCTGCAAGGCCTGGCCCACGCCGAAATCGGTTTCCAGGGTGGCATCAAGTACGCTCGCGAGCGTCTGCAAATGCGTTCCCTGACCGGTCCGAAAGCGCCGGACAAGGCCGCCGACCCGATCATCGTCCACCCGGACGTGCGTCGCATGCTGCTGACCATGAAGGCCTTCGCCGAAGGCAACCGCGCCATGGTCTACTTCACCGCCAAGCAGGTGGACATCGTCAAGTACAGCCAGGACGAAGAGCAGAAGAAAGCGGCCGACGGCCTGCTGGCCTTCCTGACCCCCATCGCCAAGGCCTTCATGACCGAAGTGGGCTTCGAGTCCGCTTCCCATGGCATGCAGATCTATGGTGGCCACGGCTTCATCAGCGAGTGGGGCATGGAGCAGAACCTGCGCGACTGCCGCATCTCCATGCTGTACGAAGGCACCACCGGCGTTCAGGCGCTCGACCTGCTCGGCCGCAAGATCCTGATGACCCAGGGCGAAGCGCTCAAGGGCTTCACCAAGATCGTGCACAAGTTCTGCCAGGCCAACGAAGCCAACGAATCCGTGAAGGAATTCGTCGAGCCGCTGGCCAAGCTGAACAAGGAGTGGGGCGAGCTGACCATGAAGATCGGCATGGCCGCCATGAAGGATCGCGAGGAAGTGGGTGCCGCTTCGGTGGACTACCTGATGTACTCCGGCTACGCCTGCCTGGCCTACTTCTGGGCCGACATGGCTCGCCTGGCTGCCGAGAAGCTGGCCGCTGGCGAAGGCGACGCCGCCTTCTACAAGGCCAAGCTGCAGACTGCCCGCTTCTACTTCAAGCGCATTCTGCCGCGTACCCGCACTCATGTCGAAACCATGCTGTCCGGTGCCAACAACCTGATGGACCTGGCCGAAGAAGATTTCGCCCTGGGTTACTAAGGTTCAGTGCGACACGAAGAGCCCGCCGATTCCAGGCGGGCTTTTTCGTTTCACTCGCGCTGAAGTTCCGTCCGTAGGGTGCGCCGTGCGCACCTGGGATCCTGCGTGGGACTTTTGGTGCACACGGCGGCACCCTACGGGGCGGCTTTCGAGTTTTCGCGAATGAATTCGCTCCCACAGGCATTGATCCCACCACGCTTCCCGTGAAGAGGTTGGCACCTGTCCTCGTGCTTGCTGCCCATGTCTGTGCAATCATATCGCCATCTCGATTTTCCCCCGTCTTTCGAATCCCAGGATCAGACCCCGTGCGGCCTCGAGTGTCCTATCGCGTCAGCCATTTCCTGCCTCCCTTGCTGCTGGTGGTCGCAGGCGGCGTGGCAGGCACGCTGTCGGGGATGAACGAGTTCTTCACTTCCCTTTTCAACGTGCTGCCCACCTTGCTCCTGCTGCTGGGCGGGGCCTTCTGTTCGGCTTACGGGCGCGTGCGCCAGGTCGCCCTGTTGCTGGTGGTCTACCTCGCCTACTACCAGTTGGATACCCAGGTCGATTACTACCAGGCAGAGCGAGTCGTTCGAGAAGACGCCGGGTTGGTGTTCCATTTGGTCAGTCTGTTTCTTCCTGCGCTTTACGGTCTGTTCGGCTGCTGGGAGGAGCGCACCCACCTGCTGCAGGATTTCGTCGCCCGAGGTGCAGTGCTGCTGGCGGTGCTGGGCGTGGTGGTGGCACTCGGCAGCCATTACCCGGATGTCCTGCTTAGCTTCGTCGGCAAGGTCCACTGGCCCCTGCTGCACGGCAGCTGGATGACCCTGGTGCAACTCGCCTACCTGGCATTCGTCGTGGCTCTGGCGGCCCTGCTGGTCACCTATCTGCGCCAGCCGCGACCGCAGCATGCTGCGCAGCTGCTGGGCCTGCTCGGCCTGTTATGGATGCTGCCCAGGGTATTTGTGCTACCCCATGCCCTGCACGTGATGAGCAGCATGGTGATGCTCGCCTTGACCGCCTCGGTGGCCCATGAGGCCTACCAGATGGCCTTCCGCGATGAGCTCACCGGGTTGCCCGGCCGCCGGGCGCTGAATGAGCGGCTGCGGCGTCTCGGCCGCAACTACGTGCTGGCCATGACCGACGTCGACCACTTCAAGAAATTCAACGACACCTATGGCCATGACGTGGGTGACCAGGTGCTGCGCTTGGTCGCCAGCCGCCTGCGCAAGGTGGGCGGCGGTGGCAAGGCTTACCGTTATGGCGGTGAAGAATTCACCATCCTCTTTCCCGGCAAGTCGGTGGACGAGTGCATGCCCCACCTCGAGGCTGTGCGCCAGGCCATCGAGCAGTACCAGATGCACCTGCGTGACCCGGGGAGCCGGCCGAAAAGCGACGAGGCCGGTCGTGCCAGGCGCGGCAATGCCAATGGGCAAACGGTGTCGGTGACCATCAGCATCGGCGTTGCTGGGCGAGACGCCGAGCAGCGCACCCCGGAAGAGGTGATCAAGGCTGCCGACCAGGCGCTGTACAGCGCCAAGAGCGCCGGGCGCAATCGGGTGTTCCGTCATGGCGAGAACCGTCGCGGAGCGGTGCGGGTGAAGCGCGCCACGAGCTGATGCGGGCACTTATGACGTTCCATTCAGCAGCGGCAGCGTCATTGTGGGGCGAGTAGGGGCAAAGTAGGGTCCTTATTGATTGTTGCGATCTCGCGAGCTAGAGAAGAGCAAGGCGAGATCGGCTGAGGAAGCGGAGTTTACGACCGTAACTGAGCATTCCGAAGCCGCTCTCAACGCAGCTATTCCGACGCGCAGCAGATCGTGATACCGCCCCTCAAGGAGAACCCTGCCATGCCCGACTACAAGGCCCCGCTGCGCGACATCCGCTTCCTCATCGACGAAGTCTTCGACTATCCGGCCAGCTATGCCGCGCTGGGGGCGAGTGACGCCACCCCGGACATGGTCGCGGCGATCCTCGAAGAAGGCGCCAAGTTCTGCGAGCAGGTGCTCTCGCCGATCAACCGCTCCGGCGATGAAGAAGAGTGCCAATGGCAGGACGGCGTGGTAACCACGCCCAAGGGCTTCAAGGAAGCCTTCGCCCAGTACGTCGAAGGCGGCTGGAACGGACTGGCGGCGGACCCGGCCTACGGTGGCCAGGGCCTGCCCCATTCCCTCGGCCTGATCATCAGCGAGATGGTCGCCTCGGCCAACCAGTCCTGGGCCATGTACCCGGGCCTGACCCACGGTGCCATGTCGGCCATCCACGCCCACGGCAGCGAACAGCAGAAGCAGACCTACCTGACCCGCCTCACCGAAGGCCGCTGGACCGGCACCATGTGCCTGACCGAGCCCCATTGCGGCACCGACCTCGGCATCATCAAGACCCGCGCCGTGCCCCAGGCCGACGGCAGCTACGCGATCTCCGGCACCAAGATTTTCATCTCCGCCGGTGAGCACGACATGAGCGAAAACATCATCCACCTGGTGCTGGCCAAGCTGCCCGACGCGCCGGCCGGCACCAAGGGCATTTCCCTGTTCATCGTTCCGAAGTTCATGCCGAACGCCGATGGTTCGGTCGGCGAGCGCAATGCCGTGTCCTGCGGCTCCATCGAGCACAAGATGGGCATCAAGGCCTCGGCCACCTGCGTGATGAATTTCGACGGCGCCACGGGCTTCCTCATCGGCGAAGCCAACAAGGGCCTGAACTGCATGTTCACCATGATGAACCACGCCCGCCTCGGCACCGGCATGCAGGGCCTCTGTCTCGGCGAGGCCAGCTACCAGGGCGCCGTGCGCTACGCCAACGACCGCTTGCAGATGCGCGCCCTCACCGGGCCCAAGGCGCCGGACAAGGCGGCCGACCCGATCATCGTGCACCCCGACGTGCGTCGCATGCTGCTGACCATGAAGGCCTTCAATGAAGGCAACCGTGCCTTGGCCTACTTCACCGCCCAGCAACTGGATATCGCCCACCGCAGCGACAGCGCCGAACAGCGCGAAGCGGCAGATAACCTGCTGGCCTTCCTTACTCCCATCTGCAAGGCCTTCATGACCGACTCCGGCCTGGAAGCCACCAACCTCGGCATGCAGGTATTCGGCGGCCATGGCTACATCCGCGAGTGGGGCATGGAGCAACTGGTGCGCGATTGCCGCATCGCGCCCATCTACGAGGGCACCAACGGCATTCAGGCACTCGACCTGCTCGGCCGCAAAGTGCTGGGTAGCCAGGGCAAGCTGTTGCGTGGTTTCACCAAACTCATCCACACCTTCTGCCAGACCCAGGCCGAGCATCCGCGCCTCAAGGCCCAGGTGGCCGAACTGGCGCGTCTCAACCAGCAGTGGGGTGAACTGACCCAGAAGGTCGGCATGGCCGCCATGAAGAACCCCGACGAGGTGGGCGCCGCCGCGCTGGATTACCTCATGTACTCCGGCTACATCACCCTGGCCTACTTCTGGCTGCGCATGGCCGTGGTGGCCGATGGCAAGCTGCAAGCGGGCGAGGGCGACAGCGCCTACTATCAGACAAAGCTGGCGACCTGCGACTTCTACTTCAAGCGCCTGTTGCCGCGCACCGAAGCCCACCGGGCGGCGGTGGAAGCGGGCAGCGATTGCCTGATGCAGTTGCCGGCCGAAAGCTTCAGTTTGTAACGTACTGATAGACGGTCGAAGGCCCGCCTGGTGCGGGCCTTTTTCATGATGCGAATGCATATGACCAGTTGTGAATTATTGGTCATGTTAGGACTCTATGTCTCTAGAGTGTTGCTCATGTACACTGCGGACCTCTTCCGTGAAACCGGCCGCCCTAGGCCACCTGTGAGTGATTGCGAGGTTTGCACATGGCTGACTACAAAGCGCCCCTGCGCGATATGCGCTTCGTCCTCAATGAAGTCTTCGAGGTGGCCAAGCTCTGGGCCGAACTGCCGGCCCTGGCCGAAGTGGTCGATGTCGAGACCGCCTCTGCCATCCTGGAAGAAGCCGGCAAGGTCACCGGTGGCGTGATCGCCCCGCTGAACCGTAGCGGCGACGAAGAAGGCTGCCAGTGGAAAGACGGCGCCGTGAGCACTCCGGCCGGTTTCCCCGATGCCTACAAGACCTACGCCGAAGGCGGCTGGGTTGGCGTGGGTGGTGACCCCGTCTACGGTGGCATGGGCATGCCCAAGGTCATCTCCGCCCAGGTGGAAGAGATGGTCAACTCGGCCAACCTCTCCTTCGGCCTGTACCCGATGCTGACCGCTGGCGCCTGCCTTTCGCTCAACGCCCACGCCAGTGAAGAACTGAAGGAAAAGTACCTGCCGAACATGTACGCAGGTGTCTGGGCTGGCTCCATGTGCCTGACCGAACCCCATGCCGGTACCGACCTCGGCATCATCCGCACCAAGGCCGAGCCCCAGGCCGACGGCAGCTATAAGATCAGTGGTACCAAGATCTTCATCACCGGCGGTGAGCACGACCTGACTGAGAACATCATTCACCTGGTGCTGGCCAAGCTGCCCGATGCCCCGGCCGGTCCGAAAGGCATCTCCCTGTTCCTGGTGCCGAAGGTCATGGTCAACGCCGACGGTTCCCTGGGCGAGCAGAACGCCGTGTCCTGCGGCTCCATCGAACACAAGATGGGCATCAAGGCCTCGGCCACCTGCGTGATGAACTTCGACGGCGCCACCGGCTACATCATCGACGCCCCGAACAAGGGCCTGGCCGCCATGTTCACCATGATGAACTACGAGCGCTTGGGTGTTGGCATCCAGGGCCTGGCGTCCGGCGAGCGTTCCTACCAGAGCGCCGTGGAGTACGCCCGCGAGCGCATCCAGAGCCGCGCCCCGACCGGTCCGGTCGCGAAAGACAAGGCCGCCGACCCGATCATCGTCCACGCCGACGTACGCCGCATGCTGCTGACCATGAAGGCAGCCAACGAAGGCGGCCGGGCCTTCTCCAGCTACGTCGCCATGCAGCTGGACACCGCCAAGTTCAGCGAAGACGCTGTCGTGCGTAAGCGCGCCGAAGAAATGGTCGCCCTACTGACCCCCGTGGCCAAGGCCTTCCTCACCGACCTCGGCCTGGAAACCACCGTCCACGGCCAGCAGGTCTTCGGCGGCCACGGCTTCATCCGCGAGTGGGGCCAGGAGCAACTGGTGCGCGACGTGCGCATCACCCAGATCTACGAAGGCACCAACGGCATCCAGGCCCTGGACCTGATGGGTCGCAAGGTCGTGGGCAGCGGCGGCGCCTTCTACAAGCACTTCTCCGACGAGATCAAGGCATTCGCCAACAGCGCTTCCGCCGAGCTGGCCGAATTCACCGAGCCACTGAAAGCGGCTGTCGCCAACCTCGACGAACTGACCGCCTGGGTCCTGGATCGCGCGAAGAACAACCCGAACGAGATCGGCGCCGCCTCGGTTGAGTACCTCCACGTGTTCGGCTACACCGCCTATGCCTACATGTGGGCGCTGATGGCCCGCGCTTCGCTGGGCAAGGAAGGTCAGGACGACTTCTACGCCAGCAAGCTCGGTACCGCGCGCTTCTACTTCGCTCGCCTGCTGCCGCGCATCCACTCTCTGACCGCTTCGGTCAAGGCTGGCAGCGAGTCGCTCTACCTGCTGGACGCCGCGCAGTTCTAAGCGCTACTCCGGAACGACGAAGCCCCGCCAGTGTGGGGCTTCGCTTTTTTCGGTCCCCCCACAGGTATCCCTTACCGATCGCTTGCTTAGTCGTTTTTTCCTGGTGCAATAAGTCGGTCCTGGCTAATTGCCAAATCGTGTAAGCATTGGCTTACAAGCACTGGTGGCTATGGCTCCTTCCGGGCGCCTGGGGGCGGGGCTAATCTTCACACCATTGGACGTCGCGCAGGAAGCGCATTGCAAAACAGGGATACGCCGGATTTCCGCCAGGATGGCGGTCGGATCAGGGATGTCGGGACACAGTCTGCAAAACCTCGCTTCGGCGAGGTTTTTCTTTTTTAGCGTCCTGGAAATACCTGGAGCAGCATTCCTTCGCTTCCACCACGCGTTCCAGCATCGAGCGCAGCAACTCCAGAGTCGCCTGCTGGATCACTTAACCGGGACGCATGCGGCGCTGACTTGATGTTCCCCTTTCTATTGAGAGAGGGCGGATGGGGACGCTTGTGAGAGCGGTTTCAATCGCGAAAGGACCGATGCGCGGTCCCCTTTGCTGTTCGTTCGGGCCTGAGGCCCGGATTCGCGAATGGACTCGCTCCCACAAGATTCAAATCAGGCCAGCGAGCCGTACAACTCCGCCCGCCGATCCTTGAGGTAGGTGATGCTCGCCCGCGAAGCCTCCAGCGTGTCCCGCTTGAGGTCGGCGAAGGCCAGGGTTTCCTCGCGGCCACACACGGCCGCCTGGCTTCCGTCCGGTGCAGAAACGCTGGAGAGGCCGCAATAGCGAATCTGCCCCTCGCCGCCACAGTAGTTGGCGTAGGCCACATAGCACTGGTTCTCGAAGGCGCGGGCACGGACCAGCACGTCGCAGACGAAATCGAATGGCTCCATGTTGGCGGTCGGCACCAGTACCGCATCGGCGCCGGCAAGTGCCAGGCGCCGCACGTTCTCCGGGAACTCCACGTCGTAGCAGATCAGCATGCCCAGCTTCCAGCCGTTCAGTTCCAGCAGCGGATAGTCATCGTCGCCGGCGCTGAACATGCTGTTGTCCAGTTCACCGAAGAGGTGGGTCTTGCGGTAGTTGCCGAGGCACTGGCCCTGGGCGTCGATCAGTTGCACCGAATTGAAGAGGGCACCGTCAGCGCTGCGCTCCGGGTAGCCGTAGAGAATGGCGATGCCATGCTCGCGGGCGATCCCGGCCACCCGTTCGGCCCAGGCGCCGTCGCGGGCTTCGGCCAGGGCACTGACTGCGTCCAGGCCGATGTTGTAGCCGCTGAGGTACATCTCCGGCGTAATTAGCAGCGCCGCGCCGCGCCTGGCCGCCTCGGCCGCCCGCTGCTGCAGGCGTTCGAGGTTGGCCGCAGGTTCCAGCGGCAGAGGTGGACACTGATAGAGGGCGATGCGCATGGGCGTCTCCTGGCTCAGTCCGGCAGGGCGATGGGGCCGAGTTCGGCGAACGTGTCGCCGGGACCGGGGTTTTCGGCCGGGGTGCTGCCGCCAAAGTGTTTCATGATGCCCCACACGGCGTTGAGCGAGGTCTGGACCGCCCCTTCCACCCAGGCCGGGGTCCAGGACACGTCGTCACCAGCGATGAAGATGCCGCGTTGTTCGGCGGGCATGTCGTCCTGCATGAAGTGCGCGTACATGCGCTGGTTGTAGCGGTAGTGGCCCGGCAGCGCGCCCTTGAAGGCGCCGAGGAAGTGCGGGTCCGACTCCCAGGAAATGGTGATCGGGTCGCCGATGATATGTCCGGCGATGTCCACGTCCGGGTAGATCTTCTTCAGCGCGTCCAGAGCCAGCTTCACGCGCTTCTCCACCGGGTGCGGCAGCATCTTCAGTGCGTCGCTCATCCACGAGTAGGACAGGCAGATGACGCCTGGCTTGTCGTCGCCGTTGTCGAACAGGTAGGTGCCGCGGGTGAGGCGATCGGTCAGGGTCATGCTCAAGGTGTCGCGACCGGTTTCCGGGTTCTTGTCCTTCCAGAACGGGCGATCGACCATCACGAAGGTCTTCGATGACTGCATGTAGCGGGTGCGGTCCAGGGCCATCCACATCTTCTGCGAGAAGAGCGATTCCTCGCATTCGATCTGGGTGGTCAGCAACCAGCTCTGGCAGGTGGCGAGCACCGCGGCGTAATGGCGGGTGTCACCCCAGTTGTCGGTGACCGCGAGGCGGCCATCGGCGGCACGGGCGATGCGCTTCACGCCGGGACGCGCCGCGCCGTTGTGCAGGGACGCCAGGCTGGTGCCGGCCGGCCAGTGCACGCAGCTTGAAGGGGCGTGGCGCCAGATGCCCATGGGGACCTGCTGCACGCCGCCGACGATCAGGTGCTGGTTGTCGTCGCAGGCGGTCATCACCACGCGGAAGATTTCCAGCATCGAGTTGGGGAAGTCGGAGTCCCAGCCGCCGGTGCCGAAGCCCACCTGGCCGAACACCTCGCGGTGGTGGAAGGACAGCTTGGCAAAGGCCTTGGAACTGGCGACGAAATCGTAGAAGGTGCGGTCGTCCCACAGTGGAACCAGGGTGTTCCACAGCTCCTTCAGGCGCTTCACATCGCGGTCGCGGATGGCCTGCTGGATGTCGCCGAACCGGGCACCGTCTTCCAGCGCGTCGGCCCAGGCGTCGGCCACTTCCTGGAACAGCGCCGGCAGGTCGGCCAGCTGCTCGGCGTAGTAGGTCTTGCCCTCGATATCGATCACCGTGCTGCCCGAGGCCGGAGTCAGCGGGTTGGGGAAGGGCTGGGTCTTGAGGCCAAGCATGTCCACGTAGTGGTAGAAGGCGGTGGAAGACGCCGGGAAGCGCATGCCGCCCAGCTCGGCGATGATGCCGTCGGTACCTTCGAAAGTCTGCGAACGCAGGCGCCCGCCCATTTTCGAGGCTTCGTACACCACCGGCTTGAGGCCCATCTTCATCAGCTCATAGGCCGCCACCAGGCCGGCGATGCCGGCCCCGACGATAGCCACCTCGGCTCCGTGCTGCTCGGCGGGAATGCTGCCCAGGCCAGCCGGATGCTGAATCCAGTCATCGAAGGCGAAGGGGAAGTCCGGGCCGAAGATGGTGATGGGTTTCTTGCCGTCGGCGGGGTGACGATTGTTGTTGTTCATGATGGACCTTGAAGGCGGTGAGAGGGGCTGCCGAACGGGGCAGCGTTGCAGGCCATTCTAGGGAGTGCCAATTTCGTCCATAAGAAGCAGAGTGTCGTCATTTAGTAGTAATGCAACGAAATATGACGATCAAGTTGTGCTGAATGACGAAAAAGGCTTGCGTGCGCTTTCCATCAGGGTAGCCAGTGGAGAGAGCGAAGTTCGTAGGTTGGTCCGAGCTGCGCGAGGCCCAACATGTGGAGTCAGGCCGCCAATCGTTGGGTTTCGCTGCGCTCTAGCGGAACGCCGCCCGCACCAACCTTCTACGTGGCGGTCGGTGCCAGCGGCTGGCCGCGGTCGATCTTGCAACTGAGGATGATCGAGGTGGTGGTCTTCTCCACCCCGTCGACGCTGCCGATCAGGTCCAACAGCTCATCGAGGCGCTCGGGTGAGTCGGCGCGCAGCCAGGCCACGTAATCGAACTCGCCGCTCACGGCGCAGAGCACCTGCACCTGTGCCATGCCGGTCAGGCGCCGCAGCACGTCTTTGCCGCTGCGTGGCTTCACCGTGATGCCCACGTAGGCCTGCAGTCCGCCATCGGCCACGCGCTGGCCCAGACGCACGCCGTAGCCGGTAATGACCTGGGCTTTCTCCAGCCGCGCCAGGCGCGAGGTCACCGTGGTACGCGCGATTCCCAGGCGCCGGGCAAGCATGGCCACGCTCTCGCGGGCGTTGATCTGCAAGGCGGCGATCAACTGGCGATCGATTTCGTCGAGGGGCAGGTCGGACATAGTGGGCTCGGCGTGGGACGTTGCTAGGCTTTGCACGAAAACTGCCTGCGCTCGGTGATGCTGCGTTGAAATCGGCCTCAGAATGCTCATTTACAAGCGGTAAACTGTGCTTCTTCGGCCAATTTCGCCTTGCCTGACCTTCGCTCGGCGACTTTTCGTACAAACCCTTAGAAGGTTAGCGGGTGTGCAAGGCTACCTGAAGCGTGGCGGCCGCGCCCACTGGTCGGTGCTGGCATCGCGGCAGTGGGGGGAGGTCCAGACTGAACGGGACATGACCGGCGCTACGCCGGCCCCATTCACTTTCGCGGGAGTCTCGTCACCATGAGCCCCATCGCATCCTGCCGCTGGACCCTGCTGGCCTCGCTCGTCTGCCTGCCTGTCTTCGCCGAAACCGTGGTGCCCCTGCAGGGCCAGACCCAGCAGCAAATCCAGCAGGACATCGCCAACTGCCAGGCCCAGGCCGGCAGTTCCGCGAGCACCACGACCTCCGCCCCGAGCGGCGGTCGTGTTCGGGGCGCCGCCACTGGTGCGGTGGCGGGGGCCGCGGTCGCGCAGTCGCGCAGCAACAACTTCGACCGGATCGATGATGACCTGCAGCAGGAATACCGGCAGGAACGGGCCAAGGACGCGGCGGTAGCCGGGATGGTGGTCGGCGGCTCGCGCCAGCGCCAGGAACGCCGGCAGGACCGCCGCGCCAACGAGCAGGCCAGCAGTACGGCCTCCTCGGCCTACATGAGTTGCCTGCAGCAGCGGGGTTACCAGGTCACGCCCTGATCTACCAGGCCAGCGTGAAGTCGTGGTCCGGCCCGGGTTGCAGGGTGCAGCCGCGGTTACTGCATTCCCGCTGTAGCGTTTCGCGCACCCAGCGGCGGTCCGCGTGCCCTGCGCGTTCGATACGGAACCGGCGGATCCGGGTTGGCACCAGTTCCAGGGAGAGCAGACGCCCGCTGGCGTCCAGGGTGGGGAAGTAGAGCAGGCCGAGTTCGCCGTGGAAGGGGCCGTAATCCTGGATGCCTTCATAGTCGTTCAGCAGGTCGCCGCAGCCGTAGAGGATCAGGCGCTCGCGGTAGAGTTCCAGGCCTTTGATGTGGTGCGAGGAATGCCCGTGCACCAGATCGACGCCAGCATCGTCGATCAGCCCGTGGGCAAAGCGCACCTGCTCGGGCGGTACGTCAAACCCCCAGTTGCCGCCCCAGTGGATGGAAACGATCACGCGGTCGCCGGGTTGCTTGTGCGCCTGGATGCGCGCAGTCAGGGCCGCGAGCCCCGGCGTCGACAACTCGGGCAACCAGGCGACGCCCGAACGTCGCGACCTGGCCGCCCATTCTGGCGGAACGCCGCAGTCCGGCGTGCACAGGCCGAACACCAGCAGGCGCGAGCCATCTGCCAGGGGCAGCGCGGCCGGGGCTTCGGCGGCCCGTAGGTCGCGGCCTGCGCCGGCGCCGCATACGCCGTTCCGCGCAAGGGCCGCCAGGGTGTCCGTCAGGCCGACTCGGCCCCAGTCCAGCACATGGTTATTGGCCAGCGCGCAGCAATTCACCCCGGCGGCGAGGATCGCCGGGAAGTTTTCCGGGGTCATGCGGTAGTTGATGCCCTTGTCTTCCGGAGTGCCGCGCCGGGTTACGGCGGTTTCCAGGTTGATCAGGCGAACCTGGGGCTGGCGCTGCTCCAGTTCGGCCAGCGCATCACCCCAGATGTAGGGGTAGTCGACGGGGCGGGGCAGGGGACCATGCAGGCGCTCGGCAAGCCGTACATAGCCGCCCGTATCCTTGACGTAGGGTTCGTACAGCAGAGGGTCGCCGGGATGGGGCAGTAGCGCGTCAATACCCCGCGCGGTCATCACATCGCCGGCGAGAAACAGGGTGAGGGCCTGAGTTGGAGCGGGCATCGGCTACCTCCCGGTTTCGGCGGCTATCTGCCGGGGCGGCGCGTCGCCCGGTCAGGGAACGATAGACCCGGCCGGGCAAGGACGAGTGACCGTCGGGCGGCGAGGATTATTGCGTGCCGCGGAAAAGCGCTTTCAGCAAAGCCGTCTTTTTCGTCCGCTTGCCCTGGAGTGGAATGGGCGCATGGGCCGAGACGCATCGCTAGGCGATGCCCGGGCCTTCCAAGGCAAACCAGGAGTTCCAGTATGAACCGTGCAATCACCACCCGTACCACCCTGCTTCTCGCCGTCCTGGCCAGTGGCAGCGTCTTCGCCGCCAAATCCGCCGACGCCCTGTCCTACAGCTACGGCATGCCGCTGGATGTCGCCCGTGTCATCTCCATCGACGAGCCGAGCCCGCTGACCTGCGAAACCATCCAGGCGAAGATGACCTATGTCGACTCCAAGGGCGAAGAGAAGTCCGTGACCTATCTGAAAGCGTCCAGCGCCTGCGCCAGCAGCTGACGCAGGCAAGGATTACACCCGGCTACCGCTCCGAAGCGGGATTCAGCCGGGTGTTCAAGCGCTGCTACGGGTTTCCTCAGGGATCTGTCCGGCGTAGCGACAGAATGTTCTGATCATGGCAAAGGAATCTAAATACAAATATGTAAGTATTTCCTTATATAGTGAGAATTGTTACCATTTGATTCTCATTCAAATAAGGAGCTCATGGTGGTCAAAAAGCGTATTGCCCCGGCATCCCTGCCGATGCTGGGCCTGCTGGTAATCCCTGCTGTTCAGGCCGAATCCAAGGAAGCATTGGCCATCCCGGCGACCTCCGTCACCAGTGCCTATGAACAACAGAGCTACAAGGCCACCGAGAGCCGCAGCGCGTTGAAAATCGATGCGCCGCTGCGCGATATCCCCCAGACCGTCAACGTGGTCCCCGAAAGCGTGATCAAGGACCAGGGTGCCCAGTCCATGGAGGACGTGCTGAAGAACGTGCCCGGCGTTGGCCTCTCCAACGGCGACGGCCAGCGCGACCAGGTCACCATCCGGGGCTTCAGTGCCATCGGCGACATGTATATCGATGGCATCCGTGACGACGCCCTGTACTTCCGCGACCTCTCCAACATCGAACGCGTCGAAGTCATCAAAGGCCCGGCTGCCGTGCTGTATGGCCGTGGCTCTTCCGGCGGCCTGATCAACAGCGTGAGCAAGAAGCCCGGTTTCGATCCCAAGCAGGAAGTCGGCGTCAGCTTCGACAGCGAAGGCAAGCGCCGCACCCAGTTCGATGCCGGCTGGGCCGATGAGCAGCAGCGCGACAAGGCGTTCCGCCTGACCGGCGCCTTCGAGGACAGCGACACCTTCCGCGACGATGGCTACATCGACCGCAAGGCCATCGCGCCTTCCGCCTTCTTCAAACTCTCCGACGACCTGGAGCTGAACCTCGGCGCCACCTACCTCTATGACAAGCGCCTGATCGACTTTGGCATTCCGGCCCTCGGCAACCGTCCGGTGAAGGTGGATCGCGAGAAGCGTTTCGGTTCCGGCGATGCGGACCAGGACTACGCCCGCAGCGAGGTGTTCTCCTTCACCGCTGGCCTGGACTACCGGATCAACGACGATCTGACCCTGACCAACACCACCCGCTACTACCACTACGACCTGGACCGCAACAACACGCTGGCAGACAGCAGTGCGACCCGCTTCGTCACCGCGCCCAATGGCGAGCTGCTGGTGAAGCTGAACCGCGGCAACGTGGCCCGCGACGAGTACGGTACCTTCAACCAGACCGAGCTGAAGCAGCAGGCACAACTGGCCGGCATGCAGCACAACTTGCTCTACGGCCTGGAGCTGGGCTTCCAGGACAAGTCCCAACGCGTGTTCAACCAGAACAACGTGGCCCGGGTTCCGGTCTACCGCGACGCCCTGGTACCGGTTCCGGAGCGCGCCAGCAACCTGTCTTCCAAGGGCACCAACTACCAGGAAACCGCCGGCTTCTACGTGCAGGACCTGATCGAGCTGACCGACCAGTGGAAGGCCCTGCTCGGCGTGCGCTACGACGTCTTCGGCCAGGAATACGACGACAAGCGCGTGCAGAACGTCGACCTGGACCGTACCGACAAGACCTGGAGCCCGCGTGCCGGCCTGGTGTATCAGCCGGATCAGGTCCAGTCCTACTACGTGTCCGTCAGCCGCAGCTACCAGCCCTCCGGTGAGGTTTTCGCGATCGCGCCGACCAACCAGCACCTGGAACCGGAAGAAACCACCAACTATGAAGTGGGCGCCAAGTGGGACCTGCTGGACAACCGCCTGGCCGTGACCGCGGCGGTGTTCCGTCTCGAACGCACCAACATGAAAACCAGCGACCCGGCCAACCCGAACCTCACTATTCTCGCCGGCGAGCAGCGCACCGATGGCTTCGAGGCCACCTTCAGCGGCCAGATCACCGACAAGTGGAATGTGTACGGCGGTTACGCCTACCTGGACGCGGAAATCATCAAGTCCAACAGCAAGACCAACGGTGTCGCCAACGAAGGCCAGACGCCCACCCTGACTCCGCGCAACAGCGCCAATCTCTGGCTGGTACGTACCCTGACGCCGGAATGGCGCCTGGGCATGGGCGCCAACTACGTGGACGACCGCTACACGGCGCTGGACAACAAGGTGGTCATGCCCAGCTACACCACCTTCGATGCGGCGCTGCTCTACGGCGTGCCGCAGTGGGACATGGCCATCCGCCTGCACAACATGTTCGACCGGGACTACTACGCCTCCGCTCACGGCTCGGTTGACCTGATCACCCCCGGTGCGCCGCGCACTCTGGAGGTCAGTGCCAACTACCGGTTCTGATCGAAGAGCGAAAAAACGCCCGGCATCTGCCGGGCGTTTTTGTTTGTGGGGCATGGTCGAGAACCCGCGTCCGCGATCCTGTTCACCTCCACAGCGACTGGTGGGCCGTAGGGTGCACCGTGTGCACCGAAACCTTGTGCAGGACGCCCGGTGCGCGCAGCTCACCCTATAGGAGCAGACCTGCGGCCCGCCTGGCGGGAAGGCTTCAGTTGGTCTGCAACTTCTTCAATGCCTCGCAACTCGGTGCGTACTGCTTGTCGCACGCGCTCTGGAACAGCGCGCGGGCCTGGTAGGGGTCTTGTTTCAGGCCTTCGGCGCCCTGGGCGTACATGCTGCCGAGCACGTGCTGGGCCATGGCGTTACCGGCGGCGGAGGCCTGGCCGAGGTACTTGTGCATGGCGCGCTGGTTGGCGAAGGCGGGGTCGGTGCGGCCGGTGTAGAGGAAGGCCAGGCTGAAGGCCGACTGGGCATGCCCCTTGTCGGCAGCCTGCTTCCACCAGTACTCGGCCTGTTTGAGGTCCTTCTGCGGCTTGCCGACGAAGTAGAGGCTGCCGAGCCGGTACTGGCTATCGAGGTCGCCGCGCATGGCCTGTTGGCGAACTCGCTCGAACTCGCTGGCCTGCGGGTCTTGCGGGGCAGTGGCCGGTGCCGGGGCCTGGGGCTGGCTCGCGGGCGGCGGGGTGGCTGGCTGCTGTTGCTGCTGGACGCACGCGCCGAGCAGGGCCAGCGCGGCGATGCAGATAAGGCGCGGCAGGGCGCGTTGGATGGACATGGATCGGGTTCTCCCTGGCAGGTCAGGGGAGGGTAGTTGCATCCGCGGGCTCCGTCACCAGCGGCGAGCAGCGTGCGCAGTGTCACTGCTCGACTCATGCAAAAAATCCGGGTATCAAGCGAAGGATATTGGCTCGGGAGTCACAAATGAAAACCACGCTGGACGAGCTTCAGGCCTTTACCGCCGTGGTCGACACCGGTTCCATCACTGCCGCAGCCGAGCAACTGGTGCAGACTGCCTCCGGCGTCAGCCGCGCCTTGAGCCGGCTGGAAAGCAAGCTCGACGTCACCCTGCTGCGCCGCACCACCCGCCGCCTGGAGCTGACGGAGGAAGGCGAGGCATTCCTGGCCCAGGCGCGCCGCATCCTCGCCCAGGTCGAAGAAGCAGAAGAACACATGGCCTTGCGCCGGCAGAAGCCCGCCGGGCGCTTGCGGGTCAACGCCGCTTCGCCCTTCATGCTGCATGTCGTGGTGCCGCTGGTGGCGGGCTTTCGTGAGCGCTACCCGGAGATCGAGTTGGAACTGCATACCAGCGACCAGATCATCGACCTGATCGAGCACCGCACCGACGTCGCCCTCCGCCTGGGCACGTTGCGCGATTCCTCCCTCCATGCTCGTCCCCTTGGCCGCAACCGTATGCGGGTCCTGGCCAGTCCCGCCTACCTCGCGGCCCATGGCGAACCAACGTCGGTTGAGGTGTTGCAGGAGCACTGCCTACTGGGTTTCACCCACCCGGAAACGCTCAACCACTGGCCCCTGCGCCATGCCCAGGGCGACAGTCTGCAAATCACGCCGACGATCAAGGCGTCCAGTGGTGAAACCCTCCGCCAGTTGGCGCTGGCGGGCGTCGGAATCGTCTACATGTCGGATTTCATGACCCAGGCCGACCGTACTGCCGGGCATCTGGTGGAGCTACTTGCCGAGGCGACCCGCGAGGTCCATCAGCCGATCAACGCCGTCTACTACCGCAACACCGCCCTGGCTTCGCGCATCACCTGTTTCCTCGACTATGTGAGCCAAAGCCTGAAGGACGAGGACTGGCTGCAGGTCGGCTGACCGTTGGATGGCCTGGTGGAAACGCCCTACAAATAGTTCGGAAGTTTCCGATATTTATAGTCAAGTTGGTTCGTTAACCTTCCTGGGCTCTGGAAGGCTGCCTCGGGTTGCAGGCCATTTCGGCTGCTGGGTAGCCTGGGAAGGTGAGCTGATTGCGTAATAGTTGCTCTCTAAGGTTTCTCTGTAGCACCAGCCTGACTGTGTCGATGTTCGTATTCATACAGCAGTCGGCAGGGGCTTCGGATTTCTGTACCTGGGAAGGCAAGCCTGCGAACACCAACTTCACGCTCTGGCTCGACGACGAGGTGCTGAAGTTCGACAAGTACACGGCCATCGGTCAGCCGATGCTGACGAAGTCACTCAAGAATAACGCGGTGCCCCTGGGCACCTTGACCTGCAGCAAAGCGCCGAACGCGCACCATTACCGGTTATCCGGGCTGACTTTGGTGAACGGCTATACGAACGTATTCAGTAGCGGCATCCCAGGGATCGGAATCAGAATCGTAAGTGGCGGAGAGACTGGCGCCGTTACGTCCTATGGCGGCTACCTGCCGACTTTCGACAACTCGGTCTACGGCCCCTATACACCCCGCACAACCTTCGATCTGCAACTGATCAGGACTGGCCGGCAAGTTGGCTCCGGCTCCCATTTTCTGGGCTTCCGAATAGATATGGGCAGCGCGTACGCCTCGACGATACCTATCTACCGGGCAAGCTGGTCGTTCGCCAGCACCCTCACGGTTATCAATGAGTCCTTGTACGCGAGTTGCGAGCCGGTCAAGCCGGTGGACCGTGTCGACATGGGGGTGGTTCTGAGTAGCGATTTGCAGGCTGGCCGGGCTCCGGTACAACCGTTCTCCTTCGATGTGCGGTGCCAGGGGCTTGATAAACCCAACCATCGGGTTCGTGCCTATTTCGACGGCAGCTCGCCTCGGGCCGGCATACTCGAGACCCAGACAGGCGAAGGGCGGGTGACGGGGGTGGCGGTTGCCCTGAAAGATGCTCAAGGCCACGCGCTAACTTTCGGCAGCAGGAATCTTCACCAGCTTGCACTGACAGGCCAGGATGCCGAGGGTCACCTCTACCGCTTCACCGGCACTGCCCAGTACGTCAAGACCGGCCAGTCCTTCACGACCGGCAAGGCGGATGCATCCCTGACCTATGTGCTGGATTACAACTGACTGGCCGCGCTCAGGCGATGGGGGAGACGGTCGTTCGCGCGTTTGCTAGGGCGCGTGCGTACATCGCACCTCAATGGCGGGACATCGCGCAGCCCGATACGGAGACCGCCTGTGAGATGCAGATCATTCGCTGACGGCCGGTCTTCGCCGAAGCTCGCCCTGTTCGGAATTCTCTTCGCTCATCCTGCGTAAGGGGCAGATTAATCGGGGATTTCACAAGGATTTGCGCGTTTCGTTGTTTATTTCGAACAAAATAGCTTGGCTTTGTGAATAATTATGTGTAGATTTTCATGAAATTAACAATTCATAATTTCATGAGGCTTCCATGTTCAAGCAGTCCGCCCAGCATGTCGGCACCTACTACGCCCGCACCTACAGCGGCAGCCTTCCGCTGCGTCCGACCCAGGCCGGCAGCGAGGAGACCGATGTCCTGATCATCGGCGCCGGTTTCAGCGGCCTGCACGCGGGCCTGCGCCTGGCGCTGGCCGGCAAGCGCGTAACCCTGCTGGAGGCCAGCCGCGTGGCGTGGGCCGCGTCGGGTCGCAATGGCGGGCAGGCGCTGCTGGGCTGGTCCTGTGATATGCCGCCGCTGGAGAAGGCGCTGGGGCTGGAACGTACCCGCCGCCTGTGGGACAGCATGCGCTGGGCTGCCGGCGAGATGCGCGAGCTGCCAATCCGCCACGGGTTCGATGTGGATTACCGCGTCGGCAGCCTCTGGACCGCGGTGATGGAGCGCCGGGTGAAGTCCCTCGAAGAAGCCCAGGAAGATGCCATCCACAAATGGGGCTACGACAGGATGCGCCTGATCGGCCGCGAGGAGCTGACCGAGTGGATCGACAGCCCGCGCTACCAGGCCGCGCTCTACGACCCGGAGGCGGCCCACCTCAACCCGCTCAAGCTGGCCCAGGGCCTGGCCGCCGCCATCGAGGCCGCCGGCGGGCGCATCTACGAGCAGAGCCAGGTGCTGGAGTACCGTGAAACGCCGTCCGGCTATGTGGCCCGCACCGCCCAGGGCGAAGTGCGCGGCAACATTCTGGTGATGGCCTGCAATGCCTACGTTGACCGCCTCGATCGCCAGCTCTCCAGCCGGCTGCTGCCGGTAGGCTCCTACCAGGTGGCCACCGCGCCGCTTGACCCGGAACTGGCGCGCTCGCTGCTGCCGAAGAACAGCTGCGTCATCGACAACCAGTTCGTCCCCGACTACTTCCGCCTGACCCCCGACCACCGCCTGCTGTTCGGTGGCGGCTGCACCTACCTGGGCGGCTTGCCCAAGGACGTGCCGGCGGCCACGCGGCCCTACCTGGAGCGCGTGTTCCCGCAGCTCAAGGGCGTGGACATCGAGTTCGGCTGGGGTGGTCACATCGACGTCAGCATGAAGCGCACCCCGGACATCGGCCGTGAAGGTTCGCGCTACTGGCTGCAGGGTTTCTCCGGCCACGGAATCCTGCCGACCCTGGCCGGTGCCAAGGCGGTGAGCGACGCCATCCTCGGCAACGACGACCTGCTCGACCTCTATCAGGCCATCGGCAATCCGCGCTTTCCGGGGGGCTCCCTGCTGGCGGCGCCGCTGGAAGCCGCTGGCAAGGCCTATTACCGGTTGAGAGATGTGATTTAAGGTCGCGCCTTTCGAGAACGACCGGAGCGCCCCATGGAAAAGAAAGACGAAATCGAAGGCCTCGCGATCCTGATTCGCGACCTGCGCAAGCACAAGAACGTGACCCTGGGCGAGCTTGCCACGCGCATTGACCGCTCGGTGGGCTTCCTCTCCCAGGTGGAGCGCGGTCTGTCTCGTCCGACGGTGGCAGACCTGACCGCCATCAGCGAGGCGCTGGGCGTTCCCACCACCTACTTCTACTACCTGAACAAGCCCCGCGAGACGCCCTGGGTGACCCGCCCGGGCGAGCGCCGCACGCTGTACTACGCCGGTGGCATCACCGATGTGCTGGCTTCGCCCACCATGTCTGGCGGCTTTTCCATGCTGGAGAGCCACCTGGCACCCGGCGCCACCAGTGGCGAAGGTCATCTGGACGACAGCTCCGAGCAGGGCGGTTTCGTGCTCGAAGGCGAGCTGACCGTCTGGTACGGCGATGACGCCGCGCCCGTGACCCTCTACCCGAACGACAGCTTCCAGCTGCCGCCCCATGCCCAGTTCCGTTACGCCAATCTTTCCGACAAACCAACGCGGGTGCTTTGGGTGTTTACCTGAAGCGACAAGCTCGCAGGACCGCAGTGATGACAACAACAAACCAGTACCCCGACCTGCTCAGCGAAGTACGTGCTTTCCGTGCGCAGTACCCGGACGTTCGCTATGTCGACCTGATCTGCCTGGATATTCCCGGCCACTTCTACGGCAAGCGTTACCCCGTGGAAATGGTGGAGAAAGTGGCCGCCGGCAGCCCGCTGAAAGTGCCGCAGAACTGCGTGCTGCTGGGCACCCAGGGCGGGCTCTACCCCATCGGTGACTACTGCTTCGCCGACGGTGATCCGGACGCCCCGCGCCGTCTGGTGCCCGGCACCCTGAAGCCTGTGAGCTGGGAGAAGGAGCCGCTGGGCCAGATGCTCATCACCTCCGACGGTACTGAAGCGCCCATCGAATTCGAGCCCCGCGAGGTGCTGGCGCGCGTGCTGCAGCGCCTGGAAAAGCGTGGAATTCGTCCGGTGGTGGCCTTCGAACTGGAGTTTTACCTGTTCGACCGCAAGCTCAAGGACGGCCTGCCGCAGTTCCCCCGCGATCCGCTCTGCGAGGACGAGGACGACCAGCCGAACATGCACATCGAGCGCCTGTCGCGGTTCTCCAGCGTGCTGCATGAAATGGTCGAGGCTGCCAACGAGCAGGGCGTTGCCGCCAACGTCATTACCGCGGAGCTCGGCCCGGGCCAGTTCGAGATCAACTTCGGCCATTGCGACGACGGCCTCAAGGCTGCCGACTGGGCCGCCCTGTTCTGCCGCAGCACCCGTGGCGTGGCGATGAAGCACGGCCATCGCGCCAGCTTCATGAGCAAGCCTTACCTGAACGCGCCGGGCAGCGGCATGCACGTGCACGTCAGCCTCTATGACCGTTACGGCAACAACCTGCTGGCCGCCAACGACCAGCGTCCGCTGCGCCACGCGGTGGCCGGTTGCCTGGATCTGCTGCCGCACTGCATGCCGATCTTCGCCGCCAACCACAACGCTTTCCGCCGCTACGGTGCCATGGTCAACGCCGCCAGCCGCGCCAGCTGGGGCTTCGAAGACCGCGATGCGTGCATCCGCATCCCCGAGTCCGACGGCCGCAACCTGCGCATCGAACACCGCCTGGCCGGCGCAGACGCCAACCCTTACCTGGTGCTGGCGGCCATCCTCACCGGCATGGAACACGGCCTGGACGCAGCCCGCGACCCCATCGCCCCGCTGAACGAAGACCGTGCAAGCGGCATCGACTTCCCCAAGGACATGCTCACCGCCGTGACCGCCATGCGCAGCCACCCCGTGGTGAACGAAGGCCTGGGCAGCGAATTCGTGATGGTTTATTGCGAGAACAAGCGCCAGGAGTACCTGGACTTCATGAACGAAGTCAGCGCGCGGGAGTACCGCTGGTACCTGTGAACTCGGAGCCCATGTAGGTTGGGCAGAGCGCAGCGAAGCCCAACATGGCGGCCTGCCTGATGTGCCGCATCGTTGGGCCGCGCTGCGCTTGGCGCCAACCTACGGCGAGTCGGCGCCGAAGGCCTTCAGCAAATCCTCCACGAAAGCCACCTGCGCTTCACTCGGTTGCCGTCCGCGATGGCGGGTGAGGTGGAACTGCACGCGGTAGCCGGTCTCCTCCGGCAGCAGCGCCCGTAGCTGCCCACTGGCCTCCCAGGGCTCGGCGATGTGTTCCGGCAGGTAGCCGATATGCGCCCCGGAAAGCACGAACGCCAGGCTGCATTCCACCTGCTCGGTGCGCGCACTGCTGGGGCCGCTTTTAAAGGGCTGCCGGGCTTCTTCGAAGCGGTAGGGGTGATGCACCAGGTCGCAGCTGGAAATATCCTCCAGACCTACCTCGGCGCGGTCGAACAGCGGATGCCCGACCCCGCAGAACAACCGTTGCTGTTCACTGAACAGCGGCTGGTAGTCCAGCGCCGCCTGGGTGCCGGAGAAGTAACCGATGGCCAGGTGCAGTTGGTCCTGCAGCAGGCGCCGCTCCAACTCGGCGGGCATGGCGCTGATCAGCTCGAACTGCACCGCCTGGTTGCGTTGGCGAAAGCGCCCGATGGCCGCGCCCAGGCGTTGAAGGACCTGGTTGTCGAGGGATTCGGAAAGGCCGATGCGCAGCTCGCCCAAGAGCAGGCCGGACATGCCCCGGGCTTCCCCCTTGAACGTCTCGATGGCGCCGAACAGCTTGCGCGTGGCGGCCAGTACCTGCTCGCCCTTCGGGGTCAGGCGGAAACCCGCCTTGCCGCGTTCGCAGAGGCGGAAGCCCAGGCGCGTTTCCAGCTTGGCCATCTGCGTGCTGATGGTGGACTGGCCGATGCCCAGTTCGCCCTGGGCCGCGCTGAAGCCGCCGCTTTCCACCACCATGACGAAGATGCGCAGCAGTTGCAGGTCGAGGTCGTGGAGCTGGCTGAGCATGTCGGCACCAAACATTGATAGTTATAGATGCCAAAGTAGAACACTTCATATTTATCCAAAGCAAAGCCCGGCGCAGCATGGCCCCACCTGCAACCCCCCCAGGAGCCCATCATGCGTTGTCCCTTGTTGCTTGCCGCCCTGTTCGCCTGCGCCTTGCCCGTACAGGCCGAAGACAAGGCGCTGAACCTCTACAGCTGGTCGGCCTACATCCCCGAGAAGGCCCTGCAAGGCTTCAAGACTGAGACCGGCATCGACGTCAAATACGACATCTTCGACAGCGCCGAGGCCCTCGACGCCAAGCTGCTCACCGGTGGCAGTGGTTATGACGTGGTCTTCCCCGCCAGCAGCGGCCTGGCCCGCGCCATCCAGGCCAAGGCGGTGCAGCCCGTGCAACGCGAGCGCCTGAAGAACTTCGCCAACCTCGATGCCGAGCTGCTCGCCAAGCTGGCCACCGTCGACCCCGACAATCGTTTCGGCGTGCCCTACACCTGGGGCACCGTGGGCCTGGGTATCAACAGGGAAGCGGTGGCCAAGCGCGTTCCCGATGCGCCGCTGAACAGCCTCGACCTGCTGTTCAAGCCGGAATACGCCAGCCTTCTCAAGGACTGCGGCATTGCCGTGATCGACTCGCCGCAGGAGGTGATCAGCGTCGCCCTGCATTACCTCGGCAAGGCCCCGTACAGCACCGACAAGGCTGACCTCAAGGCGGTACAGGAGCTGTTCGCCCAGTTGCAGCCTAATGTGCGCTATGTAGGCGCCGGTAAGCACATCAACGACCTGGCCAAGGGTGAGATCTGCCTGGCCCTGACCTACAACGGCGATGCCGCCATCGCGGCCGACCAGGCCCGCCAGGCGAAGATGCCCTTCGAAGTGATCTACCGGATTCCCCGCGAAGGCACGCTGATCTGGTTCGACACCATGGTCATCCCCTCCGACGCGCCGCACCCCGAGGCCGCCCATGCCTTCATCGATTACATGCTGCGCCCCGAGGCCATCGCCGAGCTGACCAACAGCCAGTTCTTCGCCAACGCCAACAAGGCCGCTACCCCACTGCTGGCGCCCGAGGTGGCCGGCGATCCGGATATCTACCCGAGCAAGGACGTGCGCGACCGTCTGTTCGGGGAGCAGATCCAGTCGCTCAAGGACCAGCGCGCCCGCACCCGCCTCTGGACTAGTTTCCGTACCCAGTACTGATTGCCCTCTCCCCCAGCCCCTCTCCCTGAAGAGGAGAGGGGAGCCAAACCGATGGAGCCCGATATGGACCACGCCTTCGACAACGATCAGGCCATTACCCGCGACAGCCTTTACGGCACCGCAGCCGAACCCACCTATGCCGGCATCACCAGCTTCATGCGCCGCCGCTACAGCCGCGACCTGCGCGGCGTCGATCTGGTGGTGAGCGGGGTGCCCTTCGACACCGCCACCACCAACCGTCCCGGCAGCCGCTTCGGGCCGCGCGCCATCCGCGCCGCCTCGGTGCAGATGGCCTGGGCCCGGCATTACCCCTGGGAGTTCGACCCCTTCGACCACCTGGCGGTGATCGACTACGGCGACTGCGCCTTCGACCACGGCACCCCGCAGGACACCCCCGAGATCATCCAGGCCCATGCGGCGCGCATTCTCGAATCCGGCGCAGCCATGCTCACCCTGGGCGGCGATCACTTCATCAGCTACCCGCTGCTGAAAGCCCACGCGGCGAAGCACGGCCCGCTGTCGCTGATCCACTTCGACGCCCACAGCGATACCTGGCCGGACGAAGAGGTGAAGCGCATCGACCACGGCACCATGTTCTATCACGCCGCCTGTGAGGGCCTGGTGGACCCGTCGCGCTCGGTGCAGGTGGGCCTGCGTACCACCAATGACGACGTGATGGGCTTCCAGGTGCTGGATGCCCGCGAAGTGCATCGGCACACGCCGGAGCAGATCGCCGAGCGCATCCGCGCGCGGGTGGGCGACAACCCGGTGTACCTGACCTTCGACATCGACTGCCTTGACCCCGCCTTCGCACCCGGCACCGGCACGCCGGTGTGCGGGGGGCTTTCCAGCCACCAGGCGCTGGAAATCCTCCGCGGCCTGCGCGGCATCAACCTGGTAGGCATGGACGTGGTGGAAGTCGCGCCGCCCTACGACAACGCCGAAGTCACCGCCCTGGCTGGCGCGACCCTGGCGATGGAGATGGTTTGCCTATACGCGGCGCGGCATAAGCTCGGGATGAAGTAAGCGGTCCGGTGTAGGGTGGAAATCGCTCTTCATTTCCACCATTCGGCGATCGACCGGGCCGCGAATGGTGGACCAGTGGAGCGTGGTCCACTGACTCGGACGTCCGATGGAGCGCGGACTGGCTCCCCTCGCCCTTCAGGGAGAGGGGCTGGGGAGAGGGTAGCGGAGGTCGAAAAAAGACGCGGGCCCAACCACGGGCCCGCGTTTTCACGCACGAAATCTATGGGGTGATCAGTTCACGCAGCCCGATGCGCGCCTCGCGGAACAGCCGCGCATCCATCAATGTCGGTTCGCGCACGATGGGGCGGAAATCCATGCGTTGCAGGATGTCTCGCTCCAGGTCGACGCCGGGGGCGATCTCGATCAGTTCCAACCCCTCAAGGGTCAGGCGGAACACACAGCGCTCGGTGACGTAGAGCACTGGCTTGCCCGACTCGGCAGCCAGCCTGCCGGCGAAGGTGCGGTGTTCCACCTCGCGGACGAACTTGCGCACCTCACCGTCCTGCACGATGCGCAGGGCGCTGTCTTCGATACGGATGTCCTGTTGGCCGGCGCTGAAGGTGCCGACAAAGACCACCGCCTTGGCGTTCTGGCTGATGTTGATGAAGCCACCGGCGCCGGCCAGGCGGGTGCCGAAGCGCGAGACGTTGAGGTTGCCCTCGGCATCGGCCTGGGCCAGGCCGAGGAAGGCAATGTCTAGGCCGCCGCCGTCGTAGAAGTCGAACTGGTAGGGCTGGTCGATCAGCGCGCTGTGATTGCTCGCCGCGCCGAAGTCCAGGCCGGAGGCGGGCACGCCGCCGATCACGCCGGGCTCGGCGGTCAGGGTCAGCAGGTCGATCACGCCTTCCTCGGCGGCTACCGCCGCGACTCCTTCGGGCATGCCGATGCCGAGGTTGACCACCGCGCCCGGCGGCAGCTCCAGGGCGGCGCGGCGGGCGATCAGCTTGCGCAGGTCGAGCGGCATGGGCGCCAGGCTGTCCACCGGTACCCGCACTTCGGCGGCGAAGGCCGGGTTGTAGGCGGTGGCGAAGGTCTGCTGGTGGTTCTCCGGGCTGGCCACCACCACGCAGTCGACGAGTATGCCGGGGATCTTCACATCACGCGGGTTGAGTGAATCCCGCGCAACCACGCGCTCCACCTGGGCGATCACCAGGCCGCCGGAGTTGCGCGCGGCCATGGCGATGGCGAGGCTCTCGATGGTCAGCGCCTCGCGCTCCATGGAGAGGTTGCCGTCCTCGTCGGCGCTGGTGGCGCGGATCACCCCGACGTGAATCGGGAAAGCCTTGTAGAACAGATAGTCGTCGCCCTCGATGGGCATGCGTCGAACCAGTTCCTCGGTGGTCCGTGCATTGAGCTTGCCGCCACCGAATTCGGGGTCGACGAAGGTGCCCAGGCCGACCTTGGAAAGCTGACCCGGCTTGCCTGCGGCAATGTCGCGGAACAGCTGGGAGATCACCCCCTGGGGCAGGTTGTAGGCCTCGATACGGTTTTCCACCGCCAGCTTTTGCAGGCCCGGCACCAGGCCCCAGTGTCCGCCGATCACCCGGCGTACCAGACCTTCGTGGGCCAGGTGGTTGAGGCCACGGCGCTTGCCGTCGCCTTGCCCGGCCGCGTACACCAGCGTCAAATTGCGGGGCGCCTGTTCGGCGGCGAAGCGCTGTTCCAGGGCGATGGCGATTTCCTCGGCGAAACCGATGCCGACGAAACCACCGGTGGCCAGGTTTGCGTTGTCCGGAATCCGGGCCACCGCTTCGGCGGCGCTCATCACTTTGCTCATGGTGTTCCTCGAGCTATGCAAACGGGGTGTGGAAACTGTAGGGGCGAATTCATTCGCCATGCGGGACAACGTCCTGCCCCGGGGTCTTGAGGGGGCCCCTGTGCGGCCCTTGGCGAATGAATTCGTCCCTACAAAAGAGCCGCCTGGGTGCAGTATCAGAAACTGCCGAACGCGGTCCCCAGCACGATCACCAACACCAGCGGCACCACCGGCAGCAAGGCGCTGGTCATGAACACGTACTTGTAGGAGTCGCGGTGGGTCAGCTTGCAGATGGCCAGCAGGGTGATTACCGCGCCGTTGTGCGGCAGGGTGTCGAGGCTGCCGGAAGCCAGCGCGGCGACCCGGTGCAACAGCTCGGGGCTGATCCCGGCGGCATTGGCCATTTCCAGGTACTGCGCGCCAAGGGCCTTGAGGGCGATGGACATGCCGCCGGAGGCCGAGCCCGTGATCCCGGCCAGTGCGCTGACCGTCAGGGCTTCGGACACCAGCGGGTTGCCCGGCGCGACGTTGAGCAGGAAATCGCGGATCACCACGAAGCCGGCCAGGGAGGCGATCACGCTGCCGTAGCCCACTTCGGAGGCGGTGTTGAGCACCGGCAGCATGGCGCCGAAGGTGCCGTCGTTGACACTCTTCTTCAGGTTGGTCCAGTGCCGCCAATGCAGTGCCACCAGCAGGGTGATGGCGGTGGTGAGGGCGATGATGATGGCCCAGATGCCGATCAGCGACTTGGCGTCCTGCAGCCCGCCGAACTCAGGCTTGGCCAGGTAGCTGGTGTCGATGCCGGGCAGGTAGACCTTGGCCATCAGGAAGTTCAGCACGATGACCACCAGGATCGGCAGCAACGCCAGCCAGAAGCCGGTGCTCGGCTGGGTATCCTGACCCTGCGGATCGTCGGCATGCTCGCCATAGCCTTCACCAGCGGCAATCAGCTTGCGTGCTTCGTTGTTCAGCCACCAGGAACCCAGGGCGAAGATCACCACGCCAGCGAGCAGGCCAAGGCCGGGAGCGGCGAAGGTGTCAGTACCGAAGAAAGGGATCGGGATGGCGTTGGTGATGGCTGGGGTGCCGGGCAGGGCCGTCATGGTGAAGGTGAAGGAGCCCAGGGCGATGGCGCCCGGCAGGATGCGCTTGGGAATGCCCGCCTCGCGGAACAGCGCCGCGCCGATGGGATAGACCGCGAAGGCCACCACGAACAGCGAGACGCCACCGTAGGTGAGGATGCCGCAGGCGATGACGATGGCCAGCACGGCGCGGGAGCTGCCGATCTTGCTGACGATGCCGTGGGCGATGGCGCGGGCGGACCCCGAGTCGTCCATCAACTTGCCGAAGATGGCCCCGAGCATGAACAGCGGGAAGAACTGGATCAGGTAGCCGCCGAGCGCCTTCATGAAGACCTGGGTGTAGGTCGGCAGCAGCAGCGCCGCGTCGCCGGCGAACAACACCGCGAGCAGGGCGAGCAGGGGCGCGAGAAGCAGGACGTTGATGCCTCGGTAGGCGAGGTACATCAGCAGAGCGAGAGAAATCAGGATTCCTAGGGTGCCCATGGGGACTTCCTTCTTGTTGTTGTTTTCCGCTGCGTCGGGGCGGCGTGTAGGAGGCGTTAGAGCGAAAGCTGTGCCAGAAGTGGGTTTTTGGCTCTGTAACGGCTCTGGGACAGGGTTTCTGAGAACCCAGGAGGGCTTGGATGGTCGTGATGTGATTGTCCAGAATTCTGGGCGGTGACCAGGTATCTGGACGTTATTCGGGTGGGCTGTCCATAAAGCTGGACGCTCAGGAAGGGTTCAATTCGCTCCCACAGGACGTCTTCCTGGAATCTCCTGCCTACAACCCATGCACCTGCAACTTGTTGTACAGGCTCGCCCGGGCGATGCCGAGCTGTTCGGCGGCCTGGGTGCGGTTGCCGTTACAGGCGGCCAGGGCGGCCAGGATGGCCTGGCGTTCAGCGGCGGCCATGCTGTCGGCCAGGGGGCGGACCTCGCCGGTGACAGGCGCGGGCGGTGGTGCAGGGGATGCAACGGGAGCGCCGGCCGGCAGCGGATTTACCAGCAGGGCGCGAAGGGTCTCGGCGCCGAGGGGGCCGGCGTCGCTGCTCATCTGGGCCCGTTCCAGCAGGTTGCGCAGTTCGCGCACATTGCCCGGCCAGGGCTGCGCCTGGAGCAGTTGCAGGGCGTCTGCGGCCAGCTCCAGGGGCGGCTGGCCGGAGCGGCTGGCGATGTCGTCCAGCAGGTGTTCGATCAGCGCCGGCAGGTCTTCACGCCGTTCGCGCAGGGGCGGCAGGCGCAGGGCCAGCACGTTGAGCCGGTAGTAGAGGTCTTCGCGGAACTGTCCGGCAGCCACCTTCGCTTCCAGGTCCACATGGGTGGCGGCGATCACCCGTACGTTCAGCGCCTTCACCTGATTGGAACCCAGCGGCTCCACCTCCTGCTCCTGCAGCACGCGGAGCATCTTGGCCTGCAGCGGCAGCGGCAGGTCGCCAATCTCGTCGAGGAACAGGGTGCCGCCGTCGGCCAGCTCGAACTTGCCGGCGCGGCCGCGTTTGTCTGCGCCGGTGAAGGCGCCGGGGGCGGTGCCGAAGAGTTCGGCTTCCACCAGGGATTCGGGTATGGCCGCGACGTTCACCGCAACGAAGGGCCCGTTGGCGCGCAGCGACAGGTTGTGGATGCCCTGGGCCAGCAATTCCTTGCCCGTGCCGGTTTCGCCACGCAGCAGCACCGTGGCGTCCAGTTGTGCGGCGCGGCGGGCCTGGCGCTTGACCTCGCTGGCGGCGGCGCTGGTGCCGATGAAGCCGGCGATGGTGTAACGGGCGCGGCGGGCCTTGGCCAGTTCGCGCTGGGTGGCAGCGAGCTGGGTCTGCAACTGGTTGTACTTGGCCATGACCGGTTGCAGGTGGCGGGCACGGTCGAACAGCACGAAGCCCAGCGCACCCACCAGCGTGCCGTCTTCATCGCGCAGGGGAATGCGGGTGACCACGAAGTGCTCGTCGCCGAAGGCCATCAGGTCGAGCATGCTCGGCTGGCCGTTCTGCACCACTTCGCGCAGGCGGCTGGCGGGCAGCACCTCTTCGATTTCCTTGCCGAGCACGCTGCGCGGGTCGCGGATGCCGACCTTCTCGGCGTACTTGTCGTTGATCCAGACGATTCGCGCCTGGCGATTCACCGCAATGGTGCCTTCGCACTGGGCGTTGAGGTGGTCGAACAGCAGTGGCATCGCCACTTCGCGGAACCGTTCGGGAGAGACGCCGATGACCAGACCGTTCTGGTCGATGTCTTCGCTGGCGATGGGCATGAAAGGGGCATCCGGCTGAATCATCGGGCAGCGATTATGGCATCGTCCGCGCGCTGTACATCATCGCCAATCGTTACGCCACGTAGGATGCGTAGAGCGGAGCGAAACCCGTCAAGCGGTTGCCCAGTCCGGGCGCTAATCCACCATCTTGATCAGCAGGATGCCCGCGGTAACCACGCAGGCCGCGAGGATGCGGCGGATGCCGAAGGGCTCCTTGAACACCAGGCTGGCGATGATGGCGGCAATGATCACGCTGCTTTCGCGCAGGGCGGCGACCTTGGCCACGTTGTCCAGGGTCATGGCGAACAGCACCAGGCCGTAGGCCACGCAGTAGTTGAAGCCGCCGAACAGGCCGATGCGCCAGTTGTCGCGGGCGAAGCGCAGTACCAGCGGGCCACGGCGCATCCAGGCGAGCAGCGGGATAGTCATGCTCTGCATCAGCGTCAGATACACCACGAACTGCAGCACGTTGTCGGCACGGCGCACACCCTGGGCGTCGATCAGCGTGTAGAGCGCCACGCCGGCCCCCGCCAGCGCTGCGCAACCCAGCGCCTTGAGGGAACTGGATTCCAGGCGGGTGGAGAGCAGGCTGAGGATGCCGACGGAAATCAGCACGATGCCCAGCAGCATGGCGCCGGAAAGGTGTTCGCCGAACAGCAGTCCCACACAGAGCGCTACCAGCAGCGGCGGCAGGCCGCGCACCACCGGGTAGACCTGGCCGAAGTCGCCGTAGTGGTAGGCGCGGATCAGCAGCAGGCGATAGAGCGTGTTCACCACGACCGAAAGACCGATCAGCCCCCAGACCACTAGCGGCGGCGGGCTGACCAGGGGCAGCAGGGCAACGCTGAAGCAGAAGGCCACGCCATCCACCAGGGCCATCGACGAGAGCCGATCACTGCCGGCCTTGATCACCGCGTTCCAGCTGGCGTGCATCAGGGCGGAGAGCAGGACCACCAGGGTGGCGAGGTCGGTGTCAGCGAGCACGGGGGACTCCAGCGGCGGTAGAGCAGGGCGGATGTTGCGTAGCGTGCGGGCTCATCAGTCCATCATTCAAATCGTTTATCGTTATCCGTCGAATAAGTCCTGCTGATGGAATAACCATGAACCTCTTCCAGCTTCGCGCCTTCGATGCGGTGGTCCGCGAGGGCAGCTTCACCCGCGCCGCCGAGCGCCTGTGCATCAGCCAGCCGGCGGTGACCGGGCATATCAAGGCGCTGGAAGAGCACTATCAGGTGCGCCTGCTGCGCCGCTCTGCGCGCCAGGTGGAACCTACCGAGCTGGGTCGCCGCCTGGCCGCCATCAGCCACCCGCTGTTCGCCCTGGCGGAACAGGCCGAGGATCTGCTGAAGACTAGCCAGGCGCTGGAGTCCGGCCGCCTTGACCTCGCCGCGGACAGCCCGCACCTAGTGATGCCACTGCTGGCGAAGATGCGTGAGCGCCATCCCGGCGTGACCATCAACCTGCGTCTGGGCAACACCCAGGAAACCCTTACCGCGCTGAATGGCGAGCGGGTGGACCTGGCGCTGATCAGCGACATGAGCGAGCGCCCCGGCCTGCGCCTGCAACCCATTGGCGAGGCGCGGCTGTGCCTGTTGCTGCCAGCGGCGCACCCGTGGATCGGTACGCGCAATGAGGTGGCCCTGAATGAGCTGCGCGGTGAAGTGCTGTTGCAGCGCGAGCCCGCCTCCCTGACCCGGCGCACCTTCGAAAAGGCCTGCACTGAGCAGGGCCTGGAATTGCGCGCGGCGCTGGAGCTGAACAGCCGCGAAGCGGTGATCGAGGCCGTGGCGGCGGGGCTCGGGGTGAGCATCCTGTACTCGCTGGAAGTGCCCCGTGATCCACGGGTGGCGGCACTGCCACTGAAGGGCGAAGGGCTGGTCAGCCGGCACTACCTGGCGTGCCTGGAGAGCTATGCGGAATTGCGGGTGGTGAGGGCTTTCTTCGAAGTGGCGGCGGATGCCCTCTCCCCCAACCCCTCTCCCTGAAGGGCGAGGGGAGCCATTCTGTGCCGCCTCGAAATCCACAGTCCCGTAGGTTGGTGTAGAGCGAAGCGAAACCCAACGATTCCCGGTTGGGCCGGGCGTTGGGCTTCGCGTAGCTCAGCCACAACCTACAAGAGCCGCCCTCACAGTGTCACGGCCAAACCCGTTCGCCCGCCCCCGGTTCCTCCCGCCACGCCTGCAACGACCGCGTCGGCAGGTCAAAGTACTCCCGCGTGCGGGCATAGCCGTGGCCACCCATGCGGCCGATGGCGTCGAGGCCGAGTTGGTCGATGTAGAGGGTTTTCGGGTCGATCAGCTCGTCGCGTACATGAACCATCAGCACTTCACCGAGGATGATTTCCCGCGACTGGCCGATGGACAGGCCCATCATCCGCCGGCACTCCAGGGCCACCGGTGCCTCGGCAATGTACGGGCAGCCGACACGGCTGCCGGGCAGGGCGGTGAGTCCGGCGGCGAGCAGTTCATCGAAGCCGGGTTCGAAGGGCACGGCGCAGACGTTCATGGCTTCCACCAGGGCATCGGAGACGATGTTCACGGTGAATTCCTGGTTCAGCAGGATGTTGCGCGTGGTGTCCTTGGGACTGAGGTCGGCGTGATTCTCCACGCCTAGGGCGAGAATCGGCGGGTCGGCGGACAGCGCGTTGAAGAAACTGAAGGGCGCGGCATTGGCGCGGCCTTCGCCGTCCACCGTGGTGACCAGGGCGATGGGCCGGGGCACCACGCTGCCGATGAGGATCTTGTACTTCTCGCGGGGGCTCAGTTGAGCGAAGTCGAAGCTCAGCATGGGGTGATCTCTGGTTATTGGTCGGGCTGGCTGGCGAGGGTGCAAAGCGGGCGTTCCACACTCCAAGCGTCGGCGAAGGGGATTGCCGGCTGGAACAGGCCGCGCCAGTCGGGCTGGCCGAAGGCACGGTCGGCGTGGCTCTGCATCAGTTTGTGGAACTGGCGCTGGGCCTGGTGTTGCAGGTCGCGGTAATCGACGCCGTTGACCTGGCCGCCTTCCATCACGCAGCGGCCGTCGATCCAACTGGCGATGCAGTCGTCGCCACGGCCGGCAAGGATCAGGTTCTTCAGCGGGTCGAACAGCGGGCCCAGGTGCAGGCCGTCGAGGTTGAAGACGGTGATATCCGCCTTGGCGCCAGGGGCGAGGCGGCCGAGGTCGTCGCGGCCCAGGGCCTTGGCGCCGCCGAGGGTGGCGGCGTTGTACAGGTCGAGGGCGCTGGTGTCGGCGCTACCGCCTTCCTTGATGCGGGCGATGTTCAGGCCCTGGCGCATGTTGTCCAGCAGGTCTGCCGGCCAGGTGTCGGTGCCCAGGGCGAAGTTGATGCCCCGGGCGCGATAGCGGCTGAAGGAGTCCAGTGCTTCGCCATCGCGGGCGAACACCACCGGGCAGTGGACCAGGCTGGTGCCGCTGTCTGCGAGGCGCGCGAGGTCATCGTCGCCTTCGATGTAGATGCCATGGGGCAGCACGGTGCGTGGGCCGAGCAGGTCCAGCTGCTCCAACCAGGCCAGCGGGGCCTTGCCCCGCAGCGTCTTCACCCGTGCCACTTCGCCTGTCCCCTGGCAGCAATGCAGGCGCACCGGGGCGGCCAGTTCGCGGCTGAGGGCATTAGTGCGTTGCAGCAGTGCCGGGGTGCAGGTCTGGATGCGGTCGGGCAGCAGCGCGCCGCGAATCAGTCCGTCGTGGGCACCGTCGAAGTCGCGGAAGAAGCGTTCGGCGGCGTCCAGCCCGGCCAGGCCGCGGGGCTCGTCCCAGTGTTCGGCGAGGCTGCCGTCTGCCTGCAAGTACTGCATGCCGCTCATGTAGCAGGGTCCGAGGTAGGTGCGCAGGCCCAGCTCGGCGGCAACGTCCGCAACCTCCGCGAATTCGTCGTAGGTTTCCGCCCACTCGCGGTAGTACATGGAGGTGATCGGCATGGCGGTGGTGATGCCGTTGCGGATCAGTTGGGTGAAGGCGTAGCGGTACTTGAAGACTTCTTCCTCGAAGCTGTAGCTCTCCCGTGGGCCTCGGACGAGGTACTCCGCCGACCACATCCGGCCCATGCCGCGCTCATCGCCGTTGTCCAGGCAGAGCACGGTGGAATCGAGGTCGCCGAGAGCGTCCAGGTCGATGAAGCCGGGGCCGAGCAGGGCATTGCCGTAGTCGATCCACTGGTCCACCGGGCCAGGAAATCCCCGGCCGACGAACAGGATGCGCGAGCCTTCGATCACCACTTCGCCATCGCGCCAGAGCACATGGCGCTGGCCGTCGAAGCCCACCACGCAGCTCGCTTTCAGGCCGACGCGCGGTGCGCTCACAGGCGGCTCTCCAGCGGGCGGCCCTGGGCGGCGATCAGTTTTCCGGCGCGATAGACCTGGCGCTGCGGCCGTGCCACCACGGCTTCGCCGAGGCTTTGCGCGTCCATCAGCAGGAAGTCTGCGCTGCTGCCTATGACCAGGCCGTGTTCCGCCAGACCGAGGGCTCTGGCGCCGTTCTGGCTGGCGGCGTCGAAGGCGGCGGCCAGTTCCTCGTCCTTGGCGAGGTCGAAGCGGAAGGCCAGGAGCATCGCGCGCTCCAGCATGTCGCCGTTGCCCATGGGCGACCAGGCGTCGCGAATGCCATCGGAGCCCAGGCAAAGGTTCACGCCCGCTTGGCTCAGGGCGAGGAAGGGCGGCACGGCGCAGTCGGCTGGAGCCGAGCTCATCAGCGAGATATCCAGTGCGGCCAGGCGCTCGGCCAGTGGTTTGACCTGGCTCCAGGGCGCCATCCCCAGGCAGTAGGCGTGGCTGATCATCACCCGGCCCTGGCGGTTGAACCGCTCGGTGTAGTCGGCGACGCGGGCGATCTGCCAGAGGCCCAGTTCGCCCTTGTCGTGTAGGTGAATGTCCACGCCGCGGTCGAACTCGGCGGCCAGGCCGAAGACGATGTCCAGCTGGGCGATGGGGTCGTTGTCGATGCCGCAGGGGTCGAGGCCGCCCACGTTCTCGACGCCCAGGCCCATGGCTTCGCGCATCAGCTCGGCGGTGCCCGGGCGGCTGACCAGGCCGGTCTGCGGGAACACCACCAACTCGAGGTCGATCAGGTCGCGATAGTGCTCGCGCAGGGCCTGCATGGCCTCGACGTGGCGCAGGCCGAATTCGGGGTCGATGTCCACATGACAGCGCATGGTCAGCGAGCCACGGGCGATGCAGTTTTCCAGCAGCGCGCCGGCGCGCTCGGCGATGGGCGCGGTGACTTCGCGCAGCACGCGGCGCTCGTTGGCGATGTAGTCCTTCAGCGTCGGGCCGGCGCTGTTGGGGCGCCAGGGCTGGCCCCAGAGGGTCTTGTCCAGGTGAATGTGGCTTTCCACCAGGGCGCAGGTCATCAGCTGGCCGGCGCCGTCGATATCAGAGGCGGCCAGCGGTGCATCGCTCGCCGGGCGGCGCTCGGCGAATCGGCCGTTCTGGATGAGGAAGTCTTCGGCCGCGCCGCCGAAGGGGCGGACATTGCGCAGCCAATAGGTGTCGGTCATGGGGACCTCGTGGGCAGATTGCAAAGGTTGGGGGACCGCTGCGCGGTCCTTCGCGAATGAATTCGCTCCCACAGGTGGGTTCAGTTCGTAGGATGGGTCGGGCGGCGTTCCGCGAGCGAAGCGAAACCCATGCTGCCGTGCACGGATCGATGGGTTTCGCTTCGCTCTACCTCATCCTACAAAAGCGATGTCAGCCCTTGAGCTTGGACCAGATGCGGTCTTGCAGCTCGCGGGCCTGGTTGCTGCATTCCTTCTCGGGGCGCAGGCGCTCGGCGTACTCGTCCGGCATGTTGATGGCGTCCATCACCTTCCACTTCTTGTCCAGCAGCGCATCGCTGTCGATGCCGTTGGCGTAGGCGATGGCGTTGGACACAGCGGCGGCGTTCTCGGGCTTCATCATCCAGTCGATGAAGACCTTGGCGTTGCCCGGGTGCGGCGCGCTTTTCGGCACGGCGAAGTTGTCCTGGAACATGGCCACGCCTTCGCGCGGGTAGACGTACTTGATGCTGCTCTTTTGCAGCGTGGCGCGGGCGGTGGAGCCGTTCCAGTTCTGCATCATGATGACCTCGCCCGAAGCCATGCGGTCCACGGTGTTGTCAGAGCTGTACATCTTCAGGAAGGGCTTCTGCTTCTGCAGCAGTTCGAGGATGCGCTTGGCGTCCTGCGGGTTTTCGCTGCATTCGTCCACACCCAGGTAGTGGCTGGCGGCGTTGATCACGCTGCTCGGCGTATCCAGCGCAGCGAGCTGGCCCTGCAGTTCGGGACGCGGTTCGAAGAATTCCTTCCAGGAGTCGTCCAGCTTGCCGCCCGTCACCCGCGCGCTGTCATAGGAGAAGCCCGTGGTGCCCCAGAGGTAGGGCGCCGAGTACTTGCGGCCGGGGTCGAAGTCGGGGTTGCGGAAGGCCGGTTTCACGTGGGCGAAGTTCGGCAGGCTCGGCGTGTCGATTTCCTGCAGGTAGCCCTGTTCGATCAGGGTGCGCATGATCGAGTGCGACGGCACGATCACGTCGTAGGCCGCGCCGCCGGCCTGCAGCTTGGCCAGCAGGGTCTCGTTGCTGTCGTAGCCGTCCATGGTGACCTTGATGCCGGTTTCCTTCTCGAACTTGGCGAGCAGTTCCACCGGGTAGTAGTCGGTCCAGTTGTAGAAGAACAGTTCCTTGGGCTCGTCCGCCTGGGCAAAGGCGGCGGCGAAACAGCTCAGGGTCAGACCGGCTACCCCATGACGCAATGCTTTCAACTTCATTGTTTTTCTCCGGGTTGAAGAACAGGTTGGGCAGAGGTGGAACAGGTTTCAGGCGGCGGGTTTGCCTCGCTGGCCGAGCCAGTAGGAGAGCACCACCAGGACGATGGAGATCAGCAGCATCAGGGTCGAGATGGCGTTGATCTCCGGCGTTACCCCGGCCTTGATGGCCGAGAAGATGTAGACCGGCAGCGTGGTCGAGCCGGGGCCGGCGACGAAGAAGGTCATGATGAAGTCGTCGAGGCTGACCACGAACGCCAGCACCGCGCCGGACAGCACGGCCGGGAACAGCAGCGGCAGGGTCACCCGGCGGAAGGTGTGGAAGGGGTTGGCGTAGAGGTCGTTGGCCGCTTCCAGCAGGCTTTTGTCCAGGTCGTTCAGGCGTGCGCGGATCGGCAGGTAGGCGAACGGGATGCAGAAGCCGATGTGGGCGATGATCACCGTCAGCAGGCCAAGCTTGATGCCAAGCGCCATGAACAGCAGCAGAGTGGCCACGGCTGTGACGATCTCCGGCAGGATCAGCGGCAGGTTGATGCCGCCTTCCACCATCTTCTGGCCATAGAACGGTTTGTAGGTGGCCAGTGCCGCCAGCAGGGCGATGGCGGTGGCGCAGACGGTGGCGATGCCGGCGACGATCACTGAGTTCAACGCTGCCGCCTGGATCGACGGGTTGGCGAGGATGCGCCCGTACCAGGCGAAGGAGAACTCGGTCCACACGGTGGCCGTGCGGTTGGCGTTGAAGCTGTAGGCGATCAGCACCAGGATCGGCAGGTACAGGTAGGCCAGTACCAGCAGGCTGGTTTCGCGGGTCAGCGGCAGTTTCTTCAGGTGAGAGGCGATCATCAGCGGGCTCCCTGGCGGACGGCCTTGGCGGCTTTCTTGGCGTAGAGGGCGTAGAGCACCAGGGCCAGCAGCATCAGCCCGAGCAGGAGGAAGGACAGCGAGCTGCCCAGCGGCCAGTTGCGCGCGGTGCCGAACTGCTGCTGGATCAGGTTGCCGATCATCAGAGTCTTGCCGCCGCCGAGGATGGCGGGGGTGATGAAGGCGCCGAGGCTCGGCACGAACACCAGCAGCGAGCCGGCGACAACGCCCGGCATGGACAGCGGCAGGATCACCCGGCGCAAGGCCTTCCAGCGGTTGGCGCCGAGGTCATAGGCGGCTTCCACCAGGCGCCAGTCGAGCTTCTCCAGGGTGGAGTAGATCGGCAGGATCATGAACGGCAGGAAGCTGTAGACCAGTCCGACCACCACTGCGAAATCGTTGTACAGCAGGGTGATGCCGTCGGCCTGCGGGAACAGCGCATTGAGGCTCTGGGCCAGCCAGCCGTGCTCGCGCAGGATGATCAGCCACGCGTAATTGCGGATCAGCAGGTTGGTCCAGAACGGGATGGTGATCAGCAGCACCATGATGTTGCGCGAACGCTCGCTGAGGCTGGTCATCCACAGGGCTACCGGGAAACCGACGAGGAAGCACAGCAGCGTCGTGCCACCGGCCTGCAGCACCGAGCGCAGCAGGGCCTGGGCGTAGACCCAGTTCAGTTCGAGGTTGCCGTCGAAATCTTCCTGGAAGAACAGCTGGATGTAGCTCTGCCACTGCCAGTCGGCGCTCCAGTCCACGCCACCGTAGAGGTTGCGCGGCAGCAGGCTGATGTAGCCCATGATGCCCAGCGGAATGGCGATCAGGCAGAGCAGGGTGAGCAGCACCGGCGACAGCAATAACAGCCGGTTGAGGCTGGGGGAGGTGGCGCTGACGCTCATCTCAGGCCTCCATCAGCAGGCAGGCATGCGGCGGCAGGTGCACCGCCACGGTCGAGCCCACGGCACGGGCGCTGGTGGCGCCTTCGTTGCTTTCCCGCAGCATCACCTTGGCGTCGTTCGCCAGGCGGCATTGGTAGAGGGTGGCGTTACCAACGTAGAGCACGGCTTCGATCACCCCGCGCAGGTGGTACGGTTGCGACGCGTCTACCAGCTTCGAACGCTCCGGGCGGAAGGCCAGTTGTACCTTGCCGGCGTCCAGCCCGGCCGAAGGCGCGCAGGGGATTTCCACCGGCAGGCCTTCGGGTTGGAACAGGCTGCCGTTCTGCGCGCAGCGCTTGAGATTGCCGGGGAGGAAGTTGATGTCGCCGATGAAATGGGCGACGAAACGGTGCTGCGGGCGTTCGTAGATATCGTTGGGGGTGCCGATCTGCAGGATTTTTCCGGCGGACATCACCGCGATGCGGTCGGAGAGGGTCAGCGCCTCTTCCTGGTCGTGGGTGACGAAGATGAAGGTGATGCCGGCTTCCTGCTGGACGCGCTTGAGCTCCACCTGCATCTCCTTGCGCAGCTTGAGGTCCAGTGCGGAGAGGGGTTCGTCCAGCAGCAGCACGTCCGGGCGCGGCGCCAGTGCGCGGGCCAGGGCCACGCGCTGTTGCTGGCCGCCGGACAGTTCGGCGGGGCGGCGGCGGGCCAGGTGTTCCATCTGCACCAGGGCCAGCATTTCCTTGACCCGCGCGGGAATGGCGCTGCGCTCCAGCCCCTGCATCTCCAGGCCGAAGGCGATATTCTCGGCCACGCTCATATGCGGGAAGAGCGCGTAGTTCTGGAACACGGTGTTGACCCGGCGCTTATAGGGCGGCAACTGGTCCACGCGCTGCCCGCCGATCTCGATGGAGCCTGAGCTGACCTGCTCGAAGCCTGCAATGGAGCGCAGCAGGGTGGTCTTGCCGCAGCCCGACGGGCCGAGGAGGGTGAAGAATTCGTTGTGGCGGATGCTGACCGAAACGTCGTCGAGCGCCGGTGCCACCTCGGGGTCATCGGTGTAGCGCTTGCTGACGCGTTGCACCTCGATGGAGGATGTGTGCTTCATAGTGGTGCATTCCTCTTGTTTTTGTATGCAAAAATTGAATGCAATCTAGAAATACTCGGATTATGCTGACAACGCAACCGGGTTTTTCTCCCTGCTCGCTTCCCGCAGGCCCCGGGTTGCGAACGCACTTACGGAGTCACGAATGGAAGACAAGAAGCTGGAAACCACGGTCGACCGCGTCTACCAGGGGGTTTACCAGGCCATCAGCAACCGCTCGCTGCGGCCCGGCATGAAACTGGGCGAAGCGTCCCTGGCGGAGCTGTTCAATGTGAGCCGCACCTCGGTGCGCGCGGCGCTGAAGCAACTGGAGGCCGATGGCCTGGTTTCTTCCGAACCGAACAAGGGTTGTTGGGTGTCGCTACCCAGCGATGAGGAAATCCGCTCGCTGTTCGAGACCCGCCGACTGGTCGAGATCGGCATCGTCACCGAGCTTTGCCGGCGGCGGGACAGCGCGGCCATGCAGGACCTTCGCGAGCACCTGCTGCTGGAGGAGGCGGCGCGCCGCGAGCACGACCACCAGCGGCTGATCCACCTGCTCGGCGAGTTCCACATCAAGCTGGCCGAGGCGCTGAACAACCCGGTGTTGCTGGACTGGTTCCGCAAGCTGATTTCCCGCGCCTCGCTCTATGTCGCCGCGCTGGACGACGAGCGTCATGACGCCTGTCGCGATGACGAACACCTGCGCCTGATCGAGTTCATCGAGGCCGGCAACCAGAACGCCGCCATCGAATTGACCTGCTTCCACCTGGCGGCCATCGAAACCGCCATCGTCGCGTCGGCTGGCAAGCTCAAGGCCCACTACAACCCGCTGAAACACCTGATCGAGACCTGACCTCGGCCATGAAAATCCAGCTGATCAACCCGAACACGAGCGTCGCCATGACCACCGGCCTGGCCGAAGCCGCCAGCCACCTGCTGCGCCCCGGCAACCAGTTGCTGGCAGTGACCAACGGAGCCGGCCCGGCCTCCATCGAAGGCCACTACGACGAGGCGCTCTGCGTGCCCGGGCTGCTTCAGGCTATTCGCGATGGCGAGCGGCACGGCGCTGAAGGGCATGTGATTGCTTGCTTCGGCGACCCGGGCCTGCTGGCCGCGCGGGAAATCGCCCGCTATCCGGTGATCGGCATCGCCGAGGCGGCCATGCACCTGGCCACCTGGGTGGCCACCGGCTTCAGCATCGTCACCACCCTGGGGCGTACCAAGGTCATCGCCCGCCACCTGGTGGAACGTTATGGCTTCCACCCGCATTGCCGGGGCATACACGCCGTGGAAATCCCGGTGCTGGCGCTGGATCAGGACCCGGCCGGGTTGTTCCGCCTGATGCGTACGGCTTGCCTGGACGCGCTGGAGCGCGACGAATCCGGCGCCATCGTCCTCGGCTGCGCCGGCATGAGCCACCTGGCGCAGGGGTTACAGGATGAAATCGGCGTGCCGGTGATCGATGGCGTCAGTGCTGCGTTGAAGATGGTGGAGCTGCTGGGTGAACTGCGCCTCTCCACCAGCAAGCGCGGCGACCTCGACTTCCCCCTGCCCAAGCCCTATGCGGGCTTTCTGCGAGGCTTCGCGGTCGGCGTCTGAGCGGACTTGCAGGGGGGGCGGACCGTACGAGGTGTGGAATCCCAGCCACACCCGAGGGCATGACAGTGGGAGACGCTACAAACGAGCCTTGTAGGCCAGCAATGGCGAGCCGCAGTAGGAGTTCTCGGAAGAAGGGTGGCGCCGATGCGCGCCGCAGTGAAGTTCTGCATCAGTCCGGGGGCATCAACTTGTCGAGGGTGTACGGCTCGCCTATGGTGACTTGGGGTCGGCGTAGGGCTAATTACTGCTGGCGATGGTTGAGCCGCGCACGGGAAAAATCCCAGGGTACTGAGTGGTGCGTTGCTCGCCCTCCCGGTAAAGCCGGGTGTTGCTTTTTAAAGGCTTGACCTGAGTCGATTTTCAAGAAACCAGGCTCCCGATACCTCAGGGTCAATGTGGGGCGCGCACACCGCCCACGACCGGGGCGATGACATCCTCGCCCACGCATTGCCCAGGGAGCAGGAGGGGGCACAACCTCGCGCATCACGCGTCAAGGAGCACCGTATGAGTAAGTACAAAGTTGGTTACTTGGTCGGCAGTCTCTCGAGCACCTCGATCAATCGTTTGCTGTCGAAGGCGCTGATTCGCGTGGCGCCGACGGAGCTGGAACTGGTCGAGATCCCGATCAAGGACCTGCCGCTTTACAGCCAGGATCACGATGCCGACTTTCCTCCGGTCGCGCGCGCCTTCAAACAGGCCATCGCCGATGTTGATGCCATTCTCTTCGTGACGCCGGAATTCAATCGCTCGATTCCAGGTGGTCTGAAGAACGCGATCGATTGGGCAAGCCGTCCCTGGGGCCAGAACTCCTTCGCCCGCAAGCCTTCAGGTGTGATTGGTACGTCCCCCGGCTCGATCGGCACCGCAGTGGCTCAGAGCCAGCTGCGCGGCGTGCTGTGCTTCTGCAACGCGCCCCTGATGAATACGGTAGAGGCCTACATCCAGTTCAAGCCCGGTCTCATCACGGAGGATGGGCAGATTACCGACGAGTCGACAGCCGATTTTCTGCGCAACTACATGAACGAGCTGCATGCCTTCATCGTGCGAGTATTGACCGTGCTGCCGCGCGTCACCTGATATCTCGAACCGATATTGCCCCGGGATCGATCGCGACCGCGAGCGAGAGCATTGAGCCGAGCCCTCAGAACCCGGTGGACGTCCGGGTTCTGAGGGCAAGCGGAACGCCTGCTCAGGCTCCGCCTCGATCATCGCCGGGGCCATCATCGGCGCCGCGGCCTACGCCGTGCGCTTCGCCCACGTCATGACCGGCCCCGTCGTCCGCACTGTGACCAACACCGTGCGGTCCGCCGACATCGTGGCCAGGACCATCATCCGCGCCGTGTCCTACGCCATGCGGTCCACCGGCCTCATGATTGGCGCCATGGTCGTCGCCACGCCCACTGTTAGCGCTGCCCGGACCACTGTTACTCCCGCGGCCGCTGCCATCACCACTGTGGCCTGATCCACTATGCCCACCGCCGCCATCCCCACCATGGCCACCGCCGTGACCGCCACCACCACCGCCGTGACCGCCACCACCACCGCCGTGACCGCCACCACCACCACCGTGACCACCGCCACCGCCACCGCCACCGCCACCCCCGCTGCCACCCTCCTTGGCATATACGCTGGAAAAACTGGCGATTGAGTCCGGCACCAGTACGATCGAGGCCGATAGAAGTCCGCCAATGGCCAGGGCCAATAGGCATTTTTGTATACGCATGACAAACCTCCGCCTTTGTTTTCTTGGCTCCACACTCCCGGCATGTCATGACGTTGAAAGCCGGCGCGTGCTGAGGGACCAAAAGTTCTGCGCACGAGAATCTTTTCGTGCGCAATGGGTGGGTATTGCAGTCAGGTTCTTTTCGGCATGGCAAACCTCTTTCTCGGTTCATCTGGAAAGCGAATTCCGCTACCGGCTGGAACTGCCGCTGCAGGACGAGAGGTCGTCTCGCAGGGGACTGCCAGACCAGGCTGTCGTAGCCATCTGCTCAGGCGGTGTGCACGATCGTGTGATCCAGATGGTTTAGCGTGCTGAGGATCTGCTCGGATGCGGCGAGGGCCGGGGCCATCGACCAGCGATTGAAACGGACGTTGCCGATTCGCACCATGCCGGTATGGCTGGCCTTGTTGTCGTCGATCAGCGGATCGGGATCGTAGAAACCCAGCCCGTAACGCAGCCGTTCCATATCGGTGGGGTCGCCGGTGAGGAACAGCCAGCCCGGCTTGATCCGGTACTGCTCGGCGTACGCCTTGAGCAGCCGTGGGGTATCCAGTTCCGGCTGCAGAGTCAGCGAATAGAGGAAGACATCGCGCCCAGCCCGTTCGCCGAGCAGCTTCTGCACGCCCAGCAGGTTGGCGGTGATGGTCGGACAGCGGTCGCCGCAGGCGGTGTACATCATGTTGATCAGCACGACCCGATCCCGGAGCAGGTCGTCATAGAACTTCACCGCCCTGCCTTCGTGGGTATAGAGCGTCACGTTCGGCAACGGAGTTGCGTGGGGGCCGTCGCTACGGGTGCTCAGCGAGGATTGCCCGGCAAGGTTGCCGGCGTGCCAGGCGGCGAGTCCGAGTGCAGCGGTGCCCAAGCCAGTCAGGAGATTTCTGCGAGTGCTCATTGGTACGTCTCCGTAATCATGGATAAGGGGGCTTGCTCAACTGCTGCCTTCGCTTGTGCTGCTGCCACCGCTGTCGTCATCGGCTTCGATGTCCCAACGCACCATCATCATGTGGTCTTCGTGGATCATGTTGTGGCAGTGCATGACGTACTTGCCGGCGAAGTCGCGAAAGCGCAGGAAGATGCGCGTCGACGAGTTTTCCCCGAGGACGAAGACATCCTTGCGCCCTCGCTCATGGGCAGGTATCGGCACGCTCTTGCCATCGACGACCTTGCTGAGCACGCGCCCCTCTTCGAAGTGGATATGCACCGGGTGATGCCAGCCACCGCTCGGGCTGACCAGCTCCCAGATCTCGCAGCTGCCCTGGCGGATTTGCGCACTGACTTTCTGGACGTTGAAGATCTGGTCATTGACTGTCCACAGGCCACCTTTGCGACCGAAAACCCAGCTTCGGACCCTGGCGTTCTTCAGTTCGTCGGCGGTGATGGGCCGCAGTTCGCGCAGCTTGGGCGGTATCCGGCTGTTGTCGGGGGCGGTGCGGTTGACCACCAGCTTGAGGATGGGCGTGCCCGGCGCGCGGATGTCCTTCGGACCGCGGGTGCTGTCCTGGCGCAGGCGGTTGACCAGGTACAACTCGGTGCCCAGCGGATACTTGGAGAAGTCGACAATGATGTCGCCGCGCTCGGCCACCCCCAACTCCACCTTGGTCTGGTTGTACAGCGGCGCTGGCAGCAGGTTGCCGTCATTGGCGATGTAGGTGAACGGCTGCACGCGGTTGTTCGCGCCAACCAGGTAGAGTGCATAGAAACGACTGGGGCCGCTGTTGAGCAGACGCAGACGGTACTTGCGTGCGGCGACGTTGAGCACGGGCTCGATTTTGCCATTGACCAGAGTCTTGTCGCCGAGGGTGCCTTCGGGGTTGAGCTGGTCGAAGTAGAGCATGCCGTTGAGGTCGAAACGGCGATCGCAGATGTTCAGCGGATAGTCATAGGCACCGCTGGGCAGGTGCAGCGCGTTGGGGTTGGGATCGTTTTCATCGCCTGAATCCAACTCGTCATACAACAAGTAGAACCCTGCCAGGCCGCGATACACATTGGCGGCGGTGAAATCCAGGCAATGGTCATGGAAGAACAACGTGCCCAGGGCTTCGCGGGGGTCGCCGCGGCCGTTGCCGAGCTCGTCATAGCCTGCGCAGATGTTGGGATAGAAATGGTCCTTGTAGCTGCCCGGGGCTGAGAGTGTCGGGCCGGCCTTGTCGGCGCGGTAGTAGTCGCCGGGGAAGCCATCGCTCTCGGACGGCGCATGCAGGTTGTGCAGGTGGGTGGAGATTTCCGGGGTGCCGAAGCCCTGGTGATCCAGCGGCAGATCGTTGTGCATGCGCAGCATTATGGGGCTGCCGTAGCGGGCCACGATCATCGGACAGAACAGCTCCGGCGCCGGCACGTTGGGCTGGTAGCTCCACACCGGCTGGGCGGGCAGGGCGGGGTTGAACACCCAGCTGCGCTGCACCGCATGCAGCTCGTACATGGTCGGCTCGCGGGGGCAGAGTTCGTCATAGCGCTGATGGTCGTCGCGGCCACATTCACCGTGCTCCAGGTCCGCTGCCACCAAGTGGTCGGGGAGTAGCGCGCTGACCGGCTGGAGCGGGACGATGGCATCCGGCAACTGCTCGACCCAGGGAATGGTCAGGGGGCTGGGTGGGACCACCGGCGCGCCAACGTCATCGTCAGCGCCTTTGGCGAGGGCCGCGCCCTGTTTCAGCAGCACGGGCGTGGCGACAGCCGCGGCGCTCAGTTTTAGAAAGGTGCGTCTGCTCGGGAGATCATCGGCAGTCGCAGGCGGGGTATCGGGGGATTTACGGTCACTGGTTTTCATCGTCCATCTCCGGCTGCTCGTCAGGCGTGGTTCAAGGCAAGACCTTGGCGAGCGGGGGACCGTGAAGGGCAGGGGCGAGGCGGGTTGCTGCGAATAGCCTGGCTACCCGGTGATGCACTGCACTGCTGTCCATGCTGGGTCACCTCTTGTTGCAGAGCGGACCGCGACACACAGAGTTGCTGGCAGGCCCACTGCAGTTGGTCAGGGCAAGTGCCATGCCATTAGCCGAAACCGACCCATCAGTGTCCACGCAGCCATCGGCGTGCGCGGCTTTGCGCTCCGTTGCGGAGAACAGGGGCGGTGGCAGATGGGGTAGGGGATGTCCCCAGGTCTGGGGTCGAATGGGTGATGGAGCGCAGGGTTGGGGGTATCCGTTGGGGGCTTCACCCCCGCGACACTGGCCAGGCCCCTCCCCCGGCGGAGGGCGCGGTCGCCCGCCGCCTTTACTTCTTCTGAATCTGTGCCTCACTGCTGTTACGCGTTGTCTTCGAAGCTCGCCCTCACTCAGGAGAACCTCCCGTGTCTGCGCTTATCAACCAGCTGAATACGCTCTGGGCCCCGCGACTGCTGAGCGTGCTGCGGATCGTCGCCGCCTTCCTGTTCCTCCAGCATGGTACGGCCAAGTTGTTCGGCTTCCCGCATGTCGCCTATTTCGATGAGTTGAGTCTGTTTTCCCTGATTGGCTTCGCCGGGGTGCTCGAGGTGGTGGGCGGCCTGCTGCTGCTGTTCGGCCTGCTTACTCGACTCACCGCCTTTATCCTGTCCGGTGAAATGGCCTTTGCCTACTTCATGGGGCATGCCCCCGATGGCTGGATCCCACTGCTGAATGGGGGCGAGCCGGCCATTCTGTTCTGCTTCATTTTTCTCTATCTGGTTGCGGCCGGGGGCGGCGCCTGGAGCCTCGATCGGCGGTTATGCCGTGGCAAACCGGGTTGCGATTGGGCCTAGCGCGGTCTTGCCGAAGGGGCCTGCCCGGCTGACCTTCGGCGTCGCACTCCGGGCCGCGCCAATGCGATACCGGCTCAATCCCGCACGCGGCTGAACACGTAGTCGTGGTTCTTCTCGGCGGTGTGGCAGGCATAACAGGCCGTGGCGGTATCGCTACCGACCACGCGCTGGGCCGGGTCACCGCCGCCAAAGCCTTCAAAGCCCCAACCGCCGGTCGCAGCGAATTGCCGGGCATCCTTATGCATCACGCCTACGACCTTGCGCGAGCCCTCGGGCACGGCATGGTCGGCCCGCTGCGCCTCATTCTGCACAGCGCGCCGCAGCTTCCTCCGCACCTCTGACTCGAAACGTCAACAGTCCCTAGCCGCTCCACCATAGACAGCCGAAACCAGGCATGGCGGTACGACATCGTCCCCTGCGGGAGGTTGCTGCGAGGTGGGCGTACGACAGGCTCATGTATTACCAGGCGTAATAGTCATGAGCGACCTTTCTATTTATAGGTAATTTCAAACCGAGAGTAACATCCGCTCCATGCACTGAGGGGCGTCGAGTAGCGCTGTTTGCGAGTCCTTGCTTCGGCTTCGCCGATTAGCGATCGCCGCTCCTATCCAAGAGAACAAGTATTAGAGGAGCCCGCATGTCCTTGTCCTTCCCGCTCAACCGCGAGCATTTCGAACGTCTCGATCGTGATGACCCCCTTTGCGACTCGCGCGCCCTATTCGATCTTCCATCTGGTGAGATCTATCTCGATGGCAACTCCCTGGGCGCCATGCCCGCTCATGTGCCAGCGCGCCTTGAGCGAGTTCTGAAGCAGGAGTGGGCCCATGGTCTGATCCGCTCCTGGAACGACGCGGACTGGTATCCGGCACCGCAACGCACCGGCGGCAAGATTGCGCGCCTGATTGGTGCGGGTGCCGAAGAAGTGATCGTCGCCGACTCCACGTCCATCAACCTGTTCAAGGTGCTGGTAGCCGCCACCCGGATGCGTCCCGGGCGGAAGGTGATCCTGGGCGAGAACGGCAACTTCCCGACTGACGTCTACGTTGCCTCCGGCGTGGCTGAGCTCACTGGTTGCGAACTGCGCTGCGTCGAGCCGGAGCAGGTGCTCGAGGCCCTGACCGAAGACGTTGCGATCCTTTCCCTGACCCATGTGAACTACAAGTCCGGCCGGCGCTACGACATGGCCGCCATTACGGCCCGTGCCCACGAAGTGGGCGCCCTGGTGGTCTGGGATCTGTGCCACTCCGCTGGCGCGATGCCGATCGACCTGAATGGATCGCAGGCCGACTTCGCCGTCGGCTGTGGCTACAAGTACCTGAACGGCGGTCCCGGCGCCCCGGCCTTCGTCTATGTCGCCGAACGTCATATCCCCCATGTCCGTCAGCCACTGACCGGCTGGCATGGGCATGCCCGGCCCTTCGCTTTCAGCCACGACTACGAGGCGCATCCGACCATCGATCGCATGTTGGTGGGCACCGCGCCGCAGCTGGGCGTGCTGGCACTGGAAGCGGCGCTGGAGGTGTTCGATGGCGTCGACATGCAGGTGCTGCGCAAGAAGAGCGTCGCGCTGTGCGACCTGTTCATCCAGCTCTGCGATGAGCGGTTGGCGGGGCTGGGCGTGGAGCTGCGCTCGCCGCGCGATGCCGAGCAGCGGGGTAGCCAGGTGTCGCTGGCCCATGCCGATGCCTATCCGGTGATGCAGGCCCTGATTGCCCGTGGGGTGATCGGCGACTTCCGCGCGCCAGACATCCTGCGCTTCGGCTTCGCGCCGCTCTACAACCGCTATGTGGACATCTGGGACAGCGTCCAGGCGCTGCGCGAGGTCCTCGAAAGCGGCGAATGGAATCGCCCGGAATTCATCGCCAGGAAGTCGGTGACCTGATCCCTCCCTTTCAAGACCGGAGCAATCGAGCATGACAAAAACAACAAGCTCTTTCGACAACTTGGTCCAGCGCGAGCAGGGCCTGAAACAGAGTCTGAGCAGTGGCCAACTGTCCATGATTGCCATCGGTGGCGCCATCGGCACAGGGCTGTTCCTGGGCAGTGGCTTCGCCATCGGCTTCGCTGGGCCCAGCGTGCTGGTCAGTTACGCGATCGGCGCGGTGATCGCGCTACTGCTGATGGGCTGCCTGGCGGAAATGACAGTCCGCCATCCGACCTCGGGCTCCTTCGGCTCCTTCGCGGAGTTCTACGTGGCACCCTGGTTCGGTTTCCTGATCCGCTATGCGTACTGGGCGTCGATCGTCTTCGCAGTGGGCACCGAGATCACGGCGGCCGCCATGTACATGAAGTACTGGTTCCCGGATGTGCCGGGCGGCTACTGGATGGTGACCTTCTCCACGGCGCTGGTGCTGGCCAACGTCCTCAGCGTCAAGGTCTTCGGTGCCATCGAGTACGTATTCTCGTTGCTCAAGCTGTGTGCCATCGTCGCCTTCATCCTGCTGGGCGCCTGGGTGGTCTATGGAGCGCCGGCGGACTCCAGTATCGGTTTTACCAACTACACCAACGATCGCGGTTTCTTCCCCAATGGCTACTGGGGTACCTGGGTGGCCGTCATCGTGGCGTTCTTCAGCTATCTCAGCATCGAGATGATCGCGGTGGCGGCGGGCGAGGCGCGTGACCCTAAGCGTGCGGTCACCCGTGCCTTCCGTATCACCGTGGTGCGTCTGGTGGTGTTTTACCTGCTGACCCTCGCGCTGGTCCTGGCGATCCTGCCCTGGGGACAGAACAACGGTGGCCAAAGCCCCTTCGTCACGGTTATGAACGCGACCGGTGTCCCGTACGCGGGGGCGGTATTCAATGCGGTGATCCTGATCGCGGCTCTGTCGGCGATGAACAGCCAGCTCTATATCACCTCGCGGCTGATGTTCAGTCTGGCCCGTGCCGGACAGGCACCTGAGCTGTTCGGCCGGGTGAGCACCAGGGGGGTTCCGCTGCCGGCCCTGCTGCTCTCGTCCTTGGGCATCGGCCTGGGTACCCTGCTGTACATCGTGTATCCGGAAAAGGCCTTCACACTGATGATGTCCATCGCCATGTTCGGCGCGATGTTCACCTGGGCCGGAATCTTCCTCACCCACCTGTTCTTCCGCCGTCGTCAGGACAGCGAATCCCTGGAGTTCCGTCTCTGGGGCTATCCCTGGACCAGCCTGGCCGGCCTGTTGCTGATGCTGGCGGTGATGCTGACCACGCTGTTCACCGAGGAGTTCGCCCTGACCCTCGTCTGTGGTGTGCCGTTCCTGCTGCTGATGGGGCTGATCTACATCTTGCGCTTGCGCAAGTCTCGGCCCGTCGAAGGTGAGGCGCCCAAGCCTCTGCCGATCCGGCACTGAGTCCAGCCCGGCCTGATCCGGAGATCGGGCCGCCCACTCCCTGAGCGATCAATTCCCGGGCGCCTTGCCGCCCGGGACGGGAGAGGCTTGCCCTCTCATTCCTTCCATCCAGATGTACGAGGAGTGCCATGCGAGCCTTCCGATCAGTCCTGCTCGTGATTCCCGGCCTGCTAGCCATGCCGACCCATGAGGTCGTGGCCGCCCAGGGTTGGGATAGCACCATCGAGGAGAGCAGGCTCAGGCTTCTGTTGCGCAACTCCTATTTCAATCGCAGCAAGACTGAAGGGCGTCGAGACAGTCGGGACTGGACCCAGGGTATCAACCTGGACTTTGCGTCCGGCTTCACGCCCGGCACTTTGGGGGTAGGGTTGGATGCCTTCCTCTACCAGGGCCTCAAGCTGGATGCCTCGGCGGGCAAGGCCGGGACGGGCAACCTTCCGGTACGGGACGACGGAGCGCCTGCCGACGAGTACGCGAAGGCTGGCGCGGCGCTTAAGCTGCGGGTATCGAAGACCGAGCTCAAGGTGGGCGAGCAGCGTCCAGATACGCCGGTGTTCGGGGTCAGCCACTTTCGCATCGTTCCGCAGACCGCCACGGGCCTGTCCCTGCGCAGCCAAGAGCGGGACGACCTGGTGTTGCAGGCCGGCCATTTCATCTCGGCTACCAGTCCGGTAACCACCAACACCGACGGTGATCTCTGGGCCGTCATGGCCGGTGTCACCACCCCTCGCGCCGACTATGCAGGCGGTACCTGGCAGTGGGCGCCGGGACTCTCCCTGGCGCTCTATGGAGCGAGATTCGAGGATGTCTGGCACCAGGGCTACGCGAGCCTGGACGGGCGCTTCGCGCTGGGAGGCGAGCGGGAATCGGGGGTGAACCTGACCCTGTACCGAACCACGAACACGGGCGAGGCACGGGCCGGTGACATCGACAACCTGACCCTGGGCACCTCGGCCTACCTGCGCCTGGGGAACCACCGTTTCTTGCTCGGACTGCAGAAAGTCCAGGGTGACACGCCATTCGATTACCTGGGGGTAGGGGAGAACGACCGGAATGGCCGCAACGGGCGCGACCAGGGGGCCTCCATCTGGCTGCCGAACTCCGCCCAGTTCTCCGATTTCAATGGTCCGCACGAGCGCTCCTGGCAGCTCCGCTACGACTACTCGTTCGCGGACTGGGGCCTGCCTGGCAGCTCGATGATGGTCCGCTACATCGAGGGCGACCAGATCGATGGAAGCCGGACTCCAGCCGGCAGTCCCTACGCCGGGCGCTACGGGGCCGACGGTTCGCACCGGGAAACCAACCTGGAGTTCCGCTACGTGGTGGCGTCCGGCCCGGCCAAGGGGCTGAGTGTCCGGCTGCGCCAGGCCTGGCATCGCGCCGATGCCGGTCAGGGGCCCGGGGACCTCGATGATTTTCGGCTCATCACCGATTACCCCCTGGACATTCTTTAGCGCCTCGCGGGAGGCAGCCTGTCTGGTGGGCGATGGGAACAAGGGAATTGTTCGGAATGGATTCCGGATGTCGTGAAACGCAAAGACTGCCCGATGGGGCATAACCAACGGAGTAAATAATGAAAACAATGCGGCTCTCTGTTAAACCCGCCAACCCCTTCGCACGCAGCCGCCTGGCGCTTTCGCTGGTGCTCGGCCTCTTCGCGAGCTCGAGCCTGCAGGCCGAAGAGCATGGCCCGATCAACATCGTCGACCCCCTCGTCAAGCGCCAGACGGAGCTGTCCCCGGACCGCACCCCGCCAGCGCCCGCACCGGGCAGCTACGGCATGGACAAGGCCACAGGCAAGTTCATCCCTCCGGTGGCGACGCCCTTTTCCCATGATGGCCACCCGTTCGAAGGGCAGCTGGATCACTGGGATACCAAGAGCTACATCAAGAACATGAAGGTGGAGGCCTACTACCCGATCACGGTCGAGCCCTTCCACACCTGGCAGAACATCGTCGACTTCGATGGCAAACGCTATCTCTACCAGTACGTGCGGCGCAGCCTGAAGATATTCGATATCACCGATCCCAAGGACGTCCAGCTCATTCACACCAAGGGCTCGACCTGGGGACCGAATGGCCCGAGCGAGGAGGTCAATCCCTATCCGGCGGAAGACATGTTCGGCGCGGCTTCGATCCAGTGGTACAAGAAACTGGGCAAATACATCATGGTGCAGTCCTTCGAGATTCGCCGCTTCGGGGTTCTGGAGGACAAGTACCGCGAGCCGGAGAAGGTCGAGGCGATTCGCAAGTCCAAGCACCTCAAGGGTTTCAAGGTCTACGAGATGAATGGCCCGCTGCCGCAGGACTGGAAGCTGATCGCGACCCGGACCACCGACATCGAGCATCCCGATGCGCCGATCGGTGAGCAGGAGGGCTCCGGCGTGCGGGACATTCCTGCCTACTTCGGTGGCGACATCATGTACGTGGCCGCCGCGCCGAGCGACAAGTACGGCCTCACCGAGTACCCGAACGACCTCTACAACGCCGGCTACCAGTCCTGGGACATGTCGGACCCGAGCAACCCCAAGTTGCTCGACGTTTTGACCGTGCCCGGTCAGATTGTCGGTGAGCCGGAGCACGAGGCGGTGTTCAAGGCCAACCCACGCGCCGGCAACCGGGCGTCCTGGATGGGCGCGCGCATGTCGCTGTTCATTCCCAAGCCGGTGGAGCAGGGTGGCAAGTATGGCTACGCCGCCATGGGGGGCATGGGGCTCTACGTGGTGGACATCACCGATTCGTCGAACATGAAGGTGGTGGGGCACGTCGAGTTCCCGGTCAGCGTGGCCGGTACCGAGGGCGACAACATCGATGTGTCCCAGGTGGAGAAAACCGGGCTGATCTACTTCAGCGGCTACCCGCTGGCCGAAGACTGCTACGAGGCTGCCAAGAACATCTACGCCGTGGATGTGAGCAACCCGGGAAAACCCTCCATCAAACATACGCTGCCACGTCCGACGCCGCCGGCCGATGCCGGGTTCACCGACTTCTGCCAGCGCAAGGGCAGCTTCGGTCCGAAGCGGACCGGCTACTACACCCAGCCCGGCGTGTCGCGTGAGGGCATCCTGCCGTACGCCTACTACAACGCGGGTGTGCAGGTGTTCGATGTCAGCAACCCGGAGAAACCCACCATCGGCGCCTACTTCGTGCCGCCGTTCGATACCAAGAACGTTGTGAGCTACGCCATGGGCAACCTCACCCACGGCACCTACACCGAGTACGACCGCAACCTGATCTGGGTATTTACCAACCACGGCTTCTATGCGCTGTCGACCCCGCTGCTGGGGGAGCCCAGCTTCGAGGCGCCCAAGAAGCCCTGGCCGTCCAGGGATTGATCCAGCCTCGCAATAACCACCAAACCCAATAAGAAATTTGGCCGCGGCAGCAGGGGAGATTGCTGCCGCGAGCCTTTACTCGATCTATCGGAGCATCACATGCGCAAACTTTTACTCGCACTTCCGCTTGTGAGCGGATACGCCTGCGCGAGCATCGAGATTTCCGGTGTCCTCGACGTCAACTACGAGGTGGCCACGTCCGGCGGGATGACCGAGGAGCGCGTCACCGGGGGGGGCTTGAGCACTAACCGCGTGCAGTTCAAGTGGCAGGAAGAGGTCACCGAGGACCTGTCGCTGAAGACCGTCTACGAGGCACAGTACAACCCACACTCAGATGACGATATCGGCAAGCGCGAGGTCTACGCCCAGGTCATTTCCAAGCGCTGGGGAACCCTGAGCACCGGCCGCCAGGACACGCCTTCCGCCAACGCCTACGGTTACGCCGACCCGCTGTACAACAACGACTACAGCCTGATCAGCAACATGGGCGTGTTCTACGCGCCGTGGCGGGTGGACCGCTCGCTGATGTACATCAGCCCGCGGATCAACGGTTTCGAGTTCCGCGGCATGGCGACCCAGGGGGAGAACGACGGCAGTCGTGACGGTCGCGTCTACAGCGTTGCCGTGGATCGCTGGACCGACAGCCCCTGGTATTTCTCGGCTGCCCTGGACCGCCAGTACCAGCGCAACCTGTGGGACAAGCACACCATGGAGCAGTCCACCGACGCCTACCTGACTGCGGTGTACACCATGGGACGGACCGATCTGTCGGCGGTCTACCACCGCTACGTCGGCTACTACGCCTACGCGCCCTGGGTGGATTTCGAGTCCAATGGCAGCGACCTGCAACTGGGGCTGCGGCACAATTTCGGCAACAAGCACAACGTGGCCGTCAGCCTCATGTACAAGGATGATCGCAAGGACGAGGCGCTGAGCGACGCCACCGGGCTCAACCTCGGCTACATCTACAACTACGACAAGAACACCGACCTCTATGGGGTTTACGGCTACGTCCATCACAATCGGGACTCCGAGATCCGCTACCCGATCAGCTGGAACCTGGAAAACCCGTTGCCGGACGAGAACCCGCAAGGCCTGCAACTCGGCGTACGTATCAAGTTCTGAGGTTCCGTATCCCGCGCCCCGCTTGCCGGCGGAGCGCTTCCCCCTTGCCGGCCGGGTATTCCCACCCGGCCGGTTCTCCTCTCCGGCCCGGTCCCTCTGCTCGCACATCGCCTGGCGTTCCGCTCCACAGCCAATCATGAGCCTTCAGCCGCAGCTGTTCAGCCCGTGCAACGCAGGCATCCCTGACTCGATCCTGCTTATGCGCAGCGGGAATAAATTTCCCGCGAGACGTAACAATGCGTAACAACCCGGCGTTTCCGATAGTCCGGCCAACTTGCCTGCAATCGAGGCAGGCTCCTTGATCCACGGCGATTTCCGGTTCGGGGAAGTGGTTTGGTCCGCATATTGCCTACATGTATATACAGGCACGATCAATGCTTTACGTGTCCGTATCAAACCACCTCAAACAAAAAGAGATGCCCATGAGAAAACTCCTGTCGATGCTTCTGCTTTCTACCTGCGCGCTCACCGGGTTCGCGGCCCATGCCGGTGCCATTGATGACGCGGTCAAGCGTGGCACCCTGCGCGTCGGCATGGACCCGACCTACATGCCCTTCGAGATGACCAACAAGCGTGGTGAGATCATCGGCTTCGAAGTCGATCTGCTGAAGGCCATGACCAAGTCCATGGGCGTCAAACTGGAGCTGGTGTCCACCAGCTACGACGGCATCATTCCGGCTCTGCTGACCGACAAGTTCGACATGATCGGTTCCGGCATGACCCTGACCCAGGAGCGCAACCTGCGCATCAACTTCTCCGAGCCCTTCATCGTAGTCGGCCAGACCCTGCTGATCCGCAAGGAGCTGCAAGGCAAGGTCAACTCCTACAAGGACCTGAACGACGGCCAGTACCGCATCACCTCCAAGATCGGCACCACCGGCGAGATGGTCGCCAAGAAGTTGATTGCCAAGGCCCAGTACCACGGCTTCGACAACGAGCAGGAAGCGCTGATGGATGTGGTCAACGGCAAGGCCGATGCCTTCATCTACGACGCCCCCTACAACGCGGTGGCGGTGAACAAGGCGGGCGCCGGCAAGCTGGTGTTCCTGGAAGAGCCCTTCACCTTCGAACCCCTGGCCTTCGGCCTGAAGAAGAACGACTACGACAGCCTCAACTGGATCAACAACTACCTTCGCCAGGCCAAGGAAGACGGCTCCTACGAGCGCATCCACGCCAAGTGGTTCAAGAAGACCGACTGGCTCAAGGATATGGAATAAGCCACCCGGTATCCGGCAGGCCCCGGCCTCAATCCGGGGCCTGCCGCACATGTCCTTAAAGCCCGCGGTCGAGATATATCTATGAATACGCTTATACGACGCCTGATGCCTGGCGGTGTGCTGGCTGGGCAGCCCGCTGGAACAAGTCTCCGGAAATCCGGCCAATGGCCATGGCATGCACTGACAGTTTTCTTGCTGATTGCGCTGGCCTATGGACTCTGGTACTCGACTTCGCTGATCTCCTACGAGTGGCGCTGGAACCGCGTGCCGCAGTACTTCGCCTACCAGGCAGAAGAAGGCCTGCGCGCCGCCGATTACGGCACTGTTACCACCATTGCCGACGCTGGCGACAAAGCACGCGTGACCCTGACCGCCAAGGGCGGCGAAGAGCAGGTGCTGGAAGTGGCCCGCGACAGCTTGCAGGTGAGCCAGGGCGACGATGTTTCCGAGGGCGACCAGATCGGCGTGACCCGCCACTGGACCGCCGGCCCATTGTTCTGGGGCCTGTGGACCACCCTGTGGATTTCCCTGCTGTCCGGTGCCTTCGGCCTGGTGATCGGCCTGTTCACCGGCCTCTGCCGACTGTCAAAAAATCCCACCTTGCGCGACCTGTCCACCGTCTATGTGGAGCTGGTGCGTGGCACGCCGCTGCTGGTGCAGATCTTCATCTTCTACTTCTTCATCGGCACCGTGCTGAACCTCTCCCGCGAGTTTGCCGGGGTGGCGGCGCTGGCGCTGTTCACCGGCGCCTACGTCGGCGAGATCGTCCGTGCCGGGGTGCAGTCCGTTGCTCGTGGGCAGAACGAGGCGGCGCGCTCCCTGGGCCTGACCGGCGCCCAGTCGATGCGTCATGTAATCCTGCCACAGGCGTTCAAGCGCGTGCTGCCGCCGCTGGCCGGGCAGTTCATCAGCCTGGTCAAGGACACCTCGCTGGTTTCGGTGATTGCCATCACCGAGCTGACCAAGAGCGGGCGCGAGGCCATCACCACCTCGTTTTCCACCTTTGAAATCTGGTTCTGTGTAGCGGCACTGTACTTGCTCATCAATTTGCCGCTGTCGCAAATCGCCACCCGTCTGGAGCGGAGGCTCGCGCAAAGTGATTGAAGTCCGTGAACTGATCAAAACCTTCAACGCCCGTGGCCAACTGGTGCGAGCAGTGGACAAGGTCGACACCTCGGTCGCGAGGGGCGAGGTATTGGTGGTCCTGGGGCCTTCCGGCTCTGGCAAGTCCACCTTTCTGCGTTGCCTGAACGGCCTGGAACAGTTCGACTCCGGCTCGGTGATCATCGACGGCGTCGACCTCTCCAACCCGAAGACCGATGTGAACGCCTACCGCCGTGAGGTGGGCATGGTGTTCCAGCACTTCAACCTGTTCCCGCACATGACCGTGCTGGAGAACCTCTGCCTGGCGCAGAAGGTGGTGCGCAAGCGCGGCAAGGCCGAGCGTGAGGCCAAGGCCCAGGCGCTGCTGGCCAAGGTCGGCATCGCGCAGAAGGCCAACGAGTTTCCCTCGCGCCTCTCCGGCGGCCAGCAGCAGCGCGTGGCCATCGCCCGCGCCCTGTGCATGGAACCCAAGGTCATGCTGTTCGACGAGCCCACCTCGGCGCTGGACCCGGAAATGGTCGGCGAGGTCCTCGACGTGATGAAGGGGCTGGCCCAGGAAGGCATGACCATGGTCTGCGTCACCCATGAGATGGGTTTCGCCCGCGAAGTGGCCGACCGGGTGCTGTTCTTCGACCACGGCAAGCTGCTGGAAGACGCCCCGCCGGCGCAGTTCTTCGAACAGCCCCGAGACCCCCGGGCGCAGGCGTTCCTTCGGCAGGTGCTCTGACAAGTGGGCCGCTGCGCGGCACTTGGCGAATGGATTCGCCTGTTTCCAAGGCGTGTTTCCGGAGGCTCGCGAGGAGCCCAAAAAAAGCCCCGCATCCAGGGCATGGATGCGGGGCCAGGAGGCCAAACCAAAGGAGTTCAGAGGCCGAAGAATTCCCGCGCGTTGCCGGCGGCGATGCGGGCCTTGTCGGCGTCGGTCAGGCCCGGGTGTTCCAGGACTCCGGCGCCGATGCGTTGCTCACCCAGCGGGAAGGGCGAGTCGGAGCCGAGCATCACCCGGTCCGGGCCCATCACGTCGACCAACAGCCGGAGGGCCTTCGGGTCGAAGACGGCCGAGTCGACGTAGAAGCGCTTGACGTAGCTGGAGGGCAGGTTGGGGCAGTCTTCGCGGACGATGTCGCGATGGCGCCAGGCGTTATCCACGCGCCCCAGCAGGAAGGCGAAGCTGCCGCCGCCATGGGCGAAGCACAGGCGCAGTGACTCCGGCAGGCTTTCGAAGGCACCGGACAGGATCAGCGAGAGGATGCCCAGCTGGGTTTCGGCCGGCATGGCCACCAGCCAGGGCAGCATCCACCTCTTCATGCGGTCGCGGCCCATCATGTCCCAGGGGTGGACCAGCAGCGGAATGCCCTCGGTGGCGCAGTGATGGAAGAAGGTCACCAGGCCGTCATGGTCCAGGTCATGGTTGCCCACGTGGTTGCCGATCTGCACGCCGATATGCCCGCACGTCTTGGCACGGCTGGCTTCGCGGCAGGCGACGTCGATGTCCTGCAAGGGCACCTGGGCCAGGACCTTGAGGCGCTCCGGGGCGTGGGCGGCCAGTTCCACCGCCCGGTCGTTCATCAGTTGGGCCCAGGGCAGCGCGCGTTCGATGGGCTGGTCGTAGCCGAACATCACCGGCGTGGCGCACATGACCTGAATGTCCAGCCCCTGCTCGTCAAGGTGCTCCAGCCGCCGCACCGGGTCCCAGAGTACGTCGTGCACGGGACGGAACGGCCGGTCGCCGAGCATGATCTGGCCCTGGCGGCCCTCCGTGTGCAGCCAGGGAGCACGTTCAGGGCTGAGGCGCGCGGCCTCGGCCTGGCTGATGCGGGGGAAGAAGTGGGAGTGGATGTCGATCTTCATACGGGGTGGCACTCGTTCAGGGTCCTGTGCCAGGTCTGCCAGTCACGACCGGGGTGGATCTCGCCGCATTGCGAGCAGCGGCGCTCGTCGTCCGAGGTGGCGTAGAACTGTTCGTAGACGGGGGGCAGGTCGGCGACGATGCTTTGCAACTGGAGCTCGTAGCGCTTGATCAGGTGACCGCAGCGGGCGCAGGACCATTGCAGGGCGTCGTGCAGACCCGCCGGGCGCTGGCGCTCGATGACCAGGCAGAGGCTGCCGGGCTCCGGACGCTGGGGGGAGTGGATGACATGGGGGGCCATCAGGTAGATGTCGCCTTCCTTCAGGTCCACGCGCTCGTACCGGCCCCGGTCCCAGATGTTCAGGTAGGCGTTGCCCTTGAACTGGTAGAAGAACTCTTCCACCGGATCATCGTGGAAGTCGGTTCGCTGGTTGGGACCGCCCACCACGGTCACCATGAAGTCGCTGCCCTGCCAGATCTGGCGGTTGCCGACCGGCGGCTTGAGCAGATGGGCGTTGTCCTCGATCCAGCGGGTGAAGTTGAGCGGCGGGCTGAAGCGGTGCTTGTCCATTGTTGTTGTCTCAGCGATGGCGGGGTGCGTAGGCGACGGCCTTGATCTCGATGCGCAGGTGCGGGTGCGGTAACTGGTGCACGGCAACCGTGGTGCGGGTCGGGCCGGTCTCGTCGAAGTACTCGGCATAGACTTCGTTGTAGCCGCCGAAGTCGTTCATATCGACCAGGAAACTGCTGATCTCGACCAGATCGGCGAGGCTGGCGTTCTCGCTGGCGAGGATGTCCCGGATGTTCTCGATCACGGCCCGGGTCTGGGCGCGAATGTCCAGGTTGGCGGTGCCCTGGGCGTCCACCTCGACACCCACGAAGCTGTTGTCCGGGCGACGCGAGCTGGTGCCGGAGACGAAGAGGAAGTCGCCGGCACGCTTGATGTGGGGGAAGCGTCCGCGGGGCTTGGCCTTGCCGGCGACGACAGTGGAGCGGTTGTCACTCATGGTTCGATTCCTTGTTGGCTCGGGTGCGGGTCAGAGGCGCACGTTGAAGCTGCTTTCGCCCAGTCCCTGGATCTCGACGCTGACGTGGGCGCCGGGACACAGTGCCTCGGCGGCAGTGGCGGCGCCGGCCATGACCAGGCTGCCGGCCGGCAGGACCCGTTCGGCGTCGTGCAGCAGGCGCGAGGCCTGTACCAGGCTGCGCAGCGGCTGGCCGAGGATGGCGGCGGTGGAGCCGACCTGGACCGTGCGGCCGTTCAGGCGCATCACCACGCCGGCGTTGGCCAGCCCGGAGAAGTCCCGGGACCAGGGGCCGACGGTCAGGCCGGAGGAGGAGCAGTTGTCCGCCACCACGTCCTCCAGGCTGAACTTGAAGGTCTGGTAGCGCGAGTCGATGATCTCCAGGGCCGGGGCGACCGCTTCGATATAGTCCGCGGCTTCCAGCAAGGTCAGCGGGTGGTCGATGTCACGGCGGGTGAGGAAGCAGACCTCTGGCTCCGCGCGCGGGTGGATGTAGCGCGACAGGTCCACCAGGCCGCCGTCCTCTTCCAGCATGGCATCGGTCAGCCAGCCCCAGATCAGGCTGTCGACCCCCATTTGGATCATCTTGGCGCGGCTGGTGAAGCCCAGCTTGATGCCGATGCAGTGCTCGCCATCGTCGTAGCGGCGCTGCAGGGAGGCGCGCTGGATCTGGTAGGCCTCGGCCAGGGAGAACGGCGTCTGCGCACTGAGCTGGGGCAGGGGCTCGGCGCGGCGTGCAGCCTGGTCGAGCGCTTCGGCGATGCGGGCGATATCGGTACTCATGGGCGGTTCTCCGGGTGGCGGGCCAGCAGGTCCAGGGCGACGTCGACGATCATGTCTTCCTGGCCACCCACCATCCGGCGTTTGCCCAGTTCGACGAGGATGTCGAGGGTCTTCAGCCCGTACTTCGCCGCCGTCACTTCCGCATGGCGCAGGAAGCTGGAGTAGACCCCGGCATAGCCCAGGCCCAGGGTTTCCCGATCGACCCGCACCGGGCGGTCCTGCAGCGGCCGCACCAGGTCGTCGGCGGCGTCCATCAGGCGGTAGAGGTCGGTGCCGTGGTTCCAGCCGAGGCGCTCGGCGGCGGCGATGAACACTTCCAGCGGCGCGTTGCCGGCCCCCGCGCCCATGCCGGCCAGGCTGGCGTCGATGCGGTCGCAGCCTTCCTCCACCGCGACGATGGAGTTGGCCACGCCTAGGGACAGGTTGTGGTGGGCGTGCATGCCGGTCTGGGTTTGCGGGTTCAGCACCGCCTTGAGGGCGCGCATGCGGTCGCGGATGTCGTTCATGTTCATCGCGCCACCGGAGTCGGCCATGTAGATGCACTGGGCGCCGTAGCTTTCCATCAGCTTGCCCTGCGCCGCCAGCTGCTCGGCCGGGATCATGTGGCTCATCATCAAAAAGCCCACGGTATCCATGCCGAGCGAACGGGCGTACTCGATGTGCTGCCTGGACACGTCCGCCTCGGTGCAGTGGGTGGCAATGCGCACCGAGCGGGCGCCGGCATCATAGGCAGCCTTGAGGTCATGCACGGTGCCGATGCCGGGCAGCAGCAGCACGGTGAGGCGGGCGTGCTCGATCACATCCGCTGCCGCTTCGATCCATTCCAGGTCGGTGTGGGCACCGAAGCCGTAGTTGAAGGACGAGCCTTGCAGGCCGTCGCCGTGGGTCACTTCGATGGAGTCGACATGAGCCTGGTCCAGCGCACGGGCGATGGCCTGCACGTGTTCGATCGAGTACTGGTGGCGGATGGCATGGCTGCCGTCGCGCAGGGTCACGTCGGAGATGTAGAGCTTCTTGCCGTTCATGCCGCGTCTCCGTGGTTCATCGCCTGGGCCATGCGTTCGGCGGTGGCCAGCGCGGCGGAGGTCATGATGTCGAGGTTGCCGGCATAGCTCGGCAGGTAGTGGGCGGCGCCTTCCACTTCGAGGAAGACCGACGTCTTCAGCCCGCTGAAGCGGCCGTGGCCGGGGATGTTCAGCGGCGCCGACTCGGGAATCACGTCGAACTGCACCCGCTGCTTCAGGCGGTAGCCCGGCACATAGGCCTGCACGGCGGCGGCCATTTCCTCGATGGAGGCTTCCACGTGCGCCTGGTCGGCGGCCTCAGAGAGCACGAGCACGGTGTCGCGCATCATCAGCGGCGGCTCGGCCGGGTTCATGATGATGATCGCCTTGCCGTTGGCCGCCCCGCCGATCACTTCGATGGCTTTCGAAGTGGTCTCGGTGAACTCGTCGATGTTGGCGCGGGTGCCGGGGCCGGCGGATTTGCTGGCGATGGAGGCGATGATCTCGGCGTAGTGGACCTTGGCCACACGGGACACCGCCGCCACCATGGGGATGGTGGCCTGGCCGCCGCAGGTGACCATGTTCAGGTTGGACGCACCGAGGTGTTGCTCCAGGTTCACCACCGGCACGCAATACGGGCCGATGGCCGCCGGGGTCAGGTCGATCACGCGCAGACCGGGCTTGTGCCCCCGCAGCAGGGCGTCGTTCTTCACGTGGGCCGAGGCCGAGGTGGCGTCGAAGACGAAGTCGATGTCCTGGAACACCGGCAACTTCACCAGACCTTCCACCCCTTCGTGGGTAGTGGCCACGCCCAGTCGTGCGGCTCGGGCCAGACCGTCGGACGCCGGGTCGATACCGACCATGGCGCCCATTTCAAGGTGCTGCGCGTTGCGCAGCACCTTGATCATCAGGTCGGTGCCGATGTTGCCGGAACCGATGATGGCGACCTTGCGTTTCTTGCTCATGGGGGCTCCTGTCAGTCCCGGTTGGCAAAGGCGGCGCTGACGCTGCCCAGTCCCTGGATATGGGCGGTGAAGACGTCACCAGGCTGGACCGGGACCATCGGACCGAGCGCCCCGGTGAGGAGGATGTCGCCCGCCCGCAGCGGTTCGCCAAGGCGGGCCATGGTGTCGGCGAGCCAGACGGCTGCATTAAGCGGGTTATCCAGGCAGGCCGCGCCGGCGCCGACGGAAACCGGCTCCCCTCGCAGTGTCATGCTCATGCCGCAACGCACCAGGTCCAGGTGTTCCAGCTTCGCCGGACGGGTACCGAGGACAAAGAGGCCCGACGAGGCGTTGTCGGCGATGGTGTCCACGAGGCGGATGTCCCAGTCGGCGATGCGGCTGCCGACCACCTCGATCGCCGGCAGGGCGAAGGCGGTGGCGCGGATCAGATCGGCCAAGGTGTGATGTTCGTGGGGCAGGTCATGCTCCAGCACCAGGGCGATCTCGGCCTCGACCTTGGGCTGGGCGCAGTCCGACCACGCGATCGGTTGGCCATCGCCACGGGCCATGTCGGCCAGCAACAGGCCGAAGTCCGGCTGGTCGACGCCGAGCTGGGCCTGCACCCGGGGATTGGTCAGGCCGATCTTGCGACCGACAGGACGACGGCCCGCGGTCAGGGCGGCCTGGGCATTGTGGCGTTGCACGGCGTAGGCCAGCGTCACCGGGTCGGCATTCGGCTCGTCAGCCAGGGCCGCGGCGATCAGATCGCGCACCGGAGCGCAGGGCTGGCCGCTCTGTTGCGCCTGGCGCAGGCGGTCGGCGGCTTCGAGGAGGGCGACATGCATGGGAATACTCCTGCTCAGGGATTGACGCAGACGGTGGTGGCTTCCGAGTAGAAGTCCAGGGAGTGGCGGCCGCCTTCGCGGCCGAGGCCCGAGAGGCGGGCGCCGCCGAAGGGCGTGCGCAGGTCGCGGAGGAACCAGGTGTTGACCCAGACCATGCCGACGCGCAGGCGCCGGGAAACCTGGTGGGCGCGCTTGAGGTCACGGGTCCAGATGGCGGCGGCGAGGCCGTAGGCGGAGTCGTTGACGCGACGGATCACTTCTTCGTCGCGGTCGAACGGGGCGATATGGCAGACGGGGCCGAAGACTTCCTCGCGCAGGCAGCGGGCGTCATCGGACAGGCCGGTCCAGATGGTCGGCTGCACGTAGGCGCCGTTATCGCGTACGTCGCCGAACTGTGGCACGCCGCCGCCCGTGACGACTGTGGCGCCTTCGCTGCGGGCCAGTTCAAAGTAGCCGAGGACCTTGTCACGGTGCTTGTGGGAAATCAGCGAGCCCATGTTGACGCCGTCCTCGTCCGGGAAGCCGATCTTGAGCTGTTCGGCGCCTTCCTTGAGGGCGGCGACGAAGCGCTCGTAGATCGGCCGCTCGACGTAAATCCGTTCCGAGCAGAGGCATACCTGGCCGGAGTTGGTGAAGCTGGAGCGCAGCACACCGGCCACGGCGGCGTCGAAGTCGCAGTCGGCGAAGACCACGGCGGCATTCTTGCCGCCCAGCTCGAAGGACACCTCGCGCACGCCCTCGGCCGCCGCCTTCATGATGGTGGCACCGGTGCGGGATTCGCCGGTGAAGGTGATGGCGTCCACATCGGGATGGCGGGTGAGGAATTCACCGGCCGCGTTCGGCCCGAAGCCGTGGACCAGATTGAACACGCCCGCGGGCACGCCGGCCTCCTGCATCACCTCGGCCAGCAGAGTGGCGGAGGAGGGCGAGTCTTCCGAGGGCTTGACCACCACCGAGTTGCCGCAGGCCAGCGCGGGCGCCACTTTCCAGGTGAGCAGCAGCATCGGCAGGTTCCAGGGCGAGATGATCGCGACCACGCCATGGGGTTTGCGCACCGTATAGCTGAAGACATCGTTGCCATCGGCGGTGCGCATTTCGTAGTACTCGCCACCGGCCTGGCGGATCAGTTCGGCGAAGGTGCGGAAGTTGTGAACACCTCGGGCGATATCCAGGGTCCGCGCCTGATGGACGGGGCGGCCGGTATCGGCCACTTCGGCGGCTACGAAGTCCTCGAAGCGACGTTCGATGCCCTCGGCGATTCGCAGCAGCACGTCGGCGCGCTGGCTGGCGCTGTAGCCGGCCCACGGGCCTTGCTGGGCCGCCTTGGCGGCGGCGACCGCGCGATCCACCAGCACCGCGTCAGCTTCGCAGACCTGGCCAAGTATGCGGCCGTCGATGGGAGACACATTGTCAAAGGTCGTGGGGGTGGCGACGAACTCGCCGTTCACGAAGTGGCGCAGCAGGGGCAGGGGAGCGGACACGACAACCTCCGATTCTTGGAATTTCGGAGGAGTCTAGGGAGTCGTCGTATAAGCGAAAAATGAAATGATTGCTGTCTGGTATTAGAGAGCGGAATAGCTGTGTCAGGTCGCCTGTTCGCCATGCTGCTCCCGACCGGCCTGCTCCAGGCACTCGCGGAACAGCCGCGCCGCCGGCCCCAGTTCGCGGGTGCCGGAGCGGAAGTAGCCGATGTCGCCGAACTGCAGGTGGGTCCCCAGGTCAAGGGTACCCAGCAGCCCGGCTCCGGTGAACTGGCGCGCCGCCTCCAGCGGCATGACCGCGACGGTTTGCTGGTCCTGCATCAGGCTGATGTTGGTCAGGATCGACAGCGACTCGACCACGTTGGACGGCGCCGCCAGTCCAGCCTCGTCGAACAGGCGATCGACGGTGCGGCGCAGCAGCGAGTCGCGGGTCGGCAACACCCAGGGGTAGTCGAGCAGGGCCTGCAGGCTGACCGGCGACCGGCCGATCAGGGGGTGGTGCGCGCCAGCGACGACGGCCAGTTCTTCGCCGTAGAGTACTTCGACCTCCAGTAGCGAGGACTCGTGATGCCAGCGCCAGTCGTCCGGCACACGGCCCACGACCAGGTCGACCTCGCCCACGGCCAGGGCCGGGAACAACTGGTCCATCTGGCCCACCCGCAGCGAGACGAGGACCTTCGGCGCCCGTTGCTTGAGCAATTGCAGGGCCCGGGGCAGCAGCGAGCTCGAGGCGGAGATCAGGGTGCCCACCATCACGTGGCCGGAGGTGCCTTCCTGGTAGGCATTGACCTCGTCGGTCAGGGAGCGGAGTTCGGCCAGCAGCGACTTGCTGCGGCGCGCCACCAACTCGCCCAGCGGCGTCGCGCTGACGCCCCGGTTGCCACGGATCAGCAGCGGCGCATCGAAGTAGGACTCCAGTTCGTGGATGATCTTGGTCACCGCCGGCTGGGTCAGGCTCAGGGCCTGGGCCGCGCGCAGCAGGGAGCCGCTCTGCAGGACCTGGTCGAATACCACCAGCTGGTAGAACTTCAGTTTGCGGGCGACGGACAGGTGGGTGAACTGCATGCGTGACCTCAGATGCGGGGCTCGGGGGGAGGAGCATCGCATAATTGAGGCTGCCCGATTTCAGGGGCGACACAAATTGGGAACTTCTGGCGCTGGAGCCGGAGGGAATCAGGTTGTGACCACGACTGCCGGGTGGGTTTGGATGGACCTTTCGCTCAGATCAACCCTTGATGCAATAACCACTTGATAAACCATCAACGCATCTGTTGATACAGTGTCGTCCGTCAACCAACGTCCAGATGGGCAGTTGTCGAGTGCAACACGTTCATCCAGCGTTACCTCGACCTGAACCTGGGGTTCGCAGCTGGCAGGCAAGCTGGTGGGGGCGCCACTGGGGCGCGCGCTTCAGGCAGCAAGTCGTTGTTAATAGTCCCCCCGTCGAGGCCATTCCCTAGTCGCGGCAGGCAGAGGGGCTGAGCCCGGTCCATCGTTTGAAGGCTCGGCGAAAGCCGCGTACGTCGCTGTAGCCGAGTTCTTCGGCGATGCGTTCGATAGGCATTTCCGGGTTGCTTAGCAGGCTCATGGCGCGTGCCCGGCGTACTTGCTCCAGCAGTGCGTCGAAGGTCATGGCGTGTTCGGTCAGGCGGCGGCGCAGGGTGCGGCTGCTCATGTTGAGGTCGTTGGCGACTTTCTCGATAAGGCTGCCGTGCGGTAGATCGCGGGCGATGGCGCGCTCCACCGTCTGCAGCAGGTCTATCTTCTGTTGCACCTGAGCGCTTTCCAACTCCAGCAGGTTAAGCGCCTGGCGCAGGGCGACGGGCTGGTGGTTGGGCAGGTGCGTGTCCAGCCAATGGTTGGCGATCACCATGCGGTTGTGTAGGCAGCCGAAATGCAGGTTCGGCCCCAGCAGGCGGCGATACTCGGCTTCGTAGGTGGGGGCGGCGTGGGTGAACTCGAAGCGCAGGGGCCAAAATTCGGCGCTGATCAGCGCGCGGTTGTAGACCATCAGGCTTGCGAAGAACTCCTCCACAGCGAACACCTGGATGTTTGCATAAGGCAGCCGGCATTCCACCTCGACGAAACTCTCCTCGGCGCCTTCGTGCAGGCTGCACACCGCCATGCCGCCGGAGGTGTGCTGAAAGCGCATGCCGACCTCGAAGGCATCGCGCAGGGTCCTGCTCAGTGATAGCACGTGGCCGAGCAGGCCGAGGGTGCCGAGCACGTTCCGGTGCCCGACCCAGAGGCCGAGACCCCGGTCGGGCAGCGCCGTGAGCGCGCGCTGGATCATTGTCATCGCCTGCCGATAGGAGATGCGCTGGGCAGGATCCTGCAGGTCTTCCGGGGTGAAGCCCAAGCCGCGGCACAGGCGCTCGCTGCTGAGGCCATTGTCGCTCGCGACTTCCGCCAGGGTTTGCAGCAGGAAGGGCGAAACCATGGCCAGTTCGAATTGAGCGTCGATGGGTTTCATTGGCATGGACAGCTGCTCCCCAGCCGGGGCGGCTTCAGTTCTTGTTCTGGATTGGGGCGTACCGCGACGGCGTGACGGCGGAACAATCATATCGCGTTCGCGGGCGGCCCATGGGTGGATGTAACAGGAGATTGCAGTCTGTCCCCGAAAGCCCCCCTGATTGGCCGGCAATACCCTGCCTCGTCTGGCGTCGAGCGCTTATTTCTATGCTGCAGCCCGGGCCATGCCCAGGTGTCGTCCGCCAACAATAAGACTGAGCCCAACCATGAACCCGATCCGTCGCCCCCGCCTGCCGTCGCCGGCAGTCTGCCTCGCTATTGCGTCTTCCATCGCTGTACCGGTCCATGCCACCGAAGCCGGCGTCGACAACATCGGTCCCGGGACCGATGGTTTCTTCGTTCTGCCGCTGGACGTGAACAACCTGCCGGACCACATGTTCGCCTTCAACCTCTATTACAACCACTATGAAGCCCGGAAACTGGACATCAGCTCCCTCGGCGGAAAGGTGCAAGGGGTGAATATCACCTCCGACGCAATCATCCCGCGCCTGGATTACCTGAGCCCACTGCGGATGTTCGGCGGCCGAGTGGGTGGCTATATCGCGCAACCCTACATGCGCCAGCAGGTCGCCGTATTCGGTTTGCAGGACCGCCGCGAGAGCCAGGGCGATACCACGATCGCGCCAATCATCCTCTGGGACATGGGCAACGACCTGACCCTGGGCGCTGCGCTGGAGATCACGTTGCCCACCGGCGACTACGATGCTTCGCGTCTGGCCAACACCAGCAACAACTTCTACACCTACAAGCCGCTGATTTCCGCGACCTGGCTGCCCACGGAGCGCACCGAGCTATCGATCAAGGCCACTTACAGCTTCAACGAGGAAAACCATGCCACCGATTACCACTCTGGGCAGTTGTTCCACTTCGACTACTCCGCCAGCTACAAGGTGACCGACAACCTAAGCCTGGGGGTAAATGGCTACTACCTGAAGCAGACCACCGATGATAAGCAGTTCGGCAAAACCGTGACCTTCATGGGGCAGGATGTTGATGACGGCGTGCGCGGCCAAGTGTTCGCCATTGGCCCGGCTGCGCACCTGACCATTTTCAAGTACGCCAGCGCCGAAGTGCGCTGGGCCAAGGAGTTCGCGGTGGAAAATCGTCCCGAGGGCGAGATGCTCTGGGCCAAGCTAACCATCCCCTTCACCCTCTGATCATTTTCCGGATGCAAAAAACCTCAGGTCGGTGACATGAGGTTTTTCAGAGGGCTCAATGATCCCGGGTGGTCAACTGTACACCGACCAGTTCTCGACGATCCGGCCGTCACGTACCGCCAGGAGGTCGCCGAACTGAAGCAGCACCGACTCGGTCTGGGTCGGGCGCAGGAACACCTGATCGTCCACTTTCAGGCCAGCGGTGCTGGATCCGTTTACCATCTCCTGGTTGGAGCTGCGGCCGTAGAGGCCGTTGCTCTGCAGGCCTTTGGGCGACTCGAATTCAGCCATCCAGTTTCCGCCATAGATGAAGAAGGTTTCGCGCTGGTTGACGTCCCACCAGGAGAGCAGTGCCGACTTGCCGTCCAGCGCCGGAATCTTCACTGCCCCGGTACTCTTCAGCACCGGGCTGGCAATGTAGGCCGCTGGCTGGTGTTCGCTGAGGGACGGCAGGTCATAGTGGGTCGGCTTGAGCATCGCTGTGCCCACTGAGACTTCGCTGCTCAGCTGTTCGTTCTCGTGCATGCGGTAGCTCGGACTTCCCGCAGTGTTAAGCGTTAGGCCCGGACGCCAGAGCGTGGCATGCTGCCGGCGGGCGTAGTCGACGAAGCCGTTGTAGCGGGTCATGACCTTGGCGAAGAGTTCCTCCGGTGAGCCCAGGATGCCGGGCACGCCCATGCCGACGAAGGGGTCGTAGCCCATGAAACCAGCGAACTCCAGGTGCCGCGGGTTGGCGCCGATCAGGGTGAGCATCCGCCCCAGGGTCGCCTGGTCCTGCACCCCGCCACGGTGCAGTCCGACATCCAGCTCGATGTTGATCCGAAGCCGGGTGTTCAGGCCTTGGGCAAGCTGCAGGTATTGCTGCAGGCGTTCGGGTGTATCAAGCAGCCACTGCAACTGGGTTGTCGGGTTGAAGGTGCCACGGTGGTTCTCGTAGAACAGCTGTGCCGAGCGCACCGGCAACGGTTTGCCGAGCAAGAGGTCGGCATCGGGAAAACGCTCGGCATCGTGACTGAGGAACGGCTGGTGGAATGACATCAACCGACGGGTGCCGGCGCGTCGGGCGATATAGTCGAGCAGTTGCGGCGAGGGCAGCGACTTCTCCACCAGGCGCAAGTGCTTGCCGGCACGGCGTACCGACTGCATCACCACGTCAATGTTGTGATCCAGCCGATCCAGGTCGATCAGTAATACCGGCCTCATCGGACCGCGGGCCTTGAGCTCACGGTTCAGCTTGGCGAAGTACTCGCTGTACGGGGCGCCGTGGTCGGCTGGCCGCAGCCAGGCGCCGACCCCGGCGAGCAGTGCGCCGACACCGGCCGTACCGACGATGAAGTTGCGACGATTCATGGGTACTCCCCTCTCAAGCCACGCCCAGGATCGATGACAGATGCGCATTGAGGAACTTGCCGCGCGGGTCCAGTTCCTGGCGCACCCCGACGAACTCCTCCCAGCGTGGATAGAGCGGCTGCAGGTTGCGTGCGTTCAGCGTGTGCAGCTTGCCCCAGTGCGGCCGGCCGGCGTACTTCCAGAAGATCGGCTCGATGGCGGCGAAGAAGTTGTGATGGTCCATGTTGTAGTGCTGGTGCACGGAGATCGAGCAGCTGTCGCGTCCTTCGAACATGCTCAGGGGGATGTCATCGGCCTTCACATAGCGATACTCGATGGGGAACCAGGTACGCAGGTCCTTGTCGCGGATTAGCTTGAGAATCTCGCGTAGGCAGGCCGGGCCGTACTCGGCAGGGAGCGAGTACTCCATCTCGTTGAAGCGCACGTTGCGTACGTTGGCGTAGATCTCGTAGGAGTCACCGATCCGATCCTCGAAGCTGGCGATATGGCGCAGGCTATTGAGCAGCACGCGGCGGGCGGCTGGGAAGTCGCTGCCGTACTTGTCGAGCTTCTCGATGAAGCTGACGAATTCGTTGCCGCCTTCCTCCGCAGGGTCCTGCGGTGGGGGGCTCGGGTCGCTGGTTTCGTTCAGGGCAATGGAAAGTGCGTAGTCGGAATGGGTCACCACCAGCATTTCCCAGTGCTGGTTCTCGCGGGTGTTCTTCTCCACGTCCTCGAGCAGTTCCTCGGTTTTGGCGATCCATTGCCGCTCGCGCAGGCGATAGGGCGTGCGATTCTGCATGCGCACCCGGGTGGCCACGCCGAGGGCGCCGAGGGACACCCGCGCGGCATTGAATACCTCGGGGTTGCGCCGGTTGTCGCAGTCCAGCACCTCGCCGCTTGCGGTCACCAACTGCAGCCCGGTGACATGCGCCGAGTAAGAACTGAAATTGACTCCGGTGCCATGGGTCGAGGTGGAAATCGCCCCAGCCAGGGTCTGGTAATCGATATCGGACATGTTGTGCAGTGCCTGGCCGATCTCCTTCAGTGCCGGGCCCATGCGCGACATTGGCGTACCGGCGGCGAACTCGGCCTGCAGGGTACCGGCATCGTACTCGAGCAGACCGTTGAAATAGCTGAGCGAGAGCAGGGTTCCGTCGGTGGGTACCAGAGCGCTGAAAGAGTGTGCCGAACCTACCGGGCGGACTTTGCCTTCGGCCTTGCGGATGGCTTGGATCAATTCGTCCAGGTTCTTCGGCGCCAGTCGCGCCTGCGGCAGGCAGCTCTGCCCGCCGGACCAGTTGCGCCAGGGGATCAGTCGTGGAGCTCGGACCAGTTGTGCCATCACTGGGGTGCTGGAAAGTGTCGCGAGCGCGCCGGCGACGGCAGCCTGTTGCAGCAGCTGGCGTCTGGTTAGGTGCATAGCCATGAGGGCGACCTTGAGTGCTTATTGGAGTTGCTGACCGGACATGAAGGAAATCAGTGCCAGGAATTCTTCCTCCGAACACTGCATGCACATGCCCATTGGTGGCATTCCGTTGTAGCCGTTGATGCTGTGATCCAGCAGGGTGTCCACCCCTTGGGCGATCCGCGGGCTCCAGGCTGGCGCATCGCCGGTCAGCGGTGCCCCGGAGGCCGGGTCGGCGTGGCATAGCTTGCAGCTGCTGTCGTAGACCTGTGCAAGTGCTTTGTTGGCGGGAGTCAGCGTGGCAGCGGTACGCGGTACAGCTGGTTTGGAGTCCACGCCGCAGCCACCGAATAATCCGGCCAGGGCCAGCAAAGCAGCTGCACTGCACAGTCGCCTGACTGTCGATTCCATCCAGCTGAGGCCTGGCTTGGTCCCTGACAATAGCAATGTTCTGGTTGCCAGCATGGCGTTCCTCTCCTGTTCCGTGCCAGCGAGTTGGACACGGATACTTGTTACGGTTAACAAGGGGGAACACTAAGTCAGGCGCCGCCCGCGCTTGAGGGCATTGGCGGCCAACAAAGGTGGCTTAACAGGCCAGCGCGGCTAAGCATGAGCCCAGCTTCACGATTGTGCAGCGGTTTGTGACGGCCTCGAATCTACCGAACGCGCACTGCTATGCAGCGAACGATGAAGTCGCAAGGCTTTTGCTATTTCACCATCGACTGTCCGGGATGGGTTGACCACTACACTTTCAGGCACCTATATAGGCCCTGAAGTTACAGCGACGTAGGCGTGGCTGATCACTCCCAGCTCTGGTGCAGTTTCATCCAGTGGCAGAAGTCCAACTCAGGTTTTGCTCGCTGAGTTAGGCAACTTTCAGCGAACATGCCCAGGCAGCAAATGCGACATCACCTTTTGGCCAGTAATTCAGAGCGGCCAATCAGCTCACGGCTGTGTTCGGGTTTGCGCGGCCCAGAGAAGCCGGCTTCTGCGATGGCAGTATCCAAACCGCGAAAATGCGGAGCTGCTTTTGGGCTGCGCAAGGTCTCCATGCCGACGTTCCAGGCATGAATTTTGGGACAACACCCGAGACCGCTACCCGAGCGTATTGCCGCACCAGTGCGGCGAATCGTGCGGTGGTATTTTCCGCCTTGAGCAGGTGGCTTATCTCTAACGGCGCCATCTCGATGCCAGGCTGAATGCCTTCGGGCGTGACCGAGACTCTGCCGATACCGGTGCCTCCTACCAGGCCCGGCAACGATAGATCGGTGCCATCGAGCAGTGGGCCGAACTCCTCACGGATGACGTTCAGCAAATACCCCTCGGGAAGGTTCTGCCGGAAAAATGGAAACAGATCGCGGGGCCAGCGCCATGGCTCTTCACGAACGGGCATTGCCAGGCTGACAAAGTCTTCCAGGGCTGTTCCAGGCAGATATCTCAGGACGTACTCGTCTCGCTCCCGGTAGAGCTGGCCACGAGCCTTGAGCGGACATGGACGTCGAGAATCATGATTAGCCTCTCCCAGAACGCTGCTCGTTGAGGATGTCCTCAACTGTCCGTTCGTGGCTGGCTTTTACCAGCTACAAGTCGTAGCTAGCCGCCTCCAGCAGACGGACAAGCGCCGATACGCTCATGTCGCCTTTGGCCAGCGTCTCCATGCGGGCTACGGTAGGCCGCGATACGCCTGCGCGGCTGGCCAGTGCCTCTTGGCTTAGATTCGCGTCACTCCGCGCTTGCTTCAGCATTTCGGCGACATCGTATGAGAGAAGACATTTGTAGCTCTTGGGCCACATTGGCCTATGAGTCCAAGAAGGGAGCTTCTAGCTGCTTGGTAAACCCGGCAGGGCGCTGTGATCTGCGTTTGAATTTTCGCGTGCGCGAAAAAAGCAGTTGCCTAGAGCTCACTTTCTAGATGGCACACTGATTCAGTGCGACCTTAGATCGCCCCTTCAGAGCGAAGCTGGTCAAGGGCCTGGAAATACAGGGTCTCAGCATGCAGTAAAATCTCATCATGGCTCATGCGATTGAGGATAGACAGATAGTCTTCTCCGGCAGGCGTTATTGATCTTGTGGGCCATGCGGTACTGAATTTGTACCTTTGGGCTATAGGGCTGGTCTAGTTGTTTTCTCTGGAGGCATGAAAAAGCCGCGCAATGCGCGGCTTTGATTTGGTGGGCCCACACGGACTCGAACCGTGGACCAAAGGATTATGAGTCCTCTGCTCTAACCGACTGAGCTATAGGCCCCAGAAGGCCGGCGGATTATACAGGCGCCCTTTGCTGGGCGCCAACCGCAGGGAGGGGACTGAGGAAAGTTCGTGCGAAGGTCTCGGCCGGCAGGGCTGCGCTGACGATAAAGCCTTGAATCTGTTCGCATCCTTCGGCGGCGAGGAAGTACTCCTGGGCCTTGGTTTCGACGCCTTCGGCGATCACGGTGAGTTGCATGCTACGGCCGAGGGCGATGATGGCGCGGCTGATGGCGGCGTCGTTGGGATCGTCGGGCAGGCCACGGACGAAGGACTTGTCGATCTTCAGGACATCCAGCGGCAGCCGCTTGAGGTAGCTCAGGGAGGAGTAGCCGGTACCAAAGTCGTCGATGGCCAGCTGCACGCCGAGGGACTTGAGGTTGTGCAGCACGCAGAGGGCTTCTTCGGCCTGGCTCATGATGAAGCTTTCGGTGATTTCGAGTTGCAGGCGTTGGGGTTCCAAGCCCAGGGTCTGGATGAGCAACTGCAGGCGCTCCACCAGCAGCGGCTGACGCAGTTGGGCGCCGGCAAGGTTTATGGAAAGGGGGCCAAAGGGGGCATGGCCTTCTTGCCACTGCTGCATCTGCCGGCAGGCATGCTCCAGCACCCAGTCGCCCAGCGGCAGGATCAGGCCGGATTCTTCGGCCAGGGGGATGAAGCGCTCCGGCGGGATTTCGCCCAGCCTCGGGTGATACCAGCGTACCAGGGCTTCGGCGCCCACCAGGTTGTGGTGCTGCAGGCTGAACTTGGGTTGGTAGCTGAGGGACAGTTCGTTGCGCTCCAGGGCGCGGCGCAGTTCGGTTTCCAGGGCCATGCGCTCGGTAGCCTGGCTGGTCAGGTCGCGGGTGTAGAACTCGATGCGGTTGCGGCCGCGGGCCTTGGCCCGGTACATGGCGGCGTCGGCGTTCTTCACCAGGGTGGCGACGTCCAGGCCGTGTTCCGGGAACAGGCTGATACCGATGCTCGCGCTCATGAAGAACTCGTGTTGCCCGGCGGGAACGGGCGCTTCAAAGCAGGCCAGCAGCTTGTTGGCCACTGTCTTGGCGTCATTGGCGTTGTGCAGGCCCGGCAGCAGGATGATGAATTCGTCGCCGCCCAGGCGGGCCACGGTGTCGATGTCGCGCAGTTGTTCGCGCAGACGGCCGGCGATGCCTTTGAGCAGCAGGTCGCCCACCGGGTGGCCGAGGCTGTCGTTGATGTGCTTGAAGCGGTCCAGGTCAATGAACAGCACTGCGCCATGGTGGTCGTCACCCGTGGCATCGGCCAGGGCCAGTTGCAGGCGGCTTTCGAACAGCAGGCGGTTGGGCAGACCTGTGAGCGGGTCGTGGTGGGCTTGGTAGTCGAGGCGTGCCTGGGCGTGCTTGAGCGGCGAGATGTCGGCGAACACGCCAACGTAGTGGGTGACCTGCTGGTGGCGGTCGCGCACGGCACTGATGGTGAGCCATTCGGGGTAGGGCTCGCCGTTTTTGCGACGGTTCCAGATTTCACCTTGCCAGTGCCCTTCTTGCTCCAGTTGGTGCCACATGGCGGCGTAGAAGGCGCTGTCGTGCTGGCCGGAGGCGAGCAGGCGGGGCGACTGGCCGAGGGCCTCGTCCTCGCTGTAGCCGGTGATTTCGCTGAAGGCGCGGTTGACGGCCGTGATGCGCAGGTCGGTGTCGGTGATCAGCACGCCTTCGGCCGTACTTTCGAAGACGGTGGCGGCTTGCAGTAGCTTCTCCTGCATTTGCTGCCGCTCAGTGACGTCGCGGGCGATGGTCAGCATGCAGGGCTCGCCGCCGATGGGGATGGGCTGGGCGGATAGCTCGCAGTGGCGCATTTGTCCAGTTTTGGTGCGGATGGCCGCGGTGAAGTGGCGCAGGCTGCCTTGCTCGCGGATGAGTTGGATCATGTGCTGACGGTCGGCCGGGTTGGCCCAGAGGCCGAGGTCCAGGGTGGAGCGTTCGGCAATTTCCTGTTGCTTGTAGCCAGTGATGCGGCTGAACCCTTCATTGGCTTCTAGCAGCAGGCCATCGCTGATCCGGGTGATGAGCAGGCCGTCTGGCGAGGCGTGGAAGGCACGGGCGAATTTTTCTTCTGAAACCTGCAGGAGTTGCTGGGTTTCCTTGAGTTGGGTGATGTCGCGGACGACGACGACCAGCGCCGGAGTGTCGTCCAGGTCAATGGTCTGGGCGGAGATCAGGCCGGTGAAGTGTTCGCCGTTGGCGCGGCGGAAGGGCATTTCCAGGTTGTGCAGTGGATTGCCCTGTTGCAGGCGCTGGAGAAGCTTCGGGCCGATGCCGGGAATGCCCCAGATGTCGAGCTCGGTGGCGGTGCGGCCGAGGGCTTCGCTGGCCTTGAGGCCGATCTGTTGCTCGAAGGTATGGTTGATCGCCAGCAAGCTGCCGTCGGTGCGGCGGGCGATGACGATGATGTCGGGGCAGTTGTGGAAGACCGAGGCGAACTTCTGTTCGGACAGGCGCAGGGCTTGTTCGGTCTGCTTGGCCTCGGTGATGTCGATCATCAGGCCGCGCATCATCTGGGTCTCGCCGTGGGGTATGAGGGTGATGATGTCCCGTACCCAGAGCACGCGGCCGTCAGCGGCGATCATGCGGTAGTCGAGGCTGTGGTCGCGGCCGGCGGAGGTTTCCGCTTCGCAGAAGACGTTGGCCCAGGCGGTGTCGTCGGGGTGCAGGGTGCGGTGCCAGAAGCCGGGTTCCCGCCAGGTGCTCAGGGGATAGCCGAGCAGACGTTCGGCATGGGGGGAGACGTAGGTGTAGCAATAGTCTTCGACGCGCATTTCCCAGGCGATGGCGTTGAGGCTTTCCACCAGGCCGCGATAGTGCTGTTCGCTGCTGCGCAGTTCCTCCTGGAGGGCGGCGCGGCTGGTCATTTCGTTGCTCAGTCGGCGGTTGACGCGCAGGACGAAGGTGAGCACGCCGGCGATCACTAGCAGGCCGGGCAAGCCGTAGAGCAGGACGCGGCTCCAGTCGGTTCCTTGATAGAGGGCGCCCCCTACCCAGCGCTCCTGGATGGCGGCGGCTTCTTCCGGGGTAATTTCGGCGAAGACCTTGTCGAGGATGCCGGCCAGGATCGGGTGGTTTTTCGGCGTCGCCATGGCCAGTTGATAGCGGTAGGGCGTCTCGCCGCTGATGCTGATGCCTTCGAGCTTTAGCTGGCGCAGGCTCCAGACACTGGAGGCGAGGTCACCGACGAAGGCGTCCACCTGGCCGGTGGCAAGTGCCTGGAGGGAGGCGGCCACGGAGGGGTGGATCTGCAGGCTCAAGTCGGGGTGCTGGTTGCGCAGCAGTTCGTGCGGCGCGTAGTCGGCCACGACGCCGACGCGCAGGCCGTAGAGGTCCTCGATATTGGACGGCTGCGGGCCACGGGTCTGGGACAGGATGACGATGGGGAAGTCGAGGTAAGGGCGAGTGAAGAGCAGGTATTGCTGGCGCTCGGGGGTGGACATGATGCCGGGCAGCAGGTCCAGGTCGCCGTTGCGGGCCTGTTGCAGCACTTCGCTCCAGCTACTGGGTTCTACGGGCGCGAGTTGGATGTCCAGACGCTGGCGGACCAGCCCGATGTAGTCGGCGGCAAGGCCCTGGTGGTTGCCCTGGGCGTCCCGGAACTCAAAGGGAGGCCAGGAGGCGTCGATGCCCAGTCGCAGCTCGCCGCGATGGTCGAGCCAGTCCTGTTCTTCCTGGGTGAGCTTCAGGGCGCCGGCCGGGAAGGTCCAGAGCGCCAGCCAGAGCATCAGTAGGGCCCGCGCTCGCGCCATTGGCGGCCTCGTTCCTTTAAGGGGTGTCAGGCAGCAGTGTAGACGTGGCCGCTGGCCATCTGGAAGGGGCAGGCGCAGCCATGGAGTGAGCAGAAAAGAAAACCCCCGGACTGGCCGGGGGTTTTCGTATCGCTTACTCGTCGAGGAAGGAGCGCAGGTGCTCGCTTCGCGACGGGTGACGCAGCTTGCGCAGCGCCTTGGCTTCGATCTGGCGGATACGCTCGCGGGTGACATCGAACTGCTTGCCGACTTCCTCGAGGGTGTGGTCGGTATTCATGTCGATGCCGAAGCGCATGCGCAGGACCTTGGCTTCACGGGCAGTGAGGCCGGCCAGGACTTCACGGGTGGCTTCCTTGAGGCTTTCCACGGTGGCCACATCGATCGGGGACTGCATGGTGCTGTCCTCGATGAAGTCGCCCAGGTGGGAGTCTTCGTCGTCGCCGATCGGGGTTTCCATGGAGATCGGCTCTTTGGCGATCTTCAGAACCTTGCGGATCTTGTCCTCAGGCATCTCCATGCGCTCGCCAAGCTCTTCCGGCGTGGGCTCGCGGCCCATTTCCTGCAGCATCTGGCGGGAGATGCGGTTGAGCTTGTTGATGGTCTCGATCATGTGCACCGGAATACGGATGGTGCGCGCCTGGTCCGCGATAGAGCGGGTGATCGCCTGGCGAATCCACCAGGTGGCGTAGGTCGAGAACTTGTAGCCGCGACGGTATTCGAACTTGTCCACCGCCTTCATCAGGCCGATGTTGCCTTCCTGGATCAGGTCGAGGAACTGCAGGCCACGGTTGGTGTACTTCTTGGCGATGGAGATCACGAGACGCAGGTTGGCCTCGACCATCTCTTTCTTTGCCCGGCGAGCCTTGGCTTCACCGATGGACATGCGACGGTTGACGTCCTTGATCTCGTTGACAGTCAGTTCGACTTCCTGCTCGAGATCCACCAGCTTCTGCTGGTTGCGCTTGATGTCGTCCACCAGCTTGCCAATGGCTTCGGCGTACTTGGCCTTGCCTTTGGCCAGGCCATCGGCCCAGCCGAGGTCGACTTCGTTGCCCGGGAACAGGCGCAGGAAGTCGGCGCGCGGCATGCGGGCGTCACGCACGCAGAGCTGCATGATCGCGCGTTCCTGGCCGCGGACGCGGTCCAGGGCACCACGGACTTTTTCGACCAGAACGTCGAATTGCTTCGGCACCAGCTTGATCGGCATGAACAGCTCGGCCAGGGCCAGCAGCTCTTCAGCGGCCTGCTTGCTGTCGCGACCATGCTTCTTGACGGCTTTCTTGGCCTTCTCGAGCTGATCGGAAACGGCCGTGAAGCGGCGCAGGGCTTCTTCCGGGTCAGGACCGCCGTCGCCTTCTTCCTCGGCGTCATCGCCTTCGCTTTCTTCGTCTTCCTCGTCGTCCTTGTCCTTGGCCTTGGCGGAATCGTCCTTCAGGACAACAGGCTCGACTTCTTCGGCCGGCAGGGTGCCGTCGTCCGGGTCGATGTAGCCACTGAGAACGTCGGACAGGCGGCCACCTTCGCTGGTGACGCGCTGGTACTCGGAGAGAATGCCGTCGACAGTGCCCGGGAAGTGGGCGATGGCGCTCATGACTTCGCGGATGCCTTCCTCGATGCGTTTGGCGATTTCAATCTCGCCTTCGCGGGTCAGCAGTTCCACGGTGCCCATTTCACGCATGTACATGCGCACGGGGTCGGTAGTGCGGCCGATGTCGGTTTCCACTGCCGCAAGGGCGGCTGCGGCCTCTTCAGCGGCGGCTTCGTCGGTGTCGGCTTCGGCCAGCAACAGGGCATCCGCATCCGGGGCACTCTCGAATACGTTGATCCCCATGTCGTTGATCATGCGGATGATGTCTTCCACCTGTTCCGGGTCGGAAATATCCTCCGGCAGGTGGTCGTTGACCTCCGCGTAAGTCAGGTAACCCTGCTCACGGCCACGGGCGATCAATTCTTTGAGGCGAGACTGCTGTTGCGCTTTTCCGGACATAGCACCCTATCCACTTAAGGTCTTGGCGGGCTGAAAACAAGCCGAGGATTATACCTGATCCGGGGCCTTATGCGCCAGTTGAGGTCGGAGTCAGGGGAGACGTGTTGCGGCTGAGGAGATCGCGCAGCTGGTCTTTTTCCTCTGCGCTCAGTTCGCTTTGCCGCGCTTTTCGCAGCAGATTTTCCAGGCGGCGTTCCCGCTGGCGAGCCGACAACCTAGTTATAGTGTCGAAAAACTGTTGTTCAAGGTTGTCGTCGGAAATCAGCCATTCCTTTTCTGCCAACGCCCGTAGCAGGCGGCCCTGGTCGGTGCCGTGCCAGCGGGCGATCAACTGCAGGGAGCGCAGTTTCGGGTTCTTCTGAACCGCTTCCACCAGTGACACCATGAGTTGGGCGTAGGTGTCATCTTCCGCTGCGAAATGGCTGGCATCTTCCACCTTTTGTGCCAGAGAAGGATGGTGGAGCAGCGTGCGCAGTGCGGTCAGGGTGGGCGATTCCACCTTCACTTCGGTACGCGGCGGGCGCTTGAAGTCTTCGCGGCCCTTGCTCCACTTCTTGCCGTCCTTCTTCCAGTCGTCCTTTTTCCAGCCTTCCTTGCGACGCTCCTCCTTCTGCCAATTGCCCTGGGGCGCTGCGGATGGTTCGAAGTAGTGCGAGTGTTCCGGCTCGTGCTGCTGGTCGTCGTAGCCGGAGAAGGATTCGTAGTAGGCATCGTCCGAGTGCCCGCGGCTCTCGCTGTTGGTCGGTGCGCTGCGGGCGAAGTGGCCGAGGGCATCGCCGTTGAGGCCGGTGATCTCGGCCAGGCGCTGGCGCATCAGAACCTTCAGGTTGGCGCCGGGGATGCGTTCGATCAACGGTGCCGCCAGCGTCGCCAGGTGCGCCTTGCCTTCCAGGGAGGTGGGGTCGGCTTCCTGGGTCAGTTGCTGGAAGAAGTAATCGGCCAGCGGCTGGGCATGTTGGGTGATGCGCGCACGGAAGGCGTCGGTGCCTTCTTTGCGTACAAGGCTGTCCGGGTCTTCGCCTTCGGGCAGGAACAGGAAGCGCGCACGACGGCCGTCTTCCAGGTCCGGCAGGGTCGCCTCCAGGGCGCGCCAGGCGGCTTTGCGTCCGGCCTGGTCGCCGTCGAAGCAGAAGAGAATGTTCGGCACCAGGCGGAACAGGCGGCGGATGTGCTCTTCACTCGTCGCGGTGCCTAGGGTGGCAACGGCGTTGCGCAGCCCTTGTTGGGCCAGCGCGATGACGTCCATGTAGCCCTCGACGACCATGATTTCGTCGAGGTTGCGGTTGTGTTTGCGCGCCTCGAACAGCCCGTAGAGTTCCTGGCCCTTGTGGAACACCGGGGTTTCCGGGGAGTTCAGGTACTTGGGCTTGTCGTCGCCAAGGACGCGGCCGCCGAAGGCGATGATGCGGCCACGGCTGTCGCGGATGGGGAACATCACGCGGTCGCGGAAGCGGTCGTAGCGCTTGCCGGTCTCGGCGTTCTCGATCAGCAGGCCGGCATCGATCATGTGCTTTTGCTGCAGGCTGTCGCCGGCCATGTGCTTGAGCAGGTTGTCCCAGCCGGGCGGGGCGAAGCCTAGTGCGAAGTCGCGGGCGATCTCGCCGGTCAGTCCCCGGCCTTTCAGGTACTCGATCGCCGCCTTGCGGGTCGGGTGCTGTTTGAGCGCATGGCGGTAGTAGTCCGAGGCGGCGGTAAGCAGCGGGTAAAGCGGGGAATCAGTGGGCTGGCGCGGTCGGTTGCCGCGTCCGCCTTCCTCGCGCGGGACATCCATGCCGGCCCGTTTGGCCAACTCCTCGACCGCCTGGGGGAAGTCCAGGTGGTCGTGGTCCATGACGAAGCCAAGGGCGTTGCCGCCAGCGCCACAGCCGAAGCAGTAATAGAACTGCTTGTCCGGGCTGACGCTGAACGAGGGCGTTTTCTCGTTATGGAACGGGCATCGCGCGGTGTAGTTCTTGCCGGCCTTTTTCAGCTGCACGCGCGCGCCGACCACTTCGACAATGTCGGTGCGGTTCAGCAGGTCGTCGATGAAGCCTTGGGGGATCAGGCCAGCCATAGGGTGCTCGGGGCGCGGGAGGGTTCAAAGCATACTCGCGCCAGGTCGGTGGCGACAGGCGAGAGCTTGAAGCTGGAAAGCAAAAAACTCCGCCATTCGCAAAAGCGAAGCGGAGTTTCTTGTGTGCCCGTCATGCACTCGCCCGGCCGGAGCTGGGCGATGCTTGAGCGTGCGGCGGAGCCCGTTAACTCAGTACAGGCGCTCGCGGCGGCGCTGCTCGCGCTGCACTTTCTTAGCGTGACGCTTGACCGCGGCGGCGGCTTTGCGCTTGCGCTCGGAAGTGGGCTTCTCGTAGAACTCACGGCTGCGAACTTCGGCCAGTACGCCGGCTTTCTCGCAGGAGCGCTTGAAACGACGCAGGGCTACGTCGAAGGGTTCGTTCTCTTTAACTTTGACGGCTGGCATCCAGGTCGTACCTTCATCAATTACCGAATGGTCGACGCATTCCGGCAAAAAGTAGGCTCGGCGGCGCGTCGGATTTCAAGGGCTGCGGATATTAACGCCTCAAGGCCCGTAATGCAAAGCCTTCAGTCGAAAACCGCTGGTCGGCACAGGGGGCGGCGATTATGATTCGCGCCTTCTTCTTTTGCCAGGCCAGAAGGCGCGTACCCATGCTAGTGCTGGGGTTGGAAACCTCTTGCGACGAAACCGGCGTCGCCCTTTACGACAGCGAACGTGGCCTGCTGGCTGACGCGCTGTTCAGTCAGATCGACCTGCATCGGGTCTACGGCGGCGTTGTGCCCGAGTTGGCCTCCCGCGATCACGTCAAGCGCCTGTTGCCGCTGCTGCGTGAGGTGCTGGAGGAGGCCGATCGCAAGCCCGAGGACATTGATGGCATAGCCTACACGGCCGGTCCCGGCCTGGTTGGCGCGTTGCTGGTCGGTGCGTCCTGTGCTCAGGCCCTGGCGTTCGCCTGGGGGGTGCCGGCGCTCGGCGTGCACCACATGGAAGGCCACCTGCTGGCGCCCATGCTGGAGGAGCAGCCGCCGCAGTTTCCGTTCGTCGCCCTGTTGGTGTCCGGCGGCCACACCCAGTTGGTGCGAGTCGATGGCATTGGCCAGTACGCGCTGCTTGGCGAGTCGGTGGATGACGCCGCGGGTGAGGCCTTCGACAAGACCGCCAAGCTGATCGGCCTCGGTTACCCAGGCGGTCCCGAGATCGCTCGCCTGGCGCAAAGCGGTACCCCAGGGCGCTTCACCTTCCCGCGTCCGATGACCGATCGCCCGGGGCTTGATTTCAGCTTCAGCGGGCTCAAGACGTTCGCCCTCAATACCTGGCAGCAGTGCCGCAATGCTGGGGACGACGGCGATCAAACCCGTTGCGACATCGCTCTGGCCTTCGAACAGGCGGTGGTGGAGACTCTCACTATCAAGTGCCGACGTGCGCTCAAACAGACCGGTCTGAAGCGCCTGGTGATCGCCGGCGGCGTCAGTGCCAACCAGTCGCTGCGCAAGTCGCTGGGCAAGATGCTGGGTGAATTCAAGGGCGATGTGTTTTATGCCCGGCCGCGCTTCTGCACTGACAACGGCGCAATGATTGCCTACGCCGGTTGCCAGCGTTTGCTGGCTGGGCAGCAGGATGGACCGGCGATTTCCGTGCAGGCCCGTTGGCCGATGGAGCAGTTGCCCGCCGTCTGACGGATCAACGAGCCGTTTTCATTCAGGCTGTTCAGAAATGCCGTTCGCGTCCAGCGAAAAGGTCGCGTAGATTGCCGCGATGGCGCCAGACGATGAGCGCCGTCAGCACCGTCATCGGCAGCAGTGCGCCGGGTTGTTGCCAGGCCAGCAATGGCAGGGTCAGCGGCGTGGCAATGAGGGCGGCCAGGGAACTGGTGCGGGTCAGGTAAAACGTCAGTAGCCAGGCGCCGATGGCCAGCAGCGCGGCAGGGGGATAAAGCCCCAGTAGCATGCCGGCGGCGGTCGCGACGCCCTTGCCGCCACGGAAGCGGAAGTACAGGGGATAGAGGTGGCCAAGCACCGCGGCGAGGCCGATCCAGGCCTGTTGCTGGATGTCGAAGCCGCAGAGGTGGGCGACCAAAACCGGTACCAGACCCTTCAGCATGTCGCCGAGCAGGGTCAGGATTGCCAGTTTCTTTCCCGCCACCCGCAGCATGTTGGTGGCGCCAGGGTTGCCGGAGCCCTGGGCACGTGGATCACCCGTGCCGAACAGTCGGCTGAGCAGAATGGCGAAGGACAACGATCCGAGCAGGTAGGCGAGAGTCGCCAGCAGCCAAAACATGGTATCCATTCCGGGGCGAGGAAGTCCCGATTCTAGCGGGGCAGCACTGACGTGGACACGGTTTTCATCGAAGGTCTGGAGGTCGACACCGTAATCGGTGCCTATGACTGGGAGCGCAGCATTCGCCAGTGTCTGCGCCTGGACCTGCAGCTGGGCTGGGACAACCGCCCTGCAGCAGCAGGAGATGACCTTGAGAAGGCGCTCGACTACGCGGCCGTGTCCCTGCGCATCCAGGCGTTCGCCGCCGAGGCACAGTTCCTGTTGGTGGAGACCTTCGCCGAACGGCTCGTTGCCGTGCTGATGGAGGAGTTCAACATTCCCTGGGTTCGCCTGAAGCTGCACAAGCCCGGCGCCGTTCCCGCGGCCAGCAGTGTTGGCGTGGAGATCGAGCGCGGATGCCGCTGACGCCTATCTATCTCGGTCTCGGCAGCAACATCGAGCGAGAGCGCAACCTGACCGCCGGGCTCGAAGCCCTGGCGGGATTCCTCCACGACATCACGTGCTCGCCGGTGTTCGAGAGCTTCCCTGTGGGCATCAAGAGTGGGAATTTCTTCAACTTCGTGGTTTCTGCCCGCACCGACCTGCCGTTGCACGAGCTCGACCGCCGGTTGAAGGAGATCGAGGCGGATAACGGTCGCTATGCGCCAGGCCGCAAGGGCCTTCCGCTGGATATCGACGTGCTGCTCTACGGTGATCGGGTAGGTAACTTCGATGGCCTGGTCCTGCCGCGTCCCGAGGTGCTGAAGAACGCCTTCGTGCTCTGGCCCCTGTCGCTCCTTGCGCCCGGCCTGCGACATCCGGCGGAGGGCAGCACCTTTGCCGAACTCTGGGAGAAGGCCGCCATCCAGCAGGCGCTGTGGCCGGCCTCCTTTAGCTGGCGCGGCGTCGAACTGACACCGCCAGAGCTGCGTCAGGCTTTCCCGCCGCTTTCCTTGTAGACCTTCAATGCCTTGAGGCGCTCGCCCTTGAGCGCCTCGCCCAGTTCAGCGCCCGTGAGCCCCTTTTCCAGCAGTGGCTGTACCGACACCGCGCGGGCGACCGCGGCGGCGCCCAGCAGGTACGCCGCCTGGGGGTAGTCGCGCTGCTCAAGGCCGGTGCGACCTCGGGCATCCATCTCACTGGCGGCGACGAACTCTTCGAAGCGCTGCGGACGGCGGTAGACATCGAAGCTTTGCAGCAACTCCAGCAGGGTAGACGCGCGTAGCTCCAGGGCACGGTGAGCGTGGGTGTGATATTCGCCCACCAGCAGGGCCAGTTCCTGGCAATCGCGGGGCGCCTTGCAGCGTTCGTTGACGGCGTTGATCAGTTTCAGGCCGCGCTTTTCGTGGGCGATGTGCTGCGGCCACTCCTCTTCAGGCGTCAGGCCTTTTCCCAAGTCATGCAGCAGGCTGGCCCAGCGCACGGTCAGCGGCTGCCCGTGTTTGGCGCATTGGCGCAGGACGGCCAGTACATGGACGCCGGAGTCCACCTCGGGGTGATGCTTCGCCGGCTGCGGAACGCCGAACAGGCGATCCACTTCGGGTAACCAGGCGGCAAGGGCGCCGCAGTCACGCAGTACCTGGATGAATACATCCGGGCGCGGCTCCATCAGGGCGCGGGAGACTTCCTTCCAGCTGCGTTCCGGGGTCAGGGCGTCCAGCTCGCCGGATTCGGCGATCTGTCGCATCAGCGCGAGGGTTTCTTCGGCGACCTGGAAGCCCAGCGGTGCATAGCGGGCGGCGAAGCGCGCCACGCGGAGCACGCGCAGCGGGTCTTCCGCAAAGGCAGGGGAGACATGGCGCAATACCCGGTCTTCCAGGTCGCGTTGGCCGCCATAGGGGTCGAAGAGGTTGCCCTGGCCGTCCTCGGCCATGGCATTGACGGTGAGGTCGCGGCGGATGAGGTCCTGTTCCAGGCTCACGTCCGGGCTGGCGTAGAAGGTGAAGCCGCCATAGCCACGACCGCTCTTGCGCTCAGTGCGGGCGAGGGCGTATTCCTCGCCGCTTTGGGGGTGCAAGAATACCGGGAAGTCCGCCCCGACTGGGCGGAAACCCTGCTCCAGCATCTCTTCGGCGGTGGCGCCCACCACGACCCAGTCGTTCTCGGTTATTGGGCGATTCAACAGGCGGTCGCGTACCGCGCCACCGACTTTGTATATCTGCATGCTTGCCTCCGTGGCTGCGGAGGATAGCAGCCTAGCGGGCTGCGGGGACCTGCTCGACCAGGGCTCGCACCGTGTTTTGCAAGAGTTCGGCGCTGTCCCGGGACGGGCTGAGGCCGGTGCTGGCCAGGCCCTCCCAGAGCACTTCGCCGGCGGGGTCGGTAATACGCAGGCGCAAGGTGCCGGTTTCATCACGCAGAAGGTGAATGGCCTGGTAGGGGCCGAGTGGGCTGGGCGGTGCCTGGTCCGCCTTGAACACCAGCGGCTGGTCGGTCACTGCCAGCCAGTAGTAAACCCGCAGCTGGGCATCACTGTTGGCGCGGTAGCCGCGCTGCTGAAGGCCCTGGCTGATCAGCGGGCCGAGCTCGGCGTAGCGCTCGCGGTGCGGCAGCTCACCCTCGATAGCGAGGTCCGGCGGCACCATTTCGTAGCGTGTCCGGCCCTCCAGTCCGGCTGTTGCCGGCTGCAGGACATGAACCTGCGGAACTGTTGTGGAGCAGGTTGCCAGGACCAGGCACAGCAGCAGGACGAGGAACAGGCGCATCTGAGGGCGGCTCCCATAGAGGATTAGCCGCATGCTCGGTCTCGGCCGGGCACGCGGTCAACCGATCAAATGGGCGGAATGATCAGGTCCAGGCGAGGGTATTCCCCGTCCTCAGTGCGTTCCCCCTTTGGGGGGACATGGTGGCTCCCGGTGATCTGTTCGCCGTGGCGGGTCTCGAGATGGATGTCGAAGCCCCAGAGTCGGTGCAGGTGCTTGAGCACTTCGTCGGTGGAGTCCCCAAGGGGTTTGCGGTCGTGCTGCTGGTGGCGCAGGGTCAGTGAGCGATCGCCGCGGCGGTCTACGCTCCAGATCTGCACGTTGGGCTCGCGGTTGCCTAGGTTGTACTGGGCTGCCAGGGTTTCTCGGATCAGGCGGTAACCCTGCTCGTCATGGATCGCCGGGACCAGCAGTTCGTCCTTCTGGTCATCGTCGAGGACGCTGAACAGCTTGAGGTCGCGGATCACCTTGGGCGAGAGGAACTGCAGGATGAAGCTTTCGTCCTTGAAGCTGCTCATGGCGAACTTGAGGGTGGATAGCCAGTCGCTGCCGGCGATGTCCGGGAACCAGTGCCTGTCCTCCTCGGTTGGGTCCTCGCAGATGCGGCGAATGTCCCTGTACATGGCGAAGCCCAGGGCATAGGGGTTGATGCCGCTGTAGTAGGGGCTGTCGAAGGGTGGCTGGTAGACGACGCTGGTGTGCGACTGCAGGAACTCCATCATGAAGCCGTCGGTGACCAGGCCCTCGTCGTACAGGTCGTTCATCAGGGTGTAGTGCCAGAAGGTGGCCCAGCCTTCGTTCATCACCTGGGTCTGGCGCTGCGGATAGAAGTACTGGGCGATCTTGCGCACGATGCGCACCACTTCCCGTTGCCAGGGCTCGAGCAGCGGCGCGTGTTTCTCGATGAAGTAGAGGATGTTTTCCTGCGGCTCGGCCGGGAAGCGCTGGTTGTCCTTGTCGCCACCCTTGCCGGCGCCTTTGGGAATGGTGCGCCAGAGGTCGTTGATCTGCTTCTGCAGGTGTTCCTCGCGCTCTTTCTGGCGACGTCGTTCTTCTTCGGCCGAGATGGGGTAGGGGCGCTTGTAGCGGTCGACGCCGTAGTTCATCAGGGCGTGGCAGGAGTCCAGCAGGTCTTCTACCGCGTCGATACCGTGGCGCTCCTCGCACTGCATGATGTACTGCTTGGCAAACACCAGGTAGTCGATGATCGAGCTGGCGTCGGTCCAGGTGCGGAACAGGTAGTTGCCCTTGAAGAAGCTGTTGTGGCCATAGCAGGCGTGCGCGATCACCAGCGCCTGCATGGTGATGGTGTTCTCCTCCATGAGGTAGGCGATGCAAGGGTCGGAGTTGATGACGATCTCGTAGGCCAGCCCCATCTGGCCGCGCGAATAGCCTTTCTCGGTGGCCAGGAAGTGCTTGCCATAGGACCAGTGGTGGTAGCCAATTGGCATGCCGACCGAGGCGTAGGCGTCCATCATCTGCTCGGCGCTGATCACCTCGATCTGGTTCGGGTAGGTGTCCAGCGCATAGCGCTCGGCGATGCGGCTGATCTCGCGGTCGTAGGTGCGGATCAGGTCAAAGGTCCACTCGGACCCCGTGGAAATGGGCTTGCGTTCCTTCTTGCTGGCAGTCATGTCACGCCTCCCTCAGGTCACGAGCCGGCGCTGGAAGAGCTCGCGGAACACCGGGTAGATATCCGCCGTCGAAACGATCTGTTGTTGGGCGAAGGTATCGCCGAACGTCTCGCAGACCTGCTCGTACTCGTACCACAGCGCCTGGTGCTCGCGCGGGGTGATCTCGACGTAGGTGTAGTACTGCACGAACGGCATGATCTGCTTGATCAGGATATCCCGGCAGATGGGTGAATCGTCGTTCCAGTTGTCGCCATCCGAGGCCTGGGCGGCGTAGATGTTCCATTCATTGATCGGGTAGCGCTCGGCCATGATCTCCTGCATGAGCTTTAGCGCGCTGGAGACGATGGTGCCGCCGGTTTCCCGGGAATAGAAGAACTCCTCCTCGTCCACCTCGCGGGCGCTGGTGTGGTGGCGGATGAACACGACCTCGATCTTGTCGTAATTCCGCTTGAGGAAGAGGTACAGGAGGATGAAGAAGCGCTTGGCGATGTCCTTGGTGGCCTGGGTCATGGAGCCGGAGACGTCCATCAGGCAGAACATCACCGCCTTGGACGACGGGTTGGGCTGTTTGACCAGCAGGTTGTATTTGAGGTCGAAGGTGTCGAGATAGGGAACGCGCTCGATCCTGGCGCGAAGCTTCGCGATTTCTGTCTCAAGTTCCTGGATATCACCGAAGTTATCCGGTTCCTCGCGTTTCAGGCGCTCCAGTTCGGCTTTCGCTTCCTTCAGCTTGCCGCGGCTGGTCCCGGACAGGGCGATACGCCGGGCATGGGCCGAGCGCAGGGTGCGGACGATATTGATGCGCGAGGGGTTGCCTTCGTTGCTGATGCCCGCGCGCACCGTCTTGAAGGTGTCGGCGCCGGTAAGGTGGCGTTTGACCAGGTTGGGCAGTTCGAGGTCCTCGAACATGAAGTCGAGGAACTCCTCCTGGGTGATCTGGAAGACGAAGTCGTCCATCCCTTCGCCCTGGTTGCTGGCCTTGCCGCCACCGCCGCGGCCGCCGCCGCCCTGGGGCCGTGGAATGCGGTCACCGGTGGTGAATTCCTTGTTGCCGGGGTGGACGATAGTCTGCCGGCCACCACGGCCGTGGTGCAGGACGGGCTCGTCGATATCGCGGCCGGGAATGCTGATCTGTTCGCCATGCTCCATGTCGGTGATGGAACGGCGGCTGATAGCCTCCTCCACGGCCTTCTTGATGTGCTCGCGGTAGCGGCGCAGGAACCGTTGGCGGTTCACTGTGCTCTTGTTCTTGCCGTTCAAACGCCTGTCGATGACGTAGCTCATAGGCCCCTCCGGGGAGCTTCAGGCTGCAAGGCACGGAGGACGCCGTACGATACGGCGCCTCCGGCTGGCGTGTCCCTGGCTTGCAGCTTGAGACTGTTTTACTGCGACTTGCGTACCCGCAGGTACCATTCGGACAGCAGGCGTACCTGTTTCTCCGTATAGCCGCGCTCGACCATGCGCTTGACGAAGTCGTTGTGCTTCTGTTGCTCCTCCTTGCTGCCTTTGGCGTTGAAGCTGATGACCGGCAGAAGATCCTCGGTGTTGGAGAACATTTTCTTCTCGATGACCACGCGCAGCTTCTCGTAGCTGAGCCAACTGGGGTTCTTGCCGTTGTTGTTGGCCCGGGCGCGCAGCACGAAGTTGACGATCTCGTTGCGGAAATCCTTCGGGTTGCTGATGCCGGCCGGTTTCTCGATCTTCTCCAGTTCCTCGTTCAGGGCCACGCGGTTGAGAATCTCGCCGGTTTCCGGGTCGCGGTATTCCTGGTCCTGGATCCAGAAGTCCGCGTACAGCACGTAGCGGTCGAAGATGTTCTGGCCGTACTCGCTGTAGGACTCGAGGTAGGCGGTCTGGATTTCCTTGCCGATGAACTCGATGTAGCGCGGCGCCAGGTATTCCTTGATGAAGCGCAGGTAGCGCTCACGCATTTCGGCCGGGAACTGTTCCTGCTCGATCTGTTGCTCCAGTACATAAAGCAGATGCACCGGGTTGGCGGCGACTTCGTGCGGGTCGAAGTTGAACACCTTGGAGAGAATCTTGAAGGCGAAGCGGGTCGACAGGCCGTTCATGCCTTCGTCCACGCCCGCTGCATCGCGGTATTCCTGGATCGACTTCGCCTTGGGGTCGGTGTCCTTCAGGTTCTCGCCGTCGTAGACGCGCATCTTCGAATAGATGTTGGAGTTCTCCGGCTCCTTCAAGCGCGACAGTACCGAGAATTGCCCCAGCATGCGCAGGGTGTCGGGTGCGCAGTGGGCGTGGGCCAGGGAGCTGCTAACGAGCAGCTTGTCGTAGATCTTGATCTCGTCGACCACGCGAAGGCAGTAGGGCACCTTGACGATGTAGATACGGTCGATAAAGGCTTCGTTGTTCTTGTTGTTACGGAAGCTGTGCCATTCCGATTCGTTGGAGTGGGCCAGGATGATACCGCTGAAGGGCAGCCCGCCCAGGCCCTCGGTGCTGTTGTAGTTGCCTTCCTGGGTGGCGGTCAGCAACGGGTGCAGCACCTTTATTGGTGCCTTGAACATCTCGACGAATTCCATCAGGCCCTGGTTGGACCGGCACAGCGCGCCCGAATAGCTGTAAGCGTCGGCATCGTTCTGCGGGAATTCTTCCAGCTTGCGGATATCCACCTTGCCCACGAGGGCGGAAATGTCCTGGTTGTTCTCGTCACCGGGTTCAGTCTTGGCGATGGCGACCTGGTTGAGGATCGAGGGGTAGAGTTTGACCACGCGGAACTTGCTGATGTCGCCACCGAACTCGTTGAGGCGTTTGGTGGCCCAGGGTGAGATCACTGTACGCAAATAGCGGCGCGGGATGCCGTATTCCTCTTCGAGGATGGCGCCGTCTTCATCTGCGTTGAATAGCCCCAGCGGTGACTCGAACACTGGCGATCCTTTGATGGCGTAGAACGGGACGCGCTCCATGAGCTGCTTCAGTTTCTCCGCCAGGGAGGATTTGCCACCACCGACCGGACCGAGGAGGTAAAGGATCTGTTTCTTCTCTTCCAGGCCTTGGGCGGCGTGGCGGTAGTAGGAAACGATCTGGTCGATGCACTCTTCCATGCCATGGAAGTCGGCAAAGGCCGGATAGCGGCGGATCACCTTGTTCGAGAAAATCCGCGACAGCCTCGGGTCAAGCGAGGTATCGAGCAGTTCCGGGTCACCGATGGCCATGAGCATACGTTCGGCGGCGGTGGCGTAGGCACTGCGGTCCTGTTTGCACAGGTCCAGGTATTCCTGAAGGGAATATTCCTCCTGGCGAGTCGCTTCGAAGCGCTGTTGGAAGTGGCTGAAAATGCTCATGACGTCACCTCGCTGGAATCAGAAAGCCGGCGCGGGGTCGGTTGTGCGGGTGCGGGCAGTCAGCCGAAGAAGGTCGGCCGATGAAAATCCCCCAAAACACCTAATGGTCGCTGCCGATGGCCCGGAACCGGTGTACCGGCTCTCCCCTTTTTTGGATGGCCTGAGCTAAGAGTAGTTCGTAATCGGCAAGGTCAAGCAGGGCGGAACGATAACAAGGGATTACCGTCCGTCGGGGAGTTGGTGCTAAGCCAGTGGTGACGCGGGGTTGCGCCCCGCGGAAAAATTTTTATTCGACGTTGCCCTGGGCGACATCCTCGGGATAGACGCTGCGCCAGAGCTCGAAACCGCCGTCGAGGCTGTAGACCTCGGAGAAGCCCTGATGCGCGAGATAGGCGGCAGCGCTCTGGCTGGAGTTGCCGTGGTAGCAGGCGACGATCAGCGGCTTGTCGAAGTCGGCCTTGGTGATGAAGTCGGCCAGGGAGTGGTTGTCCAGGTGATGCGAGCCGCTGATATGGCCAAGCGCAAAGCTTTGCGGGTCACGGATGTCGACCACAACGGCGCCCTGTTCGCGCAGGGTCTGGGCCTGTTCGGGGGCGATGCGTTGGAATTCACTCATGGCGGTTCTCCTCGCAGCTGCAACTGATGCGTTCGCCGCTGTCGATGTTCAATAGGGTCATGGAGCCGCCCCAGACACAGCCGGTGTCAAGGGCGTAAAGGCCGGGTTCGTTGCACTTGCCTTCCAGGGCTGCCCAGTGGCCGAAGATGATCTTCTGGCCACGGGTCTTGCGTTCGGGAAAGCTGAACCAGGGTGCATAACCGGGCGGGGCGGTTTCAAGGCCCTCCTTGGACTTGAGGTCCAGGGTGCCGTCGGCGCGGCAGAAGCGCATGCGGGTGAGGTAGTTGGTGATGACCCGGAGCCGGGTTGCGCCGTGCAGGTCCTTGTCCCACTTGGCCGGCTCGTTCCCATACATACCGTCGAGGAAGAGTGGAAGGCGAGCGTCGTCCTGCAGCGCTTCTTCCACTTCGGCCGCGCGCTTGAGGGCCTTGCGCAGCGTCCACTGAGGCGGAATGCCCGCGTGGACCAGGGCGACATCCCGTTGCTCGTCGTAATGCAGCAGCTTCTGCCGGCGCAGCCAGTCGAGCAGCTCCGCGCTATCCGGCGCCTCGATGATTTCGCGCAGGGTGTCGGCCTTGCGCAGGCGTTCGATGTTGTTGGCAGCAGCCAGCAGATGCAGGTCGTGGTTGCCGAGTACGCATACCACCGAATCACGGATGGAATAGAGGAAGCGCAGCGTCTCCAGGGACTTGGGGCCACGGTTGACCAGATCCCCCACCAGCCACAGTTCGTCGTTCGCTGGATCGAAGTGGACCTGCTCCAGGAGGCACTTCAGCTGATCGAGGCAGCCCTGGAGGTCGCCGACCGCATAAGCCGTCATTCCGGTGCCCTCAATGCAGCGAGCCGGGAACGGCAAGACGGAAGGGCGCGATGATGGCGTCGAAGCGCTTGCCGTCATCGGCGACCATCTGGTAGCTGCCTTGCATGCTACCCACTTGCGTGGCCATGACGGTGCCGCTGGTGTACGTGTGACTGGCGCCTGGCGCGATCAGGGGCTGCTGACCGACGACGCCGGCACCGCGGACTTCCTGAACATGGCCATCGCCATCGGTGATCACCCAGTGGCGAGTGAGCAGTTTGGCAGGCAACTCGCCATTGTTCTGGATGGTCACGGTATAGGCGAAGGCAAAGCGGTTCTCGTCCGGCTGGGATTGTTCCGGGAGGAAGCGGGTGGCGACGCTGACGTCGACCTGATAGCGAGAATCGGTCACGCGATGGCTCTCGAATAGCTGGGAATGAGTCTAGGGCTTGGGGGCGAAGGCGGCCAGTTGATCGGCCAGGCGGACGAAGGCGGCAAGGTCGAGCTGTTCCGGGCGAAGGCCGCCGTCGACGCCTGCGGCCTCGATGGACGCGGCGTCCAGCAGGCCCTTGAGCGTGTTGCGCAAGGTCTTGCGTCGCTGGTTGAAGGCTTCGCGCACTACCCGCTCCAGCAGCGCAGCGTCCTTGGCCGGGTGCGGCAATACCTCGTGAGGCACCAGCCGGACGATGGCCGAATCCACCTTGGGCGGTGGATTGAAGGCGCCCGGGCCGACGTTGAACAGGTGCTCCACGCGGCAGTGGTACTGGACCATGATCGACAGCCTTCCCCAGTCACCACCGCCAGGCTCGGCGGCCAGGCGCTCCACCACTTCCTTCTGGAGCATGAAGTGCATGTCGCGGATCAGGTCGGCGTGATCCAGCAGGTGGAAGATCAGTGGGGTCGAAATGTTGTACGGCAGATTGCCCACCACCCTCAGGCTTCGCGGTTCGGCGCCTAGCTGGCGGAAGTCGAACTTGAGCGCGTCACCCTGGTTGATGCGGAAGTTCGGCAACTGGCCGAACTTGTGCTGCAGGATGGGGATCAGGTCCAGGTCCAGTTCGACCACATCGAGCTGGGCACCGCTGCTCAGCAGGCCTTCGGTCAGGGCGCCCTGGCCCGGGCCGATCTCCAGCAGGCGCTCGCCGGGGCGGGCGTGAATGCTGCGCAGGATGCGGTGGATAACGCCCGCATCGTGCAGGAAGTTCTGGCCGAAGCGCTTGCGCGCGCGGTGTTGATAATGTTCGGACATCGAAGGCTCCAGGCCTTGTGGCCAGGCACGGGGCCTGGCGTGGAAACTGAGCCGCGTAGTCTATCAGGCGCCAGAGCGCGCCGCCTGTGGCGTTGCCGCGAAAGCGCCGCTGTTCGCTCGTTTACGTGTTGCGCTGCTGGGCAGTGGCCATCTGGTAAGCGGTTTCCAGGGCGACTTCCAGGCTGCCGCAGTCGATACGGCCCGTGCCGGCCAGGTCCAGGGCGGTGCCATGGTCAACCGAAGTGCGGATGATCGGCAGGCCCAGGGTCACGTTCACTGCTGCGCCGAATCCCTTGTACTTGAGCACAGGCAGGCCCTGGTCGTGGTACATGGCGAGTACCGCGTCGCAATGCTCCAGATGCTTGGGGGTGAACAGGGTGTCGGCCGGCAGCGGGCCGACCAGGTCCAGGCCCTCTTTGCGCAGACCTTCCAGGGTGGGCTCGATGATTTCCAGTTCTTCCCGGCCCAGGTGGCCGCCTTCCCCCGCATGAGGGTTGAGGCCGCAGACGAGGATGCGCGGACGAGCGATGCCGAACTTGTTCACCAGGTCGGCATGCAGGATGCGGCTGACCCGTTGCAGGCGATCGGGCGTGATCGCGGCGGCGACGTCCTTCAGCGGCAGGTGGGTGGTCACCAGCGCCACACGCAGGCCGCGGGTTGCCAGCATCATCACCACTTGGCGAGTGGTGGTCAGATCGGCAAGGAACTCGGTGTGGCCGGAGAAGGCGATGCCTGCATCATTGATGACGCCCTTGTGTACCGGGGCTGTGATCATCCCGGCGAAGAGCCCGTCGAGGCAGCCCTGGCCGGCGCGGGTCAGGGTTTCCAGCACGTAGTCGGCGTTGTCCGGGGCCAGTTGGCCGGGCTTGGCAGGCGCCCGCAATGGCGTATCCCAGACGAACAGGCTACCGGCGGGCGCCGGACCCTCCGGAAGGGCGGATGGGTCGACTTCGATCAGTTGGATGGACAGGCCCAGTTCAGTGGCGCGCTCTTTGAGCAGGCTGCGGCTGGCGATGGCGATCAGGGCGTGGGGCTGTGCGGAACGGGAGAGCAGCAGGCAAAGGTCGGGGCCGATGCCGGCGGGTTCACCAGGGGTGAGGGCGAAGCGGAGAGGATTCATTCCGGGTCCTTGCGTGGTGTCCAGCGCGTTGGCGGTGATTGTACCGCCAGCGCGCTGGGCCGGACCCAGTTACTTACAGCTTGGTTTCGACGTAGGCCTCGTCGCGGATCTGGCGCAACCAGGCCTGCAACTCTTCGTCGTACTTGCGATTGCGCAGGATGTTCACCGCCTGCTGCTCGCGGAACTTCTCGCTGCTGTCGGTAGCGCGGCGACCGAGCACTTCCAGCACATGCCACCCGTACGGGCTCTTGAAGGGCTGGGACAGCTTGCCGGACGGAGTCTGGGCCATGACTTCGCGGAACTCCGGTACCAGCGCGTTTGGGTCGATCCAGTTCAGGTCGCCACCGTTGAGCGCCGAGCCCGGGTCTTCGGAGAAGCTCTTCGCCAGTTCGCCGAAATCTTCACCCGACTGGATGCGCTCGTAGAGGCGCTCTGCCAGGCGCTTGGTGTCGGCCTCGCTGCGGATTTCGCTGGGCTTGAGCAGGATGTGACGGACGTGCACTTCGTCTCGCACCAGGGTGTCGCCGCCGCGCTTGTCCAGCAGCTTCAGGATGATGAAGCCGCCCGGAGTGCGAACCGGCTCGGTCACTTGACCAGGCTGCAGTGCGCCGATCATGCCGTCGAAGGGCGGGGGTAGCTGGGCGGCCTTGCGCCAGCCAATCTCGCCGCCTTCCAGGGCGGTCTCGCCGGCCGAGCGGGAGATGGCCAGTTGGGCGAAGTCGGCGCCTTGCTGAAGCTGCTGGTACAGCTCCTGGGCTTGGCGTTCGGCTGCCTGGATGGTGCTGGGCGAGGAGCCTTCCGGTACCGGGATCAGGATGTTGGCCAGGCGGAACTCCTCGGACAGCTGGATCTTGCCCATGTCGGAGGCGAGGAAGTTCTGCACTTCCTGATCGGTAACCTGGATGCGCTCGGCCACGCGGCGCTGACGCACACGGCTGATGACCATCTCGCGACGTACCTGGTCGCGGGCGTCGTCGTAAGACAGGCCGTCCCGGGAAAGGGCGCCGCGGAACTGGTCGACGGTCATGCCGTTGCGCTGGGCAATGGCTTCGATGGCCTGGTTCAGCTCTTCGTCGGCGATGCGGATGCCGGAGCGATCGCCGATCTGCAGCTGGATGTTCTCGATGATCAGGCGTTCCAGCACTTGCTGGCTGAGTACGTGCTCGGGCGGCAGCGAGGCGCCACGCTTTGCGATGGTCTGCTGCACTTCATGCAGGCGCTGGTCCAGCTGGCTCTGCATGATCACATCGTTATCGACAATGGCGACCACGCGGTCGATGGAGCGAACCTCGGCGTGCGCGAGGCCGCCGAGGAACAGGGCGCCCAACAGCAGCGGGCGCAGGCGATCAGAGAGCTTGGTCTTCACGTTCACGGTAACCTTGAATGCCTTTTTCCAGGAAGCCTTCGGCCTTGTTGCCCACGATGCCGCCGAGACCCTTGAGGACGATTTGCAGGAAGATCCCGCGGTCGCCGCTTTCGTTGGTCGCGTCCGGCGTCTGGTCGAACTCGTCGTAGTCAACCCAGTAGCGGTTGATCAGGCGCAGCTTCCAGCAGCAGTTGTCGTATTCGAAGCCACCGAAGGCTTCCAGGGTGCGGTCGCGGTTGTAGTCGTACTGCCAGCGAGCAATGGCGCTCCACTGCGGGACCACAGGCCAGATGACGGAGAAGTCGTGCTGGCTGATCTTGTAGTAGTCCTTGATGAAGCCCGGAGTACCCGGGGTGCCGAAGTCACCGCCGCCCACGTTCCAGGTGCCGGTGGACTGGTCGAAGCGGATGGTGTCGTTGCGGTAGCGATAGCCGGCATTGACCACCTTGTTCGGGTTGTCTTCGGGCTGGTAGTGGAACATCGCGCTGCCGGAGCGGGTGCGATGGGAATCCGGGTCCCAGTTGAAGTCGGAGGTGATACGCCAATCGCGGTTGAAACGGTACAGGTACTCCAGCGCGTAGGGCGAAACAGAAGCCTGGGCATCGGCGCGGGTGCGGTAGTCGATGCCCGGCAGCTGCACTTTGCGGTCCTGGAAGTAGAAAGCCTGGCCGATGCTGAAGCGCTGGCGCTCGAAGCCGTTGGACTCGATCCAGCGATTGGTCGCGCCCAGCGAAATCTGGTTGGCGTCGCCAATGCGGTCGCGGCCGGCGAAGCGGTTGTCACGCCACAGCGACGAGTAATTGAACGTGGACTCGCCCGTGTCGAACAGCGGGATGTCGGTCTGGTCTTCTTCCGGTACGTAGAGGTAGTACAGGCGCGGTTCCAGGGTCTGGGTGTAATTCTTGCCGAAGAACTGCGTGTTGCGGTCGAAGTACAGGCCGCTGTCCACGCTGTAGATCGGCACCTGGCGATCCTGGCTGCCGTGGAAGGTCTGTTCCGCCAGCAGGGTGTTCTTGCCTTGCTGGTCCAGATCCAGGTCGTACTGGGTGTAGGCGTATTTGACTTGAGGTTTGACGAAGCCCCAGGTCCAGTTCATCGGCAGGCTGACGCTCGGCTCCAGGTGAGTACGGTCGCCATTGGCGCGGGCCAGACCCTGGAGGTTGTTGTCGTTCCAGGGCGAGGTCACGCCATCGATATCGGAGAACACGCCTTCACGCAGATTACGGTCGAAACGTACGAACTCGGTGCTGTAGGCGAAGTTCAGGCCGCCGGGCTGGAAGGGCAGGGCACCATCGAAGGTGATCTGCGGCAAGCGATCATAGGGGGTGATGTCGGAGATGGTCGCCAGCTCATAGGCATGGGCGTTCAACCTCGCAACGTAGCCCTCGCCGCGGTAGGTCAGAGTACCTCGCTGGTTGACGTAAGTGGGGGTGTCCACACTCAGGTCGGTGTCCAGGTCGTCGAAGTAGTACGGGTCGCTGATGTCGGTGTAGTCGACTTCGGCCAGCAGACGGGAATCCAGGCCGCCGGTGTGTTTCCAGTTGTACAGCCAGCGCTTCTGCTCGTACTCGGACATGAGCTTGCGCTCGTCTTCCTGGTCGTCGAGGTAGGCGGCGCCCAGTTGACCTTCGCTGCTGCGTGTCAGGTAGCGGAACTCGCCTTCCACCATCATGCCGCGCTTGGACATGTAGCGTGGATACAGTGTGGCGTCGTAGTTCGGTGCCAGGTTGAAGTAGTAAGGCGTGACCAGCAGGAAACCGGTGTCGCTGCTGCTGCCGATGGTCGGTGGCAGGAAGCCGGATTGGCGACGGTCGTCGATCGGGAAATAGATGTACGGGGTATAGAACACCGGAATGTCCTTGACCCGCAGGGTGACGTTGGTCGCAGTGCCGAAGCCAGTGGCCGGGTTCAGCTTGATGTTGTTGCCCTTCAGGTGCCAGGCGTTGTCGCCCGGCTCGCAACGGGTATAGGTCCCGTCCTTGAGACGGATGACCGCGTCTTCCTGGCGCTTGGCGTACAGCGCGCTACCACGGGTGTGGGACTGGTGCAGGACATACTCGGCGTTGTCGACTTTGGCTTCGCCGTTGTCCAGTTGCAGCTCGGCGCGATCGCCGACCACCAGGGCGCCCTTGTCGCGCAACTTGACGTTGCCGAGCAGCTCGCCGCGGTTCTCCGCCTGGTGCAGGTTGGCCTCGTCGGCTTCCACCTGCATGCTGCCCTGGCGCAGGACCACATCACCGGCGAGGGTGGCGATCTGCTTCTCCTGCTCGTAGCGCGAGGCCTTGGCGGAAATATAGGTGGGCGCATCTTCCAGCGGTGTGCTGTCATCCATGCCGGGGCGCGGGGGTTCGACATAGGCACCGGCACAATAGGGACCGGCTTCCGCCAGCTGAGATGGCGTGAGCTTGTCGCGCGGTACCCAGTCGAGGTGGCTGTAGTCGGCACTGCGGGAGGTCAGGCCCTTGCCTTCGGCTTCGGTCACCAGAGTGGCCTTGCCGCCTTCGGCGGTTTGGGGCGCAGCTCCGATGGTCGAGCTCACGGCGCTGTCGCTGTGTACCGGGCGCGGTGGCAGGTTCTCGGTGCTGGCCTTGGGCGCGCACGCCCAGCCGCCAGTGGCGGAAGCCTGGCAGTCGAACTGCTCTGCGGCGACGACGAATGGAGTGGCTACTGGCTGCAGTGCCAGCAGGCTGCCGGTCACCAGCAGGGGGAACTTTCTACGAAACGCGGGAGATCTTACTGCCATCTTGTTAGTCCGGGCTTCCTGCGCGCCTTCGGCCCGCTGGGGCCGCACGCCTCTCGATGGGCTGAAAAAGATGCTGGATAATAAAGCATGACCCGCACAACGGCTAGCGCCGCCGGAGACCACCCGATGCACCACGAAGACCTTCGCCTTCAGCAGCTGAGCCAATGGCTGGACCAGCAGTTGCCCACCCTGTTCGCTGCCGAAGGCTGGGGCCCCGTGCCAGCCGCCCAACTGGTTCCGGCCAGCAGCGATGCGAGCTTTCGCCGATATTTTCGTTGGGAGACCGAAGGTCGCACGCTGATCCTGATGGACGCGCCCCCGCCCCGCGAGGATTGCCGCCCCTTTGTCAAAGTGGCCGGAATGCTGGCTGAAGCGGGTGTCCATGTTCCGCGTATTCTCGCCGCCGACGTGGAGCAGGGCTTCCTGATCCTCGATGACCTGGGCCGCCAGACCTACCTGGAGGTCATCAATCCCGATAACGCCGACGCGCTGTTCGACGATGCCTTGCGTGCGCTGCTGGCTTTCCAGAAACGCAGCCTCGACGTACCCATGCCCAGCTACGACGACGCCCTGCTGCGCCGTGAGCTGCAACTGTTCCCCGAGTGGTACCTGCAACGCCATCTCGGCATCGAACTGGACGGCGAGCGCCTCGCGGCCTGGCAACGGATCTCCGATCTGCTGATCGGCAGCGCACTGGCCCAGCCGCAAGTGCTGGTACACCGCGACTACATGCCGCGCAACCTGATGCTCAGCACCCCCAACCCCGGCGTGCTGGATTTCCAGGACGCGGTCTACGGCCCGGTAACTTATGACGTTACCTGTCTGTTCAAGGACGCCTTCCTCAGTTGGCCGGAGGGGCGGGTTGCCGGCTGGCTGCAGCGCTACTGGAGCCTGGCACTGGAAGCCGGCATCCCGGTTCAGCCGGCGTTCGCCGAGTTCCATCGGGCAAGCGACCTGATGGGGGTTCAGCGCCATCTCAAGGTGATCGGCATCTTCGCGCGGATCTGCCATCGCGATGGCAAACCCAAGTACCTGGGCGATGTGCCGCGTTTCTTTGCCTATATAAAGGCAGTGATCGAACGTCGTCCCGAACTGGCTGAGCTGGGCGAGCTGCTGAGCAGCCTGCCCCAGGACGAGGCCGTCCGCCCATGAAGGCCATGATTCTGGCTGCCGGCAAGGGGGAGCGCATGCGCCCCCTGACCCTGCACACGCCCAAGCCACTGGTTCGCGCTGCCGGCACTCCGCTGATCGAGTTTCACCTCCGGGCCCTGGCGCAAGCGGGCTTTCGTGAACTGGTGATCAACCACGCCTGGCTTGGCCAGCAGATCGAGGATCATCTGGGTGATGGTGCGCGTTTCGGCTTGTCCATTCGCTATTCCGCGGAAGGTGAGCCCCTTGAAACCGGTGGAGGCATCTTCCAGGCCCTGCCCCTGCTGGGGGACGAACCGTTCCTCGTGGTCAACGGTGACGTCTGGACCGACTTCGACTTCACTCGCCTGCGTCGCCCGCTGGATGGCCTGGCGCATCTGGTGCTGGTGGACAATCCCGATCACCACCCGCGCGGTGATTTCCGCCTGGCCGAGGGCCGTGTACGCGACGCAGTGGATGGCGGACCCAGCCTGACCTACAGCGGCATCGCCGTGCTTCACCCGCGTCTGTTCGAGGGGTGCCAGGCGGGTGCCTTCAAGCTGGCGCCGCTGCTGCGCCAGGCCATGGCGGCCGGTGAGGTCAGCGGCGAGCATCACGCTGGACGTTGGGTGGACGTCGGCACTCACGAGCGCCTCGCGGACGTCGAGCGCCTGCTGACGGCGGAGGCTTGAGTTGGTCTGGCCTGCCACGCTGATAGGTGCTGTTGCCGGATTCACCCTGGCGAATATTCCGGGCGCCTTGCTCGGTGGCCTGCTCGGGCAAGTGCTCGACCGGCGCCTGAGGCTGGACTCCTGGAGCGCACTGCGCGCGCGATTGCGGGGTGATCCAGCCATCGACCTGCAGGACCTGCTGTTCATCCTCCTGGGGCGCCTGGCCAAGAGCGACGGGCGAGTGCAGGAGGCGCACATTCAACAGGCACGTGCTGAAATGAAGCGGCAGGGGCTGGATGAGGCCGGCACCCGCCGCGCCATCGGCGCCTTCAACCGCGGCAAGGCCGGTGGGGACGACCTGCATTCCTCCCTGCGAACGCTGAAGCATGAGCGCCCGACCGTGGAGCGCCTGTTGCGCAGTTGCTGGCAGATGGCTGCGGCCGATGGCCGTATCGGGCGGCATGAGCGTGAGCTCATCCTGCAGTGGGGGCATTCGCTGGGCTTTTCCGCTGCCCAGGTAGAGGCCCTCGGCGCCGGCTACGACACGCCACATGGGCTGCCGCCCAAACGAAGCAACAGCTACAAGGAGGCCTTGCTCCTGCTGGGGGTGACTGCCGAATGCGAACCAGCTGTGATCAAGCGCGCCTACCGCCGGCTGCTCAGTCAGAGCCACCCCGACAAGCTCGCCGGTTCAGGCGCCAGCCCCGCCGTGGTCCGCGCTGCCACCGACCGTACCCGCGAGCTACACAGTGCCTATAGCCTGATTCGCGAGCGCCACGGCTTCCGCTGATTCTGACGAGGTTCTGAGGCTCATTCCCCTGCCTGACCTTTGTCGGCGCCGGCTTGCAGATGCAGGCTCAGCCAGCCGCGAATGCGCCGGACCAGCTGTTCCTGCTCGGTGGCCCGGTCTGCCGGCAAGCCTTTCATGGTGATCTGGATGTAGGCCGGATGTTTCTGCCGCTTGCTCGCATGCAGTCGGCGCAAGGCGGCGTCGCGGTCTGCGGGCAGGTCCTTGTAGTAGAAGTCGCCAGTCGCCAGCTTCAGCGCAGGTAGCGAGTCCTCGAGCGCCGGCTCATAGCCGGCGGGCAGTTCCGCCGCAACCAGCAGCAGGTTGCGCACGTCCTGGGGTTCCCGGGTAATGAGGAACTGCGTCGCCCAGTAGGCGCCGGTGCCGTGTCCGAGCAACACAATGGACCTGGGCTTTTGCTGACGGGCGAAAGCCAGCGCCGCCTCGATGCGGGCGAATACCCGGTCTGTCTGGGCCTTCTGGACCGCGTCACGGGACAACGCCGGCGGTGCCGGGTCGGTATTGGGCTCGGCGCTGCCGGCTTGTTCCGTGTTGGCGGGGCCTTCTTCCTGCGCCTTCTCCGGGCTCACCGCGGGTTCCGCCTTGCCGGGCGCTTCGGTCGCGACGGGACGAGGCGGCACGGGGTCGCCACTGGGATCGGGCAGGGTCAGGCTGAGGGTGCTCCAGCCGGCGTTCGGCAGCTGGCGCCGCAACGGGCCGATGACTTCGGGCCAGTCAGCACTTTCGCCCTCGCCCGGCAGGAGGATGAGCACGCCGCTGGGCTCTCCGGCATTTGCGGGTTGCCAAAGGGCCAGGAAGCTCTCGTCGGCGGCTTTCAGTTGTTGCTGCTCGCGTCCTGGCAACTGGCGCTCCAGGCTGATGGCATCGTCCTGGCTGCGCTCTTCCAGGGGCGCGCGCTCCACGGCCGGTGCGGGTTCCTTGGTCGGTTCAGTGCTTTTTTCCTCGGCCTGTAGGGGGAAGGTGGCCGGCAGAAGTGCCAGACAAAGTGCGGCAAGGGGCGGAAAAAAGGCGCGAAGCATCTGAGGGTTCCTGGTCAAGCTGGGAAACTGGAGCCTAATGGCTCGACCGGCGTTTGTCAGGCCGAGCCTTCGCATGGTGGGCCGTGGCTGGAGTAAGGTATGTCGGCTGTTTTACTCGTGGTGGTTGGCCTTCGATGATCCGAGCGCTCCTTTCCCTGCTGTTCGCCTGCACGCTGGCTATGCCTGCATTGGCTGCGTTGCCCCCATTGTCTCTGGATGAGGACCAGCAACGCTGGCTCGAGGCGCATGCCCAGCTTCGAGTTGGCGCGGTGCTGCAAGCGCCTTACGTGCTGCTCGATCGTCGCTTGCAGCAACTCTCGGGCGCCAACGTGGAACTGATGAACTGGCTGGCCAAGGCCATGAGGGTCGAGCTGGTCTGGCGCACCTACGACAGCCAGGGTGAGCTGGAACAGGCTTTGCGCGCGGGGCAGATCGACCTCGCTCCGGGGCTCGCTCAGACCCCGGCCGGCCTGCGTCTGTGGCTGTTCTCCGATCCCTATATGCGGGTTTCGCAGTTGATCGTGGGGGAGCGCGAGGGCAGCGCGGCGGTGGATCTGGAACAACTCGACGCCACCTCGCCAGTCGCGCTCCGCGAGCCGAGCGCGGTGGCCGACTACCTGCGCGCGACCTATACCAACCTCAACTTGAAGCCCATGACCAATGAGCGCCAGGCGCTCCAGGCATTGCTGGCCGAACAGGTGCGCTTCGCCGTGCTGGACGAGGCCCAGCTCAGTCGTCTGTCTCGCGAGCAGGAATTCGCCGGGCTGGCAGTGGTGGGCGACATTGGTTTTCCGCAGTTGCTGCGAGTCGCCTCCCGGCGAGACTGGCCCGAGCTGGCGACGATCGTCGATATCGCCCTGCGCAGCCTGCCCCCCAAGGACCTCGACCAGCTCCACGAACGCTGGCTGCAGGCGAAGTACCCGCGACTGGGCGAGTCGGCCGGTTTCTGGCAGAACCTGAGCCTGCTGCTGGGCGTGCTGTTGCTCAGTGCCGCAGTCATCATCGTCTGGCTGCGCCGCCAGCGCCGAGCGCTGGAGCGGCAATTGCTCGACGCCCGCCACGCCATGCAACTGCGCGAGGCGGCCGAGGAAGCCCTGCGCCTCACCCAGTTCTCCATTGACCACAGCACCCTCGGCATCCTTTGGGTGAACTGGGATAGCCACGTACGCTACGCCAACCGCGCTGCCGAACAGATGCTCGGCTATGCCTCCGGCAGCCTGGCGGACCGGCCGCTGGTGGATTTCCAGCCGGACCTGAACATGGACCGCTGGCTCAATCTGTGGCGCCGTGCACGCAACAGCGACGAGGGGCCGCTGAGCTTCGAGACCCGTTGCCTGCGGCCGGACGGCAGCTGGCTGCCGGCGGATGTGTCGCTGAGTTTCCTGCGCTTTGGCTCCTCGGAGTACCTGGTGGTATTCCTCTCCGACGCGACCGAGCGCCGCCGCGCCCGCGAGGCTCTGGAAGAAAGCGAGGCCCGCCTCAAGGGCATCGCCTCCAACGTGCCCGGCCTGGTATTTCGTCTGGAACGACCGAAAGCCGGCGCGCCGTCTGCCTTCGCCTTCATCGGCGAGGGCAGTGAAGGGTTGGTGGGCTACAGCGCCAGCGAGTTGCTGGACTCCGGCCGCGGTATCCGGGGCCTGGTTCACCCGGACGACCGCGACGGCTACTGGGAAAGCCAGATGCAGGCGCTGGACGCTGATCGGGACTGGCACTGGCAGGGGCGCATCCTCACGCGCGATGGCCAGCAGCGCTGGGCCGACATCAAGGCCAGTGCGCGGGTGTTCGAGGATGGCCGCGCGATCTGGGACGGTGTCGTCTGGGACATTACCGAGAACAAACAGATCGAACTGGAACTGGCCGCGTCCCGCGCCCAACTGCGCGATCTCTCGGCGCACCTGGAAAGCGTGCGCGAGGAAGAGAAGGCGCGCATCGCGCGCGAAGTCCATGACGAACTCGGCCAGGTGCTCACCGTACTCAAGCTGGAAACGTCCATGTGCGAACTGGCATTCGCCGGGCTCGATGCCGGGTTGCGCGAACGGCTCGACAGCATGAAGCGCCTGATCGCGCAGCTCTTCCAGCTGGTGCGCGACGTCGCCACCGCCCTGCGCCCGCCGATCCTCGACGCCGGCATCGCCTCGGCCATTGAGTGGCAGGCACGGCGCTTTGAGGCCCGCACGCAGATTCCCTGCCTGGTGGAGGTGCCCGAGCAACTGCCGCAGCTGTCCGACGCCAAGGCTGTGGGCCTGTTCCGCGTGCTGCAGGAAGCGCTGACCAACGTCATGCGCCATGCCGAGGCGCATACTGTGGCGGTTCGCCTCAGCGAGGAAGACGGCATGCTCTGCCTGCGCATCAGTGATGATGGCCGCGGGTTCGACACCGGCGCCAGGCGCGGGAGCTCATTCGGTCTGGTGGGTATGCGTGAGCGTGTGCTCATGCTGGGTGGTAGCCTGCAGATCGACAGTCAGCCCGGAGAGGGCACCACCCTTTGTGTGCATGTGGCATTGGATAAGGAGAAAGCAGCGTGATCCGAGTACTGGTCGCCGAAGACCACACCATCGTCCGCGAGGGCATCAAGCAGCTCATCGGGTTGGCCAAGGACTTATGTGTGGCGGGCGAGGCCAGCAATGGCGAGCAGCTGCTGGAAACCCTGCGCCAGACGCCCTGTGAAGTGGTGTTGCTGGATATCTCCATGCCTGGCGTCAATGGCCTGGAGGCCATCCCGCGTATCCGCGCCCTGACCAACCCGCCGGCGGTGCTGGTGCTGTCCATGCACGATGAAGCGCAGATGGCGGCGCGGGCGCTGAAGATCGGCGCGGCCGGCTACGCCACCAAGGACAGCGACCCGGCCCTGCTGCTCACCGCCATTCGCAAGGTGGCTGCGGGCGGCCGCTATATCGACCCGGAGCTGGCGGACCGCATGGTCTTCGAGGTCGGCCTGACCGATGCTCGACCGGCTCACACGCTGCTTTCGGAGCGGGAGTTCTCGGTGTTCGAGCGCCTGGTGCGGGGCGAAGGGGTGAACGAAATCGCCCAGCAACTCGCCGTCAGCAGCAAGACGGTGAGTACCCACAAGGCGCGGCTGATGCAAAAGCTCGGGTTGCATTCGGTGGCGGACCTCGTGAAGTACGCCGTGGAACACAAGCTGCTGTGAATGTCTGACAATTGCGATCTGGTTTGTAGGGCGATCCCTACAAAGAATCCTCTCTAAGCCTTATAGCAATCTCTCATACCGCCCGATTTGCGTGGGCTGCCGCCTTCTCTAGGCTTTCACTACGGCAGACACAAAAACAAAGGTGCGGTTATGGCCGAGACACAAGGCAGCGACATCCTGGTCAGCTTTCGCGGCGTGCAGAAAAGCTACGACGGCGAGACCCTGATCGTCAAAGACCTCAACCTGGATATTCGCAAAGGCGAATTCCTCACCCTGCTCGGGCCGTCCGGCTCCGGCAAGACCACCAGCCTGATGATGCTCGCCGGGTTCGAAACCCCCACCAGCGGCGAAATACTCCTGGGCGGTCGCTCCATCAATAACGTGCCCCCGCACAAGCGCGACATCGGCATGGTGTTCCAGAACTATGCGTTGTTCCCGCACATGACGGTGGCCGAGAACCTGGCCTTCCCGCTCTCGGTGCGCGGCATGAGCAAGACCGACGCCAGCGAGCGGGTCAAACGCGCACTGTCCATGGTCCAGCTGGACGCCTTCCGCAATCGCTACCCCGGCCAACTTTCCGGCGGCCAGCAGCAGCGCGTCGCCCTGGCCCGGGCCCTGGTGTTCGAGCCCCAGTTGGTGCTGATGGACGAACCCCTCGGTGCGCTGGACAAGCAGCTGCGCGAGCACATGCAGATGGAGATCAAGCACATCCATCAGCGCCTGGGCGTCACTGTGGTCTACGTGACCCACGACCAGGGCGAGGCACTGACCATGTCCGATCGCGTGGCGGTGTTCCATCAGGGCGAGATCCAGCAGATCGCCCCGCCGCGCGAGCTGTATGAACTGCCGAAGAACACCTTCGTGGCGAACTTCATCGGTGAGAACAATCGCTTGAACGGCCAGCTGGAAAGCCGCGACGGCGAGCGCTGTGTCGTGCGCCTGGGCCGTGGTGAGAAAGTCGAGGCTCTGGCGATCAATGTCGGCCAGCCGGGCGAACCGGTGACCCTGTCGATCCGCCCCGAACGCGTGCGCATCAACGGCCACAGTGAGAGCTGCGTGAACCGCTTCTCCGGGCGCGTCGCCGAGTTCATTTACCTGGGCGACCACGTGCGTATCCGCATGGAGGTCTGCGGCAAGCCCGACTTCTTCGTCAAGCAACCTATTGCTGAGCTCGACCCCGCACTGGCGGTAGGCGATGTGGTGCCGCTCGGCTGGCAAGTGGAGCACGTCCGCGCACTGGACCCGCTACTGGCGGAATGACGCGACGGCGCCAAGGCATTAGCAACCCTGCACTGTGGAGAAAATAACAATGTCGAAATCCCTGAAACTCACCGCCATCGCCCTCGGGTTGGCCTGCGCCGCCCAGGCAATGGCCGCCGACCTGACCGTGGTGTCCTTTGGTGGTGCCAACAAGAATGCGCAGGTCAAGGCGTTCTACGAGCCCTACCAGCAGAGCACCGGCAACAAGATCATCGCCGGCGAGTACAACGGCGAAATGGCCAAGGTGAAGGCCATGGTCGACACCAACAGCGTTTCCTGGAACTTGGTGGAAGTGGAGTCGCCCGAGCTGGCCCGCGGTTGTGACGAAGGCCTGTTCGAGGAGCTCGACGCCGCCCAGTTCGGCAAGTCCGAAGACTACGTACCAGGCGCCATCCAGCCTTGCGGCGTCGGCTTCTTCGTATGGTCCACCGTGCTGGCCTACAACGCTGACAAACTGAAATCCGCCCCCACCAGCTGGGCCGATTTCTGGGACGTGAAGAAATTCCCGGGCAAACGCGGCCTGCGTAAAGGCGCCAAGTACACCCTGGAGTTCGCCCTGATGGCCGATGGCGTTGCTCCGAAGGACGTCTACAGCGTGCTGGCCACCAAGGAAGGCCAGGACCGCGCCTTCAAGAAGCTCGACGAAATCAAGCCGAGCATCCAGTGGTGGGAAGCCGGCGCCCAGCCGCCGCAGTTCCTCGCCTCCGGTGACGTGGTCATGAGCTCCGCCTACAACGGCCGCATCGCTGCCGTGCAGAAGGAAAGCAACCTGAAGGTCGTGTGGAACGGCGGCATCTACGACTTCGACTCCTGGGCCATTCCGAAGGGTGCCAAGGATGCTGACAAGGCCAAGGAATTCATCGCCTTCTCGGTCAAGCCCGAGCAGCAGAAGATCTACTCCGAGAACATCGCCTACGGTCCGGCCAACACCCAGGCGGTGCCGTTGCTGGACAAAGGCCTGCTGAAGGACATGCCGACCACGCCGGAGAACATCAAGGACCAGGTCGCCATGGACGTCACCTTCTGGGCTGACTACGGCGAGCAGCTGGAGCAGCGCTTCAACTCCTGGGCGGCCAAGTAAGGACGCCTGCTATTCCCCTCTCCCTGCGGGAGAGGGGCTGGGGGTGAGGGGGATGCTTCCTCACCCTGGCCTTAGGGCCTGAAAGTCCAACCCTGTTCCAACGGAGTTCGCCATGGCCACTGCAGTGCCCCTGAACGAGGTCGCCGGCCCCAGCCTCAAGCAGCGCCTCGCCCGAGCCGAGCGGATGAACCGCCTGAAATCCCAGGCGCTGATCCTGCCGCTGCTGATTTTTCTTCTGCTGACCTTCCTGGTGCCCATTGGCGCGCTGCTCTACAAGAGCGTGAACAACCCGGAAGTGGTCGGCTCCATGCCGCGCACCGTCGACGCCATATCCAGTTGGGATGGCAAGGCGCTGCCCGGCGAGCCCGTGTATAAGGCGCTGGCCGAAGACCTCGCCGAGGCGCGCAAGAACCAGACCATCGGCGACCTCTCCAAGCGCCTGAACATGGAACTGGCCGGCTACCGCAGCCTGATGGCCAAGACCGCCCGTGCCCTGCCGTTCAAGACCGAGCCCGCTTCCTACAAGGACGCGCTGGAAAGCATGGACGAGCGCTGGGGTGACCCCGCGTACTGGCAGGCGATCCGCCGCAACGCCAGCCATCTGACGCCCTATTACCTGCTCGCGTCGCTCGACCATCGCATCGATGATCTGGGCGAGCTTGCGCCGGCCACGCCGGACCAGGCCATCTACTTGGACATCTTCGCCCGCACCTTCTGGATGGGGGCGGTGATCACGGCAATCTGCCTGCTGCTGGCCTATCCGCTGGCCTACCTGCTGGCCAACCTGCCGACGCGTCAGAGCAACCTGCTGATGATCCTGGTGTTGCTGCCGTTCTGGACCTCGATTCTGGTGCGCGTTGCAGCCTGGATCGTATTGCTGCAGTCCGGAGGCTTGATCAACGGGGCGTTGATCAAACTCGGTCTGATCGACCAGCCGCTGCAACTGGTGTTCAACCGCACCGGTGTGTACATCGCCATGGTGCACATCATGCTGCCGTTCATGATCCTGCCGATCTACAGCGTGATGAAGGGCATCTCGCCCAGCTACATGCGCGCGGCGATCTCCCTCGGCTGCCACCCGTTTTCCAGCTTCTGGAAGGTCTACTTCCCGCAGACCGTGGCCGGTGTCGGTGCCGGGTGCCTGCTGGTGTTCATCCTGTCCATCGGCTACTACATCACCCCGGCCTTGCTGGGCAGCCCGAACGACCAGATGGTCAGCTACTTCGTCGCCTTCTTCACCAACACCACCATCAACTGGGGCATGGCCACGGCGCTGGGCGGCATGCTGCTGTTCGCCACCCTGGTGCTCTACGTGGTTTACACCTGGCTGGTGGGCGCTGGCCGCCTGCGTCTTGGTTGAGGAGAACAAGAAATGCTGAGTCCCTACATGTCTCCGGTCGAGCGCCTGTGGTTCTATACCCTGCGCGGCCTTTGCGGCCTGGTGCTGCTGTTCCTGATCCTGCCGGTGCTGGTGATCATCCCGCTGTCCTTCAACTCCGGCACCTTCCTGGTTTATCCGCTGCAGGGCTTCTCCCTGCGCTGGTACGCCGATTTCTTCCAGTCGGCTGAATGGATGCGCTCGTTGACCAACAGCATGATCGTCGCCCCGGCGGCCACTGTGCTGGCGATGGTCTTCGGCACCCTGGCGTCCATCGGGCTGACTCGCGGCGAGTTCCGTGGCAAGGCCCTGGTGATGAGCCTGCTGATTTCACCGATGGTGGTACCGGTGGTGATCATCGGCGTGGCCAGCTACCTGTTCTTCGCCCCGCTGGGCCTGGGTAACAGCTACCTGTCGCTGATCCTGGTGCATGCGGTGCTGGGCGTGCCCTTCGTGATCATCACGGTGTCGGCCACCCTGCAAGGCTTCAACTACAACCTGGTGCGTGCCGCCGCCAGCCTGGGCGCGCCGCCGCTGACGGCCTTCTTCAAGGTGACCCTGCCGCTGATCGCGCCGGGGGTGATCTCGGGAGCGCTGTTCGCTTTCGCCACCTCCTTCGACGAAGTGGTGGTGACCCTGTTCCTCGCCGGCCCCGAGCAAGCCACCCTGCCGCGCCAGATGTTCAGCGGCATTCGCGAGAACCTCAGCCCCACCATCGCCGCTGCCGCGACCTTGCTGATCGGCTTCTCGGTGGTCCTGCTGCTGGTGCTGGAGTGGCTGCGCGGCCGCAGCGAGCGCATGCGCACCTCGATGCCGGAGTAACCTCTCCAACCTTCACCTGCCCGCGTCCCCGTCGCGGGCAGGTTCTTTTCCGCCTCGCCTCAGTCATCGGTCGAATCCCCGCGCGGCACCCATCCCGGCTACAATTCGCGCCACCGTGATTCTGCCCTGAGGTCAGCCATGCAGCCTTTCGCCATCGCACCGTCGATTCTTTCCGCCGATTTCGCCCGCCTGGGGGAGGAAGTGGAGAACGTTCTCGCCGCCGGCGCCGACATCGTTCACTTCGACGTGATGGACAACCACTACGTGCCCAATCTGACCATCGGCCCGATGGTCTGCTCGGCGCTGCGCAAGTACGGCATTACCGCGCCGATCGACGCGCACCTGATGGTCAAACCGGTGGATCGCATCATCGGCGACTTCATCGAGGCCGGCGCCACCTACGTCACCTTCCACCCGGAAGCCTCCGAGCACATCGACCGCTCCCTGCAGCTGATCCGCGACGGCGGCGCCAAGGCCGGCCTGGTGTTCAACCCGGCCACCCCGCTGGACGTGCTGAAGTATGTAATGGACAAGGTCGACATGATCCTCCTGATGAGCGTCAACCCCGGCTTCGGCGGGCAGAAGTTCATCCCCGGCACCCTCGACAAGCTGCGTGAAGCGCGCGCCCTGATCGATGGCTCCGGCCGCGATATTCGCCTGGAGATCGACGGCGGCGTCAATGTGAAGAACATCCGCGAGATCGCGGCGGCGGGCGCCGACACCTTCGTTGCCGGCTCGGCCATCTTCAACACGCCGGACTACGCTGAAGTCATCGCCGCCATGCGCGCCGAGCTGGCCCAGGTCTGATATGGGCACCTTGCACCGGCTGTTCGACGGGCGCCTGCCACGCCTGGTGATGTTCGACCTGGACGGCACCCTGGTGGATTCGGTGCCGGACCTGGCGGCCGCCGTCGACCAGATGCTGGTCGCCCTGGGCCGCCCGGCCGCGGGTGTGGAACAGGTCCGCGAATGGGTTGGCAACGGTGCCCGGGTGCTGGTGCGCCGCGCCCTGGCTGGCGACCTCGACCATTCAGCTGTCCATGAAAGCGACGCCGAACAAGGCCTGGAGCTGTTCATGCAGGCCTATGCCGAGAGCCATGTGCTGACCACCGTCTATCCGGGCGTGGCGGAAACCCTCAAGTGGCTGAAGAAGAAAGGCGTTGAACTGGCGCTGATCACCAACAAGCCCGAGCGCTTCGTCGCCCCCTTGCTGGACGAGATGAAGCTGGGCCGCTACTTCCCGCTGATCATCGCCGGCGACACCCTGCCACAGCAGAAGCCCGACCCGGCAGCACTGCTCCATGTGATGCACATGACCGGGGTCAGCCGCACCGAGGCACTGTTCGTCGGCGACTCGCGCAATGACGTCCTGGCCGCCAAGGCCGCCGGGGTGAAATGCGTGGCCCTGAGCTACGGTTACAACCACGGTCGGCCCATCGCCGAAGAGCAGCCCGCCCTGGTGGTGGATGACCTGCGTGAGCTGCTCCCGGGCGGTTGCGCCGCCCACGGTGCTGCGCTAATGTCGCCGGACTCCTCCGACAATCCGCCTCAACGAGACAGAAACGTGGTAGTTCCCTGCAAGCATTGGCTCGAACGAGCCGGAATGAAGATCATCAAGGCCGTGGCCCGTTGGCGCTGGCGCGCCTAATTCATTCTGGCCGGAAGAACCGGCGCGCTTGCACACCGTCGTTTTATCTCCAGGAGCCCCCAAGGGGCTCCCCGCCCCATGAGGCAGATCATGACCCGCGAAGAATTCCTGCGTTTGGCCGCCGAAGGCTACAACCGCATTCCGCTTGCGTTCGAAACCCTGGCGGATTTCGATACCCCCCTGTCCCTCTACCTGAAACTCGCTGACACCCCGTACTCCTACCTGCTGGAGTCTGTGCAGGGCGGCGAGAAATGGGGTCGCTACTCCATCATCGGCCTGCAAAGCCGCACGGTGCTGCGCGCCCACGACCTGAAGGTCAGCGTCAGCGTCGATGACGTCGAGGTGGAGTCCCACGACTGCGAAGACCCGTTGGCCTTCGTCGAGGACTTCAAGGAACGCTATCAGGTGGCGCCCATCGCCGGCCTGCCACGTTTCAACGGCGGCCTGGTGGGTTACTTCGGCTACGACTGCGTGCGCTATGTCGAAAAACGCCTGGCCAACTGCCCGAACCCCGATCCGCTCGGTACCCCGGACATCCTGCTGATGGTCTCGGACGCGGTCATCGTGTTCGACAACCTGGCCGGTAAGCTGCACGCCATCGTCCTGGTCGACCCGACACAGCCCGACGCTTACGAAAAGGGTCAGGCACGCCTGGTCGAACTGCGCCAGAAGCTGCGCCAGCCGGTAGTTCCGCGCCTGGGCGTGGACCCGAGCATGCCCGTGGGCGGCGAGCCGGACTTCCGCTCCAGCTTCACCCGCGAGGATTACGAGCAGGCGGTGCGCGAGATCAAGGAATACATCCTGGCAGGCGATTGCATGCAGGTGGTGATTTCCCAGCGCATGTCGATCCCCTTCCAGGCTGCCCCTATCGATCTGTACCGCGCCCTGCGCTGCTTCAACCCCACGCCCTACATGTACTTTTTCAACTTCGGTGACTTCCATGTGGTGGGTAGCTCGCCGGAGGTGCTGGTGCGCGTCGAGGATGGCCTGGTCACCGTGCGCCCCATCGCCGGCACCCGCCCGCGTGGTGCGACCGAGGAAGCCGATCGTGCGCTGGAGGAGGACCTGCTCTCCGACGCCAAAGAGCTGGCCGAGCACCTGATGCTGATCGATCTCGGCCGCAATGACGTCGGCCGCGTTGCCAGTACGGGCAGCGTCAAGGTCACCGAGAAGATGGTGATCGAGCGTTACTCCAACGTGATGCACATCGTTTCCAACGTCACCGGCCAGCTCAAGGAAGGTATTTCCGCGATGGAAGCGTTGCGCGCCATCCTGCCGGCCGGCACCCTCTCCGGCGCACCGAAGATCCGCGCCATGGAGATCATCGACGACCTCGAACCGGTCAAGCGTGGTGTCTACGGCGGCGCCGTGGGCTACCTGGCCTGGAACGGCAACATGGACACTGCCATCGCAATCCGCACGGCGGTCATCAAGGACGGCGAACTGCACGTACAGGCTGGCGCTGGCATCGTCGCCGATTCGGTCCCGGCGCTGGAATGGGAAGAGACGCTGAACAAGCGCCGTGCCATGTTCCGTGCCGTGGCTCTCGCCGAACAGACCGCCAAGACCGACGCCTGAGGATTGCACCATGCTGCTGATGATCGATAAGCAGCATTGGCTTCCTCCGATGTCCGCTAGCGTCTAAGGTCCTTCATGGATCCCAGTATTTTCAAGGGTTATAAGTCCTTTGTCGTCCATGGCGTTCATTGGAATCTACGGATAATGCGGGTATCGTTGCGGGTATCAAAGTACGGATACCCGCAACCATGCCCTTGACCGATGCCAAGATCCGCAACTCCAAGTCTGGCGACAAGTCGCTCAAGCTCACCGACGGTGGCGGGTTGTACCTGGAGGTTCGTCCCACCGGTGCCAAGCTATGGCGGTTGCGTTACCGCATAGATGGTAAGGAGAACGTGTTTGCTATCGGTGGCTATCCGGAGATCGGCCTGGCCGATGCACGGAACGAGCGAGAAAAGGCTAGGTCGCTGATTCGCCAAGGTGTCCATCCTTCGCACAACCGGCAGGCCGAGCGACTAGCTACCAGTGCTGCGAATGCGAACACCTTCGAGGCGGTTGCGCGTGAGTGGATCAAAAAGAAGGCGCCAGGCTGGACGCCTTACTACTTGCGGCAGGTTGAGAGGTTCATGGCGGCAGACGTCTTCCCCTTCGTGGGTAAGCTGCCGATACGCAGCGTATCGGTCGCACACCTGTTGGAGATTCTCAGCCGGATTGAGGCGAGAGGTGCTCCAACGGTGGCTCTGCTCGTAAGGCAGTGGTCGTCGGCAGTCTTTCGCTATGCCGTCGCGACATTGCGTGCTGATGCCGATCCTGCTGCAGCCCTGAAAGGCGCTATCCACCGGCCCAAGGTGCAGCATCACAAGCCGCTCAGTCGTGAGCAGGTAGTCGACTTCTCCAGGGCATTGGAACAATACGGCGGCTACAGGACTACGGTGATCGCGATGCGTCTTATGCTGCACACCTTTGTTCGCACCGTAGAGCTCCGCAAGGCGGAGTGGAGTGAATTCGATCTGGATCGGGCTGAGTGGCGTATTCCTGCAGAGCGCATGAAGATGCGAGAGCCGCACATCGTTCCGCTATCCAGGCAGGCGGTCGATCTGCTGCGTGAACTGCACACCCACACCGGCGGTCGTCGGCTGCTATTTCCCAACTATCGCAGGCCGAACGAGTGCATGACTGCCACGACGCTGAACCGGGCGCTTGAGCGCATGGGATTCAATGGCAAGGACAGCATCGGCTTTTCGGCGCATGGCTTTCGTGCGACAGCCTCGACCATGCTGAACGAAATGGGATATCGCTCAGACGTGATCGAGCGTCAGTTGGCACATGCCGAGAGAAACAAGGTGCGTGCAAGCTACAACCAGGCTGAGTATCTGGAAGAGCGACGCCAGTTGATGCAGGCGTGGGCCGACGATATTGATGTTCAAATTTCAAAGGGGAAGTGCTCCTGAGTTGATACCCAATCGCCTGGTTGTGTTCTTGGGGTTATTGGGATTGCAGAGCTTATATCAGGTCATGCTTGTGTCCTTGGGTGACATGAATGGGACGAGGGTGTGCAGAATTTTGTGTAACCGGGGTTGGGATTACAGCTGCGGCAGCCTGTCTTCGTAGCTGATCGTAAAGCGGGTCAGCGCCGCCTTCCAGTCACGGATCGGCATCGTCCATTTCTTGCTGATGTTACGCAGCGCCAAGTAGAACAGTTTCAGCAGCGCCTCGTCGCTGGGGAACGAGCCGCGGTTCTTGGTGATCTTGCGCAAACTCATGTTCACCGACTCGATGGCATTGGTGGTGTAGATCACCTTGCGAATCTCCGGTGGGAAGTCGAAGAACGGCGTGATCCGTGGCCAGTTGCGCCGCCAGGACTGGCCAATCGGCAGGTAGTCGTCGTCCCACTTGGCCTCGAACTCACCGAGGCGCAGTTCGGCCTCGTCGGCGGTGGCGGACTGGTAGATGCGCTTGAGGTCGGCCGCCACCTCGGCGCGGCGCTTCCACGATACGTAGTTCAGGCTGTGCCGCACCATGTGCACGATGCACAGCTGCACGCTGGTGAGCGGGAACACCGCCTCGATCGCTTCGGGGAAGCCCTTCAGACCATCCACGCAGGCGACGAAGATGTCCTGCACGCCGCGATTGCGCAGCTCGGTCACCACCTGCAACCAGAACTTGGCGCCTTCGTTCTGGGCGATCCACAGACCGAGGATTTCCTTCTCGCCGGCCAGGTTGATCCCGAGCGCCAGGTACACCGCCTTCACCCGCACGGCGCCGTCACGCACCTTGGTGTGGATGCAGTCCAGGTAGACGATGGGATAGAGCGCATCGAGTGGCCGCGACTGCCAGGCCTTCACCTCGTCGGCTACCGCATCGGTCACCGAGGAGATCAGGCTGGGCGAGACCTCGGCCCCATACATCTCCTGCAGGTGCGCCTGAATCTCGCGCACCGTCAGGCCGCGGGCATACAGCGAGAGGATCTTGTCGTCGAAGCCCGTCCAGCGGGTCTGGTGTTTCTCGACGATCTGCGGGTCGAAGGTACCGTGGCGATCACGGGGCACCTCGATGGGCAGCTCGCCGAACTCGCCCTTGAGCTTCTTGCGGCTGAAGCCGTTGCGGGTATTGCCGCTGGCGTTGCTCACCGGCTGATGCTTGTCGTGGCCGAGGTGATGGGTCAGCTCGGCATCCAGCGCCCGCTCGACCAGCTTCTTGGTCAGCTGCTTGAGGATGCCCTCGGCACCGATCAGGTCTTCAGGTTTCTGGTAATGGGCCAGGAGCTGATCCAGCAGCTCGTCGGTGATGGGGTGTTTCGTCTTGCTCATGGTGTCTCCGGTCTGGAGCGACAGTGTCACTCATGAACCGGTTACACAAAAATTCGGACACCCTCAATGGGACTATCAATCAGCGAAAGTTCTAGATATCTATCAGGGGATTTAGTTTTTTTGGAATGTAAGCTCCTTTTTCTTCCTCCATCTGTAACAGTATCTCCAAAACTTGAGTTCGCTTCAGGTCATGCTTCTCGGCTAGCTTGTCAAGGCGTTTGATAGCTTTTTCGGACATGATGAAGTTGTACTGCTTCTTACCAGTCATTTTTGCTCGGTATTTGTTTTGGCTCCATCGTTTCTTGATAGAGTCCATGAGCAGTATCTTTTCTGGTGTGGTGAGAGTTGACGAGTCAAGGGAAATGATTAAGTCATCTTTTTCCTGAGATTGGCTTTGCTGAAAGAAGAGGAGTGGGTATTTGCTTTTGGCTATTTCCCATGCTGTGACCAGTTTTTCCTTCTCGTCGGGGTCGTCGAGCCATTTAAATATATGGTCTGAGCTTGTATGGCTCTCCCATTCCCATTTTGTTTGGTTGACTAGCGCTGATTTTTGAGCTTGGTCTATTGGCCAGATATCAATTATTGCAATGGTTAGGTCTCTACCGGTTAGGTTGGTGGGGCTGGTTATGTAGTTATTTCCATTTTTCTCGGCAAGTTTTCTGATTAGAAAAATATTTTGTCTTTTGTCGTCAGTTATCCACCTCAAACTTTGCTCGGGCAGAAGGAACATGGCGCTTTGTGCTTCGATAAATTCGGCGCGGTGAGCATCCTGATTGATTGCTTCTGCCATTCGATCGCGCATTCCGGGGCTTCTGAACTCACCTAAATTTGTTTGCGGGGACTGGGACTTTATAAAGAACCATAGCCAGGTGCTGAATCGACTATTGGCATTCAAGCCGTTAAGTGTCTTTTGAAGTTTGTCGTTGATTTGAACTGACATGTATGCGGCTCTGGCTGGGGGCGTAGGATGGTTCTTGCTTAATCTCTAGTAGATCCATAGAGCAAAAATAGTATTTTTTTAGCTGTTTTGTAGCGCAATTCTCATGCTTTTCTAGAATGTCAAAGTGGCTCGAATGCCAGTATACACGGGGCTTTTATGAGGTAAAGCAAGGTCAATAGGCATTTGGTTGTCTCCAAGGAGTGTGGCGGGCCCTGTCAGGGGTGTCCCTTGCGAGTGGAGTGGGCTGTGCCCGGTGTTGAACTGAGGTGGTCGGCTGGCAGCAAGGTGCGACTACAAATGAGGAGGCTGAACGTCGAGCGCTCAGTCATTCATTTGCCTGTACAACTCCCCCTCTTGGCGTGGAGTCGCATGAGTGGCCCGTACATCTGTATTTCTGCTGTGAGTGCGGGGCGAGACTGCTATGGGTATTTTGGATTGAAGTTTCTTCCCTGTTTTCTGGAGCGGACGCTGCTCGCTGAATGTAAAGAATTACGCGCAAGCCAGATCTGATGAGTCAAATTAGGAGCTCATCATGAAAGTAATTCGACTGCAGCAGGTAATGGAAATGACTGGCCTTGGACGGTCCACGGTTTACAAATATGTCTCCGAAAACTGGTTCCCGAAGCCGATTCCCTTGGGAGGGCGGAGTGTGGGATGGCTGGAAAGTGAGGTCGATGAATGGATCTTGGATCGAATAGAGGAGCGCGACACGCTAGGGGTTGTTTCGGTGTGATTTTTAGGTTCTCTTTGGCTTTGAGGGATAAGTTGTTACGGCCAGACTGGCTGGCTGTGGCAATTTTTTCCCAGAGCTTATTTTTTATGTCTTTCCAGGTTTTTATGCGTTATTCCTGGGGTGTGTCTGATATTTGCCTTGTTTGGTCTTTCGGTATTGGTAGTATGCTTTATTGTTAATCTACCAAGTGTCGTTAGGCATGGGTGTGCATCGGTGATGAATATCAGGCATTCACAGATGCCTGATTGATGCTCTTGATAGTGATTTGTTAAAAAATACTCAGTGCTAGGAAGATATGAAACTAGCACTGGAGTGTTTAGCAATGCAGCGTCATCCTCAAAATGCAAGTCTGATGGTTCATAATGAAAGTAGCTACTGTGGAATGCCTATTCAGGTAGATAAAGGACCATTTGTTCAGCAGTATCTGGAAAGACTCCGCAGTACTACGGAGCGGGCTGTTGAGCAGTATTCTCGTGTATTCGCTTTCAGGGTTGATCTGCGGTTCCCTACAGGCATTGATCTACCCGAAAGCCATTACACGAATCAGGTAATCGAGCGCTTTGTCGAGTCATTCAAGGCCAAGATACGGCACAACCGTCGTATGGCGCGTATGGAGAACAAGAATGCGCATGACAGTAATGTCCGGTGCGTCTGGGCCAGGGAGGTGGGGCAGCATGGAAGGCCTCACTATCACGTGGCCTTCCTGCTGAACTTCGACGCCTTCAATGCCCTTGGCAAGTTCGAGGCCGGAAGGGACAACATGTTCAACCGTCTTGAGGGGGCATGGGCCAGTGCCTTGGGGCTACCAGTCGAAGCGGTCAGGGGGCTGGTCGAGATACCGACCAATTCAGCCTACTGTCTGCGTCGCAATGACCCGCAGAGCCAGGCTGACTTTTTCTACAGGGCCAGCTACCTCTGCAAGGCAGCCACCAAGGTTTATGGGGATGGCCAGCATAGCTTCGGTGCGAGTCGGCTCTGACAGCCCTTTGCAATGTCTTGCGTGCTGACCCTCCAGCAGAGTAACCGCTCCATAAACCCCGTCTTCCTTTGACGGGGTATCGCGATCAGGATGTGCTAGTCGGCGGGCAGTTCCACGGCAGCAGGGCTTCGTAGTCTTCGACACTGTTGGCCGTTGGCAGGCGCTCCAGGACGTGGCGCAGCCAGGCATAGGGTTCTTGCCCGTTGGCTTTGGCCGTTTCGATCAGGCTGTAGAGCTGCGCGCTGGCCGTGGCGCCCTTGGGCGTGTCGCTGAACAGCCAGTTCTTGCGGCCGATCACGAAAGGACGGATGGCGTTCTCGGCACGGTTGTTGTCGATGGGCAGATGCCCGCCTTCGACATAGCGCACGAGCCGGCTCCAGTTGCTGGCCAGGTAGTTCACCGCCTTGCCCAGGGCATTCTGCGCGGCGACCTGTGGCTGGGTCTTGTCCAGCCAGGCCTTGAGCTGTTCCAGGAGGGGCCGGCTGCGCTGCTGTCGTGCGGCGTGACGTTCCAGGTTGCCGCTGTCCTTGTGATCGCGCTCGATGCCGTACAGCTGGTTGATCAGGTTCAAGGCCATGTCGGCGCGCCCGATCTTGCCCTTGGGCTGCACCTTCTGTGCCTCGATGAATTTGCGTCGAGCGTGAGCCTTATGCGGAGCTCCGGATAAAACCACTCTCTGGATAATGGGCCATGCAGCCGATTTCGGTGATGCCTTGCTCGAAACCGGCCTTGTAGCCAGCGAAGTCGTCGCAGACCAGCTTGCCATTCCACTGGCCAAGAAAATTGCGCGCATGCTCGCCGGCACGGCTGGGGCTGAAGTCGTAGACCACGGCCTTCAGGTCGGCGAAGGGCGTGGTGCTGTAGGCCCAGACGTAAGCCCGATGGGTTTTCTTCTCGCCCGGGGCGAGCATTTGCACCGGGGTTTCGTCAGCGTGGATCACGCGTTGGCCCAGCACGGCTTCGCGCAGCGCATCGACCAGCGGCTGAAGCTGTACGCCGGTTTGCCCGACCCACTGCGCCAGCGTCGAGCGGGCGATAGCGAGACCGGCACGACCAAAAATCTTCTCCTGCCGGTACAGCGGCAAGTGATCAGCGAATTTGGCCACCATCACGTGAGCCAGGAGGCCGGCGGTGGGGATGCCCTTGTCGATCACCTGGGCCGGCACTGGTGCCTGGATCAGTGTTTCGCACTGGCGACAGGCCCATTTCCCACGTACGTGCTGTTCGACGGTGAACACGCCCGGCGTGTAATCCAGCTTTTCGCTGACGTCTTCACCGATGCGTTGCAGCTGGCAGCCGCAGGCGCACTGGGTGGTGTCCGGTTCGTGATGGATCACGGTGCGCGGGAATTGCGCTGGCAGCGGTGTGCGCTTGGGCTGTTGACGTGGTTCGGCTGGGGCAACCGGAGGATTGACGGCTTTCAGCTCGGCCTCGATAGCCATGATGTCGGTGTCGAGCAGGTCTTCCAGCAGGCTGCCCTGGTCAGGGCTCAGTTGCTCGCTGCGCTTGGCGAACTTGTGCCGCTTGAGGATGGCGATTTCGTGGGTGAGGTTCTCGATAACCGTTTGGTCGCGGTGGATCTTCTTACCCATCATGTCGACCTGCGTGAGCAACTGCGCGGCCAGTGCGCGCAGCTGTTCAGGTGTCAGTTGGTCGAGATTGGGCGAGGCAGTCATGCCGCTGATTGTGCCAGAGCAGGCGGTCAGCGGAGATAAACCGATGGGCTAATGGCAGGTGCTACAGCACTGTGATCGCGCCGGCTGCACCGACCCGCTGCCAGGGTAGACCCAGTACCAAAGCCTGAAGTTGCTCGGTGCCGAGTTCGACTTCCGAGCCGTGCCGGATGCCCGGCCAGTGAAACTTGCCCTGGTTCAATCGCCGCGCAGCCAGTCAGATACCCACGCCGTCATGCACCAGGACTTTCATGCGGTTGGCGCGGCGGTTGGCGAAGAGATAGGCGCAGTGCGGCTTCGCCGCACCGAACACCGCGATCACGCGGGCCAACGCGGTTTCAGTGCCAGCACGCATGTCCATCGGCTCGGTAGCGAGCCAGATAGCGTCGATGCGAATCACTGCATGAGCCCGCGTACAAACCGGGCGCAGCCTTCAGGATCAGAGGCTGGCCATTTCACCGTGACCGATTGCTCGCCAAGCGGTAGCTCGATAATCACCGATGCTTCAGCCGGCCGTTTAGGCGTAGCCCTCAATGGAACGAACGCCGGCAACGCCGCCGGTGGCTGATCTCGGTAAAGCGGTAGCCACTTGCGAATGACGTTGGCGTTGATGCCGTGGCTGATGGCAACGCTGGAGACGGTCGCACCGGGTTGCAGGCACTCCTGAACAACCTGGGCCTTGAACGGTTTGGGGTAAGAGCTTCGTTGGCGCATGGAAATCCCGGCGATAAGGGCTATCGCGTCCGCTTAAAAATACGCGGACACCATCGCCCTTAATGCTGGAGTTCGGAAGGTGACTTGGCTGGACGCTTAGTGCGCCAGTTAAAGCTGGCGGAGGATAGTCGATGAAAGTTCGATACTGGTAAGAAATGGCGAATCAACCAGACCCCGAGTCATGCATGTTGCACCGTGAGGTGCAGGGTGAAGCGTTGACAGGGGAAACCGATGGGCCAGCCATTGAGCCGCGTAATCAGGAATCCGGGATGCCGATGCTGTTAAGCGAAGCAGAAGGCAATACGGAGCATGGCGTTATACGCCAGTCATGCTCTGATCCCGCGCGGTCGGAGACCCTGTGCACGTCGGGAAGTCCTTCGCACAGAAACTGGGAGATCTCAGCGGTGCCCGGTGCGCAAGCACCGGGCGGAGCAGGAAAGGCCAAAAGCCGTAACCCTGCTGCCCACGCCGCTGAGAAGTCGGATACGTCCGTAGTACCTGAGAAGCCATCGAACAAAGGGCCTGGCCCTGCGGAGATAGTGGAGGAAAGGGACGTAGCCAAGGGAAACACCGACAGGCCCCCCGCGCCCCGGACACAGAGCCGGATCAGTTGCGCGTCGATGGTACTTGAAGGTGTACGTGAAGCAGCCCGAAGGAACAAGGGCATGCAATTCACGGCATTGCTGCACCACATCACACCGCAGTTATTGGCGCAGAGCTTCTATACCCTGCGCCGCGATGCAGCGGTGGGCGTGGACGGCATGTCGTGGCGAGAGTACGAGGAAGGTCTTCTCCAGCGGCTGAGCACCTTGCACGCAAGGCTCCACAGTGGGGCCTACCGGGCAACGCCGTCACGGCGGGTCTATATCCCCAAAACCGACGGCAGACAGCGTCCGCTGGGTGTTGCCTCTCTGGAGGACAAGATCGTACAGCAGGCAGTCGTTACCGTTCTGAATGCGATCTATGAAGAAGACTTTCTCGGGTTCTCGTATGGGTTTCGACCGGGACGTAGCCAGCACGATGCGCTGGATGCGTTGACGGTTGCGCTCAAGAGCCAGAAGGTGAACTGGATATTGGATGCGGACATCACGTCGTTCTTTGATGAGATCGATCACGAGTGGATGCTGATGTTTCTGGGACACCGGGTTTGCAGACCGGCGCATGCTCGGGCTTATCTGCAAATGGCTCCAAGCGGGCGTGATGGAGAACGGCCGTAGGGTGGCCGCGACGAAGGGTACCCCCCAAGGCGCGGTGATATCGCCGCTTTTGGCGAATATCTATCTTCACTACGTGCTGGATCTGTGGGCAAGGCAGTGGCGCGGATTTCTACATTGCTCACAGTGGCAAGTTCCCGTCCGAAACCCAGGAAAGCCATTACTTCGAGCGTCTGAAGCAGGCTTACCCCATTCATCCGGAGGTGTTTGACCGGCTGTATGACGACTGGTCGAGTCTCGATAACTTCCAGCGCACCCGTGGGGTGCTGAAGATGATGGCCAAGATCATCTACAGCCTGTGGAAAGACGGAAACAACGATCCGTTGATCATGGCCGGCAGCCTGCCGTTTGCAGATACCGACACCCGCAACGAGTTCACCTATTACCTGCCCGCAGGCTGGGATCCGGTCGTGGATCGGGATATCGACGGACCGCGCGCCGAAACCGTCGCCATTGAAAATCACGATGCGCGCCTTGGTGCTGTGCACGCCTGTCGTCGAACTGCACGCACGATTTTCCTCGGTAGTGCACCGACAACTTCCAGCCAGTTGGTTCGCGGTATCGAGATGGAGCGCGTGCTGCTAGGCAGCGCTCAGCCGGAGCAGCAACTGGGCCTGTACGAGGACGCCTTGCGCCGCTTGGGTGACAAGCTGCATTACCTGAATAGTGCCAACAGCCGTTACTGGTTCGACACGCGCCCGAACTTGCGCCGCGAGATGGAGGAGCGCAAGAAGCGCTTCAAAGATCGTGAGGATGTGTTCCCGACCCTGCGTCAGCGCCTCAACAATCTGGGCGGCTGTTTTGGTGGCGTGCACGTTTTTACTGGCAGTGCCGATGTGCCGGATGACTGGACGCTGCGCCTGGTGGTGCTGGCGCCTGATTCGCCTTACAGCAAAACCGGGCCGAATGCGGCGCTGAACAAGGCGTTGGAGATCCTTAAAAGTCGAGGCGAGCAAGCGTGGCATCGGACTATGCAGAGGCGCTCAGAGCCAAGGAGGCAGCCGCCAATGTATCGTCAACGGTGCAACCTGCTGGCGAGCTGATTCATGACATTCCTACCGGAAGCTCCGGCGGTACAGTCGGTGGTGCTGGTGCTGGTGCTGGTGCTGGTGCTGGTGCTGGTGCTGGTGCGGTGGGCGGTTCGTCGGGCTCGGTCGATGTGCCGGTTGCCAAGACGTTGCCGACACAGTTCTATGCCAGCGCCGAGCTAGATCCGGTCAAAGCCAAGATGCAGTTTGCAACGCTGGTCGATGAGGTGATTCAGCAGTTCACGGTCAAGCACGGCGTGAATGTGACCATTTCCATCGATATCCAGGCCAGCAGCGCAGGTGGTTTTGATGACTCGGTGCAGCGTTCGGTGAAGGAGAACTGCAGCGTGCTGAAGGTGAATACCTACGAGTTTGAGTAGAGACCTTGAGGGTGGGCGTCCTTGATGACGCCCGCTGCTACTGCCAGTGACCTGGGATTTCGATGCCGTAGTTCTTGGCGACGGTTTTCAGTGTGGCGAGGATCTCAGTGTGTCGTGCCTGATCGGCTGGCTGCCAGGTCTCACGGCGATCCAGTAGGCCTTTCAGCTCGCCCAGGTTGTACATTCCCAGTCGATGAAAGTTTCCCCAGCTCGGTAAGCCAAACAGGTTGTAGATGACCACGGTGGCGTCGCGTTCGCTGGCAAGACGCTTTTCCCCACTGAGCTTTTCGGCAGCGGCTTCGGCTTCATCTCGGTCGTCCTAGGTGTTGAGTAGTTTCATCAGTGCTTGGTTGAAATCCAATCGGGCGGTGGATTCTGCCTGACTGGCAAAAAAAGAACATCCAAGGATCTGTTCAGGGAGAGCCGCTGGCAAGCGGCTCTCCCTGAACATTGGCCTATCGAATTAGCTCCTTTGTAGCCGACTCAAGATCCAGCATGCCAGCACCAAGGCAATTAGTAGCGGTGGAAAGCGCACCATCAGAATCACCAGCAGCAACATTGCCAGGCAGCCTGCGAGGATGCCGGCAAATACGAACACTGCTGCAAAGGTGCGAAGTAATAGCTTCATGCCAGACTCCTCACAGGTAGCCCAGTTCTGCCAGTGACACGCAGCCTTCATGGCCCACCACGATATGGTCGAGCGTGCGCACACCTACCAGGTTCAGCGCCTCCTGCAGTTTCGTGGTGAGCGTACGATCTGCCTGGCTGGGCTCGGGGTCTCCTGATGGGTGGTTGTGTACCAGGATCATGGCGGCAGCGTTGTATTCCAGGGCGATCTTCACGACTTCCCTGGGGTAAACGCTTGCTCCATCGAGGGTGCCGCGAAACAGCTCCTGAAAGGCAATCACCCGATGCCGGCTGTCGAGCAGAAGCAGGGCGAATACCTCATGCTTATGGTCGGCGAGCAGCGCCTGCAGGTGGCTGAATACTTCCTTCGGTGAGGTCAGTGCTCGCCCCCGGCGCAGACGCAGATTCGCCAACTGCCGGGCCATCAGCAGGATGTCGGTTTCGGTGACCGGTGAATCAACCAGGTAGGTGCCGGTCGATTCACTGGCCTTCAGCTTGTGCAGGCGCATGGTGGGTTCCTTGATGGTGATCAGTCGGTGAGGTATGGCGCTGGGCTTGTGCGTCCAGCTTCTCGGCCAGGCTGGCTTTCGTCGAGCGCTGGGGAGTGTTGGTGGCTGGCGGTGGGGTTTCTGCGGCGGGGTAGAACTCCTCGGCGATGGCGCCAACGTCTTCCTCGCTGTCCTCGAAGGCACCATTGCCGAAGCCACGCTGCGCCGCTTCATCCAGCGCGGCCTGATCGAAGCCTGCTGCTTGCCGCTGCGTATCGAGCTCATTGGCGGCCAGCAGCGCCTCCTTCATGTCCATACCGCCGCGTACCGTCAGGTCGACGTAGAAGATCGGGGTGCCATGGCTCTGCCGGGTGGACTTGCCACGCAGACGCAGTTCCAACGGCAGGCACGCCAGTCGGTTGCCGGAGATGGCCTGGAAGTAATGCAGTCGAGCCGCCAGGGTGCGGATGCTGTTGAAGCCGGTGGTACGGAGCACGAAGCTACCCAGCGGATCGTCATCGCCAATGACCACGTTCAGTCGGCCGTAGGGCTTGCAGGCATTGCCTTTGGCCAACGAGCAGGCGTCCGGCGAAGGGCAGGGCAGTGATTGCATGCCGTCTTGAGTGACGCGCTTGCAGGTCTCACCATTGCCGACGCACAGCGGGCGTCCGGACTGGCGGTCGAACAAGGTGTAGTCGGCGCGGAAATTCAGCTCCGGCTCATTGAACAGCAGACGCACCGGGATGCTGCGCAGCTTGTCGTCCTTGCCCTGACGCAGCTCGTCATTGAGCGGGTGCAACAGCCAGCCGTCCTTGCTTTGTACCTGGGAGGTGATGGTGAATTGGTCATCCTTCTCCGGCAGGCGCTTGCCGTTCTTCTCGATGACCTTACCGATGGAGATGCGCCCGAGAACAGGGGGTGTCAGGACTAAGCCTTTCAGCATGGTGGTTCTCCTGGAAATGAACAAAGGCCAGCCACGCAGAGCGAACTGCGTGGACTGGCCAAGGGGAGGGAAAGGGGGATGAAGATGGAAATCAGCCGACCAAGAAGCGCCGCGCACCGGGTTTCAGCAGTGGGTACTTGGCCTGCAGGTAAGGCTTGTCCTGGAGCAGCTGAGCGACATCGAGGCCGACGCTGTCCTTGGCTTTGCGCCAGCTGACGTAGCCGCTGGAGAACTCCGCCCGACTGGCATCGCCCATGGCCTGCTGCAGCATCTGCTTGAGCTCGGCCTCGCGTTTTTCCTTGTCGGCAATCGACTGGCGCACGGCCTTGAGCTCGATGAAGGCGGCGGCCAGTCCGGCATGGCTGCTGAAGTCGACGACCTGGCCGTTATCTTCCGGGTAGAGGCAGCGCAGGGCCGCTTCGGCGGAAGCGGTGCCATCGGCCGGCGGTGGCGTATCCGTCTCGACGTAGTGCCAGAACTTGCGCTCCAGCTCGATTAGGCGCGCGATCATCTGCTCGTCCCGCTCGATACGGTGGATCTCCAGCGTCTGGCCGCCGAGCAGTACCGCCACATCCGCCGCCCGCTTGCCGGTGACGGCGAGCTGGTGCATCACCTGCAACTGCACATACTCGGGCACGCCTTCCTTCCAGAGGCGTGCTCCATTTATGCCGGCGGTCTTGCATTCGAGGATCTGCACATCGTCGGCACCGATCACCTCGCGGTCGATGTTGGCCAGCATCCAGGGTAGCTGGGGATCGGGATGCTGCAGCACGGCGTTGATGCGGCGCACCTTGTTCTTGGTGCGCTTGCTGTAGTGCCAGGCGACGATGGGCTCCAGGACATTGCCCCAGTACATCGGACTTTCCTCATCGTAGGGATCGGCTTTGGGCATACCGGCATCGCGCCCGGTCTTCTCCAACCACAACTCCAGTTGCGACTTATAGGGATTGAGGCCGACTGCAGCAGCGGCGTCCGAACTGCCGATGCCTTGCTTGCGGATCTGCAGCCAGTCCTCGCGTGGCAGCTCCTTGGTGCTGACCAGGCGAAGGGCAGGGCGGGTTTTGCTGGTGCTGCGATTCAATGAAGTGGCTTTCATGGTATTCACCTGCAGACAGAAAAACGCCCGACCAGCACGAGGCTGACCGGGCGCGAGGGTTGATGTAATTGAGGGTTAAGCGACGAGACGTAGGGCCGCATCCAGGGCGCGTTGCTTGATCTGTGCCCCCTGGCCGAACCAAGCCGAGTCCAGGCGGTACTCGTTGCTGCGGGCGCGGCGCTCGTGATCGACATACTCGGTCACCGCGTTGAGTAGACCCCAGGCGGTGCCATTGGCTGACTCAAGGCTGCTGCCACGACCGCGCCCCTGATACAAGTACTCCACCTTTTGCATGGCGCGAATGTTCGGTACGACCTCGGCTTGCTGACCGCGAGGAGAGTGGTCACCCAATACTGTTGTGATGAAGCTCAAGGCTTCTTTGGTCTTAACCTTGCGCTCGGCCAGGGCGCGCATGCGGTACATGAAATCGTCCCAGCCGGAGACGGCGATACCGAGTTGTTTCTTCACCATCTGGGGATCGAAGCGAGTGTTGTGCGGTACCTTGATGGCGCGGCTGGAGCCGTCCAGGGCGATGGTCAGGGTGTTATTGCAGACCACGCGCACGGTAGTGGGCGTAGCCGTAGTGGCCAGGGTGCCATCGCAGGACGTAGCGAGCAGCAAGTAGCCGTTGACCTGATCGTTACCCTTGAGCGCTGTGCCTTGGCCAGTGCGTGCCAACGCCCAGAACTTGCGTCCGCCCTTGAGCACGCCGGCCGTTTCCAACTCATACCCGGAGATTTCCGTCAGATCTCGGTAGAACTCCAACACCTCGCGCGGCTGCACGGTGTGATAGCGGTTGGAGACGACTGACAGCGGGGCCTTGGTATCGGAGCGGTAGAGCACTTTCTGTTCCGGGAAGGAATGGATAGCGCCCAGGTGGCCGACCGCGTCCGACTTGAAGTGCACCGGGCTTTCCAGAATCTGCCAGTCCATGCCGGCTTCGCGCTGCCAGACCTCGATGGGTTGTTTCTGAGTGAGCTGATTGCCCAGGCCGTGCCAGGGAGCGGCGCCAGCGTAGGCCATGGTTTCGACGAGATGAGCCATGTGAACGATTCCTTTGAGTGCAAGCCGGCATAAAGCGCTGCGCGAGGCGCAGCACCAACCGGACGACTGAAATGAGGAGAGAGTGGCGTCGGATCAGGCCGGCAGGTTGAAGCGATGACCGCAGAGCAGGCAGAGGTTGTGGGCCAGAACGTGGCGATCAAGCGACTCACCCAACTGAGCGCCGAGCGCGCAGCCACCCACGCCGCCAGCCAGGCCGCCGAGGATGGCGCCCGACACGGAACCGAGGGTGATACCGACGGGCCCGGCGAGAGCGCCGAGCGCTGCGCCGACCTGACCACCCGCCAGGGCAGCGCTGACGCCACGCGCAACACCGCCCACGGTGCCGATGGCGGCGCCGACTTTCATGGCGTGATGGAAGGAAGCGACTTTGGGGGAGTGACAGCGAGGGCACTGCAATGACATGGGGTAAACCTCCTTGGTGGTGATGTCATTGCGGTTATGTAGGGCTGAGATTTTTTCGAATCGAATGGTTGTGTCGCGAGCAGCTTATCCAAGGGGACGGGCTGCTGTGGACCAAAAGTTGCCGGTGGGGCCGGCAGATGCCGGCCCAGGCCGTGTAAAAACGCAGCAGGTGATGGATAGCTGGATATTGGATTGTTTTAGCGGCGCCCAGAGGCCCCGTGGGCGCTTGGTGTGTCGATCCGAGTTATTCAACTGATTCGGGCAAGTGTGGCTTCGGCGATACTGTGCGACGAGCTCAGCGGCCAGCCAACGGGGGGGCAGGCCTTCATCGCTGCCATCGGCGCACTATTGCCCAGCAGGTTCCAGGAAATGCTCCAGGCTGGCCATCACCCGCTCGCCCGCCTGTCGACTGCGCACGTAGACGTTCGCATCGTCGGCATAGCGTACGAAGCGATGACCGCGCCGGCTCAGCTCCTGATCGAGCTCGTTCAGCAGGATGTTCGAGAGCAGCGGCGAGAGCGGCCCGCCTTGCGGCGTCCCCTCCCGCCGTGGGCTCACGAGCCCGCCGTCCATGACCCCGGCTTCCAGGTAGCGCCGGATTAGCCGTAGCACACGCGGGTCTTCGACCTGACGTGCCAGCAGCTCCATCAGCAGGTCGTGGTTGACCCGGTCGAAGAACTGCTCCAGGTCCAGCTCCACGCTCCAGCGATAGCCCGCCGCCACATGGGCCCGGGCCATTTCGACAGCCAGGTGCGCGCTGCGTCCCGGACGAAAGCCGTAGCTGAAGTCCGAGAACAGCGGTTCGAACAGCGGCGTCAATTGCTGCAGCAGGGCCTGCTGGATCAAGCGATCCAGCACGCTGGGTATCCCCAGCGTTCTGACACCGCCCTGGGGCTTGGGAATGTTCACCGCACGGACGCCGTGCGGCTGGTACGCCCCCGCCAGCAGCCGCTCCCGCAGGTGCGGCCAATACTGTTTCAGGTAGCACGCCAGGTCGCTCACCGACAAGCCATCGGCCCCCGGTGCGCCCTGGTTGCTCACTACCCGTCGATATGCACGCCGCAGGTTCGCCAGTGACAGCGCCCGCTCCAGCAGCGTGTTCGGCTCCGCTTTCGTCCACGTTACAGACGCCATCGGTGTCTGCGCACTGTCAGCCGTCATGTGCGGATACCGTCCGCCATGCCGGGGAACGGCCTTCCCTGGGGGAAACTTCTGCGGTTCGACATCCCATGAGACTCCAACGCCTACCGGCGGTATAACCTGTTCGGCCCTTGGTGGTGTGGTTAGCACCGCTTACTACGGCCTCGGCTGACTTCTGCACGCCCATCCCGTCGCCTCTCGACGCCCGGTAGCACATCGGCAAGCGCACAGATCTCCCAGGGTAATTCGCGCGACCTTCCTGCTTATGCCTGGCGGATCTTCGTCGTAGCGTGCCGTGCAAGTACCGGGCTTTGACGATTTGGGCCGCCTCACCCCGCTACGCCGCTTCCATCCGCTTCCTGTTCGTCAGGCCAGCAATTTGCTTCCGGCTTCCTTCAGATTCGCAGTCACCCGCGACACCCTTGCCTTCCGCTAGCACTTCCCCTTGCCGGGCGTGCAGAGGACTTTCACCTCCAAGTCGTCCCATTCACCTGGGCGGTGGCATGTTGATCCCCGCCTCGGTGGCCGGCGTGGTGATCCCCAACGCCCACCGAGCTGGCCTGGCGGCAGGGTTGATGGGCTTTGCCCAGATGTTTGGTGCCACCTGCAGTGGCTTGCTGCTCGGCGTACTGCAAGACGGTACCGTCTGGCCCATGATCGGGCTGCAAGGGGCCTTCGCGTTTGCCGCCATCACCAGCTTCAACGTGCTGAGCCGGGCAGGGCGACCGGCGGCTGCCGCAACAGCGGGGTGAGTGTTGGGGGAGCGCACGACACTGCACTTTCGATCAGCGCCTTATGGCAGGAGGCGATGGCGGACATGCACCGGCGGCTGGAGGACTTGCAGCCGGTCAACGAGAGACTGCACCGAGAAAACCACCCGTTGCGCGCGACCTTACAGGCCAATGGCCGGGTGCGGGATTTCGCCCGCCCGGGTGGCCGATCAGCGTGCCATACCGTCCAGGCCACCGGCCTGCATGATCTCGGCGATGATCGGTAGCGGGGTCAGCAGCTGGCGGCGCATCCCTGCGCGCGGATTCTTTCTGAAAGTTCTTCAGTGCGAGCGGGCGTTGCGGACCTCGCGGGCGGTGCAGTTGTACTGCTGGCGGAAGGCACGGGTGAACTGCGCCTGATCGCTGAAGCCCCAGCGGTAGGCGAGTTCACCGATGGAAAGGTGGCAGTGCGGATCACGCAGTTGGCGATGCACGGCTTCCAGGCGTTGCTGGCGCACCCACTCGCCGAGGGTGTAAGGCGTGGCGGCGAAGAGCTTGTGCAGGTAGCGCAGTGACAGGCCGCAGGCGCTGGCGATGGATTGCGGGGAGAGCTCCGGGTCGGCGAGGTTCTGCGCAACGAACTGCTCGACCCGTTGCAGGTGCAGGGCGCTAAGGTTGGAGCTCTCGCTGCTGAGCACGCGTTCGTCCTGTTGCAACACCAGCAGCAAGGTGGACAGGGTCTGTTCCAGCAGCAGGTGGCGGGCGGAGGACGGGCAGTCGTCGAAGTTGGTGGCACACAGCCCCAGTTGATCGACGAAAATCCGCCCCAGGCCACGTTCGGCGCCGAAGCAGAAGCGGGTGTAGCGCTCGGGGCCGCGCAAGTGACCTCGCAGCGCCCGTTCGGGCAGCTTGAGCACCCAGAGATCGTTCTCGGCACCGTAATGGAAGCGGTAGGGCGCGTCCCCGCGTTCGACGATGAAGCCGCCCGGCGCGCAGCTCAGCTGGCGGCCGTCCTGCTCGAAATGCACGTCGGTACAGCGGGGCACGGTGACCAGGTAGAAGGCCTCGTTGTCCTCGCCGACCTGGGCCTTGCTGCGTGAATAACCCAGCATGCTGGAGCGCAGGCGCGAGAGGCTGACGGGGCTGCTTGGGGTATCCCAGACCTGCAGGTGACCGTCGAAGGGCTTGCCTGTGTCGAACTCCAGCGACAGCGGGAAGTAGGTAGCGCTGATGGCCTCGGCCCAGCGCACCTGCCGTTCATGCTGCGACCAGCTGCTGGTCGACGATTCATGGGGCATGGCGTGTCCTCGTGCTTATTGCTCTTGTGAGGACAGCGCGGCAGGTCGAGCCTGCCGCGCTGTGTGTCGGCCAATAATCCGCGTGATTCAGGGCCGCATCAAGCGCAGCGCGTCACCCGGTAGGTGGCGGACGGCTCGAGGGTCGCCTGCCAGCCCGGTGGCACCACAATATTAGTGGTGTCTTCCTCGATCACGCAGGGGCCTTGCACCGCCTGGCCGGGTTGCAGGCGGTTGCCATTGAACACGGCGGTGGACTGCCAGTCGCCATCGGCGCTGAACAGCATGGGGCGCAAGCTGTCCGGAACCGGTGCCGGCGGGTTGGCCGGACCTTGCAGCTCGGGTTGCGGTGGGCGTGGCAGGTGACCGATCACCGAGCACTCCAGGTTCACCAACTCCACCGGGCTGCCCTTTTCGCTGTAGGAATAGAGGGTCTTGTGAAGCGCGTGGAAGTCCTCGCAGAGCGCGGCGAGGCCCGCTTCGTCGAGCTGGTGTGCTTCCAGTTGCACGCTGCATTCGTGGATTTGCCCGAGGTAGCGCATTTCCAGGGTGTAGTGGCAGCTAGTGGTCTCGTCGCCGAAACCGTCGTCACGCAGGTTGACCAGACCCTGCTGGCGCAGGTCGGCCAGGGCGCGATTGAGCCGGCTCAGGTTCACGTGTCCGGCGTCTAGGCGCATGGGCAGGGTAGTCAGCTGGTCGTAGCGCACATCGGAGAGGATCTGGCCGAAGGCGCACAGACCGGAGGCGACCTTGGGGATCAGCACAGTGTGGATGCCGATTTCCTCGGCCAGGCGCACCACGTGCATGCCCGCCGCGCCGCCGGCACCGATCAGGGCGAAGTCGCGCGGGTCGTGGCCGCGTTCGATGGACACGCGGCGGATGCCGTTGACCATGTTCAGGTTGACCAGCGTGGTGATGCCGAAGGCCGCACGCTCGATGCTGATGCCCAGCGGGTCGGCGATCTTCTGCCGGATGGCGTCCAGCGCCGCCTGGCGGTTGAGGCGGATGCTGCCGCCAAGCAGGGCGCCGTCCGGCAGGTAGCCTAGGGCCAGGTTGGCATCGGTCACCGTCGGCTCGGTGCCGCCCTTGCCGTAGCACACCGGGCCCGGCTTGGCGCCAGCGCTGCGTGGGCCGACCTGGAGCATGCCCAACTCGTCGAGGTGGGCGATGGAGCCGCCGCCGGCGCCGAGGGTTTCCACCTGGATCATCGGCACGCCGATACGTTGGCGGAGGAAGTCCACGTCCTTGCTGAAGTTGGTGCGCCCGGCATTGGTCAGGGTGATGTCGAAGGAGGTACCGCCCATGTCGACGGTGATCACATTGTCGATGCCGAAGGGGCGAGCCACCGAAAGGCCCGCCTGGGGCGCCGAGGCCGGGCCGGAGTTGATGGCGTTCACTGCGCGATCGCGCATCACATTGCCCGGCGCCAGGCCGCCATTGGACTGGAAGTAGCGCACCGGCTGCTGGGCGCCAAGTTCCTCGAACAGTGCGTCGATGCGTTCCACGTAGCGGCCCATCACCGGGCTCAGGTAGGCGTTGACCACGGTTGTCGAGGTGCGGGTGTATTCGCGGATCTGCGGGAACACTTCGAAACCGGTGCAGACGAAGGCGCCGGGCAGGGTGGCGCGTACCAGTTCGGCGGCGCGCTTCTCATGGCTCGGGTTGCGCACCGACCAGACGAAGGAGATGGCCACCGCCTCCACGCCCTCGGCGCGGAAGTAGTCGATGGCGTCATGAATGGCGCGTTCATCCAGCGGGCTGTGCTCACGGCCGTCGCTGAGGATACGGCCGGCAATGGGGCGGCGCAGGTGACGCGGTACCAGCATGTGCGCTGGTGGGTAGTTAGCGTCGTAGCGGTGGCCTTCTTCCTTGTGGCCGAGGCGGATTTCCAGGCTGTCCTCGTGGCCTTCGGTGCAGAGCAGGCCGACTTTGACGCCGGTGCGCTCGATCAGTGCGTTGAGGGCTACCGTGGTGCCGTTGATGCACAGGTCGCAGTTGGCAATGATGTCCGCCGGCGTGCGGCCGGTGGCGTCGGCGATCTGCGCGAGGCCGGCGCGGATGGCCAGGGTGCCGTCCTGCGGAGTGGAGGGCGCCTTGAACAGCTGCACGGAGCCGTCGCGGTTGGCCAGGATGAAGTCGGTGAAGGTGCCGCCGGCGTCGATGCCCAGGCGAAATTGGTTGCGCATGTCGAATCTCCGATCAGTACTGGGCGCGGGCAGCGCGGGTGGCGGTTTCGTCGAGGTGGCCTTTGGCGTCGAGGATCACGCCATATTCCAGGGCTGCGCCCTTGGGCGAGACCAGGCCGTTGCGCACGTCTTCCAGCACGGCGGCCACGGGGCGACGCAGCGGGTCGCCATAGCCGCCACCACCCGGGTTGATGTTGATGATCCGCTCGCCCGGATGGACGGTGAGCATGGGGTTCTGGATGTAGTGGGTTTCCTCGCCGTTGACCTGGCGGTGGATCAGCCGGCCGAGCTTTGGCTCGATCAACACGTTGCGCGCCCCAGCCGCGCCGGCTGTTGGCAGCTGCCGGCCTTCACCGAAGCCGACCATGGTCATGTCGTGGGCCAGGGGCTCGATCTCCAGGCGTGTGCCGGAGCCGCCGCGGAATTCGCCGGCGCCGCCGCTATCGGTCATCAGGCTGTAGCGGTGGATGACCACCGGGTACGCATGTTCGAGCAACTCTATGTCGCCGCTCATCAGTGCACCGAAGCAGCACAGCGGACCGCGGGAATGCCAGCCATCCATCACCTTGTTGGCGCCAGCGCCGGAAATGATCGAGGCCAGGACCATGGTCACGTACTCGCTGTTCTCGTTGCGCGGGTCGCGGCCGGCGATGTTGATGCCGCTGGTGTGACCCCAGGAGGCGGTGACGCGCTGCGGCGAGGCCTGCTCCAGGGCCAGGCGCACGGCGTCGGCCAGGGTTTCCATCGGTGTGGTGGTGCAGTTGACGTGGGGCGCCGGCTCCTGGGCGTTGCACAGGGTGCCGCGCGGGCCGACGTCGACACTGACGCAGCGGTACAACCCTTCGTTATAGGGCGGGGCGACCTGGGCGAACATCATCAGCCCGAGGTAGACGCCGGATACCGAGTTGCCCTCGTAGGAGTTGATGAAATAGGGCACCTGCGGCGGGCTTTCGATGCGCACGTGGGCCTGGTCGCCGCGGATTTCCACATGGGCGGTGATGGCCAGTTCACCCAGGCCGTGGCCAGAGTCTTCAAGCACGGCGGTGCCGCTGTAGTGGCCATCCGGGACGTCGCGCAGCAGGGCGCGCATGTGGCGGTCGGCCATGTTCTTCAGCTCGGCGATGCAGGCGCGAACCTGCTCGACGCCGTACTTGTCGAGCAGCTCCAGCAGGTGCCTTTCGCCGACGCTGCAGGCGCCGAACTGGGCGTTGAGGTCGCCCTCCTGGTAGGGGCGGGCGCGCATGTTGGTGAGCATCAGGTTGATCACGTCTTCACGGCGCTTGCCATTGGCCCACAGCTTGACCGGCGGGATGCGCAGGCCTTCGGCGTAGATTTCCTTGGCGTCCGGGTTGTAGCCGGCCGGTACGGGGCCGCCGATGTCGGTGAGGTGGCCCTTGCACACGGTCCAGAACACCAGCTCGCCCTTGTAGAACACCGGTTTGTACATGCAGCAGTCGAGGATGTGGCTGCCTTTGTAGGCGGGGTCGTTGTGGTAGATCACGTCGCCTTCGGCAATGTCGTCGCCGAAAAACTCGGCCACGCACTTCATAGCGGGAATCAGCGAGCCCAGGTGGATCGGGATGTCCTGGCCTTGCAGGATCATCTCCGGGAGATGGTCGAACAGGGAGTTGGAGTAATCGTGGGCAAGGTTGAAGACACTGGAACGGCCAGTCTTCTCCAGGGTCAGGGTCATTTCGCGCTGCGCTGTTTCCAGCGCGCCTCGCACGACCGCCAAGGTGATCGGATCTACTGTTTTCATGGGGCACCAACGCTTGTTTTTATGTTTCGGGTGAGGGCCGTCTGCGCGCGGCCCATGGGGTATACGCTACGGCTGGGGCGGGGTGGCTGGCTTGTCGCTGGGTGTACCCCTTGTTGCGTTTTGGCGCACTCGGGGAGGGGAATTACCGGGGCGCATTCCACGTAGGAGCAAGCTTGCTCGCGAAGGGGGCCTGCGCCTTCGCCAGCAAGCGGGCTCAGGTCGGGCGGCTAGAAGTAGTACCCGATGTTGCTGTAGAGCTGGTTTTCCCAGCGCTCGCTGCCGCCGGCGCCGAGGCTCTGGGTGTAGCTGCTGCCACCGATATATGGGTCGTTCTTGCCGTGCAGCCACTCCAGGGCGATCCACAGCGGGCCGAGGCTGAAGGAGCTGCCGGCGATGAAGCGCTGGGAGTCCTGGAAGGCGCTTTCATCCTTGTCGAACAGGCTGTAGTTGGCGTAGAGCTTGATGCCCGACAGCCAGCCGTATTGCCCGGCGATGTCGTAGCTGAGGTCGGCGAGGTACAGGTTGCCCTTGGCGGCGACGTTGAAGGTGCCGTCGAAGCTGCCGAAGCTCACCAGACGATCGTCGCCGGGGTTCTTCGGCGTCATCTGCTGCCTTGCCGCCTGGGCTTGAATGCCCCAGGGGCCGTGATTGCCGGAGAAATGCAGGGCGGCGGCATAGCGATGGCCGTCTCGGTCGGTGTCCTGGTTCTCCAGCGTCGAGGCGAGGCCCGAGAGGCCGACTTCCGATTTCCAGCCGCCGGCCTCGAACTGCCGCGCCAGGCGCCCGACGAGGATGTCCTTCTCGTGGTTGTCACTGCCGTCCACCACGTAATCATCTGCCGTTGCCACGCCGGTGCCGTAGGTTCGCCCGCCACGGCTGGTGCCCTTGCCCTGTTCGGCGGGGATCGGGTAATAGGCCGCCTGCAGGTCCCAGTCGCCGCTTTGCTGCAAGTAGTTGAAGCCGATGTCCTGGGTGTCTTCCAGGCCGATCACGTTGCCCAGGCTTTCGAAGAAGGTGCTGCCGAAGTAGGGCAGCAGGCCGAACGGAATGGGCGTCTGGCCCACCTGCAGTTGCTGCTCAGGGGAGAACTTGTAGCCAACCCAGGCGTACTCGGCGAAGGCGATGTCGCCTACTTTGTCGGTGTAGTCAAACGGGTAGGCATCGCCATAGAAACGGTACTTGGCGGCGGCGATCCAGGTGTCGGAGTGGTAGTCCGCAGTAAGAAAGAAGGTATCGAAGCTGAACTTGGAAAGGTCCCGGTCCGGGTCATAGTCCAGGCGCCCGCGGATGGCGCCGCCGAGGTCGAGGTTATCGGTGATTTCCACGGCGTAGACCGGCTGCGCGAGGCCGACGGCGAGCAGGGTTGCCAGAATCGAGTTAAGCCGAGTGTGTTGCAGGTTCATTGACCGCTCCGGTGTTCTTGTTGTGGATGGCGGAGAAAGGGGCCGCCCGGAGACGGCCGGGGGGGATCAGCCGAGATCGCCCTGGGGCTGGGCACGGCGGAACAGGACGGGCACTGCGAGGTAGCCGAGGAAGGCCACCAGGAAGGCCGCCGGGGCTGAGCTGGTGGCCAGGTCGGCATCGCCACTGGTGTGCAGGGCGATACCGACCGACGCCGAGACGAGCCAGGCGAACAGGCCGCGGGCGCGGAAGGCTGGCAGGCCGTCGAGGCGGTACTGCGCGGTGCGCGAGAAGAGGATGTGCGCCAGGGTGATGGCCACCCAGCCGACGATGAAGATGCTCTGGTAGGCCAGCGCCTGGAGGATGTAGCTGAACACGTCCAGCAGCATCAGCAGGTAGACCACCGCCCCCGTCAGCAGCGCCCACGCAACATAAGGCACGTGCGCCAGGCCCAGGTGGGCGAAGAAGGCTTGCATGTTGGTGGCGGCGAGGAAAAAGTTGCCAGTGTTGATGCGCGTCTGGCTGATCCAGACGAACAGCAGGCCGGCCAAGCCCATCAGCTTGATGATTGCCAGCACCACCGACACTTCGCTCAAGCCACCGTCAGTGGGGATGGTGGCAGCAAGGAAGATGCCCACCAGACCGTTGAGCAGGAAGGCGACGGCATAGAAAGGCATGCCGAAGTTGAAATGGGCGTGGTAGCGGCTGTCTTCCTGGCGCCCGAAGCGGGCGTAGTCCCAAGTGTACATCATCAGCACCCACACACCCATGAAGTAGGTGAAGCAGTTCCACCAGCCGTGCTCGACCGGCCCGCCTTCCGGCGCCATGGCCAGCCAGGCGGGCGAGTAGCCGTACTCGGCGATGGCCATCGCCACCGCTGCCACCAGGCCGATCAGGTAGAAGGGCAGCAGTACGCCGTTGAGCTTGTCGAGCCAGCGCATGGCGTTGCCGAAGATCAGTAACACGCTGTAGCAGACCACCAGCAGGAAGGCGCCATGCAAGCCAATAGCAGGGAGGTAGTGCTGCAGGGCCACTGCCATCACAGAGCCTTCGAAGACGCTGTAATAGATCGCCGTGGCGCTGAAAATCAGCGTGGCCAGCGCAGCGCCAGTCTTGCCGAACAGCACTTGGGAGAACTGCGCCACCGACAGCCCGGTGGCGATGGCGTGGCGGGTGATGACCGCATTGATCACGCCGTAGCTGACCACCGACAGCACCAGGCCGATGATGGCATTGACCGTACCGTAGCCCATGGCCAGGGCGGCGGCGACCACCAGGTAGAACATCGCACTGCAGATGCCCCACCAGGCCATTGTCAATGAGCCACGGCTGAGCCGCTGCGAGTCCGGCACTGCGCCTTGGGATTGTTCAGGGGATGAATCGTTGTTCGAGAGTGCACCAGCCATGACCGTACCTTTCTTGTTGTTGGAGTGAGAGGCTCCAAGACAGTAAGAAAAACGGGCCGGTGTGGATTTGCGTTTGGCGCATGAGTTTTTGCGCTTGGGTGTACAGGGCAGGCCGTCGGCCTACAGCGTGAATGAATTCAGTCCGACAAAGAGGGTATGGCGTTGTATCGGCTTTTCTGTGGGGGCGAATTCATTTGAACTTGGGAAACCACGTCCTTAAGGCGTGGTCTTGAGTCATCGGCTCTGCCTGTGACGATTGAAATGTGCCGACTAGCAGGATGAAGTCGGGATTTTCTGTAGGAGCGAGGCGTGGCGGTTGTCTTGTAGGAGCCAGCTTGCTGGCGAAAGCGGTGCCACATTCGCGAGCAAGAACTCGGCGTCCCCCTTGCTCCAACAAGTCCAGCGGTGAGCCAGGCGCAGATGCCATGCTCCCCCCCCTTCTCGGGGGCAAAAAGCAGGTCCACGTTCTACGAACGTGGATGTTTACTCGCAAAGGGCCGCGTAGCGGCCCCAAAACACGCCAATCAACGCGCCGTATTACCCAACCCACCCGCCCGCATGATCTCGGCAATGATTGGCACCGGGGTCATCAGGTGGGTGCGCATCATCTCGCTGGCGCGCGCGGCGTCGCGGGCGAGGATGGCTTCCACCAGCGCGGCGTGTTCCTGGCGCTTGCGCTCCAGGGCTTCTTCGGAGAACACCGTCTGGGTCAGCCAGAGGTGGCGGTAGCGTTCGGCCTGGTCGAACAGGTAACTGCGGGCCTGCAACAGGTGCTTGGAGTTGCAGCCCGATGCGATGGCGGTGTGGAACGCCTTGTGGCGCTGGTCCCAGACATCCAGGCGCTGCTCGCGGGTTTTCACTTCCATCACCTTGGCCAGGGTATGGGACTGGGCCAGGATCGACGCTTCCCAGGCGTCGTCGCCGCGCTCGATGGCCAGGCCGACGATCATTGCTTCCAGGTTCGCGCGGGCGTCGTAGATGTCCTTCATCTCTTCCACGGACATGGGTGCCACGCGGTAGCCCTTCTGGCTGATGGCGACCACCAGCTTCTCCGCCACCAATTGCGACAGGGCTTCACGCAGCGGGCCCACGCCCAGGTCGTAGCGTTCCTTCAGGGTGCTCATCAGCAGCTTTTCACCGGGCTTGAACACGCCACGGATGATGTCCTGCTTGAGCCACTCATACCCGCTGAAAGCCGAGTTCTGACGAGGGGCGAGTGCTTCCAAGGTGCTGTTCCTCACAACGTTTTGCGGATCATACCGAAACGTCTTTTCACCGAGAAACAATGGACAAACGTGCGTTTTATTTTCGTTTTTTAAAAATGTAGACATTTTTAGTTTGTGGCGATATTTTCCACTCGCCCACCTGATCCGGGCGCTGCCTACCACTTCTTTGCCAGGAAACCGCCATGAACGCCTTTACGAAGATCGAGGACCTTGTGATGCCGATGCCGCTGGAGACCCGGGGGTTCACCGTCACACCCTCCCAGCAGTCGCCGCGCCTGCTCCAGCTGACCTTCGCCCGCGAAACGGTGGAGGCCTTCGTCAAGGCGGTGGGTGAGTGGCCGGTCCAGGCCCTGGAGTACAAATCCTTCCTGCGCTTCCGCTTCGGCCAGATACTCGACGACCTGTGCGAAGGCACCCTGCGCCCGGTGCTGCTGAACACCATCCTGAGCCGCGCCTCCGGCGGCATGCTGATCACGCCCGTCGGGCTGGATGACGTGAGCCAGGCCGAGGACATGGTGAAATTCACCACCGCCTGCGCCCACCTGATCGGCCGTTCCAACTACGACGCCATGAGCGGCCAGTTCTACGCCCGCTTCGTAGTGGTCAACACCGACAACTCCGACAGTTACCTGCGCCAGCCGCACCGGGTCATGGAGCTGCACAACGACGGCACCTTCGTGAACCAGATCACCGACTACGTGCTGATGCTGAAGATCGACGAGAAGAACATGGAAGGCGGCAACTCCCTGCTGTTGCACCTGGACGACTGGGAGCAGTGCGACGAGTTCTTCCGCCACCCGCTGGCCCGTCGCGAGATGCGCTGGACCGCGCCGCCGAGCAAGAAGGTCAGCGAGGACGTGTTCCATCCGGTGTTCGATACCGACGCCGAAGGCCGCCCGACCATGCGCTACATCGACCAGTTCGTGCAGCCGGAAAACTTCGAGGAAGGCATCTGGCTGAACGCCCTGTCCGAATCCCTGGAAGGCAGCGCGCAGAAGCTGTCCGTGCCGGTGCCGGTGGGCAGCTTCGTGCTCATCAACAACCTGTTCTGGCTGCATGGCCGCGACCGCTTCATCCCCCACGAGGGTCTGCGTCGCGAATTGATGCGCCAGCGCGGCTTCATCAGCTACCAGAAGCCCCGCTACCTGCGCGGTCAATAATCAATGGAGCGCGGCGGAGGGCTGCCACGGGCGGCCCTTCGCCGTGCCCGGCACAAATGTTCGACCGTAGGTTGGCGCTGAGCGCAGCGAAGCCCAACACCTATCCGCTGCGCCAAGCGCGAGGTAATGGCTGTGTACGATTTCATCATCATCGGCGGCGGTATCGTGGGCATGTCCACGGCCATGCAGCTGATGCAGGTTTACCCGGATGCCAAGGTTCTTCTCCTGGAGAAGGAGTCCGGCCCGGCCCGTCACCAGACCGGCCACAACAGCGGCGTGATCCATGCCGGCGTCTACTACACCCCCGGCAGCCTCAAGGCGCGCTTCTGCCTGGAAGGCAACAAGGCCACCAAGGCTTTCTGCAACAAGCACGGCATCCGTTACGACGAGTGCGGCAAGCTGTTGGTGGCCACCAACGCGCTGGAGATGGAGCGCATGAAGGCGCTCTGGGAACGCACCGCCGCCAACGGCCTGGAACGCCACTGGCTGTCCGCCGCCGAACTGCGCGAGCGCGAGCCGAACATCGTCGGTATGGGCGGCATCTTCGTGCCCTCCAGTGGCATCGTCAGCTACGCCGAAGTCACCGCCGCGATGGGCCGCGAGTTCCAGGCCGCCGGCGGCGAGATCCGCTTCAGCGCCGAAGTCACCGGCCTCGACGAGCATGCCGATGAAGTGGTGGTGCGTACCCGCACCGACGAGTTCCATGGTCGCTACCTGATCACCTGCTCGGGGCTGATGGCCGATCGCGTGGTGCGCATGCTCGGCATCGAGCCGAACTTCATCATCTGCCCGTTCCGGGGCGAGTACTACCTGCTGCCCAAGCAGCACAACCAGATCGTCAACCACCTGATCTACCCGATTCCGGACCCATCCATGCCGTTCCTCGGCGTGCACCTGACGCGGATGATCGACGGCACCGTCACCGTTGGCCCCAGCGCCGTGCTGGCCATGAAGCGCGAGGGCTACCGCAAGTCCGATATTTCGATTCCCGACATGGTCGAGACCCTGACGTCCCCCGGCATCCTCAAGGTGCTGGCGAAGAACCTGCGCCCCGGCCTGATCGAGATGAAGAACTCCCTGTTCAAGGGCGGCTACCTC